>JARLGX010000019.1 GCA_031292575.1 Paludibacter sp.
ACTTAGAATATTACTGCGAATTTTCTTCTAAGATAATGATTTTCAGAGAATTGAACAAACTATTTTACACTTATTTCCTTTATTATAAACACTTTAAACTAACAAAGAATTACGGAGTCTCTACTCCTGATTCGCATGAATGACAAAATTTTGATGGTACTTAGTGTTTAGGTAATCCATTCTATTTTGTAGAACTCAATTCAAATCAATATTTTTAAAAAAATCAAGGACAAATATAAACAAAAAACCATTGAATGCTGTTATTAAGGTATTAACAAACTAATTTTTAAACTAAATTATAAGATTCATTTATTATGGCAACAGTAAAATTTAAAGGTGGCGATGTTCAAACAAACGGTCAATTACCAGTAGTAGGAAGTCAGGCTCCTGATTTCAAATTGGTAGGCAGCGGTTTAGAAGAAATTCATTTAAGTGATTACAAAGGGAAACGTGTATTATTAAATATTTTTCCTAGTTTGGACACAGCTACATGTGCAGCCTCAGTTCGTAAATTCAACAAATGGGTTTCAGAAAAAGACAATGTAATTGTAATATGTGTATCAAAAGATTTACCTTTTGCCCAAAGTCGGTTTTGTGGTGCTGAAGGATTAGAAAATGTAATTACGGCATCTGATTTCAGATACAACACTTTTGCAACTGATTATGGAGTTTTGTTAACGGACGGACCACTTAAAGGTTTAATGTCTCGTTCTGTTGTGGCTGTTGATGAAAAAGGCAAAGTCATTTACACTGAATTGGTTCCTGAGATCGTTGAAGAGCCAAATTACGATATTTCTGTATTTTAAAAAACTTGTTTGTTAGCAAGTATTTTGTGTGAGTAGATAAAACAACAAAACTTTAAATGACAACCTCTCTTTGCTGTGAAGCTCAGAGAGGTTTTTTTATATGTAAGTTAATTGATTTTTCAGAACTAAAATATAGAGCTAAATATATTCAATTTTTCGGATATATTTGACCATGCTTTATAGTTTCTTCAACGCCACTCCAAGTTTTTTTAATCCATCTTGTACATTAAGAGCTTCAACAGTTTGAAAAGCTTTCAAAGCAATCTGAGCACAAGCTTGAGCATCATCACCAGCCCGATGATGATTAAACTTAATGTTATGATATTGACTCACAACACCCAACGAATGACCGGGCAATTGTTTCCATGTTTTACGGGAAACACTGACACTACAAAAGTACTCTGCACATGGAATTGCCAAATCGTAATAAGCCAATGCTGACCTTAAAACACGCATATCAAAAGCTGCATTGTGCGCAACCAAATAATTGTCATTAAACCAAGGTTTTAATTCGCTCCAAAGTTCTTCAAAGGTAAGTGCTGATGATACATCTGCAGGTGAAATTCCATGTACTTGCTGATTCCTTGGGTTCATATAAGGAAAGCAAGCCGGTTTAATTAACCATGATTTTGAATTAATTATTACACCATTCTCAACACGAGTCAGTCCTATTTCGCAGGGAAATTCAGCGTGTGCCGTTTCAAAATCAATTGCTGTAAAATTCATCTATATATAAATTTAATTATTCAAAGATATATTTTTAAACCGAAATATCAACGACTGTATGATTATTAATTCTATTTCTGATATTGAAACTACAAATCAATAACGATTTTATTTCTATTTTTCAAATAATTATGCAGAAACACATTAATATCTGATGAATTCTGTTAAATATGAGACAGATAACTATATTGCTTCATTATGTATGCTCAATTATGCGTACATTTGCACAATAATCATCAAAATGTGCAATATGAATAATTTGAAAATTGGAAATTTAACAGCTCGTCTGCCTATTATTCAAGGTGGAATGGGTGTTGGAATTTCGTTGAATGGATTAGCGTCTGCAGTTGCAAATGAAGGAGGAGTAGGCGTTATTTCGTGTGCGGGGCTTGGTCTTATTTATCGCAATACCGCGAAAGACTATATGGAAGCTTGTATTTGTGGGTTGAAAGAGGAAATTAGAAAAGCAAAGGAAAAAACTTCAGGTATTATTGGAGTAAATATTATGATGGCGTTAACCAATTTCAATGAAATGGTTAAAACAGCAATTGCCGAAAAAGCTGATGTAATTTTTGCTGGAGCAGGTCTCCCCCTGGACTTACCTAAATTCAGGACTGAGGGTTGTACCACGAAACTTGTGCCTATTGTTTCGTCGGCAAGGGCAGCCAAAATTATCTGCGAAAAATGGAAAGCATTATACGATTATTTGCCCGATTTAGTTGTAGTGGAAGGTCCAAAAGCCGGTGGTCATCTAGGATTTAAAAATGATCAAATTGCTGATCCAAATTTCTCACTCGAGAAATTGATTCCAGAAGTAGTAAGGGAAGTTTCTTTTTTTGAAGAAAAATACAATCAGGAAATTCCGGTAGTAGCTGCAGGAGGAATTTATTCGGGCGAAGATATGTACAAGTTTATGCAACTGGGAGCCAAAGGAGTACAAATTGCCAGTCGGTTTGTAACAACACATGAATGTGATGCCGATGACAAATTCAAACAATCTTATATTAATGCAAAAAAGAATGATGTTGAAATCATTCAAAGCCCAGTTGGAATGCCCGGTCGCGCCTTAAATAATGCATTTTTAGATAAAGTGAAACTGGGACTTACGCGTCCAAAATCATGTCCTTACGATTGTCTTCGAACATGCGATTATAAAAAAGTGCCTTATTGCATTATCGTGGCACTGTATAATGCTTACAAAGGAAATTTGGATAAAGGATATGCATTTGCAGGAAGTAATGCTTATTTAGCACCTCGGATTTTCTCCGTTAAAGAAGTTGTTGACGATATAAAAACTCATTTTGAAAAAGCTCATAAACAAGCAATTGCAAAAATAAAAAAGCAATTATCATTAGATAATGTAAAATAATTAGTCAAGGCGTTTTTTTATTTAAATTTAGGAAGAGGTTGTAAAATAATCAATTATTTACAACCTCTTTTTTAATTTAAAATTAATCCCCGAAACTGAATTTCATATTGATTTGCTTTACTTAAAATTTAATTTAATCCAACCAGATTAATTCTTTTCAAATAAAATCAATATTTAACTATATATTCTTATCATAAAATTTCAATTTATCAGAATTATTGGTTAATATTGCAGAAAATTATAAATAAAAAAATGAAGAACTTAATAATTCGATTAGTCGAAGCATTAAATGATACAACTATAGAATCAGCAGGTGACATTCTTGATGATTTCGGTGATTGCAATACAGTTGAAATTTTAAATTGGGTAGAGACTTACCCGTATCGTCCTATTACACAATTCAGTATAGCCAGATCCATTGACAGTATTTTTATAAAATTTTCAGTCAGGGGAAGTATGTTAAGGGCCATTTACTCCAACGATCAGGATCCCGTAAACGAAGATAGTAGTGTGGAATTCTTTTGTCAAGTACCAGGAAATGACAAATACATGAACTTTGAATTTAATTGCATTGGTACTTGTAAAGCTTCAAAGCGAGTGTCTCGCAACAAAGATGTAACACCTTTCAGCAAAGAAGAATTATCCATGATTAAACGTTATCCATCAATGGGTCGTAGAGCTTTTAATGAAATGGAAGGAATGTTCGACTGGGAATTAACTGTAAAAATACCGTTAAGAATTATGGGCATTGACCCGAATCATTTGCCAAAAAAAATAATGGGCAATTTTTATAAATGCGCCGATGGAACAGATTCACCACATTATGTAACCTGGAATCCGGTTAAAACTGAGAGACCAGATTTTCACCGTCCTGAGTTTTTTGGTGAATTGCTTTTTGAATAAAAAACGAAGAAAGTAATACTATAATTTCAAAAATCGCCATGCTGTCCAAAATGATAGTATGGCGATTTATTTATAATATCACCATTAAATAAAAAATAATTGTAAGCAAATTTTAATCTATGGAAACTAAACCTTTGAGAACAAAACAAGCTGGTTAACTGTTTTTAGAAATATAAATTAGAATTGTAAACTGAATTTATTTGGGATGATTACAAATCTAAAAAAACAAACAATTATAATCAAATTTAAAAGAAACAATTATGAGAAAAATTAGTCTTTCAATTGCAGTTATGTTATTTGCTATTTCAGCATTTTCTCAAACGTGGACTTCTGATCCAGCTCACTCACGTTTAGGATTTAATATTACACATCTTATGATTTCACACGTAACCGGAAATTTCAAACAATTTGAAATAACGGCAACTACTTCAAAACCTGATTACAGCGATGCCAAAGTTGAGCTTACAGCTCAAATTGCCAGCATAAACACCGATCAGGAACAGCGGGACACACATTTAAAAAGTGATGCCTTTTTTGATGCTCAAAAATTTCCTACCCTGAGTTTCAAAAGTACTTCTATTAAGCATATCAAAGATAAAGAATACAAACTCTTTGGGAATCTTACGATGCATGGAATTACAAAACCTGTTGAATTAAATGTGGTATTTGAGGGAAAAATAACAAATCCTATGAATAAGAAAGAAATAGCTGTATTTACAATTACAGGACTTCTTAAAAGATCTGATTTCGGCATTGGCACTAAATTTCCTGCAGCAATGGTTGGCGATGATGTTAACATAGAAGCCAGCGCAGAACTAAGCCCCAGCAACTAAACTTCGGCACATTTTTTTTTGAACATCAAAAACAGGCATATCCAGAAGATGTTTATGCCTGTTCTTTTTACATCAATTTGAGCTATATTTTACTAAATTTCAGCCAAGACACAAACACTATCGTTAGTATTGACTAAATTTGCAAGATATAAGAATTGTCTAATTTATCAGAAAAAAATAACACTATGAATATTGAAAAAATTAACTGGCATGGAATTGATGCCGTGTTGCTCGAAACAAATGTATATGAAGCCATCATTGTGCCATCAGTAGGTGCCAACCTGGTAAAGCTTTATAATAAAGATAAAAAGGTTGATATTCTGAGAACTCCTGAAGATGATGAAATGGAAACATTTTTAAGCCGTCCACAGATATTTGGCGTACCATTGCTTTTCCCTCCAAACCGGATTGAAGATGGTAAATACACCTATCATGGTAAGAGTTATAAATATCCTATTACCATTCCTGATCAAAATAATTATCATCACGGAATCATTAAATCACAACCATTTACAATTACAGGTACCCGTTTTTCTAACGACGCCGTGGAAATAGAAGCAAGTTTTTACTCAAACAGAATAAATAATGCTATCTATTCCAACTTTCCACATGAATTTGTTTGTAAAATAAGATTTATCTTAACTGACAACGAACTAACTCATATTGTTACTTTCAATAACCTGGGTACAGAAATTATGCCGCTGGGGGTTGGATTTCACACACCTATCCGATTACCATTCTCTGAAAACACAAAGAAATCTGATTATAAGTTAAGACTTTCTGCCGGCAAACGTTGGGAATTATCAGATCGAAGTTTGCCTACCGGAAATTTATTGGATTTATCGGATGAAGAATCACTTCTGCGTACAGAAGGAATGACTGTAAACGGCAAACCGATAGAAATTGCACTGACCGACGAAGCTATAGTTGAAAACGGAAAACCATATCACGGTGCAATTCTTACCAATAATAAAGACAATATCAGTGTTTATTACGAAGTGGACAACCAGTTTAAACATTGGACTCTTTGGAATAACGGAGGTGAAGTAAACTGGGTATGCCCCGAACCACAAACATGGGCAATAAATGCACCCAATCTGAATTTACCCAAAGAAATAACTGGCATACAATCAGTTGGAGCCGGCAAAAGTTGGAGTGGAACAACCAGGCTCTATGTAAAGTAATAAAACAAGAAACTGTAATTAAAAAAGGAAGAACCTGGCAGTTCTTCCTTTTTTTTTGTAACTATTTTTTACTGAAATATATTATAACGTATTTGTTCAGAAAGGTATAAGCAGGAACTATACTTTTTTTACACGAACGGCATTTATTCCTTTTCTTCCTTGCTCAAGTTCAAAAGCAACCATATCACCTTCTTTTATTTCCTGCAAACATCCATTAACATGAACAAAATATTTTTCCTGCGTGCCGGTTTCTTTAATAAAACCGAAACCTTTCGAATCGTCAAAAAAGTCTACGCGTCCATTCCTAAAAGGCGAAACTACTTCTTCTTCACGTCGAGGCACACCTATTTCGATAGTTGAAGCATCAACTTTTGTTTTCTTGGTTGGATCGGGTGGCGTATCTGTTAGCCTTCCGAACTCGTCAACATAAGCAATCATATTGTTAAGCCCACCTTCCGAAGGATTTAGTCTCTGTTCTTCCCGTCTTTCTTGTTTTTCTTTTCGTTTTTTTAAACGTTTCTTTTCGTTTTCCTGTTTGTTAAGTGTATTTTGAGATTTTGCCATTCAGTTGTATAATTTTTTTTAAATGAAATCGTAAATATGTATAATTAAAGTAGATTGAAATATTTATTTGAAAGGGGAAACTGTCTTTGAAACCAATTTCATGCAAATTGCAAGAAAGTTCAACTGAAAGAAGGATGATTGATCTATTATCTTTGTGCAAAGATACAAAAAAAAACGAGATTTCTTATTTATTGATTTTTAGTCAATTAAAAATGACAAATTATTAATTGGTTTTAGTATGTCTGGCTATTTTTTTTAAGTTCAAAATCTGATCTTCATTTCCAAATACCAATAACTTGTCGTCCAGTTGAATAAGATTATCAGCAGTAGGATTTACCTGTAACTCGCTGGTTGAAGAATAATAACCAATAACCACAAGATTTGTTCGTTGTGGAATATTAGCCTCTCGATAAGTTTTATTAATCAAATCACTACCGACTTTAATCTCTACCAATCCAAATTTATAATCTTTCAGTTCTTCTTTTCCACCTGCAAATTCAACAAAACTAAAGAAATCAGTACTGGTAGTGGCAATTGAAATAATCCTGTCAGTAGCAATTTCTATGGGCGAAACAATAAAGTCAGCTCCGGCTTTCTTAAATTTCTCGGATGAATTTCCTTCGGCAACGCGGGTTATTATTTTAATTTCTTTGTTTAAATCTTTAGCACTCAGTGTTACAAACAGATTTTCAGCATCGGTTGATAATACGGAAATAAGAATCTTAGCTCTTTTAATTCCTGCCTGAATTAATACATCATCATCGGTTGCATCAGCATCCAGATGAATGAAATTTTTGCCGTACATCTCTTTCAATTTTTCACTCCGTTCCGTGTTATTCTCAATAATAACAACGTCTAATCCCTTATTCATAAGATCTTCGAGCACACGTTTTCCTGTTTTTCCATAACCACAAACAATGTAATGGTCATTCATTGAGTCAAGCACTTTGTTCATTTTTCTTAGCTTTAATAATTTAGATAACTCGCCTTCTACAAAAAAAGCCGAAATTTTGCCAACAGCATATAAACCAACTGTAAATCCTGAAATTATAATGCAGATAGTAAAAATCTTACCTGCATCCGTTTTGGGAACTACATCGCCATAACCAATTGTAGCAAAGGTTATTACCATCATGTACAAAGATTTCAACGGGCTAAAACCTTCAATAATGATATAGCCGAAAAAAGCAATTATCAATATAACGAACACTGCCACCATTGGGACAAGTAATTCTTTCAATATCAATCTTCTTACTTTTGATCTCTGCTCCATATTGAATTTATGTATCTTTACTGTAAATGATTTTTCAAAGATAAGTTTTTTTTGCAATTTCAATATATAATCAATCGCAAAGTGCATATAAATCACCACGCGGATTGACCAGCAGAACCGGTATTGCAGATTTTTTTACTACATGATATTCTTTTGGTCCAAAAAGTATGTCATCCAATCCATAATCGCGCGAAGCCGAAACAATAATTAATCCTGCATTTTCACTCTCAGCAACTTGAATAGATTCAGCTTCTACTTTAAAACTGTCTTTGGTGGCTTTCTCTAAAGTGTATTTGAAATCAAATTTATCGAATAATTCTTTCATCTTTTCAGCATTGGTAGCTGCTTTAGAACCATAATCTTTTGCAAGCAACATTTTTATTTTAGAACCACAAAATCGCCCGAACGCAGCTGCAAATTGAGCTTTTTCCAACTCTTCTTCCAAAAATCCTACCGGTAAAATAACTTTTGTCAAATCAAGTTCTGTAAATGAATCTTTGTAAAACAAATAAGGTATCCGCAATTCATGGCAATCGTTCAACAAACTTCGAATATTCCTGGTTTGTCCGTTTGGCAACTGGATAAACAAAAATGAAGCTTCCAGTTCTTCACAAACTGATGATATTGTGTTAGTTTTAGAATTCCGAACCGTAATTTGAGTCTCTTGCAAGATTTTTTTTAGTTCATTTTCGCGTTCAGCAACAAGCTCATCCGAATCGACAAAACTGATAACACCAAATGATTTAATCAGTTGAGTTGCGAGTTTTGACGCGCTTTTCAAAAGAACTTTTGCTGTATCTAATTTTTGAAGATGAACCAGAATCATGAGTTAATATTTTAATGTGATAATATGCCAATGTGATAATTTGGTAATAGGACAAACTGTTAGTTGATTTCTAAATTTCTTAATACATTCATTTCTTGATTCTTTCATTAGCATATTATCAAATTAGTACATTGAATTTCATTCCTGAAAATAAATTCGTTTCACTCGTCTCGAAACACTTGTAAGCACTTCATAAGGAATTGTTTTCAACCAGCCTGATACTTCAGAGATTGTCAGATTATCTCCAAATATTTCAACCACATCTCCTTCGTTTGCTTCTATGTTTGTAACGTCTATCATAACCAGGTCCATGCACACGTTTCCAATTACTTTTGTACGCTTTCCGTTTATTAGCACCTCTCCTACTCCATTTCCTAATTTACGGTCAAAACCATCGGCATAACCAATTGGAATAACTGCAATCCGTTTATCGGCTTCAACAATTCCTTTGCGGCTGTAACCTACAGTTTCCCCTGCTTTTACAGTTTTAATCTGAAGAATAACTGTTTTCAACGCACAAACTTGTTTCAGATTTGCTTCAGGCAAGGAGCTAATGCCATAATGGCCAATTCCTAACCGAACCATATCAAACTGATATTCGGGAAAACGTTCGATGCCAGCTGAATTCAGTATATGTCGCATAATGTGATGTGAGAAAGTAGCCGAAAACTGATCAGCACAAGTTGTAAAGGTGGCTATTTGTTGTTTAGTAAATGCATCAAATTTTGCTTCGTCCGAACCAGACAAATGGGAGAAAACAGATCGGACTTTCACCTGATTTTGTCTTTTAAGCCGGGCAAGTAATTGATCCATATCCTGTGGTTCAAAACCAAGTCGATGCATGCCGCTATCTATTTTTATATGAATTGGATAGTCTGTTAATCCCAGTTTTTCGGCTGCTGCAATAAACGAATCGAGCAAACGGAAACTATAAATTTCAGGTTCCAGTTTATTATCGAAAATCATCCCAAAACTACCTTTTTCGGGATTCATTACCACAATTGGAATACGAATGCCTTCGTTACGTAAGTCTGCACCCTCGTCGGCAACAGCCACTGCCAGGTAATCAACGCGATGATGCTGCAGTGTACGAGCCACTTCTACAGCTCCACTACCATAAGCAAAAGCTTTTACCATACACATCATTTTCGTTTCGGGGCGAAGTTTCGCACGGAAATAGTTTAGATTATCCACCAAGGCATTCAGGTTTACCTCCAGAATAGTTTCGTGGGTTACCAATTCCAGCTTTTCAGAAATATCTTCGAAATGATATTTTCTGGAGCCTTTCAACAAAATGATTTCATTCTTCAACTCCCTTAAAATAGTTGATTTCAGAAAGTCTTCGGTATGTTCAAAAAAAGTTTTATCAATGGATTCAAAGGTATCAGCATGTTTAGAAATATCTGACCCAATGCCGATAATGCGTTGAATATTCTTGTTTTTTACAAGCTCAGAAACTGTTTTATAAAGTTGATCGGCTGTTTGCCCGCTTTGCAAAATATCCGAAAGAATCAGTGTTTTCGATAAGTTTTTAGCCGTGGCTTGTTGATTCAGAAAATCGAGCGCAATACTTAAGGAATTTAAATCTGAATTATAACTGTCGTTTATTATCAGGCAATCGCGAACACCTTCTTTTACTTCCAGTCGCATGGCAACTGCTTCAAGGATCAAAATGCGTTTGGCTATATCAATCGGTTTCATCCCCAAATAAAGCATGATAGTTACACATTGAAGTGCATTTTCTATTGATGCATCATCTGTAAACGGAATAATAACGGTCGATTCTGAACCGACATATTTAAACTGAACTTTGGTGTTTTGTGAAGTTTTTTCAACGTTTAGAATTTGTACAATTGCTTTATCCGATTTTCCCCACGAAAATAATTTCCCTCTAAAATCGGACTGAGCCACTGAAATTTCAACCAATTTATTATCGGAACAATAAATCAAAACCTCAGATTGAACAAAAAGTTGAAGTTTCTCTTCGCATTTTTGTTTTAATCCAACAAAATTCTCCTGATGAGCTTCACCTAAATTAGTAAAAACGCCTATAGTTGGTTGAATAATTGGTTGTAAATGAATCATTTCGTTCATTTCAGAAATTCCTGCTTCGAAAATTCCCAATTGCGTATTTTCATTCATTGCCCATACCGATAACGGCACACCTATTTGTGAATTATAGCTGCGTGGCGAACGGGTAATGACATAATCGGTGTGTAAAAGCTGATAAAGCCATTCTTTCACCACAGTTTTACCATTGCTTCCTGTAATTCCAATTACCGGTACTTTAAATGCAGATCGATGCGCAGCAGCCAAACGCTGTAAGGCTTGCAATGTATCCGTCACTTGCAGAAAAACAGCATCTGTCATTTTTTCAAACTCTGGATGCATTTCACTTACTACAAAATAGCGAAGATTCTGCCGGTAAAGTTCCTGAATGTAATTATGACCGTTGTTTCTGGCGGTGTGAATAGCAAAAAATAAACTCTCAGCCGGAAAAGATAATGAACGGCTATCGGTCAATAGCCAGTTTATTTCAATATCAGGAATGCTTTTTCCTTTAGCACCAATTAATTGGGCAATATTTGTTAATTTCATTGTAAAACAGTTAGCAGTGAATGGTCATCAGTGATCAGTCATTTTCTTATTGATAACCGTTCACTGATAACTGGAATATTATCTTCGTCTTCCAAAAATCCGCAATAAAAACAGAAATAAATTAATGAAATCGAGGTATAAGATTAATGCTCCGATAATGGATTCCTTTTTGTCTTCGTCAGTACCTTCATTGCCTATTACATTAAGTTTCTTCAACTTTTGAGTATCGTAAGCAATTAACCCTACAAAAATCAAAACTCCAGCGTAAGTAGTTATCCAATAAAGCATTTCATTACTGAAAAACATATTCACAATTGAAGCAATTATCAATCCGAATAAAGCCATTACGAGAATATTACCCAATTTTGTGAGATCGGATTTTGTAAAATAGCCATACAAACTCATGGCTGCAAAAGTTCCGGCAGTGATAAAAAACGTAGAAGCTAAAGAATCGGTTGTAAATACAAAAAAAATAGAAGCCAGCGTAACTCCGTTCAGTATTGAATACAATACAAAAACAATGGTAGCAGTTATAGCAGACATTTTTTGAATGGCTCCAACCAAAACGCCAACCATTACTAATTCGAGAATCAGCATACCATAAAATACAAATTTTTGTCCGAAGATAAAATTAATAATTTCGGGAGTTGTAGCTGTTCTGTAAGCCACTAATCCGGTAATAACCAATGCCATCGACATCCAGGCATAAACCCTTACAAAGAATCGCTTGGTTTCAGCAATTTCCTGTTCTTTCGAAATTTCATAAAAGCTATCCATAATCTTGATTTTAAATATATTATCTATTTGTTTAGTTCTAATGGTAATGCCAGCCATACTTCTTCCGGTTGTCCGATACGTTTTTCGGAAACTATAATTGAATCGGAAATCGTGTAGAGAGAATATCCACCTATCGCATTATTTCCACGCAAAGTTGAACGGTTTACAATTCCCGGAATTCCGTCGTAATTCAGCAATACATTGCGATGATAATGACCATTCAAAACCGCTTTGACATTGAATTTCTGCAATACATCTATCATATCTTTTCCATTATCCACATCACCAGGTAAAAGCGGATAGTGTGTAACCACAAATACGGGTTTACTCTTGCCTGTTTTTTCTAAAACCTTTTTCATCCAGTCAATATCTGTCTGTAGTATTATTCCATTGCTCGATTTAGTAAGCGGTGCTGTGGTAAAACCAATAAATTCAAATCCATTGTGACCGAATATGAATTTATCATCCCTAAAAATCTTCTTAAAATTTCCGGCATTTGGTTCGTTCCATTTTATATCATGATTTCCCGGAATAACATAATAAGGCATCTTAAGATTTTGAAGCAATTTTCTGGCTATTTTTAGTGAAACAGTATCACCCAAATTCGACACATCACCCGAAACAAGCACAAAATCAATGTTTTTCAATGAATTCACATCGTTTACAGCATGTTGGAGATCTTCAGTTGGGTGTGAATTTGTTGGAGAAATATGCGTATCCGAGAAAAGTGCAAATCGAAAAGGTTTCGTAGCAAATGCAGCGAATGTAAACTGAATGAGGAGCAGAAAAAAGATAAAATGATATTTTTTCATGCGAATAACTTGAAATAAAGCATTTTAATGCCAAACTATAAGTTTATACTTTGTCGAACAAAGATACTAAAGCTTAAACAATTTATAGTCCATCAGGAGTAAAAGTTTTTGAAAACCTTAAAATTATTTTTGATATAAAAAGAAAAGGAGCAAAATCTAAACAGATTCACTCCTTTCCTTCTTATATTTTTTTGCATCTACAAATAATTACACATCAATTGAAGTCACTTCAACCAATAAATCATCTTTCATAACAGATTGACCGGGTACAACGTGAATTTTTCCAATAACTCCATTACAAGTAGCTGTAATTTCATTTTGCATTTTCATGGCTTCCAGGCTCAAAATAGGTTCACCAACATTTACCAAATCTCCCTCAGCCAAAAATAAGTCAACAATTTTCCCCGGCATTGGCGATAAAATATTATTTTCATCAATCTGCTTTCCTTCTTTGTCAATCATTCCATGGCGAATATACGAAAAAAGCGATTCAAGACTGAATTTATATTCAACTCCATTCACTTTTATAACCATTTTATTCTGATCGCGAGAAACAAGTTCGCAGTTATATCGCTTATCTTTCCAATTAAATGTATATTGATAATCTGATTGTTCGATGAAGTTTATATCCTTTTCCTCATTATCAATAACTGGTTTCGATTCCTTTGGAAGATATATTTTGAATCGTTTTCCATTTTCGCGCATGGCAATAAAAAGCCTTGATGCATCGCGTTTATATACATAAGAAGTTCCCATAATTACTTATTAATTCGTTTATTCAACACCCAAACATTTAAAGATTCATTCCTGGAAGCCGGTAAATCGGAAGCTATTTGTAAATACTCGGTTGCATAAATAATTGTTGCAGCCAAAGCTCCTATCAACTCATCATCCGGATTTTCCAACATTTCGGGTTTAAAATACTGTGTAACCCAACGTGTTGTGTAGCGTGCCGAAACAAACTCAGGATGCTGCAAAACTGCCCTGCAAAACGGAACAGTAGTTTTCATTCCCATCAACCCAAAATCCTGCAAAGCTTCCAATGTTTTATTAATTGCATCCTGTCGGTTATTTCCGTGTACAATAATTTTGGCAATCATTGAATCAAAATAAGGCGTAACAACCGAACCGTTTTGAACACCTGTTTCTATGCGGACATTAGGATTTTGTGGAAAGCGGATTTTTTCAATAAATCCTGTTTGCGGACTAAATCTGTTTTGTGGATCTTCTGTATTTACACGACATTCTATAGCCCAACCTGTTGTTTTTACTTCCGATTGTTTGACGGTTAGTTTTTCGCCCAGAGCAATTTTTATTTGCCAGTCAACCAAATCCACACCACTTACCATTTCTGTAACAGGATGTTCCACTTGTATGCGGGTATTCATTTCCATAAAATAGAAAGTACCATCTTCATCTAGAATATACTCAATTGTTCCAGCGGAAAAATAACCAATTGACTCAGCAAATTTCACAGCCATTTTCCCCATTTTCTTTCTTATACGGGGAGAAATACTTGCTGAAGGAGCTTCTTCAAGTAATTTTTGATGCTTTCGTTGCAACGAACATTCACGCTCTCCTAATTGAATCACATGTCCATATTTATCGCCTAAAATCTGAAATTCCAAATGTTTCGGATTTTCTAAATATTTTTCAATAAATAAATCGCCATTTCCAAAAGCAGCTGTAGCTTCATCAAAAGCCGACTTAAAATTGCGTTCCATTGTTTCGGGTTTCTCCACAATGCGCATTCCGCGTCCGCCACCGCCGGCTGATGCTTTCAGTAAAACAGGGTAGCCAATTTTTTTGGCAAATTCCAATGCAACCTTTGCATCCTTAACCGCGCCATCACTGCCCGGAACCAAAGGTAAACCTGCATCAATAGCCATTTTCTTGGCAATGGTTTTAATGCCCATTTCCCTAATTAATTTAGGAGACGGTCCAATAAAATTAAGTCCATTATCTTCACAAAGTTGTGCAAAATCGGGATTTTCGGATAAAAATCCATAACCGGGATGAATCATGTCGATTTGATTTTCGAGTGCTAATTGCACAATCTTTTCGGCATCCAAAAAGATCGGTTTATCGCTCGAACCATCGTTTGCCAGAATAACTTCATCGGCATAATTCAAATAAAGTGCATCTGGCTCTTTTTCGCTTTGCAACACGATTGCAGTCAATCCAAGTTTGTGAGCAGAACGTATAATTCGTATTGCTATTTCACTCCGATTGGCAATTAAAAGGCGTTTATTCATTTTTATTTAATTGAATAGTTTTGTAAGTTTATTAGTTAATCGGTTTTTAGTTGATTGGGTTATTAGTTGATAGGTCTATTTAAAATGCGTAAAAATAATCCATTTTAAACAACTTCTCGCCTTAACCTATTAAACAAATCAACCTTTCAGCAATTAACCACCTTATAGTGGTATACTTCCATGCTTGCGCTCGGGTGCGGAATATTGCTTATTGGATAATACTTCAAATGCCGTAATCAAGATTCTGCGAGTATCCGAAGGATTTATCACTTCATCAATTAAGCCTAATTCTTCAGCTTTATAGGGGTTAGCAATCTCGTTTTTATATTTTTCAGTCAGAATTTTTTCCATCTCAACTTTATTTTCAGCCTTGGCTAATTCTGCCCTATTTACAATTTTAATAGCTCCTGCAGGTCCCATAACCGCAATTTCGGCTGTTGGCCAGGCAAAATTAAAATCACCCCCTGTATTTTTACTACTCATCACAATGTATGCTCCACCATAGGCTTTGCGGGTAATGACAGTAATTTTCGGAACGGTTGCTTCGCAAAATGCATATAACAGCTTCGCGCCATTTCGGATAATTCCATTATATTCCTGATCGGTACCCGGTAAAAAGCCCGGAACATCTTCAAGAATAAGCAAGGGAATATTGTAAGCATCACAGAAACGCACAAACCGGGCTCCTTTAACACTCGCATTTATATCTAGCGTTCCGGCCATTACTTTGGGTTGATTGGCCACAATACCAATCGTTTTACCATCCAAACGGGCAAAGCCTACCAAAATATTCTGTGCATATTTTTCATGAACCTCAAAAAATGAATCTTTATCAACCAAAATATTGATAATTTCTTTCATATCGTATGGACGATTGGCATCATCGGGAATAATTTTATCCAGAAACTCCTGACGTGTTTCGTAAAACTGAACATTTGTAGAAATAGGAATTGGCTCAAAATTGTTGGAAGGTAAATAAGACAACAACTTGCGAACATACATAATGGCATGTTCTTCATCATCGTAAACAAAATGAGCAACTCCGCTTTTCTGGGCATGAACATTTCCACCACCCAGTGTTTCCATATCAATATCTTCGTTCAATACTTCTTTAACCACATCCGGACCGGTAACAAACATGTACGAAGTTTGGTTTGTCATAAAAATGAAATCTGTCAAAGCAGGCGAATAAACCGCTCCACCGGCAGCAGGTCCAAGAATAACGCTAATTTGCGGAATGATACCAGAAGAACGTACATTGTTGCGAAAAATTGATGCATAAGCCGAAAGACTTTTTAAACCTTCCTGAATACGTGCGCCACCTGAATCAATTAATCCAACAACAGGTGCACCAAGTTTCAACGCCATTTCCTGTATTTTAGCAATTTTTTGTCCATGAGCAAAGCCCAACGAGCCACCTAAAACCGTAAAATCCTGTGCATAAGCAAAAACACTTCTACCTTGCACCAACCCGCGTCCTACCACCACACCATCACCAAAAACCGATTGCTTTCCACTCGTTGAACTTTGAGCCGGCTCTACAAAAGCGTCAAATTCAAAAAATGTTCCTTCATCAAATAAAACTGTAATTCGTTCGCGGGCAGTAAGTTTTCCTTTTAAATGCTGTTTAACTACGGCATTATCTTCCATTTGTTGCAGTGCTTTTTTTCGCTGCTCAAATACTTCGTTTTTGTTCATTCTATTTTACTTAGCATTTATAGTCACAAAACTTTAAACAAAATAATTGGATAAAAGTTAAATGAAAAATTAAAAAAAAATCATTTTATATTCTAAAGCCTTAAAATCTAATTGATATTAATTGGAATGGGATGAAATTTATACCAATTTCAAACAAAAAACTGCGCAAATGTAATTAATTTGTGCAGAAAACAATCATTTTTAATGTAAATATTGGATTTAATTAAAAGAAAAGATTCAAGGAAACTTATGTTTTCAGAGTAAATTTAATCAGGCAAACCACCATAATAAAATGACTACCACAATCAAAGCAGGAAGCATATTCATGATACGGAGCTTTTTTATTTCAAGAACATTTATCCCCAGACCAATAAGTAAAATACCACCAACACTGGTTAAACCTAGAATAATAGATGGAGTAAAAAATGAACTTGCAAACATGGCCACCAAGGTCAATGCTCCCTGAAAAAGAAAAAGAGGAATAGATGATACTATAACACCTACCCCAAAAGCTGAAGCAAGCAACAAAGCCGAGAAAAAGTCCATCAACGATTTGGTGAAAAGCAAATCAGATGAACCGCCTGTACCCTCCTGGATAGTGCCGAGTATGGTCATAGAGCCGATACAAAACAGCAGAAAAGCTGTAATCAAACCTTCGGAAAATTTATCATTGCCAATGTGGAAACGCCGCTTTAAATATTCACTCATACGCTCGGTTCCAGCTTCAATATTTATCCATTCACCTAATAATGAGCCAATAGCCAGACTGCTAACCACAATAAGGATATGTTCCATTTTCACTACCATGGAAATACCTATGGCCAGCGTAAACAAGCCCACCGCCTGAAAATAAATGGTTGTAACGCGTTGAGGCATATTTTTTTTCAACATTAAACCAATGGTTCCGCCTACAATTACGGCTGCTGTGTTGACAAGGGTTCCAATCATTGTAGTTAAAAGTTATGAGTAACTAAATTGCATCTTAGAATATAAAAATCATTTGCAAAAGTAAGAAAATTTTGTGTATTTTAGCAGTCTGTAAAAATGCAATAGTTCGACTAAACCAAATCCAATGAATTCCTTTCTTTACCGTATAGCCCAAACATATTATTCCGAGTTCAAAGAACCTATCAGCGATTTTACGTTCGTATTTCCTAATCGCCGTGCAGGTCTTTTCTTTCAGCGATATGTTTCCGAAATTGCTGCCAAACCTATTTTCTCTCCCGAAATCATAACGATCAATGAATGTTTTGCTTCTGCATCTCAATGGCAAACTGCCGATCGGTTGAGTAATTTATTCCGTCTATATCGTATTTACAGCGAGCAAAGCGGTAGTGAAGAAACATTTGATTCATTCGTTTTTTGGGGAGAAATGTTGTTATCCGATTTTGAAGATGTTGATAAATACCGGGTTGATGCAAAGCAATTATTCACAAATATTACCGAACTCAAGCAAATAGACCAACTTTTCAATGTTTTTTCCGAAAAGCAGGTAGAAGCTATCCGACAATTCTGGAGCAATTTTGTACCGGTAACTGAAGGTAAAACTTCGGAAGACTTTGTTGCAACCTGGAAAATTCTATTGCCCGTTTACGAACAATTCCGTGCTGAACTTATTGCCGAAAACACAGCCACAGAAGGCATGATTTGCCGCGATGTAGCCGATAGGTTACGAGCAAAAGAGGATATTCCTGAATTTAGTACCAAACAATTTGTCTTTGTTGGTTTCAATGCGCTAAATCCTTGCGAACGCACCTTAATGTCGGAACTACAAAAAAGGAATCAAGCTGATTTTTATTGGGATTATGAAGCAGTGGAACTTCGCGACAGCGATAATCAGGCTTCGCGCTTTTATGCAGATAACATTCACATTTTTCCATCAAAATATCCAATTGAAGTAAATATAGAATCGTTACAGGATAAAGAAATTGAACTTATTGCAGTTCCGTCGGCTGTGGGACAAGCAAAACAAGCGTATGCTATTTTAAACAAACTTTTTCCACCCGAAGTTACTAATTTGAGTTGGATAAAAACCGCTGTGGTGCTGCCCGACGAAAGTTTGCTTGTGCCCCTACTCCATTCTTTACCGGCTCAAATTGAGAAAGTGAATGTTACAATGGGATTTCCGCTGAAATCTACACCTGTTTCAGGATTAATTGAACATATTTTTGAATTACAGAAACGATTACGCATTTCGGGCGAACGGGTTTCCTTTTATCATCAAACTGTTTCAAACATTCTCAACCATCAGTATATTGCCTTGTTATGCAACGATGAAGCAAATCGGTTAACAAGTCAAATGGCAGAAAACAACTGGATTTACATTGATGCTGAAGAGTTGATAAAGAATGAATTACTTGCTGCAATTTTTACTCCTCAAACTAATACACAATCCTTTTTGCCTTATTTGCTGCATATTCTGCGAAGTTTGCAAAACGGTTGGCAGCAAGCTTCAAACGAAGAACATAACTACCAACTGGAATGTGATTTTTTGTATCAGTATTATGTCACCATCAATCGTATGGCAGACATATTGAAAAACAAACCAGTGGAAGTTGATATGAGTATGGATACGTTGGTGCGTCTCACACGACAACTTACAGCCGGTATTACCATTCCGTTTGTAGGTGAACCACTCGACGGTTTACAAGTAATGGGCGTACTCGAAACACGTGGTCTCGACTTTGAAAATCTCATCATAACGTCTTTCAACGAAGGAATTTTCCCGACCAAAAGTAGCACAAACAGTTTTATACCTTACAATCTGCGCCGGGGTTTCGAGTTACCAACCACAGAACATCAAGATGCCATTACGGCGTATAATTTTTATCGCTTAATTCATAGAGCTAAACGTATTTTCTTTCTCTATGATTCACGAACCGAAGGCATGCAAACTGGTGAAGTCAGTCGCTTCATGCATCAATTACATTATCATTACGGAGTTAAAATTCAGAAAAAAAATATATCGTTCGATATTGGCTTTGATAATGCACAAGCCATTCAGGTTGAAAAGACTCCTACAGTAATGGAAAAGCTGCTCAAATTTACTTCAACAGCGGAATTTAGCCCATCACTTTCGGCTAGTTCAATTAATACTTATATTGATTGTCCGTTACAATTTTATTTGACCAAAGTAGAAGATGTGGAAGAAGCCGATGAAGTGCTCGAAACCGTTGAAGCCAATATGTTTGGTACGCTTTTTCATGCAGTAATGGAAAATCTGTATCTTCCATTTAAAGGTCACATTATTCAATCGGATGATTTCGATCAACTGATTAAAAACCCATTGCAAATTGACAAAGAAGTTACGGTTGCTTTTGCCACAAAGTATTTCAAAAAGAAAAACAATGCAATTGTACCACTGGAAGGCAATAATTTGCTGATTGCCAGTGTACTTCGTAAATATATTTTGCAGGTTTTGAAAATAGACAAGCAACATGCTCCTTTCCGCTATATCAGTTCCGAAGAACGATGTAAGATTGAATATCCAATACTAAATGGCAATTTCAACGTAAATATCAAAGGTTTTATTGATCGCATTGATGAGAAAGAAGGCCGTTTACGTATTCTGGATTATAAAACAGGAACCGGAAAACTTGATTTTAAAAATCTGGAAGAAGTTTTTGAACACAACAAAGAGAACAGACCAAAATTTGTTCTTCAGACTTTTTTATATTGTGTTCTTTATGAGGAAAATAACCACATTAAAAATACAATCCCGGGCATTTATTATATTCGGGACGTATTTAAGGATGAATTTAATACTGAACTAACAAACAAAGAACTTAAAGAAAAAGTAACAGATTTTGCGATATATGAAAACGAATTCAAGAAACTTTTGACAACGTGTCTGGAAGAAATTTTCAATCCGGAAATTCCGTTTAAGCAAACAGAAAATGTGAAGATTTGTCAGTACTGTCCTTATATTGGAGTTTGTAATCGGTAAACAAATTTAGAATTATGGAAATTGAACGAAAGTTTTTAGTAAAGGGAGAATATAAATCTCATGCTGAAAGGTCATTTAGAATTGTACAAGGTTATCTGTCTTCGGCTACCGGCAGAACTGTACGCATTCGTATAAAGGGCGACAAAGGATATATAACCATAAAAGGCAAAAGCAACGAATCTGGTTTGAGTAGGTACGAATGGGAAAAAGAAATACCGCTGAACGAAGCCGAAGAACTTTTACAACTATGTGAACCGGGTGCAATTGATAAAACCCGTTACGAAATTCCTGTTGGCAAACATACCTTTGAAGTAGATGAATTTTATGGTGAAAATAGTGGTTTAATACTTGCTGAAATTGAGTTGGAGAATGAAAACGAAAATTTTATAAAACCCGACTGGTTAGGAGAAGAAGTTACCGGAGACAGACGATATTACAACTCCAGTTTGACAAAAAATCCGTATAAAAATTGGGGAAAAATGCAATAAATACGCTAAAAGAATATTATATTTGGCGTGAAATAAAAATTGAAATTTTAGTCTTATGAAAAAGAATATCACATTATCGCTGCTTTTGTTTTGTATCTGCATGTTGGCTCAATCTCAGAATGATTCTTTTCAAAAAAAAGAGTTTATTTATAAAGGTGACACATTACGTTATCGTGTTTTATTTCCAAAAAACTACGATAAATCAAAAACTTACCCGTTGGTTCTTTTCCTGCATGGCTCCGGCGAAAAGGGAAATGACAATACTAAACAACTTGTATGGGGTGCTTCACTTTTTACAGATTCACTCAATCGACAGAATTATCCGGCAATAGTTCTTTTCCCTCAATGTCCGGTAAATCAAAGCTGGATGACAATTACAGAAAGATCTGATACTAAATTCAATTTACTTGACCCAAAAGAACCTGCAAAACCATTATTTTTAGCCAAAAAACTTGTAGATTTTGTTCAAAAAACGGAAGCAGTTAACAGAAAACGTATTTATGTACTGGGTCTGTCATTGGGAGGTATGGGTACATTTGATTTGATATGCAGGTATCCGAATCTTTTTGCCGCTGCCATTCCAATTTGTGGTGCAGTTAATGTTGATCGATTAAAAAAAGTCACCAAAATGCCTATTCGGATTTACAATGGAGACAGTGATAACATAGTATCTCCTGAATATTCGCGTAATGCATTTATTGAATTGAAAGCGGACGGTTCTCAACAAGTTGAACACATCGAATTTCCGGGTGTAGGGCACAACAGCTGGACTCCTGCATTTGCTGAGCCGGATTTTTTAAAATGGCTTTTTTCTCAAAAAAAATAAATCTGATGTTTGTATTTTAAAGCATCGAATTAAGAAAAACAAGTGATTTTAGAAGCACAAAAAAACTAAAAAGCTACATTCAGAGTTATTCTTTGAACATTTTTTTGTTACATTTGTGCGTCAATTTTAAATCATTATATAATGGCAAAAATAAAAGGAGCAGTTGTAGTCAATATAGAGCGCTGTAAAGGCTGTAATTTATGTGTAGTGGCTTGTCCGTCAAACGTATTAGCATTAAATAAAGAAGCAAATTCTAAAGGATACAATTATAGTATTATGGTCGATCCAGACTCATGTGTTGGTTGTGCTGCATGTGCTTATGTATGTCCCGATGCATGTATAACCGTATATAAAGTTAGAGTATAGGCTTTTAGAATATCTTTCAATTTAAACAGTATTAATAAAATGAATGATTCAAAGAAACAGAATATAGAGGAAGTAAGACTGATGAAAGGAAACGAAGCTATTGCACATGCAGCAGTTCGTTGTGGTTGTGATGGTTATTTTGGCTATCCAATTACACCACAGTCAGAAATCATGGAAACCCTTATGGAGCTTGAACCCTGGAATACAACCGGAATGGTGGTGTTACAAGCCGAAAGTGAAACTTCATCAATCAACATGGTTTATGGTGGTGCAGGCTGTGGTAAAAGAACTATGACGAGTTCTTCAAGCCCTGGAGTAAGTTTGATGCAAGAGGGAATTTCCTATATAGCGTGTGCTGAATTACCATGCTTAATTGTAAATGTAATGCGTGGTGGACCCGGCTTAGGCACAATTCAACCAAGTCAGGCAGACTACTACCAATCGGTAAAAGGTGGTGGACACGGTGATTACAAATTAATTACTCTTGCACCAGCTTCTGTACAAGAAATGGCAGACCATACAGTTTTAGCTTTTGATTTAGCATTTAAATATTGTACTCCGGCGCTTATTTTAGCTGATGGTGTAATTGGACAGATGATGGAAAAAGTTGTGCTTCCACCTTTCCAACCACGTTTGACAGAAGAAGAAATTCGTGAAAAATATCCATGGGCCACATTGGGAAAACCATCAAGCCGGAAACCCAACATTATAACTTCTTTATCACTCGAAGCCGAAGAAATGGAAACAATAAATCTTCGTTTGCAACGCAAATACCGGGAAATTGAGAAAAATGAAGTTTTGTTTGAAGAATTCTCTTGCGAAGATGCTGAATACCTTGTAGTTGCATTTGGAACTACTGCCCGTGTATGTCAAAAAGCCGTTGAAATGGCACGCGCTGAAGGGATTAAAGCAGGATTGTTACGTCCAATAACTCTTTTCCCATTCCCTACCATTGCAATTAGTAATTATGCCGACAAAGTAAAAGGTATGCTTACCGTTGAAATGAGTGCAGGTCAAATGATTGATGATGTGAAGCTTGTCGTCAACGGTCGTGTTCCTGTTCAATTCTACGGCAGGATGGGCGGAATAGTTCCTTCACCTGATGAGGTTCTAAAAGCATTGAAAGAAAAAGTTGTAAAATAATTCATAATAGAAGATTCATAGTTTAAATCGATGAATTGTGAATAAAAAATTATAAATTGTGTATTCTTAATTTTGTATTAAAAAATATTATGACAACAAACGAAATAATAAGCCCCGAAAACTTAGTTTATACCAAAACAAAAGTATTAAATGACACTCCTATGCATTATTGTCCGGGGTGTAGTCATGGTGTGGTGCATAAACTTATTGCAGAAATCATTGAAGAAATGGATTTTCAGGACAAAACTATTGGTATTGCTCCTGTTGGATGTGCAGTGTTTGCTTATAAATACCTTGATATAGACTGGCAACAGGCCGCTCATGGTCGTGCACCGGCATTGGCAACAGCTGTAAAGCGATTACTTCCCGATCGTCTTGTATTTACTTATCAGGGGGATGGGGATTTAGCCGCAATAGGTACTGCCGAAACAATTCATGCAGCCAATCGGGGTGAAAATATTGCCATTATTTTCATAAACAATGGCATATATGGAATGACTGGTGGGCAAATGGCACCAACCACATTGTTAGGGATGAAATCATCTACTTCGCCAAATGGCCGTACAGCTCCATTAAATGGAAATCCACTTGATATAACAAAATTGCTGGCTCAATTAGAAGGAACTTGTTATGTTACACGTCAAAGCGTTCATAACGTAGCTTCTGTTCGTAAAACAAAAAAAGCTATCAGAAAAGCCTTTGAAAATTCGATGGAAGGTAAAGGAACCTCAGTTGTAGAAGTTGTTTCAACCTGTAACTCAGGTTGGAAATTATCGCCGGCAGCATCAAATGATTGGATGGTTGAAAATATGTTTCCAGCCTATCCTATTTGCGATTTAAAAGATCTTTAATAATTTACAATTTAGAGCATGAAAGAAGAAATAATAATAGCCGGATTCGGTGGTCAGGGAGTACTTTCGATGGGTAAAATCTTAGCATACTCAGGATTAATGCAGGGACAAGAAGTAAGTTGGATGCCATCTTATGGACCTGAACAACGTGGTGGAACTGCCAATGTAACCGTTATTTTAAGTGACGAACGTATTAGTTCTCCTGTTCTTAATTCGTATGACACTGCCATAGTTTTGAATCAGCCTTCGTTGGAACGTTTTGAAAGTAAAGTAAAGCCAGGCGGAACACTGATTTTTGATAGTAATGGATTTCATAAATTTCCGACACGCACTGATATAAATATCTATCGGATAGATGCAACTGAATATGCTTATGCAAATGATTCTACAAAGACAATGAACATGATTATCCTCGGTGGACTACTTAAAGTTCGACCAATTGTGAAGGTTGCCAATGTGCTTAAAGGATTGAAAAAATCTCTTCCTGATCGTCATCATCATTTAATTCCAATGAATGAAAAAGCGATCGAAGTAGGTATGGAGTTAATTCAAAAAGTGAACTAATAAAATGTTCTTATACAAATAAAAAAAACGCTGTGATTGTTAATTTCGCAGCGTTTTTTTGTGAATAATATTTTATGATTTTTCAATTCTTTACTGTTTTCACAACCACCCAATTGTTTTTTTCGTTATAGTCTATCATTTTCAATCCATTACGATTGGCTTCAGCTTCTATTAAAGGAATATCTTCTTTATAAAAACCACTCATATATAATTCGCCACCACTTGATAGACAGGCTGCATAATTTTCCATATCAGACAATAAAATATTTCGGTTGATATTAGCCAGTATAATATCAAAATGTAATCCGGCAAGTAGCTCAGCTCCACCCAGTAGAACTTTGACGTCTGAAATTTTATTTATTGCAATGTTTTCCAGCGAATTTTCGGTACACCAGGTATCAATATCAATGGCTAAAATATCCTTAGCACCACGCATTGCAGCCAAAATGGCTAAAACAGCTGTTCCACAACCCATATCGAGCAATGTTTTACCCTGTAATTCCATTTGTAAAATCCTTCCAATAACCAAACTCGTAGTTTCGTGATGTCCTGTTCCGAAAGCCATTTTAGGATCTATTACAATATCATACGTTGCTTTTGGCACATTTTTATGAAAAGAACTATGAATTACACAATCATTTCCTATAACAATTGGTTCAAAATAGTGTTTTTCCCACTCTTCATTCCAGTTTTTCGACTCAATTTTTGTAACTTTGTAGTCTATAATCGCTTCAATTGGAAAATTATCCAATAAATTTTTTATTTTTAACTCATCAAAAGACGTTTCGATAATATATGCATCCAAACCCACTTCGGTTGGTACAAAGCTGTCGAATCCAATTTCGCCTAATTCTTCGGCTAAAAGATCAGAAATATATTCTTCGTAAGGCTCTATGAAAAAATTAACCTCAAAATAATCCATATAAATAAATAAATAAAAGTTAAAAGTTATAATCCGGATACAATTATCAAAAAAATAATGCATTCAATTAAACATTCTGGTTTATTTTCTGTCTAATAAATAAAAATAGTTTACAAAAGTACAATATCTTTATCAATAAATCATCTCAAATTTTGATTTGAATTTTTAGTAATACAAAGTATAACAAGAAGCCTTCAAATGGCACGATTATTGTTATAAAATAACAACAAACAGTCTGAATAAGACTAAAATATAGGAGATATTATCATGAAACGATCCACATTTTTTATTTTTATGTTGACTTTACTTTTTCCGCTTGCAGGAATTAGTCAAAACCAGTCGACTATTGTAGATGACATTTACTATAAACCCGGCAAAGACAAAACTTTGCAAACCGAGAATACAAATCAAACTACACAAAATCAGAATTTTAATAACAATTCGAGTCCAAATTACAAAAACGGGGCAAAGGAAATTATTTATACTGAACGTAAAACTACAAATCCAACTATTGTACATGATACCGTATATGTTGTAGGAATGGCCAGTGATGTACATAGGAATGGAATTAAACGAGCAAGTAATTTGGCTAGTTATGATAGTAAAACTGGATCGATGGTTATTCACGACACCATTTATGTTGCTGATAATAATCAAGATAACGTGGCAAATCAACCAAATGACAGCACAGAAAATAATCAAGAACAAGGTTATTATTTGAATGGATTTAATGGTAATGAATCCGATATGGAATATGCTGAAAGGATTAGACGTTTTCATAATCCTAAATATGAAATTTTTATTGGAGATCCAAGATACAACGATATTTACTTCCTCAATAATAGCGACTGGAATGTATATGTAGATGGTTCGTACGCATACGTAACTCCAACCTGGACAAATCCTTATTGGTGGAATTATAATATCGACCCTTACTTTGGAGGATTTGGCTGGGGAGGATATGGATATGGTTGGAACAGTCCTTGGGGATTTAATAATTTTTATGGTGGATATGGTTTAGGAGATTATTACGGCTATGGTTATGGATACCCATATTATGGTTATGGCGGTTATTATGGATATGGTTATGGATACCCATATTATGGCTATGGTGGCTATGGTGGCTATGGTGGATTCAATCGAAATAAAAACTACGATGAAGGAAATAGACGTGAAATACCAAATTACAATGGAAGCAATAGATTAGGCGGCACAAGAAATTCAGCATCATCAACAATAGGTGGAGGAACTTATTCAGCATCCAATCAATTTACAACGGTGACGGGTTCACGTAATAGTTCTTTAGCAAGTAACACGTCTTTAAGTACAAGAACAACTGTTACTTCTAATTCAAGAATAACTACAAATTCGGTAAATGGAATTGGGATAGTGAGAGCCAACGGACTCAGATTTAACAATCAAAGTTCGGGTACAAGTTCTATCGCAAGATCAAACACATATAATATAAATACACGACCACGTACTTACACAACCTCAATTTCGAATGTACCTACAGGAAATACAACCGGCAGACAAAGTATTAATTACAACAGTACATCACGCAGCAATTATTCTACGGGAATAACTTCACGCTCATCAAGCAATTCAATTATAAATTCTTCCAATAACAATTATCGTAGTAACAGTCCCTCTTATTCAAGAGAAAGCACAAACTACAGTAGTGGAAACTCTGGGAGTTCATATTCTGGAGGTGGCAGAAGTTCTGGTGGCAGCAGCAGCGGAGGTGGTGGAGGCCGCAGTTCTGGTGGTGGTGGAGGTGGTAGACGCTAATACTTAGAATTATTGATACAAGATAAATCCTGACGTTTTAGAAAACTAAATAAATACAATATGAAAAAGAATATATTAGCCTTGGCAGTAATTTTAAACTGCACAGCCATCTTTGCACAAACAGAATTTGATGCACAAAAGTTTGTATTAACAGATATAAATGGAACTGCCAGATATATGGGCATGGCTGGTGCTTTCGGAGCATTGGGTGGTGATCCCTCTGCAATTAAAGACAATCCAGCTGGGTTGGGGATTTATCGAAGTTCAGAAATGACTGGTACTCTAAATTTATTGATGCAAAACAGCAATGCAACATGGAATGGAACAAAAACCAGTGATAATTTAAATAACTTTAGTTTTACCAACTTTTCATATGTTAAATCTTATCCAACGTTCAGAAGTCAAAATAGTAGCGATGGACTTTTAAACTCTAATTGGTCATTTTCCTACAACAGACTTAGAGACTTTAATCGAAACTCAACCATAAGCAGTGGTTACCAAAACTCTTCAATGACAGATTATCTTGCCTATTTTACCGGCAATATTAAAAGTGCTGATTTGAGTTCCAGCAATGATCCTTATAATAATACAAGTATACCGTGGATGTCTGAATTAGCATATCAGGGATACCTTATCAATGAAACTGTTGATGCTAACGGTATAAGTACTTGGTCACCATTATTGAGCTTAAATGAACAAGTTAAACCAACATTTAGCATACAGGAAAGTGGTTTTTTAGATGAATACTCTGTTGGATGGGCTGGTAATTTCAGCAACCTGCTTTATTTAGGAGCAAATTTAAATTTACAATCCATTAATTATACTGAAAGAAGTCAATACTCCGAAATGTTTGGTGCCGGCGACAACCAGAGTATGACTTTTGATAACAATATCATGACCAACGGAGCTGGTTTAAATGTTAATTTTGGGGCTATTCTCAGACCAATAGACATTGTGCGGATAGGCTTTTCGGTGCATTCTCCAACTGTTTTTGCATTGACTGATAATAATTATACTAGTCTAAATTACTATATTAGCAGCTCCAACAACGGTAATATAACTACACCAACAGGTTATAACTCTTATATGTTATCAACACCGTGGAAATTTAATGCAAGTGCAGCAGTAATTCTAGGACAAAGAGGTTTACTTAGTGCCGAATATGATTACAACCTGAATTCTAATACTACATTAATGGATCAAAATGGTAATTCACAAAACTATGCCGATGAAAACACTGGTATTAAAAGCGTTTTGAATAATGTAAGAACTTTAAAAATTGGTGGAGAATATAAATTGACTGATCATTTCTCCTTAAGAGCTGGATATGCAAATATGAGTGCAGGAACAAATCCAAATTCAGATAAACTCATGAGATACAACACTACAAGAACTGATACAGAATATTTTATAAACAACAGTACAAATTATCTTACTGCTGGCTTTGGTTATCGGGAAGCAAGCTGGTATATTGATTTTGCATACGTGAACAAAATTTTGGACGAAACGTTTTATCCATATAATTCTAATAGTTTAATTTACGCTGTTAATCCGGCAAATGTGAAAACTGCAAATAATAATTTAGTAGTAACATTAGGGTTTAAGTTTTAATTTATGCTTTGAAAATTAATAATTCAGGTTTATAATTTTGCATAAGAGGTCGGCTAAATGTCGACCTCTTTTTCTTTAAATAATTGAATTTTAGATTTTTTCATTTTTTTGAATTTTATATTTTGAAGCATTTATTGAATTTGCCCAATTGTTTTAAAAATAGTAACTTTGCAAGCTTAAAAAACAGAACCGAATTAGCAAATCTTCCAATAAACAATGTCTTTACAATCAGAAATCCAACGCCGTCGCACATTTGCCATTATTAGTCACCCCGATGCAGGTAAAACCACGCTTACAGAGAAATTATTACTTTTTGGAGGCGCCATTCACGTAGCAGGTGCTGTTAAATCGAATAAAATAAAAAAAACAGCTACTTCCGATTGGATGGAAATTGAGAAGCAACGTGGAATTTCAGTTGCAACTTCTGTGATGGGATTTGAATATCGTGACTATAAAATCAATATCCTTGACACACCTGGTCACCAGGACTTTGCAGAAGACACTTACCGAACGTTAACTGCGGTTGATAGCGTAATTATTGTAGTGGATACAGCCAAAGGTGTAGAAGCTCAAACCCGCAAACTTATGGAAGTTTGCCGAATGCGAAATACTCCGGTCATGATTTTTGTCAATAAAATGGATCGCGAAGGAAAAGAAGCTTTTGATTTGCTTGATGAACTGGAAGCTGAGCTTGGCATTGCAGTTCGTCCACTTAGTTGGCCTATTAACCAGGGATTTTCGTTCAAAGGCGTTTATAATATTCACAAAGAAAATCTTCAACTTTTTACACCAAACAAACAATCTATCAGCGAATCGGTTGAATTGTCTGATATTAACAGCAAAGAGTTAGACAAATTAGTTGGTGAGCACGATGCCAATAAGCTACGTGAAGACATGGAACTTATTAACGGCGTTTACTCCGAATTCGACAATGAAAAATACCTTGCAGGACACTTGGCACCAGTTTTTTTTGGCAGCGCGCTGAATAACTTTGGAGTAAAGGAATTGCTCGATTGTTTTGTGGAAATTGCACCTTCACCCCGCCCCATTCATGCTCAGGAAAGAGAAATAAATCCTTATGAAGAGGCTTTTTCGGGCTTTATTTTTAAAATCCATGCCAATATGGATCCAAATCATCGCAGTTGTATTGCATTCGTAAAAATTTGCTCAGGTAAATTTGAGCGAAATGTAAATTACAAGCACATTCGACATGGTAAAATGATGCGCTTCTCTTCACCAACAGCATTTATGGCTCAGAAAAAAGAAACTGTCGACGAAGCCTATGCGGGTGATATTGTAGGTTTACCCGATACAGGTAATTTCAAAATTGGCGACACATTGACAGCTGGCGAAGACCTTCATTTCAAGGGAATTCCAAGCTTTTCGCCCGAAATGTTTAAATATATAGAAAATGCCGACCCAATGAAAACCAAACAATTAGATAAAGGAATTAATCAATTGATGGATGAAGGAGTAGCACAATTATTTACAAATCAATACAATGGACGTAAAATTATTGGAACTGTGGGTCAACTTCAATTTGAAGTAATTCAATATCGGTTGTTACACGAATACAATGCACAATGCCGGTGGGATCCTATTTCGCTTTACAAAGCTTGTTGGATTGAAAGCGATAATGCCGTAGAACTCGATAATTTCAAAAAACGCAAAGCGCAATATATGGCTAAAGACAAAGAAGGACGTGATGTTTTTCTGGCTGATTCAGGTTATGTCCTTCAAATGGCGCAAAACGACTTTAAAAATATAAAGTTCCATTTTACTTCGGAATTTTAATATCTAAAGAAATGAATTAAGATCGAAAATGAATCGGGCAACTCACAAAATGTAGGCTGCCCGTTTTTTTTGAGAATTTTATGGAAAACATTTTTTTGAAATTTATGTTTTTTACTAAATATCCATTGCTTTATTGCAAATTCATTTTTTTTTTAGAACTTTGCACATAATCACATATAAAAGTAAACTACATGAAAAGTAAATCATTCAAGATTCTGTTGACAATCACTTCAGCTATAGCTATTATTGTGCTTATTTTAGCGTTAGGAATATCTCCGGTGACTAAAAATTATATTGAGAAACACAGCAAAGAGCTAATAGGACGAAAAGTTCAAATGAAAGGTTTACATATTAATATTTTCACCGGAACGTTAGAACTTGATTCAATTTATTTGTACGAAAAAAATAACAAAGACGTTTTTGCTTCCATCGACACGTTTTTTGTAAACATAGAGCTTACAAAGCTTCTGAGTAAAAACTTAGAAATAAGCGAATTAAAAGTAGTTCATCCCTATCTGGATGTTTTACAAAAAGGCGATGTTTTCAATTTTGATGACTTAATGTCTAAAAAAAACAGTTCAAAAAAAGACACTGCGCATTCATCTTTCCCAAAATCCATAGTAATCAGAAATATTTATTTTAGAGGTGGAACATTGGTTTACACCGATCAGCTCCTAAAAAACACTATTAAAATGAACGATTTAGGTGTATCTATTCCCGAACTTAGTTTTGGAAATGGGAATACAAAAGGTGGTGTACATCTAAAAATTGGCGATATAGCAACTTTGGATAGCAAGCTTGAAATTAATATGAAGACAGATGGTTACAAGCTCAATATTTTAGTCAAAAATCTGGCTGTCAATATTGTCAAACCTTATGTTCAACAATATTACAATATCAATCAGTTCGAAGGATTAGTGAGTGGAAATTTACTTATTGTGGGTAATACAAATCACATCATGGATTTCAAATTAAGTGGTACAAGCAGTGCTTCCGGATTCAAAATGACAAACAACAAAAATGAGCCTATAGTATCTGCAGAAACTGCTTCTGTAAAAATGAATAATATTTCTTACAAAACTTCAACCTACCTTTTTGATTACATTCATGCTTCCAATGCCAAATTAGACTTTATTCTAAATCCTAAAACTAATAATATCAGCGCCTTATTTAAGCCTGAGGATAAAAGTAAATCGTCCAATTCTGCTCCAATGACATTCAAAGTAACCGACTTACATGTAGACAATTCCCAGTTAGTATATACCGATAATACTCTAAATTCACCATTTAAGTTGCCAATAAAGAGAATCGACTTTTTGGCAAAAAATTTTGATATGAATGGAAATAATGATTTCAAAATAAAAGGTTCGTTTCCCGAAGGTGGTACGGCACGATTCAGCTGGAAAGGTAATATGAATGACTTTTCTAACCAGCAAATAATGATGAATCTCCAAAACATGAGCCTGAAATTAATGAGTCCATATTGCAAGTATTACACGGCTTACGACATTACTACCGGAAACATGAATTTTATAAGCAAAAACAATATTCGGAGCAACAATATTACAAGTTCAAACACAGTGGATGTTTATAAAATGAATGTTGGAAAAAAGCAAAAGCAGCTTAAAGTCAAATACAATGTTCCTCTTCGATTGGCTCTTTACATTATGAAAGATAAAGATGATAAGATTAATTTTGATTTACCTGTAAAAGGAAATGTAAAAGATCCGAAATTCTCATACAAGAAAATTATTTTCAAAACAATTGTAAACCTGATGGTAAAAGTCGCATTATCACCTTTGAAATTTCTTGCAAATTCATTGGGTATGAATCCTGATAAAATGGAATCAATTGCAATTGAACCATTGCAATCTGGGTTCACAGCCGAGCAATACAGTCAGTTTAATAACCTGTCAACAATTATTAAAAAGAAGCCAGAGATGGTACTTTCACTCACTCAATACGTCAATTTACCTGACGCAATGACAGAATTCGCCCTGTATAAAACAAAATTTTCATATTTAAATTCGCTACAAAAGTCTGAAAACAATACGGTGATTAGCAATCAAGATGTACAATCCGTTCAGAATAACGATAAGGATTTTGTACAATACCTCGATACATTGGTAAAACATAATGGAATGGTTTCTTTACAAACTACTTTACAGGAAAAAGTCAATTCCCTTTATTCTCCAGATTCATTGCAGGTTGGATTACTCAATAAATTGGAGAAAAGAAATTCATACTTGAAAAATTATTTGATGACTTCGAATGAAATTCCCGAAAAAAATCTGGTTATTAAAACTGCTCAGATTGATTCTTTAAGAATGTATAAAGAAAATGCAATCTATAAAATCGGAATGACATTACCGGGTGCCGAAAAACCAAACGAATAAATTAAATAAGTATATTTATTCGCATTCAACTCATTTATTGACAATTTGATACCAATTATTTAAAAATCGGTTAAATAAAAAAAAATTCTCAGTTTTAGGGTTGCACAAAACAAGAAAAAGGAGTACTTTTGCACAAATTTGGACATTTGAGTCGGAACGACAATTCAATCAAAACACAATATATGCAAAAGTACAAGCCTCTCCACTTAATTTTGGAAGATGGAACCATTTTTAAAGGAAAATCATTTGGTTACGAGAAGCCGGTAGCCGGCGAAGTTGTTTTTAATACTGCCATGGTTGGGTATCCCGAAAGTTTGACCGACCCATCCTATGCTGGTCAGTTGTTGACGATAACTTTTCCATTGGTTGGTAATTACGGTGTTCCGAATGACATCATCCAAAACGGACTTTCTACTTTTTATGAATCGGAAAAAATTCAAGCAACAGGCCTGATTATTTCCGATTTTTCTTTTGAATATAGTCACTGGAATGCTGGAAAAAGCTTGAGCGAGTGGCTAATAGAAAACGAAGTTCCCGGAATTTTTGGTGTAGATACCCGCGAGTTGACAAAGTTGGTGCGTGAGAAAGGAACAATGAGAGGGAAGTTCGTTTTTCCTGATGGTGAAGACATAGATTTTATAAATCCTGATGATGAAAACCAGGTAGCCAAAGTAAGTTGCAAAGAAGTAATAACTTATGGAAGCGGAAAACACAAAGTTCTTTTGGTTGATTGCGGTGTAAAACATAACATTATCCGCTGCTTGTTGAAACGTGATACTACGGTAATTCGTGTGCCATGGGATTATGACTTCAACCACATTGATTACGACGGTTTGTTTATATCAAATGGTCCTGGTGACCCTGAATATGCACAAGACACAGTTAAACATATTCAAACTGCCATGCTTACCGAGAAACCGATTTTTGGAATTTGTATGGGAAATCAATTGCTTGCGGTTGCTGGTGGAGCAAAAACATATAAACTGAAATACGGACACCGCAGCCATAACCAACCGGTACAATTGGTTGGAACACAACGTGCCTTTATTACTTCACAAAATCATGGTTTTGCCGTAGATAATAAGACTATTGGAGCCGATTGGGAACCTTTGTTTGTAAACATGAACGACGGAACTAATGAAGGAATCCAACACAAAACAATGCCATGGTTTTCGGCACAATTTCACCCTGAAGCTTCTTCGGGACCAACTGATACCGAATTTCTTTTCGATGTTTTTATCAAAACACTAACTGATTTTTCGAAACCAATTCCTCAAATGATTGAAGAGGAACTGGAATCGCGCTTGGTAACCAAACATGTTTACACGGGAGCTGAAAAAGGCGAAATAAAGAAAGTACTGGTACTGGGTTCGGGAGCATTGAAAATTGGCGAAGCAGGTGAATTTGATTATTCCGGCTCTCAAGCTTTAAAAGCATTGAAGGAAGAAGGAATTCAAACAGTTCTTATCAACCCGAACATTGCCACCGTGCAAACTTCCGAAGGTATTGCCGATAAAGTATATTTTCTGCCGGTTACCCCAGAGTTTGTTGAACGTGTTATTGAAAAAGAACGTCCAGATGGCGTATTCCTGTCGTTTGGAGGACAAACAGCATTAAATTGCGGTGTGGCTTTATTCCGGAATAAAGTTTTCGAAAAATATAACATCAAAGTTCTTGGAACTCCGGTTCAATCAATTATTGACACCGAAGACCGCGAAATATTCAACCAAAAACTGCATGAAATTGATGTAAAATATATCAAGAGTGAGGCAGTAAATGATCTTGAAAACGCAGTTCGTGCTGCTAATGAACTTGGTTATCCGGTTATAGTTCGGGCAGCTTATGCACTAGGTGGAATGGGTAGTGGCTTCTGCGACAACGATACTGAATTAAGAACGTTGGTTGAAAAAGCATTTGCTTATTCGTCTCAGGTTTTGGTTGAGAAATCGTTGAAAGGATGGAAAGAAATTGAATATGAAGTAGTGCGTGATAAATACGACAACTGTATCACGGTTTGTAACATGGAAAACTTTGATCCACTTGGGATACACACCGGTGAAAGTATTGTAGTTGCACCTTCGCAAACATTGACCAACAGCGAATACCACAAACTCCGCGAACTTGCTATTCGCATTATTCGCCATATTGGTATTGTAGGTGAATGTAATGTGCAATATGCGTTCGACACTGTTTCTGAAGATTACCGTGTAATTGAAGTAAATGCCCGTCTGAGCCGCTCTTCAGCATTGGCTTCTAAAGCAACCGGTTATCCGTTGGCTTTCGTAGCCGCAAAACTTGGTTTAGGTTACGGACTTCCTGAATTGAAAAACTCGGTAACAAAAGATACTTCAGCATTTTTCGAACCAGCATTAGATTATATTGTTTGTAAAATTCCTCGTTGGGATTTGGGAAAATTCCAGGGCGTTTCTCGTCAATTGGGATCAAGCATGAAATCGGTGGGTGAAATTATGTCTATTGGACGTAACTTTGAAGAAGCATTCCAGAAAGGCTTGCGTATGATTGGGCTTGGTATGCACGGATTTGTGGCCAATAAAGATTTTTATGCCGATGATGTGGATACAGCTCTCTCCCAGCCTACCGACAAACGCGTATTCTATTTGGCCCAAGCGCTTCACAGCGGTTATAATGTTGACAGACTCCACGAATTGACTAAAATAGACTGCTGGTTCTTATACAAATTAAAAGCAATCGTTGAAAAAGAACATGAACTGGAAACATTTAATTCGTTGAATGAATTGCCAGATAATGTACTACGCCGTGCAAAAGAAATGGGATTCTCCGATTTCCAAATTACCCGGTTGGTAACCAAATGTAGTAGCGATGATATTGACGAAAATATAAAACTTACTCGCCATCATCGTAAGGAACGTGGAATTGTTCCGGTAGTAAAACAAATTGATACGCTTGCCGCCGAATATCCCGCACAAACTAACTATTTGTACCTGACCTACGGCGGTACAGCCAGTGATGTAAAATACCTCGGTGACCACCGCTCGGTTGTAGTTCTAGGTTCGGGTGCTTATCGGATAGGTTCTTCTGTAGAATTTGACTGGTGCGGTGTAAATGCGCTGATGACCATTCGCAAGGAAGGTTTCCGCTCTGTTATGATCAACTACAATCCCGAAACGGTATCGACCGACTACGATATGTGCGACCGACTGTATTTTGACGAACTGAGTTTTGAGCGCGTAATGGATATCATTGAGATGGAAAATCCAATGGGAACAATTGTTTCTACAGGGGGTCAGATTCCAAACAACTTAGCATTGAAGTTAGCCGACGAAAAAGTCACAATCTTAGGAACACAAGCCATTGATATTGACCGTGCCGAAGACCGTCATAAATTCTCTTCGATGCTCGACACATTGAAAATAGATCAACCACGTTGGAAAGAATTAACCACGTTCGACGATGTGAATGAGTTTGTAGATGGTATCGGATATCCGGTGCTGGTTCGTCCTTCGTATGTACTTTCGGGTGCTGCTATGAACGTGTGCTACGATGCTTCGCAATTAGAAAACTTCCTGAAACTGGCTACCGATGTATCAAAAAAACATCCGGTAGTAATTTCAGAATTTATCGAGCGTTGCAAGGAAATCGAAATTGATGCAGTAGCTGACAAAGGAGAGATTTTGGTTTACGCCATTTCTGAACATGTGGAATTTGCCGGAGTTCACTCGGGTGACGCTACCACACAATTTCCTCCGCAAAAAATCTATGTGGAAACTATTCGCAGAATCAAGAAGATAGCCAGTGAAATTGCTAAATCGCTCAACATTTCGGGACCATTCAATATCCAATTCCTGGCGCGCGACAATTATATCAAGGTCATTGAATGCAATCTGCGCTCGTCACGTAGTTTCCCATTTGTATCCAAAGTATTGAAAATAAACTTTATCGAACTGGCTACGAAAGTAATGCTTGGATTGCCTGTTGAAAAACCTGAGAAATCGGCTTTCGACCTGGATTATGTGGGTATCAAAGCTTCACAATTTTCATTTGCCCGCTTGCAACAAGCCGATCCAGTATTGGGTGTGGATATGGCTTCAACCGGTGAAGTTGGTTGTATAGGTGATGATTTCTCGGAAGCAATTCTGAAATCATTGCTATCTGTTGGTTATCGCATTCCAAAAAAACGGATTATGATTTCTTCGGGCGAAACAAAATCGAAAGTTGAACTGTCGGATGCATGTCTATTACTTCAAAAGAAAGGTTACGAACTCTACGCTACACGCGGTACTCAAAAATTCTTAAAAGAAAACGGAGTTAATGCGACAGCAGTAAATTGGCCGGACGAGGATGGTGAATTGAATGTAAAAAATATGATTTCAAATAAAGAATTCGATTTGGTTATCAACATTCCTAAAAATACCACCAAACGAGAATTAGCAAACGATTATATCATTCGTCGCGGAGCTATTGACTTCAATATTCCATTATTTACCAATGCCCGCCTGGCTTCTGCCTTTATCAATGCCTTCTGCACCATGAGCTTCGAAGACATTAAGATAAAAAGTTGGGATGAATATTGATTCGGGATTAAGATACTAGAACCAAGATTTTAGACTATATAAGTAAACAGCCTTTTGCATTGCTGCAAAAGGCTGTTTTTGCATCTAACGGGAAATTTAGCAATGTCTAATTTTGTAACTGGTTGGAATCACATTATTCACACTGCTTTAAAAGATTATCTAGAAACCGGTTCATAAGTTTTGTAAAGTGTCCAGCACCTACTCCGTTAAATTATAATGAGTAAAAAATTAGTTTTCAAAGTTATAAAACCGTACCTTTGTGCCCGATTTATAAAAGCTGCGAAGCAATTTACCACCAAAACATTTAGAAACCACAAATTCATGAAACGTATTAACGAATACAAAAAATTATTTAATGTTGAACCTGACACTGACCTTAAAACTCTAAAAACAACATATCGTAATTTAGTAAAAGAATGGCATCCCGACAAATTCTCGACTAATGATGAGCTTGCTTATGAAGCAGAACAAAAGAGCCGCCAAATTATAGACGGTTACCATTTTTTGGTAAGCATTGCACCTGAAACAATTGCGGCAAACGAACCAGAACATATTGTTTCAATTGAATCAGGCCTGGCTGATTTCAAACTCAAAGGACAATTACTGGAAGTTTCATTTATGGATGGCTCAACATACGAGTATTTCGGTGTTTCAAAAAACATCTATACCCGCCTGATTAATGCAGACAAACAACTCAGGTTTGCCAAACGCAACATTTTTAATTCATATCTATATCGTAAGTCAAAGAAAGCTATTGAAGCAGCTTAATCCAAATCCAATTGGACATTTTTATTCAGATGGCTTAGTAATTGAACAGCAGATTGCATTGCTGCAATCTGCTGTTTCTCATTTTGAAAAAAAACTATCACCTAATACTAAACAAAATATTTATTTCTATTTGCAAACAAATTATCTGACAGCAGAAATCAATGTATTTTTTATCAACAATGAAGTATTAAAATCTATATCAGCTTGCATTGCATAATGATCTGAAAGATTTGAATGTTCCCGTCCTACCATTGCATAAAAAGTTTGAACTTTGCGCTCAATACGATTAATCCATTGATCGTTTCTTATCAAAATATAATCAATTACTTTCTTTTTCCCCGATTCTTTTCGTACCAACGTATTCTCAATTTCATCATAGGTAAACTTTACATCGCCGGTAATTTCACCATTACGGGCTTCGAGTGTATGGAGCATTAATCTGTAGTTAACATGATCGTCCATTTCAATATTAAAGTCTCCACAAATAATTTGAGGAATATCCGGATCGAAATACTGGTTCAATAAATGATCCTTAATTTCATTGCACTGTTGTTCCCTCACTTGATGTAAACTGTCGGCCTGCAAATGTGTGGTAAGCAGTTGAAATTTTGCTCCACGGAACTCACCCCCGAACAGGACGGCACCTTTGCGGGCTATCACATCAAATCCCTTGCTTATGCTAAACTCAATCTTATCGGTAAGCGTAAGAGGAATTTTACTTACAACCCACAATCCGCTACTTGTGCGGAAAGGAGTATAGCATTTATTTGCAGGTCCGTATTGATAAGGATAGGCTTTTGTGAGGCGTTTTGCCAGAATATTACGGCATTTACTGCTGAATGCTTCCTGAAAAACAATTATATGGCAATCGGAATACTGCAACTTTTCGGCAATTGCTTCCGCCCTTTCATCATTGTGGTTAAACAAACTGATGTATGGCAACATGTAAATGTTCCAACTTAGAATTTTAAGCGTTTCAGCATCTATAACCTGTCTTTCATTCAATTGTTTGTCCTTACTCGTCGGGTGTATGGTGGTAGGTTGTATCATAAATGGCAACATAAAGGTTTTGTAATTAAGTAAAATAATTACGATTGCAAATAAACAGTAAGTAGTTTACAAAAAGATTAAGAATAAATGACTATTCGGTTAAATCTGAATCTGGAGTTTTTAGCTATAATTATTGTATCTTTGCTATTGAAAAAGTTCAAAAGACAAGCGTAAAAAAAATGAAAGTAGTAGCAATAAACGGAAGCCCACACAAAGAAGGCAATACTTACCATGCATTAAGGTTAGTAGGTTCAAAATTAGAAGAAAACGGTATTGAGTTTGAAATAATCCATGTAGGGCACAAAGCCGTGAGAGGTTGCATGGGCTGTGGCACGTGCCGGAAAATGCAGAATGAAAAGTGCGTTTATTCCACAGACCCTGTAAATGATTGGATTCAGATAATGAAAGATGCCGACGGCATTATTATATCTTCGCCGGTATATTATTCGGGCGTGGCGGGAACCATGAAAAGTTTTCTCGATCGGGTGTTTTACGTTTCGGGCAGCAACGGAAACTTTTTCCGCCATAAAGTAGGTGCAGCCGTAGTGGCAGTGCGCCGCACAGGTGGCTCTTCCACACTGGACACGCTGAATCATTACCTTGCGTATTCCGAAATGATGCTTGCCACTTCCAGTTACTGGAACGTTATACACGGAACTTCACAGGGCGATGCACTACAGGATGCCGAAGGTGTACAGATTATGGAAACACTCGGCGAAAATATGGCATGGCAACTCAAGATGCGCCAAATGACCAAAGACACCCTCCCCGCTCCCACCAGAAAACAAAAAGTAATGACAAGTTTTATCAGATAAAATGATACAGCCGGTTGCAACAATGCGATCGGCTGTTATTCTGTGTTTACAATAATAAGACAATAAACATACAGTCCTATTAAATGTAATAGGGGTCGTCCTTCCAGTTTTCAATGTTCCCATCGATATAAGCACCAATACGCCGGCATTCTTCGTAGTCACGGATAACATGATCGTGAAACCGGGTCTGCCAAACCGCAGTGCCCTGGGTATGCCGCAACGTATTTATCCGTGCTGTAACAGCCGATTTAAAACCGGCAACAAACGATGATATCGATTTCGGTTCACGATATGCAGCGCCATTACCATCACGTCCAACACGCGGATTGGTATCATTCCCATGTAGAGACGCACGGCCGTGCGTCTCTAGGTATGGATCATCGGCATCATTAGACGCACGGCCGGGCGTCTCTACAATAATGGCGGGATTTTCAATGCGTAATATGGCGTGGATATGGTTAGGCATGATGACGAATGCGTCACAAAATAATTCCGACCGGATTTCAAATGATTTCTGCCATTTCTCCGCCACTATTTGCCCGCATTCCGACAAATACATTTCTTTATCAACTATACTACCAAACAAAAATTCGCGGTACGCAGCGTTGATGGTAATAAAATACAATCTCTCACTGCCTATAAGCCCAAGCCTGTATTAATATGTTTAGTCTAAATTTAATAGGTGCTTTAATAATTCAGATTTTCTTTAGTATATTTGCACTTCAATATATTTAAAATAAAAGTTATGAGCTACTTCCTGACAAACATTCACGTCAACAAGATTTTTCATCTCGAAAATTTTGATATTCCATTAGAGAATGACAGTCTGAAACATTTGATTATAACCGGTAAAAATGGTAGTGGAAAAACTATATTGCTAAATGCTATTGTGGAGTTTTTAGATAAGATTAAGTCTGATAATAGTTTATCATTTCTTTCCTATAAGGAATATTTAAGAAACCATATTCAAAGTTTAGAAGGAATTAGGAAGAATAACCCTAACGCAACTGATATACCTCAACGGGAGGAAATTATTAGAAATTTTGAAAATCAAATAAATAATACTTTTGGAAAAGTGGAACTGACCTTTAATAATATTGTAGATATTTCCAAAGCAAGCCAACAAGGTAACTTTATCTTTGCCTTTTATGCAGCCGATAGAAAAACAAATATAATTGAACCAATAAATCCAACAAAACCTACTTATCGAATTTCTTATGAAATTAAGAACGATAGAATGGTTGATCAGTTTCTCAACTTTCTGGTTGATTTAAAGGTTCAAGAAGCCTTGGCAAGAAATGAAAAGATGCTTACGGATGCTGATGAGATTAAGGCTTGGTTTGAAAACTTTGAGCAATTATTGAAAGAGATATTCCAAAATCAAAACATAAAGTTGGAGTTCGATTACAAAGACTATAGTTTTTACATTCTCGATAATCAGAAAAAATTTAAATTCAATCAATTATCAGATGGTTATTCTGCAATTATAGATATTGTTGCCGATTTAATATTGAAGATGCAAGAGAAAACCTCACCTAACAGGGAATATCTGAAACATGGAATTGTTATCATTGACGAAATAGAAACGCACCTGCATTTAGAACTACAACGGCTAATCTTACCCATGCTTACACGCATATTTCCGAATATTCAGTTTATCGTAACAACTCATTCGCCATTTATACTGAACTCGCTTACAAATGCTGTTGCTTTTGATTTAGAGAATCGCGAAAAGCTGGAAGACCTGACCGAATACTCTTACGAAGCTTTATCTGAAGGTTATTTCGGTGTCAAGTCAGAGTCAAGTTATCTGGAAATTCGATTTGACAAATTCAAAGAATTGGCAATTAAAGAAACACTGACTGTTGGCGAAAAAGCAGAACTTCTGGAACTTATTAAAGAATTCAACGACGTTTCCGAAGTTGTGTCTCCACAAATAAAGGCTGAATATCTTAGCATAAAATTAACTGCAAAAAACATAGTTAGTTTATGATAAGAGTTGCCAAAAGTGCCGTTGTTCCACATTCATTATTAGTTGTTGGCAATACCAAATACAATCATCAGGATGTTCAAAAACAGCTGATTGAAGACCACAAAAGCAAGTGCTATTTATGCGAGAGAACTCTTGTAACTGATTATGAAATTGAGCATCTAAGACCTTCAGCAAAAAATAATCAGAAACTAAAAACGTCATGGAGCAATTTGTTTCTTTCTTGTGGATATTGCAACAAGAAAAAGCTTCATCATTTTGATAATATTTTAAATCCGTCGCTTCATAATATAGAAGAAATTATTCTGTGCAATTTAGCTACGACTAAAAGTGTATCTTTTAGTTCTAATATGTCAGGTAATTTTCAGGTAGCTGAAACAATAGCATTATTGACTCGAATTTTTAATGGTACTGGTAAAATCAGACAAATTAAGGAAGAACAGTTTTACGAATACTTCCTTAGTAGAATGAATAATTTCTACTCTTCACTTGATAAATATATTTCTGCTAAAACACCTGAAAACAAAGCTATAATGATTGAAGAGTTAGAGATTAAGCAAGAGTTTCTCGCATTCAAATATCATATATTGAAGCAAAGACAAGATTTGTTTGATGAATTTACACCCTATATGGTTTGGAATAAAGTCTAAAAATAAAAGTTTCCCAAATTAGCTACACATATTCAGCGGCTGAATCTCCCCACAGAAGTTCAGCCTTTCCCCCCTCACCGCCCCGAGCATTTACCCCCTTTTTTAAGATTCAAGCTACCGCCCCGGGCGGAAGCATGAGTTGGAATGAATTTGCCCAACCGCTCCGAGCGGATGCTCGCCCTAAAATGAATTCACGATTTCGCTCCGAGCGAAAGCTCCCTTTCAAATGATTTTGACCTTTCGCTCGGGGCGATTGGTCGCTTCGGAAAAATTTCTACATTTCGCCCGGAGCGGAAACCCTTTGTTAATCGAGACTGTAGAAATAGCAGTATATATTCACGAAAAATAAATGTATAATGTACAAAATATTTTTCCTATTTGTGGTTAAGTTTTCAGAATTTATATATATTTTTGTGTTATTAATTTTCTATTATTAACCAATACATTTAAATTTTTTATGAAAGTCACTATTATTCGCGTACAGCTTAGTCATCTGTGGAACAGTGAGTATTGTATGTTTGTTAGTCAGATTGTTGCTATTTTTCTAAAATTTAATGCCGAAACTTTACATCTGAAAAAGGCATTTGACAGGGTGTTGGCACTAATGCCCGAGATTACAAAAATTAAAGCTCAAGAGTTGGGTAATGCCATCAGCAACCAGCTGGCCGACCTGAACACCGAACGCCGGACGTTGATTAAATCGATCATGGATCAGGTAACAACTTTTGGAAAACTGAGCATTCCTTCAATGGCTCAGAATGTGGTGGTGATGAACCGTTTTCTGGATAAACACGGCAGGGATATTGGCGATATAAACTATAACGACAATACAAAACGATTCAATGATTTGCTGGCCGACTATGATGGCAATGCCGAAGTTCAGGCAGCTGCAACAGCTATGCAATTTTCTATTTTATTCAACCATTTGCGGGAAATTAATACTCAGTTTGCCACACTGTATATGCAACGTAGCGACGAAGATTCATCTGTTGAGGTGGTAGATGCACATCAAATTCGTTCTGAAACAGACAAGGCTTTGACTGCTTTTTACGATGCTTTTGAATTTTGCAGTACCGAATATGAAGACCAAGACTACCAGACTCCGGCCGATAAAATGAATGACATAATTTCGCACTACAAAACCCAGCTGAAAGCCCGCCAGACACGCAGGCATACTGGTGAGCAAGTTCATACCGAAGCTCCGATAACTGCTGCTTCCTAACAAAGTCTCTCTTCAAATTCATTATATTTAAATTGCGAACGGCCGACACCTCAGGGTATCGGCCGTTATTATTCAACCTTCCCTAAGTTTCCAAACGTAAAGAAAATCATTCTATTTCCTACTTAATACGCATCAATCTACCGTTTAACGTTTTCATGTATATTCATCCCCAATAGGGTGTAATTCTAAACTGCAGTTTATTTATTATTTCGTCTGCAACCACTGTAAGCAATAAGTACTATCGGAATCTTTCGATTCAGATAATGCTTATTTCTTAAAAGTTATTTACAAATTCTTCGTTACAGAACCTTATCAATGTTTGATTGTTATAAACGTCAATAAAGCAATTATTTAAAACCATTCTATATAATATTGATTGTTCAAATATAATAAATATGATTTTTAACGATTTTGATCCAAAGGAAGATAAGATATTCAGAGTAATCGACAACGAGGGCAAGGTTATAAACAAGAACCTAATGCCTGATTTGGATGACGAAACAGTTATTCAGGCATATAAGCATATGCTTTTTTTTCGTGCCGCCGACGAAATGGCTGTTTCTTATCAGCGTCAGGGGCGCATGTACACGTATCCGCCATGTATTGGTCACGAAGCCATTCACGCAGCAGCAGGGATGATTATCAGAGATCAGGACTGGCTTGCACCGGCTTTCCGCGAAGTTGGGATAATGCTTTTGAAAGGTGTAACTATGAAGGAGATCTTTCTCTATTACATGGGAAACGAGGAAGGCAGTAACTTTAAAAAAGCAAACCATGTATTGCCCATTAGTATTTCTATCGGCTCACAATATTTACACGCCACGGGCATTGGTTATTCGGTTAAACACCAGAGAAAAGATGAGATTGTTTTCACGTCAATTGGCGATGGAGGAACATCGGAAGGTGATTTTAGCGAAGCACTTAATTTTGCCGGGTTATGGAAAGTGCCGGTAATTTATACAATTCAGAATAATCAATATGCAATTTCTGTTCCCGTTCGAAATCAAACAAATGCTGTAAATCTGGCCATAAAATCATACGGTTTCGGTATACCCGGAGTAAAAGTGGATGGTAATGACTTCTTTGCCATGTATGCCACTTACAAAGAAGCTACTGAATATGCCAGAGCCGGAAAAGGAGCAGTCTTGATAGAAGCATTAACCTACCGAAAAGGTGCACATACAACATCGGATGACCCGACAAAATACCGCACAAAAGAAGAAGAACTGGAATGGGCAAAAACAGATCCAATGATTCGACTAAAAAAATACATGGATAATAAAGGTATCTGGAAAGAAAATGAAGAAGAATTAATTGAAAAATACAAACTGGAAGTGGATAAACAATTTGAAGAAGCCGAAAATATGGCTCCCTATAAATTAGAAGATGTTTTCAACTATATGTATGTGGATATGCCCGATGATTTAAAAAGGCAAAAAACAGATTATGAACAATTTCTAACATGGAAGGAGAGCAAAAAATGAGTGTAATGACTATCGTACAGGCAATCAATAATGCATTAGATATTATGCTTGAAGAAGATAAAACAGTCGTGGTTTTTGGTGAAGATGCCGGAGTTGAAGGCGGTGTATTCAGGGTAACAGAAGGGTTACAAAAAAAACACGGTGTTGAACGGGTTTTTGATACACCCATTGCCGAATCGGCCATCGTAGGCACCGGACTTGGAATGGCTTTATCGGGATTAAGACCTGTAGTTGAATTACAATTTGATGGTTTTTCATATCCGGGTTTTAATCAGATTATATCCAATGTGTCACGCATGAATAACCGCTCGCGTGGAATGTACAAAGCACCGATGGTAATTCGTTTTCCGTACGGCGGGGGAATAAATGCATTGGAACATCACTCCGAAAGTCCCGAAGCCTTGTATTCTCATATTCCCGGTTTAAAAGTAGTGGTACCTTCCACACCACACGATGCCAAAGGTTTAATGATTGCCGCCATAGAAAGCAATGATCCGGTTATTTTTATGGAACCTAAACGCATTTACAGGGCTATCAAACAAGAAGTTTCTGACGATAAATTTTCTATTCCCCTTGGCAAAGCTAAAGTGCTGAATGAAGGAACTGATGTTACAGTTGTGGCATTCGGAACCATGATTCGCGAATGTCAAAAGGCATTGGTTATGACTAAAGAAGCAGGAATTTCGGTGGAACTGATTGATTTGCGGACAATTTATCCTATCGACAAGGAAACCATTGTAAATTCAATAAAGAAAACCAGTAAACTCGTTATCGTGGCCGAAGCACCCACATCGTTTAGTGTAGGTGGAGAACTTATGGCTATTGCCAATGAAGAAGCATTCTTATACCTGGAAGCACCTCCAAAACGTGTGATGGGATTTGATACCATTGTTCCGTTGGCAAAAGGGGAACCTCTCTACATGATTACTCCCGAACGTATTTTCTATGAAATTGAACGCACCGTTAAATTCTAAACTTCTAACACGATGAGATATATTTTTAATTTTCCCGACATTGGTGAAGGACTTGAAGAAGGTACCATTCTGGAATGGTACGTTGCAAAAGGTCAGGCGGTAAAAGCAGGGCAAGCACTTGTGAACATGGAAACCGATAAAGTAGTAACCGATATTCCCTCTCCAAAATCGGGAACTATTGTGGCTATTTACGGCAGTGTAGGCGAAACCATTCGTGTTGGAAGTCCATTGGTAGAGATTGAAATTGAAGGAGTTTCGGGTGCAGATGCTGTTGTTGAAGCAAAAGCGCCACTTACTGTACCGATTGATGAAGGAGGTGCCGGAGTGGTTGGTACTATGGAACTGGCTGCAAGTAATGCTTTACTGGCAGCAAGCGACGAAGGTTCTTCCAAACCGAAAGCTGAAGAAAAAACGCCCTCTAAAGTATTGGCAACTCCACTCGCACGTGCCATGGCACGTGACCTGAATATTGATATAAATAAATTATCCGGCACCGGTCCTTCGGGCAGAGTGACAAAAGAGGATATTCAAAAGGCGGTGGAATCAAAGAGTCCAACTGTTGCGCATAAAAAAACAGAAACCTTTACGCAAACTTTTTCGGGCGACGAAGTTACTTACGAACCTCTTTCGCAAATCAGAAAAGCAATTGCCAAAAACATGCTGAATTCAAAACAGAATACAGCTCACATGACGCTTTTTGAAGAAGTGGAAATATCGGAATTAATGCGTATACGGGAAAAACTAAAACCGAAGTTTTCTGATAAGAATACTAAACTAACGTATCTTCCTTTTATTGTAAAAGCTATTGTGCAAGCATTGAAAGCACATCGCCAGTTGAATTCGCAAATGGACATGGAAAATGATCGGATGGTATTTAAAAATCGCTACAACATTGCTGTTGCTGTGGATACGCCCGAAGGTTTAGTTGTTCCGGTGATTAAAGATGCCGATAGGCTTTCAATTTTACAGATTGCACAAAAGATTGCTGAATTATCTGATAAAGCAAGGGATCGGAAACTATCGATGGACGACATGAAGGATGGAACTTTCACCATCACAAACTATGGTTCGATAGGTGGTGTATTTGCCACTCCGGTAATAAATTATCCTCAGGCAGGGATACTTGGAATCGGGCGGATTGTTACAAAACCAATCGTAAAAGGTGATCAGATTGTTGTCGGACATGTGTTGCCACTGTCACTTTCGGTCGATCACCGGATAGTCGACGGCGGTGAAGCTTCACGCTTTATAAATCAGGTGATGGAGTATTTGTCCAATCCGGTTTTAATGCTGGTGGAATAACTAATTAATAATTTATAATTGAATATGGAATACGATGTTGTAATTATTGGAGCAGGACCGGCCGGGTATGTAGCCGCCATTCGTGCAGGGCAAGTTGGACTAAAAACTGCGATTGTCGAAAAAATGTATATGGGTGGAATGTGCCTCAACTGGGGTTGCATACCTACTAAAGCTATTTTGGAGAGTGCTAAAATATTTAGCAAAATAAAACATGCCGATGAGTTTGGTATAGATGGCATATTTGAGCATAACATCTCTTTAAACTGGGAAAAAGTAAAAGGGCGGTCGAAAAGAATATCCGGGAGGCTTAGTTCTGGAGTAAGTTACTTGCTCAAAAAAAATGGGGTTGATATTCTCACAGGCACAGCTAAAATTGGTGCTGACCACATAGTTTTTGTCGACGACAAAAAAATTAGCGCAAAGCATATTATTATTGCTACAGGATCAAAACCAAAAGTCAGTGATAAGTCAATAGCCAATGCTCCTATAATTGAGATGGAAAAACTATTTTCGCTCGAGAAAATACCCGAAAATATAGTAGTTACAGGAAATCATATTTCGGCTGTGGAAATGGCTCAATTTTTTAAGCTCATTGGCAAAAAAGTTACATTAGTTGCCAACAGCGATTACTTTTTGGATGGATTGGATGAGTTTCTAATTTCGTATATCACTAAAATGATTGAAACTGAAAAAATTGGACTGATACTGAAAACATATCCTGAGAAATTCGAAAATGGAGAACTATTCATTGGCGGAAAAAAAATAAAATGCGATTTACTGGTCAACTGCAACTCACGCAAAGCAATTATTCCCGAAAGTGAAGTTCCATTTGAACTTACCGAACGTAATTTTATCAAAACTTCCGAGAACTTTGAAACAAGCATCAAAGATGTATATGCTATTGGCGATGTTAGCGGAAAAAGTTTTCTAGCTCATTTGGCATCGGCCCATGGAATTTATGTTATCAATCACATTAAAGGCATAAAATCAGTTTTCGATCCGCAGAATTATCCAATCAACATGTACACTTCTCCCGAGATTTCTCAGGTTGGAATGACTGAAAAGGAAATGAAAGCTGAAGGACTGGATTACAAAATAAGTGAATTTCCCTTATCAGCAAATGGGAAAGCACTGATAGAAGGCAACACCGAAGGATTTATCCGCATGCTTTCCGATAAAAAATACGGTCAGGTTATGGGTGTGCAAATTGTAGCCGCCAATGCCACAGATATGATTGCCGAAGCAAGTGCGTTTATGTCGGTAGATGGTACTGTTTACGATGTTGCACAAACAATTCACGCACATCCTACCGTTTCCGAAATATACATGGAAGCAGGTTTTGACGCTATTGATAAAGCCATTCACAAATAAAATTCTGCCATGTTGAACCCAACGGATTATTATTTGCCGGACATACAACTACTCGAAAAGAAAACAAATCAATTTTTGGTTTGGATACCCGATAAATTTTATGTTGTGCTGGGTGCATCAAATCATGCTATCGATTCGTTGAACATGGAAAATATAAAAAGGGATAACATCACCGTACTGAAACGTCCTTCGGGTGGACAAACAGTGGTGCTTACTCCCAACAATATAATAATTGCTGCCGTATATTTCGATCAAAAAGATATTCACCCGAAAGAGATTTTCAATCGTGTCAATCGACTGATTATTTCTACCATTGAAAAATCCGGAATTCATGATTTATCGTTAATGGGGATTTCGGACATTGCCATTTCTGGCAAAAAGATTTTGGGATCGGCCATTTACCGGAGCAAAGATGCTCTTTTATATCACGCAGTTCTGAATTTAGGTGAACCTGCCTCTACTTTTGAAAAATACCTGAAACATCCGGTTAAAGAACCTGATTACAGGCAAGGCAGGTCGCATTCCGAGTTTGTAACATCGCTAAAAGAAAAAGGTTACACCAAAAGTTATCATCATTTGGAGAATGCCCTCATAAACTCTTTTGAAAAATCATTCAATTTATGATCCCAACTGATCATAGGGAATTAAAACTCTTGCTCGATTCGCGTGTAAACCAATACAACAGCACTGACTTTATCCACTCCGACCCTATTCAGATACCGCATAGGTTTACACGAAAAGAAGACATTGAAATTGCGGGATTCCTCACTGCAACAATATCATGGGGACAACGAAAAAGCATTATTAATAATGCCAACAGGCTAATAAATTTGATGGATAATTCGCCTTATGAATTTATCATGGAAACCGAAAATAGTGACTGGAAACATATTGAAAACTTTGTACACCGCACTTTCAACGGCGACGATTGTTTGTATTTTTTGGAATCATTGAAAAATATCTATACACATTATCACGGTCTGGAAAGCGTTTTCACCACAGGTTACCATGTTGAAGGCAGCATTTTTGGGGCGTTGAATCACTTCCGCCAAGTCTTTTTATCCATTCCTCATGCCGAAAGAGTAAAGAAACATATTTCGAATGTATCGGCCAATTCTTCTGCAAAAAGATTAAATATGTTCCTTCGTTGGATGGTTCGAAGCGATGTGCATGAAGTAGATTTTGGGCTGTGGAATAAAATTCCTACCTCGGCACTTATGCTTCCGCTCGATGTTCATACAGGCGAAGTTGCACGTGGACTGGGTTTGCTTCAACGCAAGCAAAACGACTGGAAGGCAGTGGAAGAAATTACGTCAGTTCTCATCACGTTCGATGCCGATGACCCTGTTAAATACGATTTTGCCCTATTCGGAATTGGTGTTTTTGAAGGCAAGAATTTTATTCTCTGAAAAAAAAGATCATCAAATAGGGTAATTGAATGTTGAAAAGACCAAATGAGAAACGGCTGAACTTCGTTATTGAAGTTCAGCCGTTTCATTTCTTAATAAATCAAATTTGCAATCACATCATTTAGAATTCAAACTTCACCGTTGCGCCAAATTGTACAGGTTTTCCTTGTTGGAAAAACTGACTGCCCGAAGAATTGAAATAGAATGCATTGTATTTGGTATCAAAGATATTTTTTGCCCATAATTCCAAGCCTATTTCACCTTTGCTTACAGCTACTTTAGCATCTACCTGCGAATAATAATTTTGGGAAATATCATTTGCTTCAGTCCAGTAAATTTTACCAATACCTGTATATTGTACAGTTGCCATTAAGCGATCGATAATAGCATTTTTAAATGAATGTTCGTACCTTGCATTCAAATTCAACGTGTTTTGTGGCGCATAAGGCACGTATTTGCCTTTGTAATCTACTTTTGTGTTTACAGTTTTATGGGTTGTTGGGTCAGTTGTCTGTACCGAATCGGTATAATTTGTAAAAGTTGCATTGGCATATCCATAATTTATACCGGCACTGAAACCAGCACCCAAATTAGCGTCGAAAGATACTTCCAGCCCTTTACTTACAGCGGCTCCGGCATTTGAAATCTTTCGTCCTAAACCATTAGGAACAAATTGAGTAAGTTGGATATCAGTTACATTATTATAAAATAAAGATATACTCGATTTTAAATGATCGTTTAATGACAAGCATTGTCCACCAATTTCATAATTCCAGCTTGTTTCCGGTTTATACGAAATTGTTTTTAACACTGTTTCAGGAGTTGTGGCCGACTTTACACCTTGCAGACCGGCTGTGACCAAATCGGCAAACATTTGTACGTTGAATCCTCCGGCTTTATAACCTTTTGAAACTGTACCATAAATAAACTGCTTATTTCTCCATTCGTATTTTAAAGCCACTTTTGGTAATAATTCCGAGAAATGAATTGCTAAATTATTTTTCAACGTGTCTGCCAATTGATATGGGCCGGTATAATAAGGAGAAACCATGTTCACATTCATTAAACTACTGGTGTTATAATCAAGTTTTATGTTTTCATAGTCCAACCGCAAACCTGCAGTAAGCGATAGTCCATCTACGAACAAATTATTCAATGTTGATTGATGAAAAATAGCACCACCGGCAGTGTTTGTATTAAAAATTCCTGGAGTTGTAATCACATTATCAGTAATTGTCATCTGTGGAGCACCATACAATGCAGCCATATCAAAACTAGGTTGAAGTATGTATTTTATTGCGTCACTTTCCATGTAAAATGGTGCATTAATATCCAATTGCTGAATAAATCCGGTTAATCCAAAGCTCCATTGATAATTACTCTTAGATTTCGATTTCAGGATAATTTCTTCGTTCCAGGCATTTTGTTTTTGCAATTGCTTTAAAGAAAAAAGCGACAATGTGTCAAAGTCATTATCCATTTTCATATAATCGCTAAAATACTGTTGCGACGTAACCGAGCTCATTGTCCATTTTTTTGTATTGTATTGCAATAACAAACTATTTGTAAACATTGTGCGGGTATACGTGCTTGGATCATTGAAATTTGGCAATGATGTTTTTCCTGTAGTTGGGTCGTATGCTCCATAAGGAAATGCTCCCTGATCAACATAATCTAAGTTAAAAGTATACTGGGCTTTAAAGTCGGGAGTAATATTCCAATCGAGTTTAGCGCGTCCGCCTGCCGAGGTGCTTGCATCAGCAGCCTTATTTGTATATAGATTTTTAAAAAAACCATCATAGTGGTTATAATATCCACTTACCGAGTAGCCTAAATTATTGCTAAGTTTTCCATAATGAGCTAATTTTTCATTTATCAGCCCATAGTTTCCAACATTAAGCGACAGCTTGGTTCCCTGATAATTCAAAGGTGAAAGGGTATAGATATTGATGATTCCACTTTCGGCATTCCTTCCGTAAAGCGTTCCTTGCGAGCCGCGCAGCACTTCTATTTGCTTAATATCATAAAAGTCGAAATCAAAAGTAGACTTGTCAAAATAAGGAACATTATCTACATACAATGCCATAGATTGTCCGCTGTTTCTCGATCCAATGCCACGAATATAAGAAGTCGTTGACATAGCCGAACCGTAATCGGGAATATAAAAATTTGGAACAAATCCACTTAAATCGCGAATATTAGTGATTTGAGCATCGTTAATTTGTTTAGAAGTTAATACTGTTGACGATACCGGTGTTTGATGTGGCGAAGTTTCTTTCAACGAATTGACAATGACCTCATCCAGTTTTACAACGTGGGTACTATCTGTGGGATTTTGTGCCGCAGAAATAAGAGATATTGATGTGAATACTGTTAGAATAATATTTCTATTCATTTTTTTTCATTTTATGGTTAATACGTAAAGTGTTGACGCAATAAAAAAGCAACAACTAAATTCAAACAAATACAATTTATTTGAAAATTAAAAACTTAAATCAGTAAAATTATAATGAAAAAAAATGTGGAGGAGGGCGCGAGAAGTCAATAAAACTAATGCCTTCTGATGTAGAAAAATGAGACTCAAATGTGATGGTAATCGCATTCTCAATGAAGCGTGGAAGTGAATATTTTGCTTCCGAAACAGCTTCGGTCTCAAGTTCAAATTTATAAGTTGATTGTTGATTGTTTGTAGTAGATTGATAATTATAAGTTGAAACCTGAGCAACGATTGGCGTTTGATCATTAGTGGATTTATTTGACTGAAAACCGGGAGTGAACAAGCACAAAACGAAGCCTATAACCATGAGAATCTCAGGGATAAACGTCGCAAGTATACCGTTTTCAAACATCAACATAATTAGTTACAAGTGTTTAGTTAGAAGTTACAAATAAAAGAATTTCCATTGTCAACTGTCAATTAAAACGAGCCTCTCATGGGACTCGAACCCGCGACCTATTCATTACGAATGAATTGCTCTACCAACTGAGCTAAAGAGGCATATTCTGACAATTGAAATTGGTTAACAGTTGTCAGGATTTGGGTGCAAATATACAGCTTTTTTATTTTTTCAAGAGCATTTTCTACAATTTAACGATTTTATTTCATCAATTATAATTGTACTTTTGTACGATTACCAAATTAAGCAGTCCAATATCTTTACAATTTTGTTATCTAAATGACTGATACCTATAAAACAATAATTGCATTTTCAGAAGGGATTTACAAAGAAAAAGGAAGTAAATTTCTGGCCTTCTCCATGCCGGTAAGTTCGGTGGAAGAAATAAAGGAAATTGTCAAGAACTACAAAAAAGAATATTACGACGCAAGGCACGTTTGTTATGCATACATGCTTGGATCCGAACGAAAAGAGTTTCGGGCAAACGATGATGGAGAACCTTCTGGAACAGCCGGCCGACCAATTCTGGGACAAATTAACTCACGTGACCTGACTAATATTTTGGTTATTGTTGTACGTTATTTTGGAGGTATTTTGCTTGGTACTGGAGGGTTAACATCTGCATACAAAGAAGCGGCTTCAGATGCACTTAATCATGCCGAAATAGTTGAAAAAACTGTTGACGAAATTCTGACAATAAATTTTAATTACGAATTAATGAACGATGTTATGCGTGTGATTAAAGAAACCAATGCTCAGATTCTGCACAATTTCTATGAAAATAATTGCAAACTCCAACTAAGTGTTCGACAAAACGAATCAGATCTATTAAAAATGAAACTTGAAAAGATTGTTGGTATCTTAATAGAGAATTAAACAACAATAAACAATGGATTTTTATTTCATTATTGCAAAATTTCAACTATCTTTGTTGTCGAAAATGGAAACGAGAAACTTTAAATATTTTTTCGAACAAAGCAACTCACATCAAACTAGTTGCATAGAAAAGTTACCCCTAAGAAATTCAAAAAAACCAATATAAATCTTTGAAGATTTGTGTTGGTTTTTTTCTTTAGAAAAACAATAATAATAAGTGTAAGCAAGCGACTCTAAAACGTTGACAACAAAAGAACAGAACATGAAAAACAACAGTTTAGTATCAATTTCCGATTATAGCAAAGAAGAAATACTGGCAATTCTCGATTCTGCAGCTGACTTTGAAGCAAATCCGAACCGTAAAACGTTAGATGGAAAAGTAATTGCCACTTTATTTTTTGAACCTTCAACTCGCACAAGATTAAGCTTTGAAACAGCCGTGATTCGCCTTGGTGGTTCTATTATTGGTTTTTCGGATGCAGCCACCAGCAGCTCGTCTAAAGGTGAAACCTTAAATGACACCATACACATGGTAAGTTGTTATGCTGATGCAATTGTTATGCGCCATCCACTCGAAGGTACTGCTCGCTATGCTGCAGAAGTTTCTCCGGTTCCAATTGTTAATGCTGGTGATGGTGCAAATCAACATCCTTCGCAAACTTTACTCGATTTATATTCAATTCTGAAAACCCAGGGAACACTCGAAAATCTGACAATATGCTTGGTGGGTGATTTAAAATACGGTCGTACAGTACATTCACTTATCATGGCCATGTCGCATTTCAATCCAACGTTTAAATTTATCGCGCCCGATGAATTGAAAATGCCCGACGAATATAAGGTTTTTTGCAAAAAAAACAACATTTCGTTCACCGATGTTTCAGAACTTACAAATAACTTCAACGATGCTGATATTCTTTATATGACACGGGTTCAAAAAGAACGCTTTCAGGATTTAATGGAATATGAACGGGTTAAAAACGTGTATACGCTTAAAAATTCCATGCTTGAAAACACCAAATCGAACTTGCGTATACTTCACCCACTACCACGTGTTTCTGAGATTGACCCCGATGTAGATAGCAACGAAAAGGCATATTATTTCCGTCAGGCTCAAAATGGATTGTATGTGCGACAAGCAATAATGAGTAAAGTAGTGCTTAATCAAAAGCAAGAGTAAAGTAAGTCATGCAAAATTCGTGTAATTAGTATTAATTCATGTAGTTCGTATTTTTATGGAAAAGAAATTAAAAGTAGCAGCACTTCGCAACGGAACCGTTATTGATCATATACCATCAGACAAATTATTCAAAGTGGTTTCAATACTTCATTTAGATACTTGTCTAAATCAAATTACGTTGGCAAATAATCTTGAAAGTGCAAAAATAGGATCAAAAGGGCTTGTAAAAATTTCGGACCGTGCTTTAGAAGAAGATGAAACAAATAAAATTGCCCTCATTGCACCTAATGCAAAAATCAACATTATAAAGGAATATGAAGTTGTAGAAAAACGTCCACTGGTTTTGCCTGACGAAATTAGGGAAATAGTACAATGCGGAAATCCTAATTGCATTACTAATCATCAACCTGTGGTAACGCGTTTCTTTGTGCTCAATGAAGAAGGGGTAAACCGACTTAAATGCAGATATTGCGAGCGTGAAGTGAGGTTAGAAGAAGTAAAAATTAAGTAGCTTGCATTTATAGTATCATTCTTGTAATTCATTTTTATTTATATACTTTGTGGCAAAAAATAAAATAAACTGGAAACCCGGAACAATGATTTATCCTCTACCGGCTGCTTTAATATCATGTGGGAGTACAGAAGACGAATATAATTTAATTACAGTCAGTTGGGTAGGTACAATTTGTACAAATCCGCCTATGTGCTATATATCGTTGCGTCCCGAACGACATTCATACAATATTATAAAAGAAACCGGCGAATTTGTTATTAACCTGACCAATGAAGAAATGGCATATGCAACCGATTGGTGTGGTGTGAAAAGTGGCAAAGATTTTAATAAATTTGCCGAAATGAAACTTACTCCAATAAAAGGAGAAAAAGTAACTGTCCCAATTGTTAGCGAATCACCTCTTTGCATTGAATGTAAAGTAAAAGAAATTGTAAAACTTGGTTCTCACGATATGTTTATTGCTGAAGTGGTGAATGTTCAGGCTGACTCTCAATATATTGATCCGATAACAGATACCTTTAAACTTTCTGAAGCCAAACTGATTGCATATTCCCATGGGCATTATTACAAATTGGGCGAGGAAATAGGCAAATTTGGCTGGACGGTACAAAAAAAAAGACCCCAAACCCCTAAAGGGGTTCAAGGATAGCTTTTCTATTATCTATGTTATAATAAAATTAATAGTTGCAACTTATTTTCCCCTTTAGGGGTTAGGGTAGTATTATGAAACACGAAATAGACCTATCAACATGGAAACGCCGCGAGCATTTCGAAGTTTTTAAAAGCTTTGATGAACCTTTGTTTGGTATAACTGTTCGTGTTGAATGTTCGCAGGCTTACAAAAAATCTAAAGAATTGGGTTACCCATTTTCGCTATATTATCTATATTTGTCAATGAAAGCAGCAAATGAAATTGAAGAATTTCGTTATCGGATTGAGGACGATAAAGTAGTGTGTTATGATAGCGTTGGTGCAGGTCCTACAATTTTCAGAGAAGATGAAACGTACGGTTGTGGATATATGCCATACAATGAAGATATTGAAGAATTTATGCATCAGGCAACTGTCGAAGTAGCAAGAGTAAAGAATGAATCAGGATTGAAATTTACAAATGCAGGTGAAGATATTTTACATTACTCAACACTTCCATGGGTCGACTTTACATCGGTAAATCATGCTCGGATTCTTAGCAGAGACAGAAGCATACCAAAAATTACTTTTGGTAAAATAACTCGCGATGAAGTTAAAACCCAAATGTGGTTACCAGTGGATGTTCATGTAAATCACGCATTGATGGATGGATATCATGTAGGAAAATTTATTGAACGATTTCAAGAGTTATTAAATGAATGATATGATACATGGACAAGTCTCAACTTGTCCGCTAAAAAGAGAAAATCAATAATTAGATATATAAAAAATGAAAAGAGACCAGGTTATTTTTGACATTATTGCACGCGAAAAACAACGTCAATTGAAAGGAATTGAGTTAATTGCGTCAGAAAATTTTGTAAGTGATCAAGTTATGGAAGCAATGGGCTCCGTACTAACAAACAAATATGCTGAAGGTTATCCGGGCAAACGCTATTATGGAGGTTGCGAAGTAGTGGACCAAAGTGAACAAATTGCCATCGACCGTTTGAAAGAAATTTTTGGTGCTGAATGGGCAAATGTTCAACCACACTCAGGTGCTCAGGCTAATGCAGCCGTATTTTTAGCTTGTTTAAATCCGGGTGATAAATTCATGGGATTGAATCTGGCTCATGGCGGGCACTTGTCTCACGGTTCATTGGTAAACAGTTCAGGCATTCTTTACAAACCTTGCGAATATAATGTAGACGAAAAAACCGGACGTGTAGATTACAACCAAATGGAAGAAGTTGCAATCCGTGAACAACCAAAAGTTATTGTGGGTGGAGGATCGGCTTATTCACGCGAATGGGATTACAAACGCATGCGCGAAATTGCTGACAAAGTTGGTGCAATTTTAATGATTGACATGGCACATCCGGCAGGTTTAATTGCTGCAGGATTATTGGAAAACCCTTTGAAATGGGCACACGTTGTAACTTCTACTACTCACAAAACATTGCGTGGACCTCGTGGTGGTATCATTTTATTAGGAAAAGATTTTCCAAATCCTTGGGGTAAAACTACTCCAAAAGGTGAAATTAAAATGATGTCTGCCCTACTCGATTCTGCTGTATTTCCTGGAATTCAGGGTGGTCCGCTGGAACATGTGATTGCTGCTAAAGCAGTTTCGTTCGGTGAATGTTTACAACCTGAATATAAACTTTATCAGGCACAAGTGAAAAAGAATGCTGCTGCTTTAGCAAATGCATTAATTGCTCGTGGATTTACAATTGTTTCAGGAGGAACAGACAATCATTCCATGTTGGTTGATTTACGCTCAAAATTTCCTGAATTGACGGGTAAAGTTGCTGAAAAAGTGTTGGTGGAAGCTGATATTACCGTAAATAAAAACATGGTTCCATTTGATAGCCGTTCTGCATTTCAGACCTCAGGAATCCGCTTAGGAACCCCTGCAATCACAACTCGAGGAGCAAAAGAGCCATTAATGGAAGAAATCGCCGAAATGATTGAAACAGTTCTTTCAAATGTTGAAAACGAAGAAGTTATCAAATCAGTTCGTGAACGCGTGAATAAAACAATGGAAAAATATCCATTATTTGCAGACTAAAATTTAAAAGTAAGAAAGTAAGAGGAAAATTAAATGCCTCTTACTTTCTTGCGTCTTACTCCTTAAAATATTATGATTGAAAAGATATTTGAACTTTCTGAGCTGACCGATACTACTGTTTTTTATGGAATAAACAATAACAATGTTCATTTAATAAAGAACTTACATCCTAACGTTCGATTTTCGGCAAGGGGAAATATTATAAAATTAGCCGGAAATGAAGGAGATATAAATAATCTGTTTTCAATCATTGAAAAATTGGAAAAGTATTGCATTGATAATAATACACTTTCCGAAGACAATATTATTGAAATAATAAAAGGTCACGAACCTGTTGAAATTAAGTTTGAAAACCTGATTTTGCATGGCGTCAACGGGAAATCCATAATGGCCCGCACTGCCAACCAACAAAAGTTGGTGAAAAATTTCGAGACTAACGATTTACTTTTTGCCATTGGACCCGCAGGTTCAGGTAAAACTTATACCGCTATTGCTTTAGCAGTTCGTTCTCTGAAAAACCGTGAAATAAAAAAAATTATCCTCAGTCGCCCGGCTGTAGAAGCAGGTGAAAAGCTCGGTTTTCTTCCAGGCGATATGAAAGAAAAAATAGATCCTTACCTGCAACCACTTTACGACGCTTTGCAGGATATGATTACGCCGCTGAAACTAAAAGAATACCTTGAAAACGGCACCATACAGATTGCTCCGCTTGCTTTTATGCGCGGACGAACGCTGAGCGATGCCGTGGTTATTCTGGACGAAGCGCAAAACTCCACCACCATGCAAATAAAAATGTTTCTGACACGTATGGGACTGAATGCCAAAATGATAGTAACGGGTGATACAACTCAGATTGATTTACCCTATCAACAAAAGTCCGGATTAATTGATGCATTGGATGTTCTCAAAAACATTAAGGGCATTGCGCGTGTTGAATTTGATGTAAAAGATATTGTACGCCACAAATTGGTTCAACGAATTGTGGAAGCGTATGAAAATAGAGCTGCACGAACCTCTAAATGAGTGAAATAAGCTGAAAATCAAGATGTTTTTTGAATTAAAAAAAGAAAATTAATTAAGTCTCAAACAAAAAACTCCTTACGAAATAAAAAGACCTTACTGCTTTATTTGCAGTACTAAATAAAATTATATATTAATCAAACAACTCCAATAATAATGAACGCACTAACAAATACCGATTTCCATTTTGATGGACAAACAAACGTGTATCACGGCAAAGTACGTGATGTGTACACCGTAAAAAACGACTTACTGGTAATGGTTGCCACCGACCGTATTTCGGCTTTCGATGTGGTTTTACCAAAAGGAATTCCTTATAAAGGACAAATGTTGAACCAGATTGCTGCCAAGTTCCTTGACGCAACTGCTGATATAGTTCCAAACTGGAAGCTGGCTAGTCCAGACCCAATGGTAACTGTAGGTTTGCGCTGCGAAGGATACCCAGTAGAAATGATTGTGCGCGGTTATCTTTGCGGAAGTGCATGGAGAACCTACAAAAGTGGTGTTCGGGAAATTTGTGGAGTAAAAATTCCTGACGGAATGCGTGAGAACCAACGTTTTCCACAACCTATTATTACTCCCACCACAAAAGCAGAATTAGGTCGTCACGACGAAGATATTACCCGGGAAGAAATCCTAAGCCAGGGGTTGATATCGGTTGAAGAATATGAAATGCTGGAAAAATACACCATGGAACTATTCCTGCGTGGAACCGAAATAGCTGCTAAACGTGGTTTAATTCTGGTTGATACAAAATATGAATTCGGACGTCGGGACGGTAAAATCTACCTGATTGACGAAATTCATACGCCTGATTCTTCACGTTATTTCTATGCCGACAGTTATCAGGAACTTTTCGACAAAGGAGAAGCTCAAAAACAACTTTCTAAAGAATTTGTGCGTGAATGGTTAATGAACAATGGATTTCAGGGAAAAACCGGACAAACAGTTCCCGAAATGACGCCGGAAATTGTTTCAGGAATAAGCGAACGATACATCGAATTATTTGAAAATATAACCGGAGAAGCCTTTGAGAAAGCTGATATAGTTAACATAACAGCACGTATCGAAAAAAATATAATAGATTATTTGAAAACAGTTTGATAAATTTTAGGATTAAATTTAAGATTCTTGATTGATTATAAGTTCACTAACTATTCAATCGGATTTCAACCCTAGAAAAATTGCAACTAATTTACATTTTACTTATTTGGTAGTTTCGGGAAAAGCACTATCTTTGCACCGCCTTACAAAAATAAGACGATCCCTGGAGAGATGGCAGAGTGATCGATTGCAGCGGTCTTGAAAACCGCCGTACTGCAAGGTACCGGGGGTTTGAATCCCTCTCTCTCCGCCAGTTAAATGCTCAACTTTAATTAGTTGAGCATTTTTTTATTCTTAATTTATTATAGTTTACCTGTGTTACAACCTACTAATTTAGTTCTTCTAAAAAACTAACTAAATTTATAATTAGTATACAACTAAATTTCAGATATTTACAAATAAACAAACATATTTATATGTTAAAGTAATGATTTATTGATACAACATATGAATATTAGTTGTATTTTTGCACAGTTGTTTAAACAACCATTAGTAACACAACCATATGACACAATTACAAAATGACGAGATTTTCAACATTTTAGTTGGTAAAATCTCAACAGCAATTAACCGGACTTTCCTTCGTGCTTTTGCAAATGAAGGGATGGAAATAACGACAGAACAATGGTCAGTTATGGCTTGTTTGTGGGAAAAAGATAAAGTTACACAACAAGCGCTTTGTGATATTACAGCTAAGGATAAACCAAGTATGACAAGACTTATTGATAAGCTTGAAAAAAGGAACTTGGTGACACGTGTTTCAGATCATAACGACAGAAGGATTAACCTGATTCATCTTACAGATACAGGAGCATCGTTACAAAGGAAAGCAACTGAAATAGTACAAATGGTTGCAACTAAAACCTTGAATAACATAACAGAAGAAGAACTAAATACAAGCAGAATCGTGTTAAAAAAAATAATGGCTAATTTAAAATAATTTTTTTATGCAATTGGTTGCATATGCAACTATTGTTTGGTCAATTACATTTATTAAAAAAGTATGAAGAAAAACGTATTCGTAACTATCGCAATCGTTGCCTCAATGCAACTGTACGCACAAAAAGTATTGCAATTGGAAGATTGCAGACAAATGGCACTCATTCACAACAAAAATCTAAAAATGGCTCAGGAAAGTGTAAATGCAGCTCGAGAATTAAAAGCAGCAGCCTTTACACAATTTTTTCCCAATTTCTCGGCAAATGGAACGTATGCATGGAATCAAAAGAATCTGTCGCTTTTATCGGAAGATGCTTTACTACCAGTGTATAACATGAATGCAAATGGAACAAAGAATTATGCAGGTTCATGGAATAATTCGTGGACAGTTGTGAATGGCAACCCGATTCCCCTGGATGCAAATGGAACGCCATTCAATCCTAACACTAATCCTGAAAAAATTGAATGGAAAAATTATGCCTTACTGCCTAAAAGTGCTATGGAATATGACATCCACAATGTATTTGCAGGTACAATCGGTTTTGTACAACCAATTTTTATGGGAGGAAAAATCAAGGAACTTTACAATATAGCTAAATATGGAGAAAGCCTTGCTAAAGCACAACAAGAAAGTAAAGTAACCGAACTGATACTCGAAGTGGATGAAGCATACTGGCGGGTTGTTTCGCTCGAAAACAAAGTAAAGCTGGCAAAAGAATACCGGAATCTGGTGGCTCAGGTTGATTCAAATGTAAGTGTAATGATTGGCGAAGGTGTTGCAACAAAAGCTGAAGCATTGAAAGTAAAAGTAAAACTAAACGAGGCAGATATTACCGAAACTAAAGCCGAAGACGGGTTAAATCTTTCGAGAATGGCTCTAAACCAATTATGTGGAATATCGCTCGATGATGTATATACGCTTGCAGATGAAGATTTATCGAAGGAAACCGCCACTCCACTTATTTCAATTGATGAAGCTATAAATAATCGTCCAGAAATCAAAGAATTAAAACAAATGGAAAACATAGCCAAATCGAATGAGAAAATCATGATATCTCGCTTCTTACCGAATATAGGTCTTACGGGTAACTACCTGATTTCAAATCCCAACATATATGATGGATACAAAAATCAATTCGGTGGAATGTTTACTGTCGGTGTTGTTGCAAACGTCCCTTTATTTCATTTTGGAGATAAATTTCACACCTTAAATGCTGCAAAAGCACAACATAGAATTGCAACACTGGAATTGGAAGAAACAAAAGAAAAAATGCAACTTCAAATCAAGCAGAGCACTTATAAAGTTGCAGAAAGTTTAAAGAAACAAACTTCTACTCAACATAATATCAACCAAGCTGAAGAAAACTTACGCTATGCAAGGGATGGTTTCAAAGAAGGTGTTATCACATCGACAGATCTGTTGGGAGCACAAACAGCGTGGCTTTCGGCAAAATCTGAATCAATTGATGCCAATATCGATGTAAAATTATGCAATTTGTATCTGTCAAAATCATTGGGAACACTCAATGCACCCGAACTCAAAGCTCAAAAACCAACTATAAATAAATAATCAAAAATAAACATATTAAATTTTCATACAGCAATGAAAAAGAAAAATCAGGATTTAAGAACAGGCATTATAGCCTTAATCGTAGTTATAGTTTTGATATTCATCGTCGGTATTATCATAAACAGACCGGAACCAATTATTATTCAGGGTGAAGCTGATGCTTCAGAAATTCGGATTTCAGGAAAGATTCCCGGACGGATAAGAGAATTCAAAGGTGAAGAAGGTTCCGAAGTGAAAGCAGGTGACACGCTCGTAATCATTGACAGTCCTGAACTTACGGCAAAACTGGAACAAGCCAATGCTGCTGAGGATGCAGCAGCGGCCCAAGACAGAAAAGCAAACAAAGGTGCTCGCAAAGAAATGATTTTTGGAGCATATGAAATGTATCAAAAAGCGTTGGTTGGAGTGGATATCTCTAAGAAATCATTTGACCGTGTTCAACATTTATTTGATAAAGGAGTTGTAACCGCTCAAAAACGCGACGAAGCGGAAGCACAATACAAAGCAGCGGTTGCCACTTCGAATGCAGCAAAATCGCAATATGATATGGCTGTAAATGGTGCCGAAAAAGAAGACAAAGAAGCTGCTCTTGCATTAGTTGACAGAGCAAAAGGGGCTGTAAATGAAGTAAAATCTTATATCAATGAAACTACACTGACCTCACCTATTAATGGTGAAATTACAGAGATTTATCCTAAGTGTGGTGAATTAGTTGGCACTGGCGCTCCGATTATGAGCATTGTCGACCTAAACGATATGTGGTTCACTTTTAATGTTCGAGAAGATCTATTGGGACAATTAAAAATGGGTAAAACAGTTAAAATTAAAGTTCCGGCATTAGACAATCAAATTGTGGATGTAAAAGTAGATTATATCAAGGCTCTGGCTTCGTACGCAACCTGGAAAGCAACCAAAACAACCGGACAATTTGATGTAAAAACATTCGAAGTACGTGCACGTCCAATAGCAAAAGTTTCTGATTTACGTCCCGGAATGACAGCTCTATTTGTCGAAAAAATAAAATAAAAACCACATCAAACAAAGTTAATTAGCTGATAATTAAAGCAATATGTCAAATAAATTATCAATAAACATAACAAACACGTTTAAACGGGAATTAAAGAGAATGCTCAGTCGTCCGATATATTTCATCTCAACTATTCTTATCATGACGTTTACATATGTATTTTTTCTAACCTTTTTCAATCAGGGTCAACCAACAAAAATGCCTATTGCAGTAGTTGATTTGGACAATTCATCTATTTCACGGCAATTTAGCAGAAACCTGGAAGTAATGCAACATATAAACATCGTGATGCGGCTAAACAGCCACAAAGAAGCACGTGAAGAGATGCAACGCGGAAATATTTATGCATTTGTTGAAATCAAACGAAATTTTGATAAAGAGGTGGTTTCGAATCAACGACCGACAATTACTTTTTATGTAAATGATGCCTATTTAATTGCAGGATCACTTATAAATAAAGATATTTCATATATCAGTGCCGCCACTTCGATGGCAATGCAACAAAAAGTTTTAAGGGCAAAAGGAGTGGATGAAAGCCGTATCATGGGTATTATTCAACCGATTGTTTTAGATACACATCTTATTGGAAATCCGTGTGCTAATTACGGAACTTATTTGCTCAATGTAATTTTGCCGGGCATTCTTCAATTAATGGTTTTAATGATGACTGTCTTTCCCATTGGGGTTGAGTACAAAGAACGAACTACGCATGAGTGGTTAAGGAATTCAGATAATTCCATGTTTGCTGCTATCATAGGTAAATTAATTCCTTATACTATTATATTTACAATTTTGGGAATCATTGGTAATATACTACTTTACAAATACATGCATTATCCTTTGAATTCAAGTATCGGTTGGATGTTTCTGGCAACGTTTATGCTGGTCATTTCTTCCCAGGCAATCGGGATATTATTCATCGGGATAACACCGGTCCTGCGGGATGGAGTAACATTTGCAGGGCTTTTTGGCACGCTGGGAATTACTTTTGCCGGATCAACATTTCCTATAGAACAAATGCCTGTGGGAACAAGGATTTTCAGTAATTTATTCCCTATTCACCATTACTTCGACATCTATGTTAATCAGGCTCTTAATGGAGTAGAGATTCATTATTCCTACTTTTCGTACATTGCTATGCTTGCATTTCTAGTTTTACCATTCATAGTTTTTTATCGATTAAAAAATGCGGCGATTAAACAAAACTTTCCAATTAAATAAGTTTAGAAATGAATATCCAACTAAAAATGCCATTGCTTAAAAAAGCCATTTCCATATCTCTGGATATATTGACTGTGATAAAAAGCGAGTTCCGCACCCTATTTAAAGACCGTGGAGTAGTTATCATGCTGGTATTGGCACCTCTCGCCTACCCTATTCTTTATTGCAGTCTTTATAAAAATGAAACGCTGATTGATGTACCAGTTGCAGCAGTCGACTGTTCGCGTAGCCAGGAGTCAAGAGAATTATTACGCCATATCGATGCAACACAAAGTATTCACATAGCAAGTACGTATTCCACCTTGGCAGAAGCTAAACAAGCTTATGATGAAAAGAAAGTACATGGGGTGGTCTATATTCCGGCCGATTTCAGTAAAAAATTAAATACGGGCGATCAAACCACCGTTTCAGTTTATGCCGATATTAGCAGTTTTATGTATTATCGTATTATCAGTCAGGCATGTACTAATTGCGTGTTAGATATGTGCAATCACATACAAATAAAAAGATTAAATGCCAATGGTATTACCGGAGAATCGGCAACAATCCTTTCCAACCCAGTTCCGTATGAAGGAATAGCACTTTATAATGAAGGAGCTGGATTTGCCAGTTTCCTAATGCCGGCAATTCTAATATTGATTCTTTTTCAAACACTTTTTTTAGGAATAGGAATGATTGCAGGTACTTCACGTGGAGAAAATCGTTTTCACGTATTGGTAAGTTCTTCGGTTCACCGTGGAGGAATATTCAGGGTAATTATTGGTAAAAGCCTTACTTACTTTATGATTTATGCATCCTGGTCATTTTTTGTACTAATGCTTATACCTCGCGCATATAATTTGCCGCATATTGGTATTCCATTTGACATCATGATGCTAATGGTCCCTTTTCTCCTTGCAACTATTTTCTTTTCAATGACTGTATCGGTTTTTCTTCCGCACAGGGAAACCAGTCTGGTACTTTTTATGTTCATGTCACTCATTCTATTGTTCTTGAGCGGAGTTTCCTGGCCACAATATAATATCAACGGTTTTTGGAAAGCTTTTGCATGGATATTTCCATCAACCTCCGGCACTCAAGGTTATATTAAGATTAACACTATGGGTGCCGATTTACGTCACATTTCGTTTGAATATGTGAGCCTGTGGATTCAAACATTCGTTTATTTTGCAACTACCTGTTGGGCATATTATTGGCAAATAAAAAAAAGCATCGCGAAACAAATGAACGAAAGCCTCCCCGAGGAAATATTTGTTTAATACAATATAATCAAATCAACTGATTTGTAATTTCAAAATCAATTCAGTCAGGGATTTTCTTTGGAAAGTCCCTTTTTTTGTTATATAATTTTCTTGAAAATTTATATAACAACTTTATTTGTTTTGTAAATATAAATATATATCTTTGCCGACACATAATACTTAGTGTTTAAATGACAACTTATTATACTATTCATCAAAATGGAAATAGTTTTCTTATAAAAAATCAATCTAATAATTTAAATCAATGAAAAAAACAATTTTATTCAGTGCATTTCTTGCCGTATTTGGAATATCGAGTGCACAAAACACTGCACACATTCCTCAGTTGGGCAAAGACAAAATTGACGACGTAATCGCAGCAATGACACTCGAAGAAAAAGTCTACCTGCTTATGGGATTAGGTGAAAATAACTGGCTAAACCCTCCAACAGGTGAAAAAACTGTGATTATTGCAGGCGAAGCAGGACTTACATGGGCAATTCCACGTTTGGGAATTACACCATCGGTTTTAACTGATGGACCTGCCGGATTACGTATTGAATCACATCCTGAAGGTTTAAATTTTACACGCTATTGTACCGCGTTTCCAACTGCAACCGCATTGGCTTCGACATGGAATCCAGAAATGGTCGAAACTGTAGGAAAGGCCATGGGAAATGAAGTACTCGAATATGGTTCAGATGTACTTCTGGCACCGGCTATCAATATTCACCGCAACCCACTTTGCGGACGTAATTTTGAATATTATTCCGAAGATCCTTTTGTGGTAGGAAAATTAGCTTCAGCCATGGTACGTGGTCTGCAATCGAATGGTGTAGGCACATCGCTGAAACATTTTGTAGCCAACAACATTGAAACGAACCGTAATTCAATCAATGAAGTAATCAGCCAGCGTGCTTTACGTGAAATTTATTTAAGAGGATTTGAAATGGTTGTAAAAGAAGCCCAACCATGGACAGTTATGTCATCGTATAACCGTGTCAATGGTTTTTACACATCCGAAAATTATGATTTACTGACTACTATTCTCCGCGACGAATGGAAATTCAAAGGAATGGTTATGTCGGATTGGTGGGGTGGAAAAGATGCTGTGGCTCAAATGAAAGCCGGAAATGATTTATTAATGCCTGGTTGTACTCAACGTGAAGAATTGCTCACTGCCTTAAAAAATAAGATCATTGACATTAAGGTTATTGATCGCAACTTAAAACGCATACTTACATTTATTCTTAAAACACCTAGATTCAAAGGATATGCCTATTCTAATAAACCCGATTTAAAGGCTCATGCATTAGTTTCGCACAATGCTGCAACAGAAGGAATGGTTTTATTGAAAAACGATAAAAACACCTTGCCATTCAATAATGTCAAGCGGGTTGCTCTATTCGGTAAAACATCGTACAGATTTATTGCCGGTGGTACAGGAAGCGGTGAAGTAAATTATGAATCTGCATCAACTATCAATGAAAGTTTTGAAAGCAATGGTTATAAAGTAGCTAAACCGTTGGAAGCAATTTACAAACAATTTATTGATACAATTACCCAAAAAGCAAAACCCGAAAATCGTAAATTTGTTGTAGATTTTCATGCGGAGTTGCCTCTAAGCAAAGAACAAATTGATTCTCAGGTAAAAAATGCAGATATAGGAATTATTACTATTGGGCGTAATGCTGGCGAAGGAAGCGATCGTTCAGTTGCAGATTTTTCATTAACTGATACTGAAAAACAATTGATTCGTGAAGTTTCAGAGGCTTTTCATGCAGCAAACAAAAAAGTAGTAGTTGTGCTTAATATTGGAGGAGTGATTGCTACATCCGATTGGCGTGATTATCCAGATGCCATTTTACTTGCCTGGCAAACTGGACAGGAAGGTGCTAATGCGATTGTAGACATTCTGAAAGGAAAAGTAAATCCTTCCGGAAAATTACCAATGAGTTTTCCAATGTCATACAGTGATGTCCCTTCGGCAAAAACATTCCCTGGTGAACCCGCTGATAATCCTATAAATGCAGTTTACAACGAAGGAATTTATGTAGGTTATCGTTATTACGAAACGTTTAAAATTCCTACTGCTTATGAATTTGGCTACGGATTGTCATATACTCAATTCGAATACTCCAACATCCGGCTAAGTAGCAAAGAGTTTAACAATGAACTTACTATAATGGTTACGGTAAAAAACACAGGCAAGAAAGAAGGAAAAGAAACCGTAGAATTATATTTGCACGCTCCAAACACAGAAATAGAAAAACCGGTTCAGGAACTGAAAGGATTTGCTAAAACCAAACTGCTGAAACCGGGTGAAAGTCAGGAATTAAGCTTCACACTTGATGCTCGCTCTTTAGCTTCATTCTGGACTAATGTTTCTTCGTGGGTAGCCGAAAAAGGTCATTATGAAGTTCGTATCGGAGCCTCTTCGAAAGATATCAGGCTAACTGCAGGTTTTACACTTCCTCAAACAATGGTAGTAGAAAAAGTGCATGATGTGTTGTATCCCAACAGACCAGTAACTGATTTAACGCCATCGACAAAATGAGGTAAATCTTTATTAGACACAAAAAAGGACGAATAATAATTTCGTCCTTTTTTGTGTCTAATAAAAACTACCCTGTTCTAATATTTTAGTTTTTCTATTCAAAAAAAAGTAAACAAATCTTGAATTGAAGATTACTATTAATCTTCTTTCTTTTTTGTTTCAGGTTCGTTTTCTATCTCTGTTTCATTTAAATACTTAATTACTTCATTTTTATCTTTCTGATTCCTTACAATCAGGTAAACGATAAAAGCAATTACACAAATTAAAACTATTGCAACAATAATCCATTTAGTTTCCATTACGTTAGATTTTAAAATGTTGTTTGTATACACTTAATTTATATATAAATTTAATAATTATTTTATACAATAGAACATTACAAATGTAAACCATTTATTAGAAATAAAAAATTATTATTTGTCAAATGATTATATTATTGACAGTTTTATTAAATTTGCAAAGTAATTTACACTGTTATACAATTAAGAAAGATAGAAACGTGTGGGATTAATTTAAGATTCTCCAGTTTCAGCCAACTTTTAAGAATAATCACTTTCGTATGAAAAAAATATTGACTTTAATTTTAGTTTTAAGTAGTTTTGTAAGCTGTTCGAATCAGGCTCCGCTAAATACTGATGGACAACTAATTGGTGCTCAGATTTTGCAACTTGTAAATTCTGAAGGTGTAACAAAAGCAACAACCTATTTATTGAATTACTCAGGAGCTGAGCCTGTTTATACTACTGACGAATACCAACAAAGTTTCATAATTGGCGATCAAATTATTCAGGTTGGTAGTAGTTATTATAACCTGAGTAAGCTGACAAAATATGAAATTATATCACAGAATAATTCGAAATATTTAATCCTTTATTTTGACGGTATTGCTCAATAATTTTTCAACTAAACTATTAACCCTAGGAAAATTAAAATTGATTCGGGTCAACACATCCATATTAGTGAGTACACGTTTAAAGATGTATTCAATATCTTTAAAGTTTTAATTATCAAACTAAAATTGGGATTCAAGATTAGTAATTTCTCATAAACCATTTCGTATTTATTTTGTTTAAAATATTGCATCAAAACTCTGGTATTAATTTTGTATGAATAAATCTCAAATATAAAATTTAATATTTATCTCTATTTAAACAATATAAATTCATATTTTTCATTTAATCATATAAAATCTAAAAACATGAAACGATTAAAAAAAGCCTCGTTATTAGTTATCACTTTACTCTTCGTATCGTTTTTTAGTGGATGCGACATGTATAGTTATATCACTCCGGTAAATCAGGTAAGTTACTCAAATCCACAATGGGCTCCACCATATTATCCCGGAGTGCGTTACTACTATTTGCCGGATATAGAAACCTATTACGACCTCTCAAATCAGGATTTTATCTATCTTGATAACGGACAATGGGTTTATTCGTCCAACATACCATCAATTTATGCAGGATTTGATTTAAATAATTGTTTCGCAATTGCACTTGACATTAACACTTATCAACCTTGGATGCACAACCAATATTACATTTCGCATTATCCAAGATATTATTATCGCGATTATTACGATCATAGTAACATACCGTATGTTAGAGGTTTTAATGAAAACACCAGAAGTGCCGTTTACTGGCGTGAAAATGAAAGGAATCGTGCGCGGAATTGGGATGATGCAAATCTTAAAACTAATCATCAATTTAGATATTCTAAAGATGATCGTGAACATCAAAATAGCATAAATTATAATCAAGATACAAATAGACCTGTAGATAATAGTGGTAACAGGCAACAACCAAATACCAACTATAATCAGAATATAAATAGACCCGTTGACAATAATGAAAGTCGCCAGCAACAAAATTCCAATTATAATCTGAATACAAATAGACCTGTAGATAATAATGGAAATCGGGAGCAATTAAATAATAAGGTTATCAATGTCACTCCTCAACGGATATCGGGAATGGAAGTAGGAAACCGTCAGCAAAACACTGTGACTCCTGTTAGAATTTCCCAACGCGCAAATTACTATGGACGAACCATTGGACAACCGGTTAAGGTTCAAAAACAGATGCGAAATCAAATTTCAACAAGACCTAACACGAATGTCAATACAAGAGACAACGGAAACGATAGAAATAGAAATCAAGATGATAATAGAAGATAACTAATTGTTTTTTAGACGCCCCGATTTGCAAATTACAAATCGGGGCGTCTATTTTATTGCCCTTTATTAATTACTCAATCCATTTTTAAATAAATTAAAGTTTCTACTCAAAACCAATATTTTTGGCTGTAAATGCGGCACTCAGTTGTTGCATAGCTTCACTCTTGACAACTTCAAATTTACTAATTGTGCTCCAAAAGCGTATAGTGAGTGAGCAAGAAACGGGCGTAACTTTTGTATATAATATTACCGGTTTCCGTTGAGATATAGCATGAGGAATATTCTTAATTGTGTCGTTTATTATTTCATTTATCAAATTTGCATCCAGTTCATTTCCTGTAAGCGAAAAAGACAACATAATTCTTTTTTCATCATTCGTAAAAGTCCAGTTAATAATGTTTTGTGACAAGATATTGCCATTTGGAATAATAACTTCTGCCCCATCAGCAGTATACAATGTACTGGCACGCAACCCTATTTCCTTTACTTTACCTGCTTGTCCGCTGACTTCAATTTCATCACCGATTTGTAGAGATCCGTCAAAAATTAAGATAATACCCGAAACAAAATTGTTTACGATACTTTGTAAGCCCATACCAATACCAACACCTAAAGCTCCAAGTAAAAATGTGAGTTTATCTATAGGCAAACCCGATGCAGCAATGGCTAGTAAATACCCACCTATTAACACCAATAAACGAGTTATAAGCAAGCGTGAATGTTGACCTTTTGATTTTGTTGTCAAATCTTCAACATCGCCAGTCTCACCAAATAAAAAGCTCAAGAGTCGTTGAAGTATATGAGCAATCCAAATTATAACAAAGAACATAATCACACTGAGCAATTGAAATGATATGCTTCCTATAGTTCTGATACGAGTCAACGAATCAACAGTAGCATCGCTAATTCCATGATATATATTTAAATTAGAAGTAAGTGTAATAAACCAAATAAGAACGGCAACTATAATCAATGGAGTTTTGATTTTATTAATCACAATGGAAGTCTCGAATGGTTTGTCAATCCCTTTCTTTAAGCGGCTGCTTTGTAATTGAAGTAGTATAATCTCGAAAATAACTTCGACAAATACTGTCAAAACAATTGCTTGCGTAACAGCAAAAACAGAGGCAATTCCAACTACACCCGACAGTGAAAATCTTCCGAAAAGATTATAAATAATGCTCAGACCCGAGAGTATAATTCCTAGTATTGTAGCCAATTTTATAAAACGGTAATAGGGCATTTTTTTTTGCAATGTCCTATAAAAACTAATTACAAAAAACATAATACACAAATGTATTCCTAATTGCAATAGTCGCTCAACAAAGGTTGGTTCAATCAATAAGTAAACAGTTACATCGATTATCAACAATACAACCAGAGCAAGCCAGTTAAACAAAAATTTACGATCACTGTTTTTGAAAAAAATAACTGTTGAAGCTATAAGCAAAAGAATAAATTCAATGGAAATATATGAAGTTGGAGCATAGGCATCGAAAAATGGCATCAGGCTCAGTAATAAAATCAGCAGCGATAGTATCGGAAAGTTATTCAGATATTTTAAATTCAGATAATTGTATGTATCATTTTGTATTCTGACAGTTTTCAATAGTTTTCTTTTAAAAAAGAGCCAAATAAATAGGAGTATTCCAATTAGAACTACATTTGTTCGTTCTTTAGATGTCTGGCTCAAATAAAAGCTTATAGCATTTTGCTCACCCTTAAATATACTAATCATGTTTTTGGCTGATTTCGGAGATTTTGTTTGATCTCCATCTACTTGCCACAAATAATTAACTTCTTGTCCAAATAATTTAGGAACAGCATTGTCTAACCTCTTATCCAAAATGTTCAAGATATTAGACAATATCAATGAATTATCAGACAATCTTACTTTCAAATTGTTTAAGGTATCAAGATTGGCTTTGGTTACACTATCAGTTCTGTTCCATTTCCATTCTAAGCGGATTAACTTATCATCAAAGGTGGCTCGTAGATCTTTATCTGCATATAACTTCCTAAAAATAGAATCGGATAATACTTTTTTCAAATGGAGTTTTGCATGATATACCCTATGATACAAATTGTCAAGTTGAGCCTGAATTCGATCAGTTTCATCATCTAGTTTAGATGTAAAGCTCTGATAAAGATATTGATTTTTAAGATGAATTACCGAATGCCTGCCTTTGAAATTTTGACGTATCAGCTTGACATAGTTTGTCATATAATCAATTCTGCGAGCTATATTCTCCACATCAAATCCCAACTTGGCACTATCTCCAATAGTATTCAAGTTGTCATTTACACGCTCAATGCTTAAAGTATAATCGCTTAATGTAAGAGTATCCAATGACATAATCATCTTTTTATGCATTCGTTTAACCACTTTAGCTTTAGTTTTTAAGCTATCAGCAGGTAAATTTTGAGTTAATCGTGCTTTTGTGACTACAGAAGCTTGATTACTTTTTGCTTGAGCAAAAACACCTAAACAAAAGATAGTTAGATAACAAATAATGATAGTTCGTTTCATAAGAATGCTATATGTATTTAAAATTTAAGTTATATTTGTACTGATTATTAACTTGCGAATAAATGATTTTTCGATTTTATCAATTAAAAACCAATAAAACATATTGAAATAAAAATTTAAGGAGATATTGATGAACTATTTTACTAACCTTCCGAATAAATATAAAATTCAATAATTAGTTGGAATTTTTAACGCAATGAACCGAAAATCCATTTAGTTTCAAATAGTTAATTCTATCCAACGTACTCAAATTGTTGGTTAAAGACAAACTCAGGGCAGTAGTATCAGATTCAACTGTAGAACTCCACCAAACACCAACAGAATCAATCTTATTAAATGAGATAGGTTCATTTACACGACAACCACCCGGCATTGCTGTAAACCCAGAGCTATTGTTGGTACTTAAATTATTACCAATTGAGCCTGAAACATTTGATTTTATCCAATATGTACTTGAAGCCAGTATTTTGGCTAAAGAGCCGGATAAATTGTAATATTGAATCACATTATTTTCAAGTGTTAACCAATCATTGTCGGTAGGTATATGCCAGCCTTTTGGAGCCAACTTGCCAGTATTTACGGCATACCAATTATATAAAGCTCCAAAGCTGTCTTTATATTTTACTGAATCATTGTTATACCAACAATACCCGGGAGTTTTAAGGTTTATCCACTTTGAGCTGTCAGTTACCAATGGTATAGCCGTACTATCATTGTAATGCGTTGTTTTTAGATTTTCAATCATCCACGTTTGTGTTCCAATTTTCACGGTATGATATACATTGCCGTCATAATCGGTTACGGTGCCACCGAAAACAGGTTCATTTACTGTTTTACACCCACTATTAAACAGAATTATAGTTACTATTAATATTAAACTTACTATCCAAAAGTTTTTGATTGTTTTCAAAATATATATTTTATCAATTTATATGGTCCGATTCAGAAAATTATCGGCTAATTGTTTTTATAGTTTTTATCAAGAAACAAAAAACGTTCATCATTTTGTGCCGGTATGGCTTTTGAAACTACATTAATCATCATCACTGGAGGATTGGGATTATTTGCCTTTGCAGATGGCCATTCTGGAAGATTTTGTCCATTTGGATTACCTGAAATAATAAAATTGGCGAAATAACTTTGCATTGTTTCAGAAACTTTATAATCTTCTTTTTCCCAGCTATATTCAGGGGCTAAATACAAGTTACCCATACAGTATTCTATTTCTTCAGAATGTGCTGCACCAATGGCTTTGAAAGTTGGAATTGCATTTGTTTCTTTTTTTATGGTTCCACCAGCTAACCCAGGATTTAATGTTTTATCTTTTAATGCAGGCCGTGGGTGGCAAAACAAATAACGGTAAACTGGCCGAGTGCTATTTTTCCTTTGTAAATCGAACCACTTCCATGTACTATAAACAATGAATCTGTCTGAGGCTAACTCAGTAGCCGAAACTTCAACTTCCTTTTCCGTTGAATGTGCATATAGTTTTAAAACTTCTTCATAATCATTTGGATACATTTCTTTGATCCTACTAACAAAGTTGTCGCTGTTATAAGTTTTACCATTCATAAATGCCATGCCCGGTATCTCTGCAGAATTCCACCCAACCAATAATGGCACTTGAGCTTGTTCACGGGCTTTAAATATTTCAGGGAGAGTTTTTGTAAAAAAATAACTATCCACAACTGATGGAAATCCGAATCGTTTTGATTTTACATAAATATCCAACACTTCTTTTGTACTTAGTGCTCTCAAAGCTTTCAGCGATGCATAACCCGCTTTTTCAGCAAATTCTAAACCTATTTTTTCAGCTTCTTTTAAAGGAATGGGTGCCAAAGTTGGATTGATGGCAGCACCACTTTCGCCTATGGCACCTGCGATAAGATTTTTTGATAATGGAGAAGCCATTTGTGCACTTACCGAAATTGATCCTGCCGATTCACCAGCAATAGTTACTCTCTTAGGATCACCCCCAAATGCTGCTATGTTATTTTTTACCCAACGTAAAGCTGCATTTTGATCGAGATAGCCATAATTTCCGGATGCTTTGTAAGGGGCTTCTGCACTGAGTTCGGGATGAGCAAAAAAACCGAATATATTCAAACGGTAGTTCACGGTCACAGCCACTATTCCTTTTTGAGCCATTGCTGCACCATCGTATCGAGGTTCGGCACCATCTCCTGCAACAAATCCACCACCAAAGAAATAAACAAGCACCGGTAGTGCTTTTGTGTTTTTTTTCAATGGTGCCCAAACATTCAAATACAGACAATCTTCACTCATGGTATCAAGGCGGGAATTCATTTTTCCAAATACTTCCACCTGAACTGGTTTTGGTCCAAACTTAGTGGTTTGCAAAACTCCATTCCAGTTTTCGAGAGTCTGTGGAGCTTTCCAACGAAGTTCTCCAACGGGTGGTTTGGCAAAAGGGACACCGAAATACATTTGAAGTCCTGTTTTTTTGTCCAGGATTCCTTGTATCATTCCATTTTCAACTTTAGTGAAAACGGGAGCGAAATTATTTTCCACAGCTATGACGTTCAAAAAAAAAGAACAAAAAGCCAAAATAAATAAGGATGGTTTTTTCATTTCGTATTGATTTTATGTAAGTTCTGTTATTCAAATAATTGTTTAATTTTCAAACTGAATTTAATCCGACAAATTTAGTAAATAATGCCGAAAATATCTTCGCTGAGTTTTATTTTTTTTAATGTAATTTTATTATAAAAGCTGGTGAGATAAAACACCTCATCAGCTTTAAAAATTATGAAGAATAATCGAATAGTGACTCAAAATTATTCGTAAAAATTTACAATTTAAATGTTTGAAAAACAAATGTTTTTTTATTCTTCCAATGTAGATAAATCTCCTTCATCTTCGCCCAAAGCTCTGGCTTTTAATACGCGACGCATAATTTTACCACTACGAGTTTTAGGCAATGATTCAGTAAAAAGTATTTCTTCGGGACGAGCGATTGGACCCATCATTTTTGCTACATGGTTTTTCAATTCATTTTCCAATTCCCTATTGGGTGTTACACCATTTTTTAAAATTACAAAAGCATGAATTGCATTTCCTTTTAACTTGTGAGGCAATGGAATAACGGCTGCTTCTACAACTTTTGGATGACTAACAAGTGCACTTTCAATTTCGGCAGTACCAAGTCTATAACCACTCACTTTAATCACATCATCGCTTCGACCGATTATCCATATATAACCATCTTCGTCAATTTTTGCTGAATCACCCGGATGGTACCAACCTTCTTTTTCATATTTAGTCCAATACGTTTCTTTGAATTTATTGGGATCTTTATAAATTCCGGCAGCTATGCCCGGCCACACATTCTTTATAACCAAGGCACCTTCTTCACCTACTTTTACATCATTATGATTTTCATCTACTACACCAATTTCATTTCCAAAAAATGGTTTTGATGCGGAACCTGGTTTCAACGGCATAATTGGTAATGGAGTAATCATAAATCCTCCTGTTTCGGTTTGCCACCAGGTATCCATGATAGGGCAATTTTCATTTCCTACCACTTTATAATACCAACGCCAAGCTTCGGGATTAATAGGTTCACCCACAGAGCCTAACAATCTTAAAGAGCTCAAATCGTGACGATTTACCCATGAATCGCCAAAACGCATTAAACCTCGAATGGCAGTTGGAGAAGTATAAAGAATATTGATACCATATTTTTCAATCATTCGCCACCAACGGTTAGGATAAGGATGGTTGGGTGCTCCTTCGTACATAAAGATAGTAGCACCATTAATCAATGGAGAATAAACCATATAACTATGCCCGGTAATCCAACCCGGATCGGCTGCACACCAAAACCGGTCTTCGGGTTTTATATCAAAAACCATTTTGTGAGTTGTTGAAGTATATACACAATACCCCCCATGATTGTGAATCATACCTTTAGGTTTTCCGGTTGAACCAGATGTATATAACAAAAACAACATATCATTGGCATCTGTTTCCTCAGTTTCACACTTCGGACTGGCAATTGGCAGTGATTCAAGGTCGTGATACCAGTAATCCCTATCGTTTTCCATATACACTTCGTGACCGGTACGCTTTACAGTAATCACAATTTCAACCGTGGGGCAAAGGACAACTGCTTCGTTTACAATTCCTTTAAGATCGGCAATTTTACCTCTACGATAACCGCCATCGGCAGTTACAACAATTCTACTTTCGGAATCCCGGATTCTTTCTGAGAGTGCTTCTTGACTAAAACCACCATAAATCACACTATGAACTGCACCAATTTTAGCACAAGCAAGCATTGCAAAAACCTGTTCGGGAATCTGTGGCATATAAATAGTGACAATGTCACCCTTCTTTACGCCCATGCTTTTCAGAATATTGGCAAATTTTGATACTTCGCGATTTAAAGCATGATACGAAAATGTACGGACATCACCATTTTCGCCTTCCCATATAATAGCTAATTTATTCCTGTTGGCAGTTTTCAAATGCCTATCAATTGCATTTTGAACAATATTAATTTTTCCACCCGCAAACCATTTATAAAAGGGTTTATCCGAATCGTCCAATACTTTATCCCATTTTTTAAACCAGTCAAGCTCACCGGCTTGCTCTGCCCAAAATTTTTCTCTATTCTCAATCGAATATTTGTATAATTTTTCATATTCTTTTACATTGGCATGTTTTACAGTATCTTCCGAAGGAAAATACATGTTCTTTTTTTCGTCAAAAGTCATAATGGTATTTTTTTAAAGGAATTGAACTTACCTGTTACAATTAAATATTAAATCAGAATTAAAATTTACAATTTATCAGAATAACCTAATTTATTATTTCAATTAGATAGACAAAATTTCAATTAGAACAAATAATAGTTGCAATTGTTTAAATGATTTTCAAGCACGACAAATTAACAAAAAACCCTTCGTTATAAAAACGAAGGGTTATGAATTTTAAAAGTTATGATAATTGGTTGTATTTTTATCTTATGTGAAAGAGTTTGAAATTGAATGGGTTTTATTTCCCGATGCAGAATTTTCCGAAAATATTACCAAGTATCTCATCATTAGATATTTGTCCGGTTATTTCGCCCAGATAATGCATACATTCACGAATATCCTGCGAAAGGAAATCACCTGAAATACCTGAATCCAATCCATCAATAACTCTATTTATAGATTTTAAAGCGTTTTGTAATGCTTCATAATGACGTATATTACTGACTACTATGTCCTTTGAGCTTATTTCGGGAAGTTGGGCAGCATCAATCAATGCTTTTTTAAGACCTTCGGTGTTTACATGCTCACGTGCAGAAATATAAATACGTTTCCCTTTAAATTGTTCAAAAAGTTGATCGAGTACTTCTCGTTCTTCTTCAGCTAATTTATCAATTTTATTGAACACCAAAATTATTTCTTTTCCAATAGCTCGCTCAGCAATCTTGTTTGTAAGCCATTCCATATGTTCGCTTAATTGAGTACAATCCAGTATCCAAAGAACAATATCGGCTTGTTCAATCTTCTGATAAGTTCGCTCAATACCCATATTCTCAATTTTATCCTTCGTATCACGAATACCAGCTGTATCAATAAAACGAAAAATTATCCCGTTTATATTGACTGTATCTTCAATCACATCACGCGTAGTTCCATGAATTTCAGAGACAATTGCCCTGTCTTCATTCAACAACACATTGAGCAACGTAGATTTTCCAACGTTTGTTTCACCAACCAGCGCCACAGGAATACCATTTTTGAGAGCGTTGCCGACACGAAATGAATCTGCCAGTTTTTTTATAAGTCGCCCAATAGTAATAGCCAACGATTTGAGTTTACCGCGATCAGCAAATTCTACATCTTCTTCGTTGAAATCAAGTTCAAGCTCCACTAATGAAACAAAATCCAGTAACTGTGTGCGAAGTTTTAGCAATTCGTTCGAAAATCCCCCACGCATTTGGTTAAGTGCCATACGATGAGAAGCTGCAGAAGTTGAAGCAATTAAATCGGCTACAGCTTCAGCCTGCGAAAGGTCCATCTTAGAGTTTAGAAAAGCCCTCTGCGTAAACTCACCAGGCTGTGCCAACACACATCCCTGCTCAATAAGCAGTTGCAAAATTTGTTGTTGTACATATAAAGAACCGTGGCACGAAATTTCTACTACATCCTCACCTGTAAAGGAATGCGGAGAACGAAAAACAGTTACTAACACCTCATCAATTAATTCCCTTTGCTTATTTACAATACTCCCAAAACATGCCAGGTTTGCTTTTTGTTCCAACAAGAAAAATGATTTTCTTTTAGGTACAAAAATGGCATTACAATGCATCACAGCATCCATTCCTGATACGCGTATAACAGCAATTCCCCCTACACCGGGAGCAGTAGATATGGCGGTTATTGTTGACATTAAATACGTTCTAATACTATTTGCACTAATTTTTCAATATACGGTTTATAATCAGTTATTGCAGCTTCCACTCTCCTGTTAGCAATTATGCAGCAAACGGTCATTGCCTTGTGCCCCATTAATTTTGAAAGTCCAGCAATGGCAGAGCTTTCCATTTCATAATTAGTAATTTTATAATTACCATAGCGGAAACTTTCAATTTTGTCGTTCAGGTGCATATCAGCCAAATCAATCCGCAACACTCGTCCTTGTGGTCCATAAAACCCATTTGCTGAAATAGTTACGCCACGCAACATATCATCTTTTCCTATTCGGTTAACCAGTTCTACATCGGCATCAACTACATAAGGAGCAGCCAGCTGCTTGTTCCAAACTAAATGTTTTTTTAAAGCATTCTCAAATTTCAAGTCACTCACTGAGTCCCGCCCGGCATAAAAATTCAGCATACCATCAAATCCAATCGATTTTTCTGAAATCAAAAAACTTCCTAGTGGAATTTCAGCTTGCATTCCTCCCGAAGTTCCAATCCTTATAATAGTGAGTTGGCGAAATTCAGGTTTCTCAGTACGAGTTTCAAAATCAATATTAGAAAGCGCATCCAATTCATTCATCACAATATCTATATTGTCGGTTCCTATTCCGGTTGAAATTACTGAAATACGTTTACCTTTGTAACTTCCTGTAATAGTGTTGAATTCACGACTCGAAACAGAGCATTCCTGAGAATCAAAATTTTCGGCAACCAAAGAAACGCGTCCGGGATCACCAACAAGAATTACATTATCAGCTAATTGTTCTGGTTTTAAATGTAAATGAAAAATACTTCCATCACTATTTATAATTAATTCGGAGGGTGGAAAATGTTTCATGATAATCAACTTGTTATATACAATTTTTAAATGATAGTTAAAAGTACAAATATACTTCTTTTTAATTCATGAATTTGCTTTCGTCTATTTTTTTTATTTAGAAATAGAGAAGATTTATAAATTCAAAGCAATAAAATTATTTAAAAACTCATCATCGTAACGTTAAATTTATCAAGTTATCTAATTTCTTCTATACATTTTCTTACATATTCAAAACGGTCATAGTCGGTATGAACTAATTTGTCGTTCCAAAATATTAAGTCGATATCAATTGGAATATTTCCGGCTTGTTTATTTTCAGGTTTTCGACCCATTTCAACTTCTATTTTTTTTAAAGTAGCAATTGAGTTTTCAAGGGTCTTATCCGACAAGATAAGTAAAGCTTTATTATTAAAGTCTGATTGATAATGAATTCCAACTGGTTTGGATACAATTATTTTACTCTCCTTGAGTATCTCAAAATAAAATGATAATTTTTGCTTGGCTAATTTTAAGTTTATGTCAGCTCCATCATTGCTGCCCAACATTATAATTGCTTGATTCATATTTTAATAAGGATATATTTTTAAACGAGTAAAGACAACTGCTATTATATTTCAGAAATTAGATTCAAATATAAACAAAAAAGCCGAAGTAAGATACTTCGGCTTTTAATAAGATTTATATGGATTAATAACGGTAATCTTTAAGTTGTTCCTGTAGTCGTTTTCGAGCTAAAAATATTCTGCTTTTTACTGTCCCAATTGGTAAATTCATATGTTGAGCAATTTCTTCATATTTGAATCCCTGTATGTGCATTGAAAACGGAACACGGTACTCATCTGCAAATGCAGCTATATTATTAGTAATTTCACCAATGGCATAAGAACCTTCAGGACTGTCAAAACCAGAATTTTGTGGTAGATTTAGATGGTGTAAATCTTCAGTTTTATCAACTACAGTTTGGTTACGAACAATTTTTCTATAATTGTTTATAAAGATATTCTTCATGATTGTAAGTACCCAACCCTTAAAATTTACATTATCTGTAAATTTTTCTTGGTTATCCAATACTTTGAGTGTGGTATCTTGTAATAAATCTTCAGCATCATCACGGTTTAAGGTGAGAGAAAAAGCAAAATTTCTCATATTACTTTGTAAAGCCACTAATTCATTTTCAAATTCAACGTTTTTCATATTGTTGTAGTTTTATGTGTGAATAATAAAACTTAGTAATCGATAACAACACCAAGTCTGATAATTATTTAAATAAAAAATATTTCTCGAAAAAAACTTTCAGGAAAAGTATGTAGTAAATAATTGTCAGTTGTCTATACTGAAGAATATAATATTAAAGAACACTTTTGAAATCTATCGTTGTTGATTTACGTGACAAATATATGGATTATTTTTTATACAAATACACTTTTGAATAAAAAACATCAATGAAATGGGATATATTTGTATATTTTATAAAATTGTAACCATTACAACATATTATTTCTACTATAATTATACGACGGATATGTAGGAAAATGGTGTTTTTTTGTAAACAACCACATTATAAATAGTTGTAAAACAATACATTTATACCTCAAGCAATCATAACAAATAAGACATAATATATTTGAAACATCAAAAAATATGTTTTTCGGCACCATAAGATGAACGTACTAAGGGTCCACTTTCAACAATTTTAAAGCCTTTTTCAAGCCCAATTAATTTATATTCTTCAAATTTTCGAGGTGTTATATATTCGCTTACTTCGACATTATTTCTGGAAGGTTGCATATATTGGCCAATGGTAAGAATTGAACAGTTGGAGGCAAGGGCATCATCCATCAAAGCAAAAATTTCAGTTTCTGTTTCACCCAATCCAAGCATAATTCCAGTTTTGGCAATTATATTTTGTGAGGCAATATATTTCAAAACTTTTAAACTTGTATCGTATTTTGCTTTTGTACGTATTTTTGGAGTTAACCGGCGCACAGTTTCAAGATTATGTGATATTATATTAGGCTTTTCGGCAATAATTAAATCAATTAATTCTGTTTTTCCATCAAAATCGGGTATCAATACCTCAAGAGTAGTAGTTGGATTAACTTTCTTAATCGTTCTGATAGTTTCTGCCCAATGAGCTGCACCTCCATCTATCAGGTCATCTCTATCTACAGAAGTAACCACGGCATGTTTCAGTTTCATCAAATAAATAGATTCTGCCAGTTTTTGTGGTTCATCTTTATCAAGTGGTAGAGGCCTTCCCGTAAGTGTATTACAAAATTTACAAGCTCGTGTACAAATCTCACCCGAAATCATAAAAGTAGCTGTTCCTTTATTCCAACATTCGCTCATATTAGGGCAGCGGCCACTTGCACATATGGTATGTAAGCCATGTTCTTTTACTATATTATTTACCTGAACAAAATGGGCTTCACTCAGAAGTTTGGTTTTTAGCCATTCAGGTTTACGTTGGTATGTCATATTTATATTTTGTTTGATTTTAGTTTAATGAACAAAAGTACTAAAAGATATCAGACCGTTGAATAGCAATTTTGAAGTCTGGACACTGCATAGTCATTAAATTGTGTTAATTCACTTTGATTTTCCGTATTATTAAGAATGGGTCTTGATTTATAGATTTTTTTTATTTACTTTGCAAATATAAAAAACAACGATAATATTATGTTTTTGAAATATATTACATTCTTTTCGGGTATTAATTATTTAATTTTTGCCACAGTATTGTTGATAAAAAAATCACCAGTTAAAAAGGCAAATCGTGTTTTAAGTTTTTTATTTTTGTTATTGGCTGCTTATAGTGTTGAACTTTCTTTCTATTATGCGGCATTACTTAATAAAAATTATTCTCATTTAATTCATTATGTACCTTTTGATTTAATTATATTATTAGCCCTTGGTCCAAGCCTTTACAGATTTGTGAAAGTATTATTGAATCAACATATAAAATTAAGTACATCGAAAATATTAATTCAATTTTTACCTTTCATTCCAGCAATAGTGTTTATAATTTATTTTTTATTGCAAGATACCCAGACACGACTAAATCTACTAATTGTGAATTTTGAACAGGGCATTTGGCATACAAATTTATTAAATTTACTAGTGTATTTTCAAATGACATTTTATTTATTTCTTTGTTACAATGTTATTCAAAAACAGCTCAAAAAATCTTCAAGAATCACGATAGATAAAGTTCAAATGAATGTTTCCTGGTTAAAAGTATATATCGTTTTAAACTTAAGTTTCATGTTATTATCTGCACCGCTTAGTTTTTATTTAGCAAATGAAAAAGCAAATTTAATCATAGCCCAATTGGCTATGATCATTCAATTTGTTTATTTATTTGTAAAATCGACATGGCAAACCGGATTTTTTACCGGAGATGGAATAGTTTTACTAAAAAGCAAAGAGATATCACTTAAAATTGACAATCAAGTCGCTGCCGATTATTATAATAACCTAACGGTCTTAATGGAATTGAGAAAACCATATTTAAAGGAAGATTGTAATATTCAAACTGTTTCGGAGCAAACAGGAATTTCTGTTCATCACATTTCAAATATCTTAAATAACCATATTAATAAAAGTTTCCCTGACTTTATAAATGAATATAGAATTAATGAAGCAAAAAAAATGCTCTGTAAAGATCAAAATAATAAAATCACACTGGAAGCAGTAGGATTTGAATGCGGTTTTGGATCGAAAAGTAGTTTTAATAAAGCTTTTAAAAAACTCACCAACCTTACACCTTCAGAGTTTCGTCAGCAAAATAAGTGCATCTAACTCCTTTTTTCTTTTATAATCAAATTTACAACTTCTTTAACTTCATGATTGAATGTTTCAAAATTTGACATAAATAAGTTTATGTCAACAACTTACATTTGAAATAAATCTTGTGTCGAGTTAGAGTTTGTGTCGTATTATAAAATGATACATTTATGTATTTGTGATATTCTACTTTTGTGAAGTAATTTTTGTTGAACATTTAATTTGCTTCGATGTTTAACCCAGAAGTTAGTGAATAAAGTTTGTAAATTATTGAATAGAAAAAATTGATTGGTAAAAACATTCTGTTTGTTATAGTTAGTTAGCTCTATAAAATTATAATTTCAAAGCATAGTCATTTGTTTACCTTTTCTATGAAAAAGAACCCGATGTAAATTTATTTTTACATCGGGTTTTATTTTAAAGAATGATATATTCAAATATCTATTAAACTCAGTTGTAACTTTCCAATATTTAAACCTTTTAAAATTTAAATTCTTCGTTAAAAATAGTATAGTATTTCAATTTACCTTCGACGGCTTATTTTTCGACTTTAAATATATTTTCAGGCTAAAAAATTAATTAGAAATGATTTATGTTGATTTACATTTTTGAAATTATCTTTATGTTTAATCTATTTCGAAGATGAATATTTACGTTTTATGGGTTATGTAAACTTGTTTTTGACTTAAAATTAATAGTTATGAATTATTTTGAATAAATTAAGCGTTAAAATACGGTTAACTTTCTAAATATTATTAGATTTTGATTGAAATGTAAAAAATAATTTTGTAATTTTACACCCAATTTTAAAGAGATATTACAACATATATCCGACTTAGTTCAACTTATATTTAAATATGTAATTTCTGAACATTCAAACATATATACTTTAAATATTACAAATGAAAAAATCCTTTGGTATAATATTGCTCATCTTATTATCAATTGGTATAAATATTTCTAAAGCCGAAAATAATAATATCTATAAAACTGAATTTTATACTTTTGAAAATATAAATTCGGCTAATGTAAATCTACCTGATTCGATAGGTACTGCCTCTGAAGTTTCTGCATCTAAATCCGGAATAAATGTAACTATTGCTTGTGTTGGGACAAGTGTAACATTCGTAAATTCAGCCCTACCTACAAATGGACAAAATTGTTCAAATGTTGCTAATTACACGTGGAACTTTGGTGATGGAACAATTATTTCTGTGCCCCACCAAACTTCACCGCAAACCCTGAGTCACACATATACAGTACCAGGAAGTTATACCGTGGCTCTTACAACTCAAAATGGTTGTGGTACCGTTACAACTTATCAGGATGTTTGTATTGAAGGACCTATATCGCCCTCATTTACAACTGATTTAAATGAAGGTTGCGCCCCTTTAACTATTAAAACAACAAATACCACAAACACTGTTGGGATTTGTAGCGTACTAAAATATTCCTGGTCAGTTGTTTATGATCCGGGTAGTTGTGGCACAGTATCTAATTTTTCATATATTAACTCAACAGATTCATCATCAGTAGCACCTGTTTTTTTGTTTACAAATCCTGGAATCTATACAATAAATTTATCAATGTCCAGAGCTTGTGGAACGAGTTCGGTAAGTCAGGTTATTACTGTAAAAAAACCACCAGTTGTTTCTATAAATCCGATTGCAGATGTTTGTGGTACAACATCAATAAGTCCTACTGCTTCGGTCACAACATGTTCTACCTCTGCTGCCTCAATGACTTACTCATGGAGTTTTCCCGGTGGAACACCTTCCTCGTCAACATCTTTAAATCCCGGAAACATTTCATACAGTGCCCCAGGTACTTATTCTATGTCGCTTTATGCAACAAATGAATGTGGAATTTCTGCAACAAGCACAATTTCATTCAATATAAAAACTGTTCCTCATATAACTAATTCTCCTTTGGCTGAGTCTGTATGTTCCGGATTTCCAACAAATCAAATTAATTTTACGTCAGATGAGCCGGGCACAACGTATTCATGGTCAGCTGTTGCAGATCCGGGACTATCGGGATTTGTACCTTCGGGCAATGTCTCTTATTTGCCATCGCAAACAATCACAAACTCAAACTCAACTCCGGGGAACGTTACATATACCATAATCCCATTTAACGGCGGTTGTTCTGGACCTGCCGTAAATTATGTCATAACTGTTAAGCCAGAACCTACAATTACCACTCAGCCTTCATCAGCTACATATTGTGTGGGGGCTACACCTGCTGACTTATCAGTTGCAATTTCGGCTACAACTGACACACCGATTTATCAATGGTATAGTTTTACCGGAGTAAATCCAGGTCTTCCAATTTCCGGGGCAACAAATTCTACTTTTACTCCACCAACAAGTTCAATAGGATCAACCAGCTACTATTGTATTATTTCATTTTTATCAGGAACTTGCGGTAATTTAACTTCAAATACGGTCATTATAACTGTCAATCCTTTACCTGTAATTAATCTACAACCAAAGCCAACGCAAGATATTTGTGTTGGAGGAACAATAGGAGTTCCATTAAGTGTTGGTTATACAGGTGGTGCAGGCATTGCTACTTATCAATGGTATAGTAATATTGTTAATAATAACACTACCGGAACAATAATTTCAGGTGCAATTGATTCTACTTTTACTCCTCAACCGTTTGTAACCCCCGGAACTTATTATTACTATGCAACAGTAACCTTATCGGGAAATTCATGTGGTTCAGCTACAAGTAATGTTGCTGATATTAATGCATATGCGCAACCAACAGTTACTAGTCCATCAATCCTGACACAATCTTTATGTCAATCCTCTACGGCCATACCAATTAGTTTAACTGCAAGTGGTGGAAGTGGAACTTTTAGTTACCAATGGTATCAAAATCCAGCGAATAACAATATTACCGGAACAGCAATTATTGGCGCTACAAATAATTCTTACACTCCTTTGACCGATAATATCGGAAAAGCTTACTATTATTGTGTTATTACTCAAACAGGATTAAATTGTGGTGTAACCAGTAGCACTTCCGAAGTCATTGTTATTGCACAACCTTCGGTTCTGGCTCAACCAGCTTCAAGTTCAGTTTGTTTAGGAGGTACACCTGCAACTTTGACGGTTAGTTATCAGGATGGGGTTGGAACTCCGACATATCAATGGTATAGTAATACCGTAAATGACAATACGAGCGGAACTATTATTGCTGCAGCTAATTCTGTAAGTTATGATCCTCCGGCAACTGCTTTGGGAACGCTTTATTATTATTGCATGATAACTTTTCCTGCCAGTACGGGTTGTTCAATACTAACTTCAAATACTGCAACTGTAACTGTAAATTCAGTCCCTGTTATTAACCCTCAGCCGACTCTATTGCAAGAAGTTTGTTTGGGTAATACGATTGGAGCTCCATTAACGGTTTCTTATACAGGAGGTGCCGGATTACCATCATATCAATGGTATTCAAATACCACTAATTCATATGCTGGTGCATCTTTAATTCCAGGGGCAATAAGTTCAACATACACACCACCGTTATATTCTTCTCCAGGAAATTATTATTACTTTGTTGATTTAAACTTATCTGGCAGTAATTGTGGTCCTGTTTACAGTAATTTTGCGGAGGTAATTGTTGACCCAAGCTCTGTTATTAGTCCTCAGTCGGTTCCTACTCAAACTGTTTGTATAAATTCTGTGCCTCAGACACTTTCGATAACTGCTTCGGGAGGTTTAGGTACATATTCGTATCAATGGTTTATTAATAATTCAAATAATACAACTACTGGATCACAGATTGCCGGTGAGATAAGTAATACATATATTCCATCAACTACCAGCGTAGGAACTGAGTATTATTATTGTGTTGTAACATCAACAACAGGTGCAATGTGTACTGTAACTAGTGCTGCTGCAGAAGTAATTGTTAAGCCCGAACCAACAATTTCTTCTCAACCAACTCCATTATTGAGCGCATGTATCGGAGATACTCCTTCATTGTCTGTTTCATATATAAATGGTGCAGGAACACCTTCATATCAATGGTATAGCAATACGATAAATGATACCGGTTCAGGAACAGCTATACCATTTGCAACTAATTCTGTCTTCAATCCGCCGACCACGACTGCTGGCACTCTCTATTATTATTGTACAATTAATTTAGCTCCTGGAGGATGCTCTGTATTGGTTTCTGATGCTGCCGAAGTAATAGTAAAACCAGTTCCTGTAATTACAGGGTTTAACACTGAAATTTGTAATGGATCAACATTTTCTGTTACTCCGGTAGATGGAACTGATGGAATTGTTCCGGCAGGAACAACTTATACTTGGTCGATGCCGGTTATAAGTCCTGCTGGTTCTGTTACTGGTGCATCTGCACAAGCAAGCTCGCAAACTTCAATTTCTCAAACATTAACGAATACAACATCAACGGCTGCAACAGTTGTATATACTGTAACACCAGTTTCTGGTAGTGGTTGTGCAGGTAATGTTTTTGGTGTAATAGTTACGGTCGATCCAACAATTAATCCAAATGTAGCAGTTAAAAATATCTCTTGTTTTGGATCGGTTGACGGTATACTTCAGGCAAATGTGACCGGAGGTGTTCCACCCTATTCAATTTTGTGGACAGGTCCTTCAGGATTTACTTCGACAGATTCGATTATTACAAATTTATACGCAGGAAATTATAATTTAACTGTCACAGATTCACGTGGTTGCAATGTCTCAAACAGTTATACAATAGTTGAACCGGCTGAAATTAGGATAACAACTGACGTACATAAAAATGTGACTTTCTTCGGTGCTGATAATGCTTATATTGGAATTACAATTACAGGTGGAACACAACCATACCATTATAATTGGACAAAAAATGGACTTCCATTCTCTACTTCTGAAGATTTAAACAATATTGGACCCGGTTCGTATGAAGTAGTTGTTTCCGACACGAATAATTGTGGCCCTAAAGTAGCATATTACAATGTCACAGTTCCTGCTGAATTGATTGTAAGTTTGGTAAGTAAGACAAATATCTATTGCAATGGTTACTCTAATGGTGCTATATCAGTAGATGTTGTGGGAGGCACTCCATTTGAAATAAGTCCGGGAGTATTCGATTACGCATATTCGTGGATAGGACCTAATGGATTTTCAAGCACATCAAAAGACTTGACAAATCTGGTTGCTGGGATGTATCTGCTTACTGTAACAGATAACTCCGGATTTTCAAAACTACTTATCGTGACTCTTACCGAGCCAAGCAAAATAAATATCGATGTAACAAGTGTTCCTAAATTAGACTGTACAACCGGAGGTATAAGTGAAACATCAACAGCAGTAGTAACAGGTGGAACTCCACCTTATACCATATCGTGGTCTACCGGTACCGTTAGCGGATTGAACAACGAAATAATGAACACGAACCAAAGTGGCAATGTAACCGTGCAAGTTACAGATTCGATTGGATGTTCGAATACCACTAATTTTAATCTTACAATGCCAACTTTAGGAATAGATTTTAAAGTATTGGATTGTGACAGTCATTTATATAATTTTAACGCACTGATACCTGATTCGTTAACAGCTTACACTTACTTATGGGATTTTGGTGATGGTGTAACCGATACCAATAAAACTGTAAATCATACTTTCGCAAATCCGGGTAATTATAATGTGAGATTAACCATCACAAGTTCAACCTGTCCTACTTCATTTGTCAGACAGATAACTGTTGAAGGACCTCCTGTGTTAACGCTGGATAAAGAACCTAAGATTTGTTTTGGTGATTCAATGATAATTCATGTGTTTGGAGCAAATACTTATAAATGGAATAATAACTTGACAGGTGATAGTATAATGATTAACAGAACAGGAGCATATACCGTTACAGGTACTTCGGCAGCAGGCTGTACTTCGACACTTACGTTTAATGTTTCAAATTATGACGCGTATAATTATACTATTCAGTCGAATAAAAATGAAATTTCTACAGGTAATCCTACTATTAGTTTATGGTCAGAAACTATTCCAAACTCACAGTATTACTGGGATTTTGGTGATGGTGATGCTGGTCAGGGAAATTATCTGGATCATACCTATACTGTTGCCAATCAAAGATATTTTGACATTAAATTAAAGGTAATAAACCCAAATGGTTGCCTTGAGTATGCAACAAAAAGAATCACTGTGATTAATTCTGCATTATACAATACTTTTTCTCCCAATGGAGATGGAATTGATGATGTGTTTATGAAGGGTTGGCAAATGAAAGTATATAATCGTAATGGATTATTGATATATGATGGAGTTGACGGTTGGGATGGTACATTTAATGGAAAGCCTATTGATGCAGGAACTTATTTCTATGTTTTGTATTATTCATCCGAATCGGGGACTAAAACTAATTCCGGTTATGTTACATTAGTTCGATAATTATTTTGACAATGAAGAAAGCTATTTTTATCATTTTGTTTAATGTTTTGACATTCTCATTGATTGCTCAATCTTACATCCGTCTGAATAACTTTTGGGAGAAAACTTATATAGTCAATCCAGCTTCGGTTAATTACCAGTATCAAGCTGAATTTGACTTGTTGGCTCGAAAACAATGGATAAATTTCCCTGGTTCACCAACAACACTATATTTTTCAGGAACTACTTATCTGGACGATATTAATACGCAATTGGGATTGAAAGTTCTGAAGGATCAAATAGGGTACACCTCAACTTCTACGGTTGATTTAAGTTATGCATATTCTCTGAAACTGGACAGGGAATGGCGAATGAATTTTGGTTTAGGGTTAAGTTATCAAGGTATATCTTACGACTTATCTAAAGTGAATTCACCAACTCCTGGTGATCCTACAGTTTACATGAATTTATTGAATTCAAGCAATGTAAACTCAGATCTTGGTTTTGAATTAACAAATAAAGACTGGCGTTTGGGTGTAGCAAGCCAAAATTTATTTTCTCTTTTTCTGCCCATAAATAAATTGTTTATAAATACAAATTATCTCTATACCCAATATAGGCAACATACCCAAAATCCGCTTAACCTTGGATTCGGACTGTGTGGAATTCAATATGGCAACTTCTATCAGGGAGAACTAAATTTCAACACGTATATAAAAGCTAATCCGGAATCGAATGGCTTTAGGCTCGGACTTTTTTATCGAACCTGGAGTGAGTTCGGGGTTTTGTTTGGCATCGAACTGACACATAACCTTCAATTGTCGTACAGCTATGATTACAATGTCAGTGGCATAAGTACAAACTCATTTGGGTCTCATGAATTAATGTTGACATTCTTAATTGATAAAGAATTTAAGTGCCAGAATTGCTGGTATTAACCAGGTTTTAGGGAAACAATAAACTAAAAAAATAAAGGCTGAACTTAAACTTAAGTTCAGCCTTTATTAAAAAAGACTGACAATAAACATCCTTTCTGTAATTTGCCTTATTGTTTTGGATATACAAAAACATACATCCTCATTTTCTACTTTCTTTTCAACTTTTACGAATATTAAAGCCGAAATTATCCATATCTTTGTATCCGCTTTACTCCAACATGATAATTTAAAACACCAAAACCACAAATACATTTTGGCAGTAATACTACAATGAATTTTTTCAATAAATATAAATCTAAAATCATATCGGTAATAGTTTCCATATTATTCTATGGAACTCTTTTACTGCTTCTATTTTTCACACCAAGAGGTGATTCGTCATTAAGAAACAACTTTAATATCAAAAACAGGGAAGAAGAAGTTAAGTTTCAAATGATGGAAGATGTCAAATTACCCCCCACTCTACAGGAACAAAAAACTGCAGATAAAATACTTAAGAAAGAATCTGCCACAGAATCACAACCCAAAGAAATAGATAAAAGTACACCTGAGACTAAAGAAATTGATAAGAGTCCCGATGAAAGTGACGATGATACTAATGTAACTGAAAATCAAGATTCTGTTATGTTGGCAGAACTAAAAAAATCGTTAGAAGTTTTTAAAGAAATAGTGCCTCAGGACAGTTTAAAAAAGAATCCTATTCAGGAAAAAAGTACACAAGCTGCCCAAAAGGTTTTAGCTCAAAGAACCTTTTACTCTGAAAACGATTACCAGTTTATCAGAGATAATTACCGTACAATTCTTAGTATTCGGAAGATTTATCCTTATGTTATGAAAACAAAGGAAATTGTCACGAATTTGAATGCACAACTTGCCAAGATGACAAACAATAGCGAAAAGCGAAAATTAATTAAACAAACGGAGAAAGAACTGTTTCAAAACTTCGAGAAAGATGTGCGTGGGATGAATTATTCGCAAGGAAAGCTCATGCTGAAACTTATTGCCCGCGAAACTGACCAAACTGCCTATGGATTGATTAAAACCTACAAAGGCGGATTACCTGCAACGTTTTGGTACGGAGTTGGGCTGCTGTTTCACGAAGACTTGAAAATCAAATACGATTCGTTAGGCGAAGATGCCATACTCGAACAAATCATCAAAAAATACAAATTAGGCAAGCTCTGAAAAAGAGTTCTGTTTAGTATCAACCCTTCTTCTGAGTGAAAAGAATCATTTTAATCTTTAGTTTGTTGCCAATATCAATCACATCCACCACATCTTGCAAATTCAATGTTTTGTCGGCATGTAGCAGTACAATCACTTCTTCGGTCTTGCGTTTCTTTGAGATTATCTTCGATAATTGAGGCTCAATCTTATCAAAAGGAATCTCGTCCTTTTCGATATAATATTTGTGATCGGCAGTAATAGTCAGATTAATTTGCTTCTTTACAACCACATCTTCCGAAGTTTTGGATTTTGGCAGCAAAACTTGTATGGTGGCTGGTGTAACAAGGGTAGATATAATCAAAAAGAACAACAATAAGAAAAACATAATGTCGTTCAACGAGGCAGTATATACCTCAGCTGTTCTTTGCTTTCGACGTTCAATTTTCATCGTATTGCGCTTGAGAAATAATAAATTGGAAGTTGGTTAGGCATTTTTGGCTCTTTTATTGTTTCGGATTCCTTTCAGCAAATCATTGGAATATTTATCCATGCGAACCACAATGCGGTCAATCCGTCCGTTTAAAACATAATACCCCGAATAGGCTATGATTCCAACGAACAATCCGGTTCCCGAAGAAATCATTTTCTGATATAAACCATCCGATATATTGGCAATATTCAAGTCGTTGGTAATAGATATATTATAGAATATCTTAATAACACCGAAGATAGTTCCCAAAAAACCCAACATAGGTGCTACCGAAGCTGTAATACCTAAATAATTCATACCTCGTTCCAGGATAGAGATTTGTTGTTTAGCTTCCGATTGAATGGCCTCCTGAATCTCCATATCGTCAAATTCGGCACTCTCAAGGCCGGCAACCAACACTTTGGCATAGGTTGTATTCTTTTCGTTACAGAGTTTGATTGCATTTTCAATTTCGCCGTTTGCTACCAGCTTGTTCACATCAGCTATCCAGTTGGCATCAGCCTTTCCAAGCATATTAATGAAAACCCACCGTTCAACAATCATGTATGTGGCAAGGATTAACAAAGAGAATAGTGGCACTAATATCCAACCCCCTTTGAGCAACAGTTGAAAGTAATTTTGATTCGAAATAGCAGTTGCTGTAGTAACAGCTGAATCAGCAGAAACCTGAAGCAATATTGAAAGTAAGTTCATTATTTTATATGTTTAGAAAAATACCAATCGCTGCGATGTAGTCATGCATAAAATGAAAAAACAAAAGTACTATAATTATCGGGCGGAACTTAAAGCATCTCAGTTAAAGTTAATAAAATTTTGCGGGCATGAATTAATCACACCCATTTATTTTCCTTGTTTAATAATCCTGTATAAGACCATAACATCACCAAAATCATTGTATTTGTCAGGGGTGCGATCCAATTCTTCGAATGCATATTTCCCTGCATATTTAGCTCTTACACTCTCTATATAGTTTAGTCCTGTAATAAAGTAACCGGTAGAAGGTTGCTCTTTATCAAAGTTTTTAAAGTCGTTACCCATGTAAAAGTTCAGGCCATACATGTTGAGATAATATGTCAAGTCATTCATTACATAGGTTTTATCTTTGAGGTCATACTTAGCCTCAATCTTCTCGGCAAAAGGGCGCGATGAATAAGCGTCTTTGAAAACCGGATAAGCCAGACCCTCCAGAAAAACCTGTGTGCAAATAAACAAAGCTAAACTTGTTATCAGAATAATATTAGGTGTTTTCCTTTTCAAAACAAGAAGTGTAATAACAAAAACTATAAATAATAACAACCAATCCATAACTCCCAATACAGGGGTTCGTTGAAATGCAACCGAGAATATATCCACATCATGCAATGTTTTAGCATCATGAATCAGAGGATTGGCAATATTCGACAACGTGACAAAATGAAAAAACGAAACCAACAACAATAATATGGCCGACAGAATCAAGAGTATTCGGGTCTGAACCTTTATAAATAGTGGCTTATATTCCAAAACCCATTCGTAAAGAAGTGCTAGCAAGTAAGCTGCAAAGGGGTAAATAGGCATAATATAAGCACTTCGTTTGGAAGCAGGGATGGCATAGAACGTAAAAAACACACCTATAGACACAATGCTAAACAACGTAATCTTATCCATATTAGCAATCCGCGCCCAGAATGAAGCCTTCTGGGGTTTGAAATGTCGAAACACACCTTTGTACCAACGGGTGAATGCACTGAAGAGCAGCACCAATGTCCAGGGCATAAATCCCAAAATTATTGAAGGGATATAATACCAAAACGGTCCTTTATGCCCTAAATCGTAGGTAATACCCAGTGTTTTGCTGTCTTCACCAAGAAAGCGGCCGAAGTTTTCGGCATAAACAAGTTTCAGGAAATGCTCACCGCCTTGCTGGTAAGCCAGCACGTACCAAACCAACAAAATAGCCAGTGCCGGCAAAGCAACCAATACGTTTTTATAAATGATTTTCCACAGCGAATAACGTTGAAGAACAAGCAGGTAAATTCCGAAGACAAGGCAAGGCAACAAAATACCTACAGGCCCCTTAACCAAAGCCGCTCCACCCAGAAACAGTGGAATCAGCAGTGGATAACCCTTCAAGCCCTTCTCCTCCCACTTGAAAAGACTTATCAAAGCAGCTACCATAAAGAACGCGAGCGTCATATCCACCCGGGTTTCTACTCCCTGCCGATGCATTTCGAAGCTGGTGAGCATCATAATTGAAGCCAGTATAGCCCGAAAAGACGTTGTTCTTTTGTAAAGTAAAACAAATAACATCATGGTAATTCCTATCAAACTCAAAGCAGAAGGCATACGGGCGGTAGTTTCACTTACATGTCCGGCAGGAAGTGAAAAAGCGGCTATAAACCAATGCATAAAAGGCGGTTTATAAGCTACCTCATCGGCATAATCGGAAGGCAGTATCCAGTTACCCGTATTCAACATACAAGTAGCCACGGTAGCTTCCCTTGGTTCACCTTTAGTATAAAATTCGCCCATAGTAATCCATGGAAGAGTCAATAACATACTAATAAATAAAATAAAAACATAGGGGTGGCGGAGGTAAATAGCTTTGAAGGTGTCGATTAGTTTGTTCATGTGTTTTAGTAGAATTTGGTGTCAAAGATAGTAAAATTCAATTTGTTATTGAATAATAATTGGATGAAACAGGAATAATTAAGACAGATTTCATATTCGTACAATGCCGATGACAGCACCGTATAAGACTGGTGACAGTACCGCAATCAACCAACGTTATACCATATAATACTGATGGCAATACCGTATAATATTGATGACAGCACCATATACTATCAACGGCTGTACCGTATAATACCGATAACAGTATCGTATTCTACCGATGAATGTATCGTATTGTATAATTGACAACTTCGTATAGCACCGATGACAGTACCGTATTGAATCGATGATACTTCCATATAAGGCTGATGTCAATAGCATATAAACAGAAGCGCATATTCATATACAACCTCTTACAATACATTTAAAATGATATACTTAACCGTATTTAGCCTGTCAACAAGCATAGTATGGCAGGCATTTCAACGTATTATCTCCATATTTTGAATTGTTATAAATTAAGAGGATGATGTTAATTGTAAGCGGCTGTAAATTAAGATGTTTTAGTTAAGTACATGTCAATAGTTTAAATTAAGTTTAATTATTCATTGTATACTATTGTAAATATGGGTTAACTTATATATATTTGGAGCGTCAATTAGTTAAGTTTAATATTGCCAATGGAGCATATTTCTTTAGCGTAGTCTCTAATTAATTAAAATCAAAATAATAATAACATGAACATCAAACAACAATCAAAGCTTAAAATGTTTTTGACAGTGAGAGTTTTACTCCTGTCGAGTTCGGCCATTACAGCCAAACTTCCAAATTTTACTGAATTTATGGCAGCACTGGATGCAGCCATTTTACAAATTCAAACCCATAGTGAAGCACAGCATTTCGATACGAAAGGTGTGACAGATAACAAACAATCGTTGAGAGATTCGCTTGTTATTAAAATATTGGATGCTTCGGCTAAAATGCAGGCTTATGCCAAGTACTTTCACGACTCAGTGCTACTATCGGAAACTAAATTTACCAAAACCCAGTTGATACATGTGTCCAGTCTGGAGCTGCTAGATATTGCTAATGGCCTGTATAACCGCATTGATGCACATTTGGCCGACGTAGCTCCTTATGGATTAACAGCGGCAACACAAACTAATTACCGCACTGCAATTGACGATTATACCGAGTCAATTCCACAAACACGCCAGAGCCAATTAAAAACCAAAGAAAACACCGCGCTCGAAGCACAAGGATTTATTGCAGCCTATGAGGCAATTGATAATATTGATTCATTAGTAGAAATAGTGCGTCTAACGGAACCGGTTTTCTATGCAAATTACGTCAATGCCCGCAAAATTGTAGATCAGGGTAAAGGAACACTGCAAGTACAAGGTACAGTGACCGAAGCTGCTACCGGAAAACCAATAGCCGGAGCATTGCTTACCTTCCGCTTGAAAGGACAAACCAAGGTGATTCTCGAAAAAGAGTCGGCTGATAAAGGAGGTTTAAATATAAAAACACTGGCAGAAGGCATTTACGACGTTACCATTACAAAAGTAGGTTTCAAAACTCAAACCAATAACATAATAGTTAACTGGAATGAGTTGTGTGTGCTAAATGTGGCAATGGAAAGAATCTGAAAAATCCCGAAGAGATTGAATGTGATTAACCACGGGGACAACCCGTGGTTATGAATAACAACACCGGAACACAACCCCGATAGGGGTTGAACAACATATTAATCAGTATCGCAGAATATCCATGCATTACATACATGGTTAATGAGAATGAACCGCGTTGCGGTTCGACATTCAATATAGGATAAACATAAAATCCTGAAGGGATTCAATATGAATAGCCATGTATGAAATGCATGGACAGAATAGCCATGTATGAAATGCATGGACAGATGTGATTCAACAACCTATAACCCCGATAGAGGTTGAATTCGATTAACCATGGGCGACAACCCATGGATAAGGGTAGCAACCCGATAGATACACATAACATCATGAGCACCTACACGCAAAGCATGATACAGATTGTATTCAGTACCAAATACCGCGAAAAGACACTAATCAAAGAACATCGCGATGAGTTATACAAATATATCTGGGGTTTATTGAAAAACAACTGCCATCAATACCGTATTGGAGGTATTGCCGATCAGATTCACATTGCCACGCATATTCATCCTTCAGTTAGTGTAGCTGATTTAGTTAAGGATATAAAACTTGCCAGTTCAGATTATATCAAAACCCAAAACCTGTTTCCACATTTCGGAGGTTGGCAATCGGGCTATGGATGGTTTACCTATTCTTTCCGAGACAAAGACCATCTGATTGAATACATAAAAAATCAGGAAAAACACCACAACGAAAAAGATTACATGACCGAATTGATTGAATTGCTCAAAGAGCACGATGTGGAGTTTGATGAGAAGTATTTGCTTTGAAACTGTATCTGCTGTGTTCACTTGAATAATAATTCCTCCAATGACATCAGTCTTGTTGGAGGAATTATTTATCCAAAATACAGAAGGGATTGAATGTGATAATCGGGAGATGTAAGTCTTTGGGATTGCGACCAAGAAAACAAAAAGAAAGACGCAAGCACTTAATGTCATTTTCTGTTATAAAAGAATTATATTTGTAACCATTCTGCAAAGAATAAGATAGATATATACGGAGGGAAGAAATTAAAACTAAAAACCCGCTGCAAGCTAAACTTACAAAGGGTTTTTCTATATCTTTAAGTTCCTTTTAGGGGATTTAGGGGCATGATAGCAGTTTACATTCCGAAACTCAATGCAGCAATCTGAGTATAGACAGTGCTAACTAAACCAACAAACAGAATACCCAATGTACAAATCACAAAGCTGATTTTTAAAGGTACATCGCTTTTTACAGTTTCAATAGGGTTTTCGCTTTTGTTCAGGAACATGGCTTTGATTACCAACAGGTAGTAATACAATGAAATGATAGTGTTCAACAAGGCAATAAATACTAATACATAATATCCTTGTGCGGCAGCGGCCGAGAATACAAAGAATTTACTGAAGAATCCTGCAAATGGCGGAATACCTGCCAACGAGAATAAAGCCAGCATCATCACAAAGCTCAGACGTGGGTTGGTTTGATACAATCCGTTATAATCGTCCATCTTTACTTTTCCGGTACGTTCTTCAATAACCGAAATAACACCGAATGCAGCAAGGTTAGAGAACATATATACCAACACATAATACACCAATGAAGCCATACCCATGGCACTACCACTGATAATAGCCAGCAAGATATAACCTGCCTGCGAAATTGATGAGAATGCAAGGAAGCGTTTCAGATTTTGCTGACGAATTGCAAACACATTAGCCACCGTAATACTAACCACAGCCAAACCATATAAAATAGGTTGCCATTGGTTTACAAGATTGCCAAACACTTTAATTAGTAACGTGAATAAAACAAATACTGCCGAACCTTTAGAGATAACCGAAAGATAAGAAGTGATATTTGTCTGTGCACCTTCGTATACGTCCGGAGTCCACAAATGGAACGGAACCAACGATATTTTGAAGAACAACCCTACGGCAAAGAAAACAAATGCCATAATCTGGAGTGGCGTACCTGTAATCAGAGTTGGCAGGTCGGAAAAATATAATGTTCCGGTTGAACCATAGATTAATGACATACCGAATACCGAAATACTCGAAGCAAACACTGCCGAAAGAATGTATTTAGCACCTGCCTCAGCCGATTTACGATTATATTTATCAAAAGCAACCAACGTAGCCATTGGGATAGAAGCTGTTTCGAGTCCAATAAAGAACATCAGGAAGTTGCCCGACGAAATCATGAAATACATCCCCAACAAGGTAGAAAGTGTCAGGAAGTAAAACTCGCCACGTTTAATGCGGTTGGCATCTTCGTTCAGGAACTTATGCGCTTGCAACAAAACAATGATTGTACCAACGTTCAAAATACTTTTCACATAAGTTTGCATCGGTACATATTGGAACATACCACCGGCAATACTAAACGCATCGCGCGGAACACAATTGATTATGGTGTGGGCTGTAAGAAGTAATAGTGCAACAGGCTGAAAATACTTCAATGCTTTTTCGCCGGCAAATATATCATAAACCAAAAGGAAAATCATCACCACTATCAGTGAAAACTCTTCGTGCATTTGTAAGAAACTACTGTAATCCATATAATGTTGAATTGTTGAATCGTTTGTTTGTTGAATTGGTTTTAAATACCTTTAGGGTACTATTTGGCTAATTGACCGATAACCGGAATCACACTGTCATGAATAAGACCCGAAATCCAGAATGGTGCTGAACCGATAGCAAAAATGGCTATAATAAGTGTTACTACCGAAAGGCGTTCATACCAGGTTGCGTCAGTTAAGTGCTCGTGATGTGCATCTTGTACAGCTCCGAATAAAATTTTACCAACTACCCGTAGAATATACACAGCGGTAATAACAATTGAAGTAATAGCAACAATAGTTAATACACGATGAAAAGTATCGGTATGCTGGAACGATCCGACAAAAATTGTCATCTCGGCAACGAAACCGCTCAAACTTGGCAACCCTAATGAAGCCAAACCCGCAATCACATAACTAACACCCAAAAACGGAAGAATTTTCATCAATCCACCCATTTCGGTAATTAAACGCGTGTGTGTTCGTCCATAAATCATTCCAATCAATGCAAAGAAAAGTGCTGTCATTAAACCATGCGAAAGCATTTGCAGAATGGCACCTGTCATGGCTGTTTCGTTCAACATCAGAATGGCAAAAAGTACTAACCCGCAGTGACTAACAGAAGAATAAGCATTAATATATTTCAAATCGGTTTGACGGATAGCTGCAAAAGCACCATAAACAACACTAATTCCTGTCAGGATTAAGAAAAACCACGACATTTCCTTAGCGGCATCGGGCATCAAATAAATAGCCACACGGAAAGCACCGTAACCACCTAACTTCATCAACACACCGGCATGTAACATCGAAACCGCAGTTGGTGCTGAGGCATGACCATCGGGCGACCAGGTATGGAAAGGAAACAAAGCTCCCAACACACCAAATCCCATAAAAGTAAGCGGGAAGAAATAGCGTTGCAATTCAATAGGAATATGAAGTTTGGCAATTTCCAGAATGTTCATGCTGGTAGCACCCGAACCATAATAGATTCCCAGTATACCTACTAATAATAAAGCAGAGCCACCCATTAACATCAATGTCAGTTTCATCGCACCATATTCTTTCCGGCCACTACCCCACACTCCAATCAGCAAATACATTGGTATCAAGGCAATTTCGTAGTACATAAACATGGTAAACAAGTCGGTAGAGATAAAGAAACCGTAAACTCCAATGGACAAAAGGCTGTACCACAAGAAGAACTCTTTAGGAAGCGGATCAATTTTCCATGATGCAAATACACCAGTAAATACAATAACCGATGTAAGTAATAACATAGCTACCGAAATGCCATCAATTCCTACCGAATAATGGATATTAAAGGGTGCATACCAAACTGTATCAGCCGTAAAGAGCATCGTGGCAGCGTTTCCGGCAGCACGTTCGATGAAATACATATAAGTTATTATACCTGATAATATCATCAAAAGAGAAGCTCCGGTGGCTACAACGAATTGTATTTGCTTCCTGCTGTTGGAAACAAACAAGCCCATCATCATCAATGCCGGAATAAGAACGAATAAGGATAAAAAGTTCATATTGTAATTATTAATACTACCCCTAACCCCTAAAGGGGAAAAAGATAAGTTAGTAATATTGTAATTAAATCAAAGACAAAACTAAAACAATTCCCCTTTAGGGGTTAGGAGTCTAAAAAATTAGCACTATTGCTGTAATCAATAATGTCCCCAACAGGAATACATACGCATATTGTTGCACTTGTCCCGATTGGAATCCTTTAATTTTCACAGAAACCCATTGGGTTGTATTGGCAAAACCATCCATAGTAGCGTCAATCACATGACGATCGAACCATGCCAATGGGCGTGATACACTATTGAAAATGATTTTTTTGGTAATAAACATGTACACTTCGTCCAGATAGAAACGGTTGCTGGCACCTTTGTATAATCCGGAAAATGTTTTAGCTAATTTATCAGGTGTTGCAGTTGGTTTGCGATACATCAATGTGGCAATAATAATTGAAACAGAGGCAACTACCACGCTCATAATAGCTACAGTCGGATTAATATGAATATGATATTCTGCTCCGGTACTGCTTACAAATTCACCAAATGGAATAAATCCGGCAACACAGGTAACTCCGGCAAGGAATACCAATGGAAATGCCATAGCAAAAGGCGATTCATGTGGAGTATGTCCATGTCCGTGGTCGTCGTGCCCGTGAGCAGCAGCTTTGATTATATAATCTTTACCCCAGAAAATGCTGTAATATAAACGGAACATATAGAATGCAGTCAGTGCGGCAGCGAAAGTCATTATTCCGCCAATATACGGGCTGAATTCATAACTTGCCGAAAGAATTTCGTCTTTACTGAAGAATCCCGAGAAAGGAGGAATACCTGCAATTGCCAGACAAGCAATCAGGAATGTCCAGTTCGTAATAGGCATATATTTGCGAAGTCCACCCATATCTTTCATTTCGTTGCTGTGAACGGCGTGAATAACCGAACCTGCACCCAGGAACAACAACGCTTTGAACATGGCGTGAGTAAACAGGTGGAACATGGAAGCCATATAACCGGTTCCTTCTTGTCCGTCATAACCTGAAACTCCAAGAGCCACCATCATGAAAGCAATCTGAGAAATGGTAGAGAATGCCAGCACACGTTTAATATCCGTTTGTACACAGGCAATTACAGCAGCAAATAAGGCTGTGAATGCACCAATGTAAGCAACACCGTGCAAAACTTCAGGCGTTTGGAAATAATACACCGGGAAGAAACGAGCAACAAGGAATACACCGGCAACAACCATGGTTGCAGCATGAATCAACGCCGAAACAGGAGTCGGACCTTCCATGGCATCCGGTAACCAGATTTGTAATGGGAACATAGCCGATTTACCGGCGCCACCGATAAAGATTCCGGCCATTGCCCAGCTAATAACCCCAAAGCCTAAGAATGTTGCACCGGCACTTCCGGCAAATACAGTTGTGTGTTCAGCAGTTAAAATGCTAAAGTCGAATGTTTTTGTATAGAATGAAAGAATCAGAATACCAATTAAAAAGAACATATCGGCAAAGCGGGTAACGATAAAAGCTTTTTTAGCAGCAGCAACCGCCGACGGTTTGGTGTAATAAAATCCAATCAACAGGTAAGACGAAACACCCACCAATTCCCAGAAAATATACATTTGAAAGATATTGGTAGCTACAACCAGTCCCAGCATGGAAAAAGTAAACAGCGATAAGAAAGCATAATAGCGTTCAAATCCTTTTTCACCGTGCATATAACTTAGACTGTAAATATTTACCATAAATGATATGGTACTGATAACCACCAGCATCATTACTGAAATAGGATCAAGCAGAATACCGAGATTGATATGAAGAAATTCGGTAAACCGAAGCCATTCAATATTATATGGAATTAGTTTTTCATAAACTCCGGCAACCCTGTGCATAGAAAAATATTCCCAGGCAGTGTAATACGAAAGTGCTGTGATAATACCTAAAACAACTGTTCCAATTGTTCCGGCCACTTTTGGTTTCCACTTTGAATCCACAAGTCCCAATACAATGAAACTAAGAAGCGGAAGTACTAAAATCAATAATGTATATTGCATGTTTTATAATTATAAATTATGAATTATTAATTGTGAATTAATAAGACTATTCTTTCATTTGGTCTAAGTTTCCAACTTCCACGCTTGTCAGATTGCGATAGATGTTGATAATAATTGCTATGGCTACAGCTGTTTCACAGGCGGCAATAGCAATGGTGAACAGAGCAAAGTAAAAGCCTTCCAAATGTCCGGGGAACAAATAACGGTTGAATACCACAAAGTTTATGTCGGCAGCGTTAAGCATAAGTTCAATCGAAATCAAAATCATCAACATGCTTCTGCGCGATAAAAAACCATAAACTCCGGCAAAGAACATAATTAAACTTACGCCCAGATATGCTTCCATTGGAATAGATCCTGATAGAATGTTATTTAGTAAATCCATAAAAAATAGATTAGTGATTGGTTAATTAGTTAATTGGGTGACTCAATTCCACTTTAGGATTTAGAAATCATCTTTTTCTTGCAATCATAATAGCACCCACAATACAAGCCAGCAATAAAATACTGATTGTTTCGAAAGGCAATAGATATTGGTATTTATCGGTTCCCAACATGGAATGTCCCAACTGTTGAGGAGTAATATCACTTTGAGCAACCAAATCTCCTACTCTTTTTATATTCCAGTAAATAATATGTCCACAAAATGCTAAACCGGCTAAAGCCGTAAGTCCTGCTGCTACTCTCCTGACAGGTAATTCTGTTTTCACATTTTCTCCCGGTCTGTTAGTAAGCAAAATTGCAAAAATAAACAGCACCATCACACCACCCGCATATACAGCAATTTGCACTGCAAATAAATAATTATAGCCCAGCAATAGGTATAGACCGGCTGTTGCAAGTAATACAAACAACAAATAGGTTGCCGAACGGATAATTTGTTTGGCTGTAACTGCCAATATCGAAAAGATGGCTATGATTGCCGCTAATACGAAAAATATAATTTGTTGTGCCATATGACCCCAAGCCCCTAAAGGGGATGTTGATTAGTTAGAATTATGAAATTATATATTGTTTAAATGGAACTCTTATTCTCCTTTAGGGATTAAGGGTTCTTTCTTCTTTTCTCTCAACTTCGAACCTTCGTGATTCAATTGTTGCATCAGCTTACTACGCGTAAATACTGCATTTTCAAATGTATTTTCAAATTTAATAGCATCCGATGGACAAGTCAACACACAGAGATTACAAAATGTACACATGCCTAAATCCCACTGATAGGTATCCAGAATTTTCTTCTTTTTACCATCTTCGGTTTCTATCATTTTTGAATTTACCGTGATAGTTCCATTCGGACAGTTCATCTGGCAAATACCGCAGGCCGTACAAGCATGTTCATTATTTTCGTCATGTGGCATAGTTAACTCTGCTCTGAAACGATCGGAAATGACCAATGTGCCTCTGTTTTCGGGATATTGCTGTGTAACTTTCTTTGTCCAAAGCTCTTTCCATGTCACCGACATGCCTAACATCAATGACTTGATACCGGTAAATAAGCCTGAAAAATATTGTGATACTGAACTCATCTTATCTAATTAATAATTTATAATTCACAATTTATAATCAATTGCCAAATTGTACTATTTAAATTTCCCCATTAGAGATTAGGGGTCATTTAAAATAAACCCGGGAATAAACCTGTCAAGGTGAATCCGGTTAATACCAGAATGACCATCAACAATAAATTTACTAAATTGATTGGTAATAAATACTTCCATTCCAGATTCAATAACTGGTCAATACGCAAACGTGGAAATGACCAACGAACCCACAAACTCAGGAAAATTAAAACAGCGGTTTTACCGAAGAACCAAACATACGTAGGAATATACGCCATGATTTGATTGAATCCATCCCAACCATGAACCTGAATTGGCATGTAACCTCCTAAAAATACGGTAGTGGCAATTGATGCAATAATAAACATATTCAGGTATTCGGCCAAATAATAGAACCCAAATTGAAGACCTGAGTATTCGGTGTGATAACCGGCAGTTAATTCCGATTCAGCCTCGGGTAAATCGAAAGGCCCACGGTTTGTTTCGGCATGCCCTGATATCAAATAGATAACAAAAGCAATAATCGAAGAAATATGTCCGTTGAAAATGTTCCAGCAATACCGTTGTCCCTCAATCATGGTGGAAAACTGCATTGTTCCTGCTAACACAACAATCGTCATCAACGCAAAACCAGCCGAAAGTTCATAACTTACAAACTGTGCACCACTTCGCATGGCACCAATCATCGAATATTTATTGTTACTGGACCAACCGGCCAAAAGAACTCCAATAATTCCCAACGAAGAAACAGCTGTAACGTATAACACTCCAATATTAAAGTCAATGGCGTGAAGACCTTTCCCGAAAGCAATTGCTCCAAAAGTCAGCATGGAAGCAATAATCATGAAAAATGGCGCTGCAAAAAACAAAAACCTGTCCGAACGATTGATTCTTACAATTTCTTTCAACAGAATCTTAACCATATCAGCAACACTCTGCAGCAAACCCCATTTACCAACGCGGTTCGGTCCGTAACGTGCCTGAAAAAAAGCTGTAATCTTACGTTCAGCATAAATCAATATCAATGCAATAACCGCGTAAGCAGTCAATAAAACTACAGCTACCAGAACAAACTCGATAAGCAAAGCCCAAAATTCAGACAGATTGCCTCTCAAGGTACTGTCTAACCAACTTGTCAGGTTTGAAATTTCTAACGGTTGTGAATAATTTAATACCATATTTTTACGAATTTCTCGAATTAAAACGAATTATAATAACGCCGAAGGCAAATATCAATGAAATCAACGGTCAATATCCGGAATTACATAGTCCATAGAACCTCCAATACCGATGAAGTCGGAAATTTTTTCACCCTTACAAATCAATGGCATAGCCGAAACAAGAGCCATAGAAGGTGAACGGAATTTCAAACGATATGGATTTTTCTCACCACGACTTTCGATATATACGCCAAATTCACCTTTAGCAGCTTCCACACGTTGGTAATATTCACCTTCGGGAAGACGGATTATCGGTTTTACTTTCGCACAAACATCGCCATCAGGTATATTGTCAATCAATTGTTCAATAATATGAAGTGACTCTTCTATTTCGTCCAAACGGTTCAAATAACGTGCATAAGAATCACCTTCTGTACGGATAATTTCCTTGAATTCAACTTTGTTGTATAATGAATAAGGAATGTGCTTTCTGATATCGCACGACCAACCCGAACCACGTCCGGCAGGACCTGTAACTGCATAACTGATTGCTGCTTCCTTCGACATTTTACCAATATGAATCATACGTCCCAATGCAATGACGTTATGAGAGAAAAAGCGATCATACTCTTTCAACTTTTCACGCATGTAAGGAATAAATGCTTTTACGTCTTTCTGAAATTCGCTATAAATATCGAACATCACACCACCAATCACATTTTGATTGATAATTAATCGTCCACCACAGGTTTTATCAAAAATATCCAGGATAATTTCGCGTTCACGCATACCGTAAATAAAGGCAGTAGTAGCACCAAGGTCATTTGTCATGGCCGACCAGGCAAGTAAATGCGAATCAATGCGTGTTAATTCATCCATGATAACACGTATATACTGAGCACGTTCAGGCACTTCAATTTCGGCTGCTTTTTCTACAGCCATACACAATCCGTGACGATTGATATTGGCCGACAAATAATCTAAACGATCTGTAAAATGAAGTATTTGAGGGTATGTAAGACTTTCGCTCAGTTTTTCGATACCACGGTGGATATAACCACTGTGAACATCAATTTTCTTTACAATTTCACCATCCAACGCCGTACGAAAGTGCATTACTCCGTGAGTAGAAGGGTGTTGAGGGCCAATATTGATAATATAATCATCATCTCCAAAGATATTAACTGTATCTTCCACCAACTTTCCATCAGCTGTTTCCATTACACGTGGTGCAATGTCCACTATCTCCTTACTTTCAATAGAAACCGGATTCAATTCAGGATTCGGATCGTAATCTTTGCGTAACGGATAACCAACCCAGTCGGCATTCAGGAAGAACTTACGCATATCAGGATTATTGATAAAGCGTATACCCAACAATGCGAAAACTTCCCGTTCGTTGTAATGAGCAGTTTCGTACAAATCAGTAACAGAATACAACAATGGATTTTCACGATCGGCAGTTCCCGTTTTGAGTACGATTTCTTTCGAAAGGTCTTTCGACGAACAAAGCAGGTAGTTTACACCCAACTCTTCACCGCGATCCATACCAATTAAATATACCAGAACATCAAAAGGCAATTCAACATTATCGTAAAGTGCCTTTGCCAACTGGTGCAATTTGTCGTATGCTACAGTTACAGTTAGTTTTTGCTTTTCTTCAATAACTGCTTCTTTTACAGTATTAAGTATTAGCTTTTTTATATTTTCCATATTATAACCCCTAACCCCTAAAGGGGAATTAGATTAGTTTTGTGTTATATAATCTCTTATTTAAAAAGAGATTTGAATATTTTATAAAAATATAGTGTGTCTACTCTTTGTTCCCTTTTAGGGGTTAGGGGTAGTCTTATCGTTGTTTATTTCCAAGAAATTGTTCAACTTTAATTTTACGTTGCAATTGCATTAAGCCGTAAAACAAAGATTCGGGGCGTGGAGGACATCCGGGAACATATACATCTACCGGAATAATCTGATCAACACCTTTTACAACATGATATGAATTAACAAACGGACCTCCCGAAATTGCACAAGCACCCATGGCCAATACATATTTAGGTTCAGCCATTTGGTCGTACACACGTTTGATGAGTGGTGCCATTTTGTGAACCATAGTTCCTGCCACAATCATTAAGTCGGCCTGACGCGGACTGTTACGTGTAACTTCCATACCAAAGCGGGCAATGTCGTGGTGAGCAGCAGCTGTAGCCATAAACTCAATACCACAACAGCTTGTTGCATAAATTAATGGCCAAACAGAATTTGAGCGACCCCAGTTAATTAAATCGTCTAACTTACTCAAAACTACGTTTACGCCATTTGCTTCGAGTTCTTTAATATAATTTTCAAGATACTCATTGTCGTTGAATTCCGCTGTTGGAATTCCTTTTATATTGATATTTTCTAGTCCCATTTTAATACATTTTTCTTCCAGGCATAAGCAAGGCCTAAACCGAGAATAACGATAAAAAACAAAATGCTGTATAAACCCTGATAACCTAAATCGCGAACTATTGTGGCCCAGGGGAAAAGGAAAATCGTTTCTACATCAAACATAAGATACAAAATAGCATACAGATAATATCCGGCTTTAAATTGCATCCACGATGTTCCGTGCGTTATGATTCCACACTCGTAAGGTTCTCCTTTTTGAAGATTGAATGATTTTGGTGCTAAAAGAATGGCTATGCCAAGACCGGCAACCACCAATACGATTCCTGTGAGGAATACGGTTAGAAAAAGCGATAAACTGCTCATATAAATGAATAAATTTAGTTTGCCTAAAAACGGTGCAAAGAAACGACAAATTTTTCTATTAACCGAACATTTTTAGGTAAAAAACCCATTCTGAAAGCTTGTACCCATTTTTGCAATGTTGACTTTGCATTTAAGCTAAACATCATACAAACAGACATATATAATTTATATAGTAGAAACTGATTAATTGCTGTTATAGTATATTATGTTATATTAAAGATTTCGTGTGAACTTTTTCCAGTTAACAATTATCATAAATATTAAATTGCAGGTAAATATCGTTTGAAATTTACCTGCAATTTAATATCCAATGTTGGAAGTGAACTTCGGAATGCAATCTGAAAGAAATATCTTAATTTTTAATCATTTCACTCAAAGCGGTTTTCTTTACATCTAATTGATATTCAATAATCAAATCATAATCACATTTACGGTCGCCAACTTTACTTACCACAACCAATAATTCAAGGGCAATGATAAATGTAAATAATAAAAGATAAAAGATGCCGGCCAACGTATCCGATTTAATTAATACAATCATTGCATTCAGTTCTTCCAAAAATCCCGAATTTGCTTCAAGTTCTTTTCTGACAGTAACTTCTACATTTATTTTTTGATTATAGAGGTCATCTAAACGGGTCCTACATTTATCAATGGTTGCTGAATTTGATTTTATCTGCTCTATTCGTGTATTTGCAACATGTTGGGTTGTAACTGTGCTTTTGGTTACGGTGGTTTTAGTACCATCGTTGTTTGTTACAGGTATTCTCTCAGTCTTAACATCGGTAACCTGAATTGTTGGTCTTTTTGCAACCTCATTATTCAACTTAGAATTAATTATATCCAATGAATCGATTATTGAATTTAATTTATTAATCTCCAGTTGCATGGTTTTTTGCCTTTTTACAGCTATCTGGTTCACTTTGTCTGATCGGATATCAACCAATACTTTTTCAACATCATTCTTAAAAATTATTTGATCCAAAATTGTAGAACCGATTACAGCCATTAAAAAAGCAAGTATTATTCTGAAGGCTACAATACCCCTGTTTTTTCCTACTGTCAGAATCACCTGCCGTTCTATTTGTATTACAACGGTAATAAAAATTAAAGCCGTGAGAGCACATCCCCACCATGTGTGTATGGATAAATACCGTTGGGCAAAAGTATAACCTGTTGCGCCCCAGATAAACAATAAAATAAGAATTGAAGAAGTATATTTCTTCAATGTTTTATAACTTGCTTCGGTACAATTCTTTAATATATTGGGATTCCAACCGATTATAAAACATTTAAATTTCGTCCACCAGTTCATAGCTTATTTAAGTTTAAGAGTTTCGAGTGATAATGCTGCAAGTCCTCGCAGAAAACCCCTTTCGTAGGATAGCAACATGCCTATCATGTAATCTTCGCCTTTTTCCAGGTCTTCTTCCATTTTATTAATTTCTTTCAGATGGCTTTCAAGCGTACCTTTTCTATTTTTCAATAAATCTACAATATCAATCAATCCGGCTTGGGAGCGTGACCTGATATGAAAATCAGTTGTGCTCAAGCTATCAATATAGATCTGTTTTATCTGTTTGAAGAGCACTTTCAGATTACTAATTATTAGTTTCTTATTCATATCGCGGTAGGATATATCCGGATTACTTAAAGCATCTTCGTAACCACGGCTTTCAAAGTCAATCTGAAGATATTTGTATATTTCGTCCATGGGCATTGTAACAGATAATGCATTTTCCTTTACGTTTGGATCTGAATTATCTATAAAGTCTTGTTGCTTAATTTCAGGAAGGTCTTGTTCTTCCGGTTTTGGTTCAAGTTCTTTATTTTGTTCAGCAAAACTCTTTCTTTTGAATAAATCGAATAGTCCCATATTGTTTAATTTTTAAATTTATATATTCATTGTTGGTACATCAAATTTAGAATGACCACGTCGATGGCAACTCTCACAAAGGGTAATCAGATACTTATTGTCATACTCCCACGGATCACGGTATCTGTTTAGTCTGGTAGAGAAATGATATTGCTTGTGATGAACGGTTAAATCGGTAATATTATTGCATATCACACATCTATAACCATCTCTTTCAAGGATTTGTTTTCGTTTTGCCTTCCATTTCGGATCAAATAGCTTTTCCCTGTACGAACCATGCTTAGCGTGTTCTATTGTTTCTATCATTTCTTTCATTTTTTGATTTAATTGAAAAATTATATTCAGTACTTGTCAATTATATATGAAGAAGTCATCTTGACTTTTTGTTTGTTTTATTTTTTTTGAATAATATAATCATAAAAGCTATGTAATTAAGGCTTTTCCAGCTTGAAACCGTATAATCAAATCTGTTAAGTAACGATCTGAAACTGTCCATCCAAGCATTGGTTCTTTCAATAACATATCTTTGTTTGTAAA
>JARLGX010000020.1 GCA_031292575.1 Paludibacter sp.
ACTTAGAATATTACTGCGAATTTTCTTCTAAGATAATGATTTTCAGAGAATTGAACAAACTATTTTACACTTATTTCCTTTATTATAAACACTTTAAACTAACAAAGAATTACGGAGTCTCTACTCCTGATTCGCATGAATAATAGGTGTTAATCTTTATTGTTTTTCAGAAACCGCATTTCAATTAAAAATGCACAGAGCAAACCCAAACCGCCAAATAACAACACCGATGCACCATAAACTACGCCTGAAATTTCGTAAGCATTGTTTTGGAGTTGCATGGTGTTATATCCTGTTACCGAGTTTAGGCAAATAAAGTATCCAACAAGTAAGCCTAATCCAACGCCAAGCAATAAACATGCAACTTTCAACGTGCCGAAAGTACCAGGTGATTGTGATATAAATGGAAATGAAAACTTGTTTCCAATCATCGAGGCTTCAAATTTATCTCCGATTTTCTCAATAATAGCCAGTCGTTCTTTTTTGCGTACGAACAAATCAAATAATCTGTAAATACCAAAGGTTATAATTCCTACAACCAATGGAATTGAAATAAAGTCCATCATAATTTTTGTTTTTAAAGTAAATAATTTCGTTCTTTGCACTGTTTGACGCAATTACTTTAAATTGGTTACAAAACTGGAAATATATTTTTGCTTCTCACGGATTTTGTAACCAAATTGGATAATTGGCGTCTATAAATCTATATGGAGAATCAGGACGAGTTAATCTACATAAAGCGAATATTGGAAGGTGAAACAAACTTGTTTTCGTACTTTCCTGAGCGTTATAGTCGTTCGATTCATGCATTGATTATTCGGATTATTCCATCAAAAGAAGATGCTGAAGAACTTACGCAGGATACTTTTATTAAAGCATTCCGCAAACTGGATACTTTCAAAGGCGATTGCAGCTTTTCAACCTGGTTGTACAGGATTGCTTATAACACGGCGGTTTCGGCAACCAGAAAAAGAAAAATTATTTTTCCTGTCTTAGATGATTTTAGTTTGGAGAATATTCCCGACGATGCTGTTGATTTAATATTGGAAAAGGAAGACGATGAAACGCTGTTGCAACGTTTGGAGTTAGCCATTGAACAATTAAATATGGAAGATAAAGCCTTAATTACATTATATTATTTGGAAGAAAAGTCCATCGCCGAAGTTGCTGTTATATTAGAACTGACGCCTGAAAATGTAAAAGTAAAGTTGTTTAGAGCAAGAAAAAAATTGTATGTATTAATAAACGGTTAAGAGTATGACACAAGACAAGATCCTGAAGAAAGCCCTAGAATCACAAAGCATTGACACACTGCCTACAGACTTTAACAGTAGGTTGATGACCAGGATTTACGCCGAGAACGAAACAAAGAAAAAAAGAATTTTCGTATTGGGAATTTCTGCTATTTCAACAGCATCATTGTGCCTTATTTCGTTGGGAATTTATCTTCTGAAAGATTATATTACATTTAGTTTCCAGTTACCAGTTTTATCTTCAGAGGCAAAAGCTATCTACGGGTTTAGTTTTTACATTGCTTTTTTGGTGTCTATATTAATTGTTCTGGATAGTTTTTTCCGAACTATTAGGCAAAAACGGAAGAAAGCAGAATTTAAATAATTCTAATTTATAATATTTAATTGATTTCGAAAAGTCTTGTAAAAATACCAATAATGACGCAGCGAATATCCTTTTACAGGGATTCGAAAAAGTTCAAGGTCTCCGGCAGTTAAATTATTTCCTGATTTAGTAGTGACGCCAAATAAGTAACCTGTATCAGTTGCGGTTTTTAATACCTCATTGTTGTAGCTCCCGAAAGGGTAAGCTACAGAATAGATTTGCTTCCCAAGTTCGTTCTCTAACCATCGTTTCGACTCCACGAGTTCATACTTCATTTCATCAGCCGGCAATTGCGATAAGTGAACATGGTTGCATAAGTGAGAGCCTATTTCTATTCCATACGATGTCATTTCAAGAAGTTGTTCTTTTGTTAAAATATTTAGCGGATCTTTGTTCTCGTTTAGTTCCCAAACAATATTTCTTGCACCTATCGACCCTGTAACAACATAAATTACAGCTTTTATTCCGTATTTCTTTAGTATCGGGAATGCCTTATAATAAAGTGATTCGCAGCCATCATCAAATGTCAGAATCATATTTAGCTTGTTAACATCGTAGCGCTTTAGGGCAATATCTTCAAATGTTATAAAAGTGAAGCCTTTTTTGATCAATTGCACCAATTGCCACTCGAAGTGCTTAGCAGTAGTATACAAACCCTTAATGCGTGTAGTTGCACTTGGTGCTTTTATGAAATGATAGTATAATATCGGAAAATTTTTTTCCATTCTAGTTATTCTCAATTAATTTCTCGTACTGATTTAAACTCTTTTCAATCGTAAATTTTTGTTTCAATAGTTCGTTGCCTTTTTCCCCCATTTGTTTCCCCACTTCTGGGTTTGAAAGCAGATAAATTGCTTTTTCGGACATTAATTCGATGTCCATTTCGGGAATTAAAAAGCCGGTTTCGCTGTCTATTATAATCTCATTTGCAGCTGTGTGATCAAAAGCCAAGCTGGGTAACTTAAACTTCATAGCCTCCAGTAGTACCAAACCAAAACCTTCCCAACGTGATGCTAAAATCAGCATAGAGCATTGTGTCAATAGTTTATCTACTTCAGTTGGTTGTTGGAACCCCCAAAACTTAACGGAATTTTGTATTCCAAGTTCTGAGGCTAAGTTTCTTAGATTTTCTTTTTCTTTACCGTCGCCCAAGATCCAGAGTTTTGCATCAGGATGAGGTATCAAAACTTTTTGCATAACACGTATGGCTACGTCTACGCCTTTCTCGTGCGATAACCGGCCAATAATTGCGATATTTTTTGTGTTACATTCAGAGAATACTATAGAATCAGGGTCAATGCCATGGTAAATAACTGTAGGTTCATTCTTTAATAACTTTGCAACATTAGCCACACTCTTTCTTACATAAATGGAGTTTACTATAAAGTCTGAAACAACATTTGAAAACAAATATCGTTTTAAAGGCTTCATTTTCATTGGGGAGGGAATGCCCCTGGTAAAAATCACTTTTGAACATCCACTGGCTTTAATTAATAAGCCTATGGTTTTGAGTTCTAAGTTACTATTAAGAATAATGGCATCTGGTTTAATGTCAATAAGGGTTTTTTGAATTTTCGATAGTTTGAGCAAGTTTAGAAAGGTAAATTTGCCCACCGAAAAAGCATATGTTTCAATGTTATCTCGTTGCGAATCTAAATGCAATTTGCTTTGTGTGTTTGAAAAAAGTGCAACTGAATGATTCCTCTTTTTTAGTCCATCCATAACCAACGATGTCCAGTATTCTCCACCACCCCAGAACTTAGTAAAATTTACAAATAAGATTTTCATTCCGTTTTCAGTTTGTTTAAGCTCCTTAAATTAAAGCTGACAGTAATAATTATTTTCAAAGCAATCTTCCTTTTATGTGATGCAAATTATGCTTAAATTGTTGCATCGATTCTTCAATTTTATATTTATACGTAACTAAAATTTTAAACTGATTTTTGTTATTAACTCTGATAAATGAGAGTTCTTTTTTTAAAAAGTATAGACAGCAAATATAATAATTAATTTTAAAGAGATTCTAAAGATGAAATATTATTAAACAAAGACTCTCTTTTATTTCTAAGTATTTCGGACCATTTAATAGTCTGATTATGAAATGATAATTGTCAATATTTTAGATAACCATTCAAATTTTTTTAGAGCTATTTTTTGAGGTGCAAATTTAGTAAATATTATTAAATAATAATCATATTGTGTATTTTATTTAATTCATAGAACGTTGCCGTTAAAAAACAATGATAATCCGAAATAACGAAACAATGGTTCTAGTTCATTTAGCTCCCTGATGGTGCATTTTTTATTTAAATTGAATAAAAAATGATTCAATTAGACTAAATATTTAAAATAAAAAAGTATTTTCGCATGTTACTTTGCTAACATATAGAGCCTTATTTGATAGTAATCAATCTAATAATAAGTATCATGAAAAAATTATCATTCTTCACGCTTTTTCTGCTTTCATTTTTTGGACTATTTGCCCAGAATAATTCAGTGACTGATGGAAATGCTCGATTTACATTTATGACACCTCATATTGTTCGTTTGGAGTACGATTCAACAGGCAAATTTGTCGATGGTCGTTCGTTTGTAGCTATAAACCGTAATCTTGCTTACGTTAAGTTTGAAAAATTCCAACAAGGAAATTGGATGATTCTGAAAACAGCCGATATGGAAATTCGGTATAAGAAAGGTTCAGGAAAATTTACTGCACAAAATTTACAAATTACATATTTCGATACTCCCAAAATGAAAATTGTATGGAAACCGGGAATGAAAAATACCGGAAACCTGCATGGAACTTTCCGTACACTTGACGGTATGAATGGCGACACACGCGTAGACGAAAAATCTCCTAAAGAATTTGAACCGGGATTAATTTCACGAGATGGCTGGTATTTGATTGATGATACAAACAACTTTTTGTTTGATAACAGCGACTGGAGTTGGGTAAAGGAACGTAAGAACCCTGAAACCGATTGGTATTTTATGGGTTATTGCATGAATTACAAAAGAGCACTTACCGAATATACTCAGATTTCAGGTAAAATTCCACTTCCTCCACGCTACGCTTTCGGTTATTGGTGGTCACGATACTGGAACTATTCAGATGCAGAATTACGTGATTTGGTTAAGAAATTCAATCAGTATAGTATTCCATTGGATGTGTTGGTTATAGACATGGATTGGCATTTAACCGAAGGAGTTTCGTTTCTCAAAAAATCAAAAATAGATGAATTCGGAGAAGCAGTTGGTTGGACAGGTTACACCTGGAATAAGAACCTTTTCCCCGATCCCGACCATTTTTTAAGCTGGCTGAAAGGAAAAAATCTTAAAACTACACTAAATTTACATCCGGCATCCGGCATTGCACCGTATGAAGAAAAATATCCGGAGTTTGCCAAAGCGATGAATTTTGATACAGTCGGACACAAAAATATACCATTCGAAGTGGCCGATAAGAAATTTGTCACAAACTGGTTCGATATTATTCTTAATCCATTGCACGGCAAGGGCGTAAGCTTCTGGTGGCTTGACTGGCAACAATGGCCATATTCGAAAAAAATAGCCGGACTGAGCAATACCTGGTGGTTGAATTATTGTTTCTTCACAGAAATGGAACGAAAAAACAAGGAACGCCCCATGCTTTATCACCGTTGGGGTGGATTGGGGAATCATCGTTACCAGATTGGATTTTCGGGAGATATGATTATTTCATGGAAATCGCTCGATTTTCAAACCTATTTTTCGTCGACGGCATCAAATGTTTTGTATGGCTACTGGAGCCACGATTTGGGTGGTCACATGTTTGGAAATATCCCAGAAGATCAGAAAAGGATTGATCCGGAAATGTACACACGTTGGATGCAATACGGGGTTTTTAGTCCGATTTTCCGAACACATTCGTCAAAAGATCCACGTTTGATGAAAGAAGTCTGGAATTTTACCGGCGATTATTTCGACGCATTGCAAAGCGCCATCCGCCTACGTTATGATTTGGCTCCGTATATTTATACCATGGCTCGCAAAGCATATGACACAGGTGTTTCTCTTTGTCGACCAATGTATTACGATTATCCTGATAAAGAGGAAGCTTATACTTTTAAAACAGAGTATATGTTTGGCGACGATTTGCTGATTATGCCTGTTACCGCTCCGGCAGTGAATAGCATTTCTACTGTAAAGGTTTGGCTGCCAGAAGGAACTGACTGGTATGAATGGAGTACTGGAACTTTGCTCAAAGGTGGTCAAACTGTGGAACGTCATTTCTTACTCAACGAATACCCGGTTTATGTAAAAGCAGGTGCCATTCTGCCAATGAATAAAGAGGTAAAGAACCTGCAACAAAACTATACCGACCTGATTTTAAAAGTGTTTGCTGCCGGAAATTATACATCGAAATTGTACGAAGATGCAGGAGATAATAATGATTACCAGAAAAGTGCTTATACATTTACTACGATTCAATCGGTGAAAGAAGCTGATGGAACATATAGACTTACAGTTTTGCCCCGCGAAGGATCTTTCCCTGAAATGATTCAGAAGCGTAATCTGGAAATTCAACTTTATGGTTCGGTTATTCCGTCGTCGGTTTTTGTAAATGGTGTAAAACTGGATTTTAGCTCTGAAAACAAAGAAAATACGTGGGGTTATTCCGGTAGTCACCTCACTGTTCAGATTCGTGCCAACAATATGGATTGTTCGCAGAAAACTGAAATTATGGTGAAATTTCCACCACAATCATCCGATGTAAACGGAATTATTGGAAAAATGAACCGATTGAAAAAGGTGGTTTCTTTAGTTAAGAACAATTGGTTTGATGGATCACCAATTCCTGAAATGTTGTCGGCAACTAACCAATTGGATGTTCGGATTAATTATCAACCAGCGGACTTTGATAAATTGGTGGGTGATTTTAATCGGAACTATCCTCAAGTGGGCAATACAATCAATAAAACACATATTGATAAAAATATAGTTTCAGCCTGCAAATTATTTTTGGAACAATAGCTGAAGTTTACGATTATTCTTAAGTTAAAGTATGGTTTTGTAGATTAACCCTTTTATTTTAGTATATGAAAAAGCTATTAACACTGACTCTTGTCGGATTTCTCTACTTATTTGTTTTTTCTCAAAAAAGAGTTTCAGCACCAGATATTATTTACGGGCAGCTCTTTCGCGATGTACAATTGCAATCGGTTTTTCCGGATAATAAGACATTTGTAGACTGTACTCCAAAAAAAGATCCACAGGAAATTGTTGACAACTATATTCTGTTTAAAAAAAATTCTGATTCAAAAGATTCATTGCTGAAATTTGTAAATGAAAATTTTTTTATTCCGGTTAGTCCACAATACAGCTGTCAAACCGGAAAATCAGAATCTGTTGAAGATCATATCAAGAATCTTTGGACTGTACTTAAACGTCAACCGGATAAGAATATTCCCGCCAGTTCACTATTACCACTGCCATATTCATACATAGTTCCGGGTGGCAGGTTTCGCGAAATATATTACTGGGACAGTTATTTTACCATGTTGGGGCTTCAGCAAAGTGGTGAATGGAAAACTATTGAAAATATGATTCGTAATTTTTCATTTCTGATTCAGACCTATGGCCACATTCCAAATGGTAACAGAACCTACTATCTATCGCGTTCACAACCACCTTTTTTTAGTTTGATGGAGACTTTGCTGGCACAGAAAAAAGGTGACGTAGTTTATTCAGAATATTTGAATTCCCTTGAAAAAGAATATGATTATTGGATGGACAAAACAGCTGCAACAAAACATGTGGTTGTTATGCCAGATGGCTCGGTTTTGAACCGATATTACGATCAGGATGCCATTCCACGTCAGGAAAGCTATCGAGAAGATTTTCTGTTAGCGCAAAAGGAATCGCAAAAAGCCGATACCCAAAATCAGGCAGGCATTTTTTCCGCTTTGTGCCGTAATTTGAGGAGTGGTGCCGAAAGTGGTTGGGATTTCAGCAGCCGCTGGTTTGCCGATGGAAAGCATATTAGTACCATTCAAACTACTGATATTATTCCTGTTGATTTAAATGGCTTAATGTATCAATTGGAACTGACATTGGCACGAGCATATAAAGTAGCAGGTAACAAAGATAAAAATAATTTGTTTCTCCAAAAGGCAAAAGCACGAAAATCAGCTATTAATGCGAATCAGTATTTAAAAAATCAGATAAACGAAAGCAATAGACATTTTGCCAAACAAATGAATAAGTAATCCGGCAGTTGATCTAACTTTCATCGCTCTTTGAATTTTTGTTTTTTCATTTAACCAGTTAAAGAA
>JARLGX010000021.1 GCA_031292575.1 Paludibacter sp.
ACAAACTCTTTACGGGTAACATATCCCATTGACAACCCGTTTTGAGTTTGTATAAAATGCTGTTTACTACTTCTATCAGACAACTTCTTGTCTGAAACCCTCTTTTTGCTACTGATAAATGAGGCAGTATTTCAATTCTTATTGTATCTTTGTCAAGTACTTGGTACATTGTAGAAGGGAACTGGATTGTTGTTTTGTCGCATACAAAACGTTCCCTTCTTTTAAATATTGTTTCCCGCCTCTAAAAGTCAAGACGACTTCTCTGCAAATCTTGAACATACAGGTGTATCTTACTAAGATTATTATTATTGATTAATCCAGTAGTTCCATTTAGTTTAATTATCCTGAATCCATTCCAATTTTCCCTGTGGTCATTTTGTTGTGAAATCATTAGAGATCTTTGATTCCTTTGAATATCATATGTATTAGAGTATTCAGCATATGATAATTCAAACTGATAATCGTAATTCCAAGACAAAATTCTTATATTATCAGGAAAATCTTGAGCATGATCTTTTAATATGGATGCAAAAAACGAGTCATATCTTGCATCTGTTTTTTTTCCAGCTTGTTCTGCTATAAAAAAAATGGACATTGCAATTTTCAGCTTTCTCAAATCATCGCTTTCACCTTTAAGGTAAAGCTTTTTTGCAAAGGTGTCAATGCTTGCATGATTTTTACTTTTATCCTGCATCCATTTTAATGACTCAATCATTTCAAGTTGAAAATCGCGTCTTGTTTTACTTCCACATTTATTGAATGTCTTGTCATTTTCGAGTATAAATATATCTTGTTCGAGATATTCTATTAATTCTACTATTCTTTGTGGTATCTGATTGACTATTGGCAAAGCATTCATACTTGCACCAGCACCAAATAAAAAGGTTACTTTATTCATAATTATTACTTTGATTTGTATTGCAGGGATAAAATATAAATTATTCTTGCCCACAAAGATACAAAAACAATTTATTTGTTAACTCAATTAACTGTACTTGTTTTCCTATTCCCTTTTTAAAACTTTTTCTGTACATTTGCATCTTTCAAACATTAAAAAACATTTTGATTTTATAAACTCACTGTTATGGCTATTATTAAACCATTTAAGGGCATTCGTCCTCCCCAAAATTTAGTTGAAAAAGTGGCTTCCCGCCCTTACGATGTGTTGAATTCCGAAGAAGCGCGTGCCGAAGCCGAAGGAAATCCAATGTCGTTGTATCACATTATTAAACCCGAAATAGATTTTGCTATCGGAACCGACGAACACGAAGAAAAGGTTTACAGCAAAGCAGCTGAGAATTTTGCTAAATTCCGTCAGGAAGGCTGGTTGGTGCAGGATACCACCGAAAAATACTACGTCTATGCCCAAACCATGAATGGAAAAACACAATACGGACTGGTAGTGTGTGCCAGTGTAGATGATTATTTGAACGAAAAAATTAAGAAACACGAACTTACCCGCCGCGACAAGGAAGAAGACCGCATGAAACATGTGCGGGTAAACAATGCCAACATTGAACCGGTATTTTTTGCTTATCCGCATCAGGATGAGTTGGATGCCATCGTGGCGGAAACAATTAAAGGAACTCCCGTTTATGATTTTGTGGCATCGGGCGACGGATTCGGACATCATTTCTGGGTAATTGACAATGCAAAAACCATTGCCCGCATCACCGAATTATTTGCAACTGTTCCTTCGCTTTATATAGCCGATGGTCATCACCGAAGTGCTGCTGCAGCGTTGGTTGGAGCTGAAAAACGAACCCAAAATCCCAATCATACGGGCACTGAAGAATACAATTACTTTATGGCCGTTTGCTTCCCCGACAACCAGTTGAACATTATCGATTACAACCGCGTGGTGAAAGATCTGAATAACCTGACGGACGAAGAATTTCTGGCGAAACTCTCCACTAATTTTGAGGTTGAACCAAAGGGAACCGACGTTTATAAACCCAATAAACTTCACAATTTTTCGTTGTATTTGTCGGGTACATGGTATTCATTAACAGCCAAAGCCGGAACGTATAATGATAACGATCCGATTGGTGTGCTTGATGTTACTATCTCTTCAAACCTGATTTTGGATGAGGTTCTTGGAATTAAAGACCTGCGAAGCGATAAACGCATCGATTTTATTGGCGGAATACGAGGATTGGGCGAATTAAAACGCAGGGTTGATAGTGGTGAGATGCGTGTGGCGTTGGCACTTTATCCTGTATCGATGAAACAATTGATTGATATTGCCAATACCGGAAATATCATGCCACCCAAAACCACCTGGTTCGAACCAAAACTGCGTTCGGGACTCGTCATTCATGAGTTGATTTGATACTAACTGTCTACTGATAATTGCTCACTGTTAACTGAAAATACTTATGCGTTCTAAAATAACTTTATTCGTTTTACTTATCACGGTAGTTTTACTTTCGGGTTGCAGCCTTAAAGCGAGAATAAAAAAAGCCGACAAAACCTTTAGTTCGGGCGAGTATTTCAATGCATCCAATCTGTACAAAAGGGTTTATGGAAGCATACCTTATACCCAAAAACCGTTGAAAGCGCGTATTGCATTTCAGTTGGGTGAATGTTATCGGCTGATTAATTATAGCCGCGCAGAATATCCTTATACAAATGCCATTCGTTATCATTATCCCGATTCAATTGTTTATCTGCGCTATGCACAGGTATTAGAAAAGGCCGGAAAATACGGTGATGCATTGAAAAACTATTCGATTTTACTGGCAAACGATAGTTTCAAATTGTTAGCAGAAAATGGTGTAGAAGCGTGTAAGCAAATTGCGAAATGGAAAAACGTGCCGAATCCTTATGTAGTGCGTCGTGCCGATATTTTTAATGTACGAAACTCGGATAATTTTAGTCCGGCCTTTTTAAATTCCGATGCAGACGCGCTCATGTTCACTTCTACACGGAATTTCAATAAGAAAGTTGTAACTAAAAACAACAACATCACCGGGTTGCCAAACAATAAAATGTTTATAAGCAAAAAAAACGCAGCCGGTAAATGGGAAAAGCCTGAGATTGTAGGTTCGGAAGTCAATACAGTTGAAACTGACGATGGTGTTTGTTCATTTAGCTTTGATGGGAAGGCTATGTATTTCACCCGTGCCCGCCAGGTGGCCGATGCCGAAGTAGGAACTGAAATATATTCATCCGACCGTGCAGGTGGTACCTGGAGTGTTCCCCGGAAAATTAAAATATTCAAAGATAGTACCATTTCAGTGGCACATCCCGCCATTGCACCCGATGGACAAACCTTGTACTTTGTGTCTGATGCCAAAAAAGGATATGGTGGCAAAGATATATGGAAAGGCACTTTAGTAAACGGGGAATGTAAATATGTCGAAAATCTTGGTCCCGAAATAAACACACCGGGCGACGAAATGTTTCCTACTGTACGTGCAGATGGAACGCTCTATTTCTCTTCGAATGGTCATCCAGGGTTAGGTGGGCTGGATATTTATAAAGCAACGCCAAAAAAAGATGGCAGCTGGATTGTTGAAAATATGGGATATCCAATCAATTCTTCTGCTGATGATTTTGGTATGACTTTCGCCGGAAAAGCAGAAAAAGGATTCTTTTCGTCTAACCGCGACCAGATAAAAGGGTATGACGCCATTTGGAGTTTTGAATTGCCTGAATTGGCATACAGTATACAGGGTAAGGTAATGGATGAGAAAGGGAATGCAATACCCGATGCTACAGTAAGAATGATCAGTAATACAGGAGTAAATGCCCGTGTACAGTCGAAAAAAGATGGAACTTACCGGTTAAAACTGGATAAAGATATGGATTGTGTGATGTTGGCCACAGCACGCGGCTATTTGAATCAGAAAAACGCAATTTCTACACAGGGACTGACTGATAGTAAAACATTCACTGTAGATTTCAAATTATCAACTATTTCTAAACCTATTAAAATAGAAAATATATTCTATGAATTTGGTAAATGGGATTTAACCCCTGAATCGGAAGCAGGATTACAAGTCTTAGTGAAATTACTTAATGACAATCCCAATATTACGATTGAAATAAGTGCTAATACTGATTATGTTGGCACGAATGCCGACAATAAAATTCTCTCTGAGAAACGGGCAAAATCGGTAGTTGATTATTTGATTTCAAGAGGAATTGCTTCCGATCGCTTAACTTCAGTAGGATATGGCGAAGAAAGACCTGTTGTGGTTGATGCTGTTATTGCTAAAAAATATCCATTTCTAAAAGAAAATGATGTGCTGAATGAAACTTATGTGCTAAAATTAACCCCTGTACAACAGGATATTGCCAATAGAATCAATCGTCGTACTGAATTCAGGGTGTTGAAAACAACGTACAAACTGTATTAGTAAAGAATAAAACACGTCGCCCGTGTGAGAAAATAATAATAGTATATAGTTCGGAAATATGATAAAAGCAGATAAGTTTTTTATTGAAAATATCAACGAAATTCTTCAAAATGGTTATTGGGACGAAAATTCAAGACCCAAGTATGCTGATGGAGTTGAAGCTAAGTCGAAATTTATTACCCAGGTTTTTGAAAAATACGATATTTCTAAAAATGAGTTTCCAATAACCACACTAAGAAATACAGCCATTAAAACAGGTATTAAAGAAATTCTTTGGATATACCAAAAACAATCAAATTCATTAGATATTGCCCATGAATTAGGTATAAACTGGTGGGATGAATGGGATGTTGGTAATGCTACTATTGGCAACAGGTATGGATATACAGTCAACAAGTATAATTTGGTGAACGAGCTGTTAGAAGGGCTGGCTAAAACTCCATTTGGGCGGCGACACATCTTAAATTTGTATCAATATACCGATTTAAATGAAACAAAAGGCTTGTATCCATGTGCTTATGAAACCTTATGGAGTGCACGGAAAGTGGGCAATGATATCTTTTTGGATGTTACACTTGTTCAACGGAGTTCTGATTATTTGGTTGCAAATTATATCAACAAGACTCAATATGTAGCTTTGATGTTAATGGTTTGTTCGCATTTAGGATACAAACCGGGAATATTTGGTCATTTTGTGCAGAACCTTCATATATACGACAGGCATTTTGAGGCTGTAAATGAACTGCTAAACAGAGAACCTTTAAAAGTGCAACCAATTCTCAAATTAAATCAAAATAAATCTTTCAGTGAATTTACTGTTAACGATTTTATTGTTGAAAATACAGATAAAATAAATAAAATAACAAGCAAACTTGAGTTGGCTATCTGAGTTTTTTCGGTCGGATTGATTATAATTTACACTCAGTAATCCATTGTTATTTATCGGTTTATTTTATAAATAGGGATTATTTATACAGTTAAATGAAATTTTAAAATGGATAGTCGGAAGCGATTATCCATTCTTTTTTGTAGCTTTGCAACCTTGTTGTCTGAATGAAGACTCTTGACGTTAAAGCATTTTTTAATAAAATATTATGTCAAAAATTTCTATTATTGCCGCTGTGGCTGATAATTACGCTATCGGTAAAGCAAACAATCTACCCTGGCATTTGCCTGCGGACTTGAAACACTTTAAACAACTCACAACAGGACACGCAATTGTGATGGGTAAACGGACATTTGAAAGTCTACCCAAAGGACCACTCCCAAATCGTAAAAATATTGTGCTGACTTCGATCATGTCTGAAGGAGTAAACAAAGGCTATTACGAAGCCGACTCGTTTGACGATGCCTTATTTCTTTGTGATCACGAAGAACAGGTTTTTATAATGGGTGGTGCTACTGTTTACAAACAATGTATTGATAAAGTTGATTATATGTATATTACATGGATTCACAAAGACTTTGCAGCCGATACATTTTTCCCCGAGATTGATTTTGAAAAATGGGAAGAAGTTAAGCATGAAAACCATGATGCAGATGATCAAAATCAGTTTGCTTATACATTTTCAGAGTATAAAAGAAAATAATAAATAAGTTTTGATATTACAAAACGCCATTCATAAAAAATGAATGGCGTTTTTAATTCCCAACAAATCAAATCAAAACCTTAAATTTATGAACTTTATTACTTGATTTCGAGTGTTTTTTTGTAATTTCGCAAACTATTAGTTTGATTAGTAAAATCCGAATAAAATGAACATAGATTTCCAAAAAATGGCTGGTTTAGTTCCAGCCATCATTCAGGATGAATTAACATCCAAAGTATTGATGTTAGGCTATATGAATGAAGAGGCATTGGCTAAAACGCAGAAAACAGGACAAGTAACTTTTTTTAGTCGCACTAAAAACCGTCTTTGGACTAAAGGGGAGGAGAGTGGCAACTTTTTAAATGTTGTTTCCATTAACCCCGATTGTGATAATGATACATTGTTGATTAAAGTAAATCCCGTTGGTCCGGTATGCCATTTAGGAACCGATACTTGCTGGGGCGAAAGCAATGATGGTGATATTACTTTCCTGAAATATTTACAGGATTTTATTACGGTACGTTTCAACGAAATGCCCGAAGGATCTTATACAACTTCACTTTTTCAAAAAGGTGTAAACAGGATGGCTCAAAAGGTAGGTGAAGAAGCTGTGGAAACAGTTATTGAAGCCACTAACGGAACCGACGAAGGATTTATTTACGAAGCATCCGATTTAATGTATCATCTGATAGTTTTGTTGACTTCAAAGGGACATTCATTGGATGATTTAGCCAGGGAATTAAAAAAAAGACACAAATAAATTTAATTGACAGTTGACAAATTAAAGTTGACAATTAATGTAATGGAAAAAAAACTTTTAATCAAATACGTTGATGTAGATATTTATCAACAGGAATTACTGGTACTTAAGAACGTCCAACTTGAAGTTCATTCAGGTGAGTTTGTTTATTTAGTAGGTAAAGTTGGAAGTGGCAAAACTACATTATTAAAATCAATATACCACGAAATACCTATTCTTTCAGGTGTAGCAGGTGTCTTAGGATATGATTTGCGCGATCTGAAATTAAATGATTCACCTTTTTTAAGACGCAAAATTGGTATCGTGTTTCAGGACTTTCAATTGTTGACAGACAGAACCGTATATCAAAACCTGAATTTTGTTCTAAAAGCTACCGGTTGGAAAGATCAGATTGCTATCGATGAACAGATTAATAGTGTTTTGATTCAGGTAGGAATGAAAGAGAAAGGTTATAAAATGCCTCATCAACTTTCTGGAGGCGAACAACAACGCATTGTGATTGCCCGTGCATTACTCAATTCGCCCGAAATGATATTGGCTGATGAACCAACCGGAAATCTTGATCCGGAAACAGGAAATGAATTGGTAGAATTGTTATATAAAATACGTTTATCAGGAACAACTGTTATTATGGCTACACATAACCTCAACTTGTTGGATAAATTTCAGGGGCGCGTTTTTCGTTGTGAAAATGAGAATTTAGCGGAAATTTCTGATGAAAGTTATATTTAAAGATTAGCTTCGGAAATATAGTTTTTAATTGAAGTATTAATTTGATATATGAATTGAATCCTAAACAATGATAAATTTACACTGTCCTCAATGCGATATTCATCGATTTTGCGTTAAAAATAAATTGGAAGAAATAAGAGTTGTTACTGTTAATGATAAAAATGAGGTCATTGCTGTTCATGCCGACGAATCGTTGGAAGGATTTGATTTGACAATGCTTTATTGTCTCGGTTGTTCCTGGTCAGGTTCACCACAGTCGCTCACCAAAGGAAAACACAAATAAGAAATCAAATATAAAATCCCCTGAATCTAAAGATTCAGGGGATTTTCAGTTTTAATACAATATCCTTTTAATAGGCTCTGGCAAACACAACGCGTTGCGCTGAAGGTTTGCCGGTAACCATACAAACACCCGGTGTAGTATCACCATTCAAAGGAATACAACGAATAGTTGCTTTTGTTTCTTCTTTAATCAGTTCTTCTGTTTCAGGAGTTCCATCCCAATGGCACATTAGGAATCCACCTTTTTCAATTTCTACTTTAAACTCGTCGTACGAATTTACTTCGCGGGTTACCGAAGCACGATAATCAAATGCTTTCTGGAAAATATTGGTTTGAATATCTTTCAATAATTGATCAATATATTGTTCAATGCTTTCTAACGAAACTGTTTCTTTCGTCAATGTGTCACGACGAGCCACTTCAACTGTTCCGTTTTCCAGGTCACGTGCACCCATTGCCAAACGTACCGGAACACCTTTAAGTTCCCATTCAGCAAATTTCCATCCTGGTTTTTTATTATCATTATTATCGTATTTTACCGAAATGCCAAGAGCTTTAAGTTTCGGTATTATCTCATTTACTTTTTCGGAAATTGCATCTAATTGTTCTTCGTTTTTATATATTGGAACAATAACAACCTGAAAAGGAGCAAGATTTGGAGGAAGTACTAATCCATTGTCGTCAGAGTGAGTCATTATTAAAGCACCCATTAATCGGGTGGAAACGCCCCACGAAGTTGCCCATACGTAATCAACTTTATTGCTTTTATCTACAAATGTTACATCAAATGCTTTGGCAAAGTTCTGACCAAGAAAATGCGAAGTTCCGGCTTGTAAAGCTTTTCCATCTTGCATCAAAGCTTCAATACAAAAAGTTTCCAATGCTCCGGCAAAACGTTCATTAGCCGATTTCACGCCTTTTAATACCGGAACAGCCATAAAGCGTTCGGCAAAATCAGCATATATCTCTAACATTTGGCGTGCTTCAACCATTGCTTCTGTTTCCGTAGCATGAGCAGTGTGTCCTTCCTGCCAAAGGAATTCTGCTGTACGAAGAAACAAACGTGTACGCATTTCCCAACGAACCACATTGGCCCATTGATTAATCAGGATTGGTAAATCGCGGTAAGACTGAATCCAGTTTTTATATGTGCTCCAGATAATAGTTTCAGAGGTTGGACGAACAATCAGTTCTTCCTCCAGTTTGGCTTCAGGATCTACAATCAGTCCTTTTCCATTCGGGTCGGCCATTAAGCGATGGTGTGTAACTACTGCACATTCTTTTGCAAAACCATCTACATGTTCTGCTTCTTTGCTTAAAAATGATTTTGGAATAAATAAAGGAAAATAAGCATTCACATGACCTGTTTCTTTAAACATTCGATCAAGTTCGGCTTGTATTTTTTCCCAAATGGCGTAACCATACGGCTTAATAACCATGCAACCGCGAACTGCGGAATTTTCGGCCAAATCAGCTTTAATTACCAAATCGTTATACCATTGTGAGTAGTTTTCGCTACGCGAAGTCAATTCTTTTGCCATCTCTGTTTTTACTATTTGTCAATTTACCAGTTACTATTTTCGGGAGTGCAAAGATAATCATTTTTCAGGAAACTTCATTTTGAATTGTAACATGTAAATTACCCCAAATCAAGTCTGAAAAACGAACAGATGTTCACCGTAAATAATGACATAAACTAAAAACCGTCGGAATTATTTATCATCTGGATGATTGTGTTCTTTTAAAATCTATGTATGAATAAATAACAGGTACTAAGGAAATTATAACGGTAATAATTATAAAAGAAATTCCCAGTATATGCCCTTCTTTAAAAATCAGCGACAAAATGATTATAATCAGTCCTCCTATTAGCCATAACCTTCCGCCAAACTTGTGTGTTTTTCGCCACACATCTTCACTCTCTAAAGTCCATGGAGTTTTAATTCCTATAAAATAATTTGGTTTTACGGTTTGCATATAATTTCCCATTGTGGCAAACAAGGCTCCAATAAGCATTAAAAGCGTGTTTGAACTTAACTTACTGCCACTTGCCGAATATAAAATATAGCAGGATATAACCGCCATGAACAAGGTAAGTACAATGCGAAGCGTATAATATTTTTTGCCCATTTGCTCTATTTTCTTTTTCGGATCATATTTTGGAATTAAAAGCATCAAAATATAAGTTCCAATTCCTAATCCACCTATCATGTAAATAAGACTATTTTTACTTGACCAGCCATTTGGATTGCCTTGTAAGTCGAAATGAGTTGCGACTTGTGCCGGCAGATTTTTCCAAATAGTTGCTAAGTAGGCTAATGGCAATAATATCAAAATCCAGAAGATTGATTCTTTGAGATACTTGTTCATAAATTATTTTTTTAAAGTTAGAATATATTGAAGTAAATCATCTATAATGGTTGTATTAATAGAATAAAGTACATACTGCCCCTTTTTAAGGGTGGTTACAAGTCCGGCACGTTTCAGTTTATCAAGATGATGCGAAATACTCGGTGCAGCCATATCAAATTTCGAAGCAATTTCGCCTGCTGTCATATCTTGTTTTTGCAGCATTTTTAATATTTCCCTTCGTGCAGGGTCATTCAAAGCCTTGAATACATCGTTCATTTTTTATATTATAATTTTGTATTTGTATTATTAGACAAATATCTAAATACTTTTTCTGTATTCCTAATGTGTTAACTATATTTAGCTAAAATAAACTTTGTTTCGTGTGACAATTAATGCTTCTTGTTAAAGGAAATTACGATTACATTTAATCTGTTTTTGCTAAAAAGTATTTAGATAATAATTTAAAAGTCAACAATCTAATTAAAATCTTTTAGAAATCTAATAATTCAAAAATCGTCAAACAAAATTGGTTCAATCGTGTTTTTACATAAAACATTGTCGAAAATTAAATAAGGCAGTTTGTTTTTAAGCTAAGCATAAAAAAAACATCCAACGGGTATAATTAGTTGCAGATGTGCTATTATAAAAATTTAAATTCATAGAATTATGTCGAAGGAAAAAGAACCAAAAGAAAAATTAATCAAAAAGGTTCCCCTTAAAAGCTTAAAGGAGAAGCGCGCTGAGAAATTAGCTAAACGAATGGAGAAAAGTAAGGTTGGCAATGTTTAAAATTACAGCACTGCCAAAAACAATCAAAATTTATCAAAACAATTTGAGATTTTGTCAACCCTTCACTCCACTTCAAACCGACCGGACTGAAGGGTTGATTGTTTTATGAACATTTTAAAAAATAATATTATGAACTCAGGAAAAGTAGCATTAAGCGTATTGGCTGCAGCAGCCACAGGTGCTTTGTTAGGGATATTATTTGCCCCTGCTAAAGGATCGGCACTTCGTAGAAAAATTCATAGAATGAGTGAAAAGGAAGTTGATCTTTTAAAAGAAAAATTCAACGATTTTGTTGACGGTATTTCCCAGAATTTTGAGAAAGCTAAAAAAAATATTGTTGATTTTGAACATAGATCTGCATCCAGAAACGAAGAAAAAGTGAAGACTGCCGAAAGCAATTAATTTTTTAAGGTTGTAACAATTGAATTTTAACGATGATTCAATAAACCGAAAATTTTCAATTAAAAACAGAAAACGTAAAGCAATAATTGTAAGGTATTGCTTTTGATTTAAAATCTGCTCTCAAAAATCACTTTAATAATTAATGGTTTTTGGGCAGGTTTTATATTATTTAATATACTGAAAATGAAGACTATTAATAAAACCCATATATAACCCAATATGCCATGACACCCACAGAAAATTTAATTCAAGAACATAAAATTATCAATGAATTACTCGGGATTATGAGTAAAATAGCAAAAAAAATAAAATCAAATAAAGTATTTTATGCAAATGATATAGAGGACATAATGATTTTTCTGAAAAACTTTATCGAAAAAAGTCATCACGGAAAGGAGGAAATTTTTTACCCTTTACTTATGGTGGAAGAAATACCAATTGAAAGCGAAATAATCAGCCACATGCTTTATGAACATGTTCTTACCCGAAACTATTTAGAAGATATAAACAGCTGCATTGAAAACTGCAAAATAGGGAATGCATTTTCGGTAGAATTATTGGCCGAAACTTTGCTTAATTATGTTGTGTTGGAACGAAACCACCTTAATAAAGAGCTAAATATCATATATCCAATAGCAAATGACAATTTAAGTGAACGGAAACAAAACGAAATTCAAAAACAATTCGAGAGATTAGATGAAATAATTGAAGCTCATCGTTTTATTGACAATTACTACAGCCTGCTTAAAGATTTAAAAATTAAGTATCCTGATTAATGTAAGGTTAATTTGCTCAGATACAATTTTTCATTTCATTTCTTTCAATATATGTAAAGCTTCATCAATATGTTTTGCGGCGTTGAACTGCGAGTTAAACACGAGCATTACTTTTCCTTCTTTGTTCACAACATAGGTTACACGCCCCGGCATTCCAAGTGTTGATGGAACTCCGAATAATTTACGCACTTTGTTGCCTTCATCGCTAAGAAGTGTGAAATTTAAATGGTATTTGTTGGCAAATTGCAAATGACTTGCAACCGATTGTCCGCTAATACCTATTATTACTGCATTTTCTTTAGTGAAAACGTCAAACTGATCGCGGAAGGTGCAAGCTTCTTTTGTGCATCCGGGTGTTTCATCTTTTGGATAAAAATAAATTACCAGATTGTGTTTTCCTTTTACTGAATTGATATCAAATTCTTTACCGTTTTGATCTTTCAGCGTGAATGATGGAACTGAACTTCCAACTTTAATTGTATCCATATTTTCCGATTTAATTGTTTGCGAATTGGTATTTAAATTGAAACAAAGAAGCACTAAAAAGAAGTAAATGCTAAAGTGAAACCGATGTAAATTTCCGAATTTCACGTTGTTTATACTCCGGCGAAATATATTTCCTGTCAATCTATTAATTGCTTTCATAAAAAATGAGTTTAAAATTATAATTACAGCTACAAATTATTTTAACGTGAGTTTGATATAAGCAAGCTTCTATGAACGAACTGAATTTATTTTAGAATCCTGAAAGGTGGGGTGTCAAACATCTGATTTAAACAAATATTTTTCCCTTGCTCCTTTTTGTTCGGTGCCATGCACCTTATAATTCTCATTTTTTTATAATTCTACAATTGATTCGCAACTACGTTGCTGTTAGGTGTGTAGCACCATACTATTTGTAGAAAATTAAACATTGAAAACAAAGGTGCGTAAGATAAAGATTGAAATAAGAACCTCTGTTTATAAATGTGAAACCTGATTTTTTACACCACATACTTCGTACTTATAAACAGAGAGATTAACTGAATCTTAAATCGAACTCACGTCACTTTCGTAAAACAATGTAGAATCGGTAATTGTTTCGTGCTGCATTTGTTCAGGCAATTGTGTGGGTATTTACCACCGGTACAATTCTTTTAAGTATCAATCGAAACTTCGTTTAAGTCAACAATATGTTAAATAAACGGTGTAAGTAAAATTTTTTTTGATTTTTTTTTTAAGTAACGATGTTTTGGCACGATTAATGTTATATTTTTGGAAAGAAAAATCGTTAATTATTACTTGTATAATGATTTTAATTCCAGTTAAATATTTCAATACGGGCTTAAACAATTTTCGATGAATTTCGTTAAATTAATACAGGTGTCTTAAGAATACGAATTATATAAAAATAGATGATTATGAGAAAAGAAAGACCATTAAAGATATTCAAAAAGCCAAGTATTGGGTATCTAAAGAGAATGTATAATAAAAGTATATCCTACATTTTTGATAAAAATAGTTGGAAATCTACTTCTGCTGAATATTATGGAGAATTCAGAGTTTTGCTTCATACAAGAAAATCGCTCAAACGTTTCGGAAACGAATTAAATATATTTAAAGCTCCCACCATTGTAGGTTTAAAAATCATTTATTACAAAAGTGTAGCTTTTCTTTTCGATAATAACTGCGCGGAACCTCAAACTGCCACTGTAACCGAAGATAATTTCCTGTACAGAGATTTATCTAATCCGATTATTACGCCCGATCAGGCTGAAAAAGAATTGAAAATATTCAAATATCCAACCATCGAGAACTTAAAATTCTTATATTCGAATAGTATAGGAAGATTGTAGATTTAGTAACAACATAGATTTTTTTGATTTAAGAAGGTTCTTGTGTATAACGCAAGAACCTTCTTAATATTTAAATGAGTAGGTGATTAAAGGTTGACCTGTTTCATACATAGTTTTAATTAACGTGAGTTCGATACAACCAAGCTTCTATGAATGAACTGAATTTCATTTTAGAATTCTGAAAGGTGGGATGTCAAAAATCTGATTTAAATAAATATTTTTTCCCTTGCTCCTTTTTGTTCGGTGCTACGCACCTTATAATTATCATTTTTTTATAATTCTACCAATGGTTCGCAACTACGTTGCTGTTCGGTGCGTAGCACCATACTCTTTGAAGAAAAATTAAACATTGAAAACAAAGGTGCGTAGCACCGAACATAAAATGAAGATTGAAATAAGAACGTCTGTTTATAAACGTGAAACCTGATTTTTTTCACCAAATCCTTCGGACTTATAAACAGAGAGAGATTAAATGAATCTTAAATCACTGTATCGTCCTGAAATTTGTTTACAGTTGTTCTCATAATCCTAAATTTCATCATTCAATTACCCTATTTGACTATTCAATGAGGTATCTTCAAGCTTGAAACTTATTCCACAAACAATAACATCGTTAAAACTCCGCAAATGTAAAAAAGATTTTATATTTAAGAAAACAAATCAGAAAAAAAACATCAATAAACCAATAAATATTTTTTATTATAAGGAATCTGTATTTTATTTTTTTCCATATCTAATAGACCCAAAGAAACATTTCCATACTTTACACCAAAGAATTTATCGATAAAATTTATTCTAAGAATCTGTTTTACTAAAAAACACATATCTTTGTCATGCTTTAATACAGTATTACCCAAGAATTCTAACATCTATTCAATATGAAAACACATGTCATTTCCATCCTTTTTGTACTATTCCTTATTTTTTCACCTTATTCATTACAAGCTAAAACTCCTCAATTTGCCAAAGGGGCCGATATTAGTTGGCTGCCCCAAATGGAAGCAAGCGGTTATAAATTCCGAAACAACGATGGTGTTCAGGAAGATTGTTTTAAAATTCTCAAAGACCATGGCATAAACTCCATCCGCCTGCGCACCTGGGTAAATCCGTCGGACAGCAAAGGAAGCGGGCATTGCAGCAAAGACGAAACAGTGGCCATGGCAGTGCGAGCAAAAAAATGGGGAATGCGCGTGATGATCGATTTCCATTACAGCGATTCGTGGGCCGACCCTTCAAAACAGGTAAAACCCAAAGCATGGGAAGGGCATGACTTTACTCAGTTGCAAAAAGATGTGTATGATTATACCTTCGATGTTATGTCGGCTCTCAAAAAAGCAGGTGTAACCCCCGAATGGGTGCAGGTGGGAAATGAAACCCGTACCGGAATGATTTATCCCGAAGGAAATACCGACAACTGGGCACAATTGGCACAACTCATTAACAAAGGATATGAAGCTGTGAAAGCAGTTAGTCCTACCACCAAAGTAATCCTTCACGTCGATCAGGGCAATAACAAAGCCTTATTCCAAAACTGGTTTGATAATGCCACAAAATACGGGGCAAAATATGATGTAATCGGAATGTCCTATTATCCATATTGGTTAGATGGCAAACCCGATTATACACTTTCAATTGATGATTTAGGAACAAACCTGAAAAATATGGCTAAGAACTACCACAAAGAAGTGATGGTAGTAGAAGTTGGAGGCGAAGACACTAAAGTGCAAAACACCTACGACATGCTTGTGGCCGTAATTAAAAAAGTAAAAGAAGTGCCAAACCATAAGGGTTTAGGCGTATTTTATTGGGAACCCGAAGGTGCCCGCAGCTGGAGTCATTACGGACTAAGCGCCTGGGGCGATGATGGACGGCCAAACAAAGCATTGGATGCATTCAAATAATTTATAATGTTTCTATACTCTTAAAACTAATTCAAATGAAATCAATTGCACTAAAAACATTATTGATATTTATCAGCTTTATATGGCTTGTTCTCCCCACCGGATGCAAAGAAACCAACCCTATAAAGACCCCAACAGATACAACTAAAGTAGATACTACATTTGCCAAAGGAGCCGACGTAAGCTGGGTTACGCAAATGGAAGCATCCGGTATGAAATTTTATAATGCTCAGGGCAGCGAAACAGAATGTATGACTTTGTTGAAAAGTCTGGGCATGAATTCCATCAGGTTACGGGTTTGGGTAAATCCTGCCGATGGTTGGTGCAATTCACAAGACTTATTAACAAAAGCATTACGTGCCAAGAACCTTGGAATGCACATAATGATTGACTTTCATTATAGCGACTCATGGGCCGATCCATCCAAACAAACCAAACCTGCAGCATGGATAAATCTCACTGGCACTAATTTGGAAACAGCAGTTGCAACTCACACCACCAGCGTTTTGAATTTATTAAAAACAAATAACATCACCATTGATTGGGTGCAGGTTGGTAATGAAACAAGCAATGGAATGCTTTGGGATGATGGCAAAGCTTCTATTAATATGCAAAAGTACGCCAAACTAACAAATGCTGGCTACAATGCTGTTAAAGCTGTATATCCCAATGCCAAAGTAATTGTACATCTCAACAACGGCTATGACAAAGGTTTGTATAAATGGTTATTTGATGGTTTAGTTGCCAATGGAGCAAAATGGGATGTAATTGGCATGTCGGTTTATCCTTATTGGTTTACAACTTCAAACGATTGGCAAACCTGCAATCAGCAATGTCTTGACAACATGAACTATATGGTGAGCCTTTATGGCAAAGAAGTGATGATTGTAGAATGTGGAATGAGCTGGGATTCACCCACTGTATGCCAGAGTTTTTTGACCGATTTGATTGCAAAAACTAAATCGGTTACAGGTGGAAAAGGAATTGGAGTGTTTTATTGGGAACCTGAATGTTATAACAATTGGCAATCGTACTCCATGGGTGCATTCGATAATTCGGGTAAACCAACTGTAGCGTTGGATGCTTTTAAATAAGTTCTTACACTTATAAATAGTTTTATTTCCGACTTTACTTACATTTCAATGATATTACAGTGATTTGTTTTGTTCTCATTACAAATTACAAATTAATATAAAAAAGGAAAGATTTCTATCAAGTTTAAAATATCTTTGCGGTAAGGTGAGTTAACTATTACAAACTTACTCTATTTTTATTTTCTCATTATAATTAAATTAAATTGAATTTTATATATCCAATTTTTAAAACAACTATTTTATGAAAAAACTGAACGATATTTTCTTTTCCATGATTACAACTGTAATTTTATTACTTATTTTCGGTGCAAGTATAGGCTACGCCACTTTCGCTGAAAGTAGTTCAGGAACAGAATATGCCCGGCAAATAGTTTACAGTGCAACATGGTTTCAGATTTTATTAGTTCTCTTAACTGTTAATTTAGTTGGAGGTGCTATTCGTTACAAACTTATCAATAAGAAAAAATTTAGTGTTCTACTTTTCCATTTGGCTTTTATTTGCATCCTAATCGGTGCATCTGTAACACATTTCTTTGGTTCGGAAGGAATTATGCATATTCGTCAGGGTGAAACCAGTAACGAGATTTCGTCCGATAAAACATCCATTGATATTGTTGCCAAATGCAAAGGTGAAAAAGTGGAAAAAACAAAAGAAGCAACTTATTCTGAAACAGAATCAACTGAGATTTCTGAAAAGATACAAATTGGCGGAAAAACAATTTCTGTGGAAAATGAATTATTTGTGCCTAATTCTGTGGAAACGATTGTACCTGATGAACAAGGAGAACCGGCTCTTTCACTTTTTGTAATGGACAGTCAAAATCAAGGTGCTGATTTTATTCTGTTAAATGGTGAAACAACTAAATGCGGAGATGTAACTTTTGCATTTAATGATACAATTCAGAAAGCGGATATTAATTTTTCATTGGTGAATAATCAGTTGTATTTTAAAACAGGATTTCCAGTATCAAAAATGGACATGATGGAAAAAAGTGAATCTGTAACTATGCCGGGAACTTTAATCCAGGCCGAACAAAAAACTATATACAAAGCTGACAATATGCTCTTTGTATTGAAAACATTCTTACCAAAAGCAAAAAAAGATTTAACTCAGATGACACCTGATATAAATAAAACCGGAATTAAAGAACAAGGAAAAGATGCTATCATTTTCAAAGTAAGTGATGGAAATATAACCAAACATATTAATGTATTTAGCTCAAAGAATGAGGCATCTCAGCCAACTACTTGTCAACTTGGCGATGTAAATGTATCAGTTTCGTATGGCATGTTAGCGCAGAAACTACCTTTTAGCATTACTTTACGCTCTTTCCAACTAGATCGCTATCCCGGTTCAAACAGTCCGTCGTCTTATGCCAGTGAAATTACAGTGACCGACAAAGAAATGAAGACAGAACGACCATTTAGAATTTACATGAATAACATACTTAATTACAGAGGTTACCGTTTTTTTCAATCATCGTACGATACCGACGAAAAGGGAACAGTTCTGTCGGTTAACCACGATTATTGGGGAACATTAATTACTTATATCGGATATTTTTTAATGACTTTAGGTATGATTTTAACCTTATTCAATAAAAATAGTAGATTCAGATCTATCCTGAAATTGAGTAATGAATTACAGAAAAAACGGAAAGCTGGAAAACTGGTTCTGTTAGCAGGGCTAATTCTTTTATCGGGTTCAATGTTCGCAGCAGGAACTGAAACTTCTGAGAAATCACATATCAATCAATTAAATGGTCTTTTAATTCAGGATGAAGTACAAGGCAGAATTGAGCCATTCAATACTTTTGCTTCGGATGTTTTACGTAAAGTTTACAAGAAAACTTCTTTTAATAAAATGCCGGCAGCTGAAGTGTTGTTAGGAATGAGTGCAAATCCTACCAGTTGGCAAAACGAGCCAATAATCAAAGTTGCCAATCCTCAATTATCAAAAGAATTAGGCGCTGTTAATAATTATATTTCTTATAATCAGCTATTTGATTTTAACAATGGAGGTGCTTATCGATTGAAAGATAAAATTGACAAAGTATATCAAAAAGAACAATCGACCCGAAATGAATATGATAAAGAGTTAATTAACGTGGATGAGCGGGTAAATATATGCTACCAGATTTTTGATGGAAACTTTTTGGCATTGTTTCCAATACCCGGAAATGAAAATGGTAAATGGAATACTGCCAAAACAATTATGACAGAATCGCCTCATGGTACTCAGGCTTGTCCGTTTTTAAGTACGGGCGGAAATGGAATGACAGCACCAGCAGGAATGGGTGGAATGTCAAAAGAGCAAATCGATTCATTGATGGGTAAAGCTTCAATATCGACTCTTTCAAATAATTCACCTGAAATGCTTATTTCAAATTATTTAAAGGCAGCAAAAGGCGCATTTACAAGTGGGAATTGGGAGGTTGCAAACGAAAAACTAGCTCTTATAAAAAGCTATCAGTTAACAAATGGAGGAAATAATTTACCATCACAAACTAAAATAAACCTGGAAATTTTTTACAACAACCTCAATATATTTGTTTTATTGGCTATGATTTATGCTTTAATTGGATTTAGTCTTTTAACCCTTTATTTAGTTGATATTTTCAATACAAAATCCGGATTGGACAAATATTTGAATTTTGCTTTCTATCCTTTTTTATTGGTTTTTGTACTTTATACCGCAGGATTAATAGCCCGATGGTACATTTCCAATCATGCGCCTTGGAGTAACGGTTACGAATCAATGATTTTTGTAGGATGGGCTGCAAGCTTGTCTGGTTTAATTTTTAGTAGAAAATCTCCGATTACACTGGCTATTACTGGAATTTTATCTTCAATTGCATTGCTCGTAGCTGCTATGAGTTGGATGAATCCTGAAATAACAAATTTAGTCCCAGTTTTAAAATCTTACTGGTTAATTATCCATGTTGCAATAATCACTACCAGTTACGGATTCTTAGCCTTGGGCGCTTTGTTAGGCTTTTTAAATATGGTTTTAATGATTGCAAGTTCTAAAAAGAAATCAGTTCGATTAAAATATAGCATTCAGGAAATCAGCTATATTATTGAAATGACATTAATAGTCGGGCTATTTATGTTAACTGTTGGATGCTTTATTGGAGGTGTTTGGGCGAACGAATCTTGGGGACGTTATTGGGGTTGGGATCCGAAAGAAACCTGGGCTTTGGTAAGTATTTTAATTTATTCAGCCATACTGCATTTACGAAATATTCCTAAATTAAATAATCAATTTGTTTTAAGCAGTTTGTCACTTATTGGATTTAGTTCAATTATTATGACATTTTTCGGGGTCAATTATTATCTTTCGGGTATGCATTCTTACGGACAAGGAACGCCTCCTACAATTCCGGGTATCGTTTATTTTATAATAATTGGAGTATTTGCATTGGTAATTTTAGCTTATAATGCTGAGAAAAAATTGAAATAATTTAGAGGAATAACTTGCGTTAATCAGTTAGAAGATACTTAAAAACAAATGTATAATTAAATTTAATTCAATATAGAACTAAACGGTCTAATTTATAATGGATATAAATAATTCCGCTTTAACTTTTAGATTGTAATAATTTCAACTTATTTCCTTTATATTTGAAACGATTACAGATATAAAAATTGTCTAAGAATTAAATTTAGAAAAAATAAAATAGTTTTATCACATGAAATTTATAAATAAAAACATTGAATAGATGACACGATTTTTTCATAGATTATCATTAACAATCTATTCATTAATGGTTATTGTTTCAATAATTGTATTGACATATATAGGATTTTCATATTATAATAAACCGATTGAAGAACGCTTTTTTGATCCGAATTATGCATTACTAAAACCCAGTGGGTTGATTGGGCATGGTTTAGGCATTATAGGTTCGTTATTTATTGTAATTGGATTATTCTCATATATGATTCGTAAAAGGTTTAAAATCTTTGCGCGTTTAGGGTTACTAAAGTATTGGCTTGAATTTCACATTTTTCTTTGTACACTTGGTTCTATTTTAGTCTTATATCATACAACTTTCAAATTTGGTGGCATCGTATCAGTCGGTTTCTGGAGTTTGGTTATAGTTTGGTCAAGCGGTGTTATAGGACGATTCATATATCTTCAAATTCCCCGTACTATTGAAGGCCGTGAATTGACTTTACGGGAAATAGAAGATTATAAATCTGAACTAGATTTAGAATTATTGAATAAATATAAAATAAACATATCAGATTTAAAGGGGAAAAAATACTCCAATGAAAAATTAAAACTTGTAGCTGAGAATATTTCTGCAAAAGATTTTAAAAAAGTCAAAGGATTAATAAAAGCAGAGAAAAAAATAAGTAAACGTATTGAACGACTGGACAGGATGCAAAATCTTTTCAAATATTGGCATGTAGCACATTTACCTTTTGCACTTATCATGCTCATAATAATGGTCATTCATATAATAGTTGTACTTACTTTTGGTTATAAATGGATTTTTTAAAATTATGAATCAATTATTTGAATTCGCTACATACGGTTTTGTTATTTTACTCGTCTTCATTGTTTTATTAATTTATATCAAAAAACAAAGGCGTGAATCAAAAGAGGTTGATGCGAAAATTAGAATAGCCAAAGAAGATGGCAAACATGAACCTGTTTCATTATATCCGGTTGTTGATCCAAATAGATGTATTAAAAGTGGAGCGTGCATTGAAGTATGTCCTGAACACGATGTTTTAGGTATCCGAAATGGTAAAGCTACTATAATCAATGCTTCACATTGTATTGGACATGGTGCATGTTTCAGAGCTTGTCCGGTCGAAGCAATATCGTTATGGATTGGAACAGAAAAGCGAGGTGTGGATTTACCCGAGCTGAGTCCAAATTTTGAAACAAGCGTTAAAGGAATTTATGTGGCCGGAGAATTAGGAGGCATGGGATTAATTAAAAATGCTGTTTCGCAAGGAAAGGAAGCCGTTGACAATATTGCAAAGACCATAAGTAAAAGTACGAAAGCAGATTATGATTTAATAGTTGTTGGTGCAGGTCCTGCTGGAATTTCAGCAGCACTTACAGCTAAAAAACATAATTTAAAGACTTTGACTTTAGAGCAAGATACTTTGGGAGGCGCCATTTCAACATTTCCCAGAATGAAAATTGTAATGACTTCGCCAATGGATTTACCTTTGTTTGGAAAAGTAAAATTGCACGAAACATCTAAAACAGAATTACTTGATTTATGGAATAATGCTTTATCAAAAAATAGTATAACAATAAAAGAGAATTCAAAGGTTGAATCAATAACTCCACATGAAGGTATTTTTAAAATTGAAACTATTGAGGGAGAAACTTATTCTTGCAAAGCAGTTTTAATAGCTGTAGGGCGACGTGGAACGCCACGTAAACTAAATGTTGAAGGAGAAAATTCGGAAAAAGTAGCCTATCGATTACTTGAACCTGAAGAAATAAAAGGGAAACATATACTAGTAGTTGGAGGCGGTGATTCTGCTGTGGAATCTGCATTATTGTTGGCTGCTAATAATCACGTCACTATTTCGTATCGAAACAATGCATTTAATAGAATTAAAGTGAAAAATAACGATAAAATTAATGCCGCTATAAAAAGTGGGTTGATTGATGTTAAGTTTAATTCTAATATTGTTTCAATTACTACTGATTCAGTATCTTATAAAACAAATGATTCTGAAAATATTATGAACATAAAAAATGATTTAGTCTACATATTTGCTGGTGGCGAACTTCCAACTCAGTTCCTAAAAAAGGCCGGAATTGATATAATTACAAAATATGGAGAAAGTATTTTGAAGCACAAGTAATACAATAGAAACATTAAAATTATATTTGTTACTAAAATTAAATCCTTGAATCCTTAAAATGAAATTAAAAAATTTATTACTCATTTTTGCATTAAACCTTGTTGGATTATTTCAGGTTTCGGCACAAATTTCACCCGGTGATTTGAGTAATGCTCATGCCTTTCTGGAAGGCGTGAGTAATTGCACAAAGTGTCATGCAGTAGGTAATAAAGTAACGAATGACAAATGTTTAGCTTGCCATCAAATAATACAAACTAACATCAAAGAAAAAAAAGGTTATCATGCTTCTGTAGAAGTTGCAGGTAAACAATGTGTAACTTGTCATAACGATCATCATGGGCGTAATTTCCAACTCATTAAATTTGACAAAAATAAATTCAATCATAATTTGGCGGGTTTTGCACTTAAAGGAGTTCACGCAAAAAAAGAATGTAATGCTTGCCATAAACCTGCATTTATTAAGGACCCAAGATTAAAAAAGAAAGCTTCAACTTTCATGGGCTTAAATCAGGCATGCTTAACTTGTCATGCTGATTATCATCAGGGCAGAATGTCACCAAATTGTTCAAAATGCCATAGTTTTGAAACGTTCAAAAATGCAACAGGATTTGACCACAATACAACCCGATTTCCTTTAATTGGTAGTCATAAAACTGTTGCGTGCGAAAAATGTCATAAAACACAAATTATTGAAGGAAAGCCTGTTCAACAATTTAGAGGTTTGGCGTTTGCTAATTGCAATGATTGTCATAAAGATCCACACGACAATAAATTTGGTCAAAATTGTAAACAATGCCATTCCGAAGTATCTTTTCATAATATAAAGGGAATCAGTACTTTCAATCATGACAAAACCGGCTTCCCGTTAGTTGGGAAACATAAACTTGTCACTTGTGTTTCATGTCATAAATCCAAGAACATGAATGCTCCTATCAAACATGATCGTTGTTCAGATTGTCATGCAGATTATCATAACAAAGAATTTGAGAAAAGAGGCATTTCTCCCGATTGTAATCAATGTCATAACAATGATGGATTTACGCCCAGTACTTTTACAATTGAAAAACACAATTTAACTAAATTTTCACTTCAAGGAGCACATTTAGCAACTCCATGTTTGGCTTGTCATAAAAAAGATAATAATAAGTGGACATTCAAAAGAATGGGACGTAACTGCATTGATTGTCATAAAAACGAACACAAAGGATTTATTGAAGATAAGTTTATGCCGAATGACAATTGCACCTTATGTCATAATGTAACAAACTGGGAAACAGCTACATTCGATCACAACAAGACAAATTTCAAACTTGATGGTGCGCATTCAAAATTACTTTGCAGCGAATGTCATTATCCTAAAAACGGAAAAGGAATCAGGGTACAGCAATTTATGGCACTTTCAACCGATTGCTCAAGTTGTCATAAAAATTCTCATATGGGCCAATTTGAAATAAACGGAAAAACTGATTGCACTCGATGCCATACAACTTTAGCCTGGGCAAACACAACATTTAATCATAACACTTCGAGGTTTAAACTTGAGGGCGCTCATGCTAAGGTAAAATGTGTTGAGTGCCATAAAGAAGTGACTAACGAAAAAGGGAAATACATTCAGTATATTTTTAAAAGTATAGCATGTTCAACTTGCCATTCTTAATCTTTAAATTCTGAAATTATTTCGTTTTCAAAATATCTTCCAACTTGATTAATTCATCCCGAAGCTGAGCAGCTTCAAGAAATTCTAGCTTTTTGGCAGCTTCTTGCATGGATTTCTTGGTTTTGGCTATTGCTTTTTCTAACGCAGTGCGAGACATATATTGTACAACTGGATCAGCTGCAATGCTCCGAGATGTTTCAGGTTCAATATAAGCATTTGGTTCAACTTTGCTAAATGAGTTTCGTTCACCTTTTATAATGGCTGTAGGAGTAATTCCGTGTAATTCGTTATATGCTAATTGTTTTTCGCGACGACGGTTAGTTTCCGAAATCGTTTTAGCCATACTATCAGTTATTTTATCTGCATACATAATCACTCTACCGTTCAGGTTACGGGCTGCACGTCCGGCTGTTTGAGTCAAAGAGCGGTGCGAACGTAAAAATCCTTCTTTATCGGCATCTAAAATAGCTACTAACGAAACTTCGGGTAAATCCAACCCTTCACGTAAAAGATTTACACCCACTAAAACATCGTAAACTCCACGTCGCAAATCTTCCATAATAACTACCCGGTCAAGGGTGTCAACATCTGAATGAATATAATTGCATCGCACACCCATTTTACTCAGATAATCAGTCAGTTCCTCAGCCATCCTTTTTGTCAGGGTTGTAACCAATGTTCGTTCATTTTTTTCGGTTCGCAACGTAATTTCCTCCAGCAAATCATCAATCTGATTCAGACTTGGACGAACATCAATAATTGGGTCTAATAATCCTGTAGGGCGAATTAACTGATCTACGACAATTCCTTCACATTTTGCAAGTTCATAATCAGCCGGAGTGGCACTCACATAAATTGTTTGCGGTGCGAGTTCTTCAAATTCCTCAAATTTTAATGGGCGATTATCTTTGGCCGATGGTAAGCGAAAACCATATTCAACAAGATTTTGTTTACGTGCAGCATCGCCTCCAAACATGGCACGAATTTGCGAAATAGTTACGTGGCTTTCATCTATGACCATCAAAAAATCTTTTGGAAAATAATCTAACAAACAAAACGGACGGCTTCCTGCAGCACGACCATCAAAATATCGGGAATAATTTTCAATACCCGAACAATACCCGAGTTCCTTAATCATTTCCAAATCATATTTAACCCGTTCATAAATACGTTTTGCCTCATAATTTTTACCAATGGAGCGAAAATAATCAACTTGTTTGGCTAAATCTATCTCAATAAATTGTATAGCTTGAGCAATGCGCTCTTTTGTAGTCACAAAAATGCTCGCGGGATAAATATTATAAGATTCAAACGAATTAATAACATTAAAATTCATTGGGTCAACTGTTTGAATTTCGTCAATTTCGTCGCCCCAGAATACTACTCGAAGTACAAAATCAGAATAAGCCAGAAAAATATCAACTGTATCGCCTTTTACCCGAAAGTTTCCACGGTTTAATTCAATTTCATTTCGGGTATATAAACTATCTACTAAAGCAAGCAAAAATTTATTTCTGACTATTTTCTGTCCGCGATAAATTTCAATCACATTGCTTGTAAAATCATCCGGATTTCCAATTCCATACAAACACGAAACTGATGAAACAACCAAAACATCCCTCCTCCCCGACAACAATGAAGAAGTTGTAGCCAATCGAAGTTTTTCTATTTCCTGATTAATAGACAAATCCTTTTCAATGTAGGTATCACTTACAGGTAAATATGCTTCAGGTTGGTAATAATCGTAATACGAAACAAAATATTCAACTGCATTTTCAGGGAAAAAATTTTTAAACTCGCTATAAAGTTGAGCTGCCAGGGTTTTATTGTGACTCAGCACCAAAGTGGGACGTTGAACTTGTTCCACCACATTAGCAATGGAAAATGTTTTACCCGAACCCGTAACACCGAGTAATGTTTGGAAGGTAGAGCCTGTATTTATGCCTTCAACTAATTGTTTTATGGCTTCAGGTTGATCGCCGGTAGGTCGGTAGGGTGAGATAAGTTTAAAAGACACTGTTTTTAAGAGATAAGAAAAGATTCAAAACGGGGAAATTAGTTTTGAAAATTTTTAGTTTAAGTTCTATAGATTCTAATTTTTCAGCTTTTACCTCACTCTTCTACTGGCATAATAATCCAAAGAGTAAGATAAATTATCAAGCCAGCACCGAAAGAAATGAAAGTGAGTAATGCATAGATTAACCTTACAAAAGTATAATCCCAACCCATATAATCGGCGAACCCGGCACATACACCAGCAACAAATTGATTTTTTGAACGACAAAGTTTTTTGTTCATAATCTTATGTATTTATGATTCCAATAATGATAACAAAGTAACAAAAAATATGTTGAAATAGAAAACACATAAAAAAATGAGTAAAGATTCTTCTTCACTCATTTTTTGTTTTTACCGCCCAGCTTGAATAATATAATTCCGTAATTCGTTGTTGAAATCTTCTTTTTCTAACAAATCTTCTATATTTATATGCAGCCTGTATCGCCAACTATACATTGAATTTGAAGGAACATTTATCCTTTCATCATGTGGATTTGGGCGACGAATTTCTTCTGATATGCCCAATAAATCCTGTATTTGAAAAATTGACCACATTGCGGGTGAATGCAAATGTTGCAAAATAATATCACGACAAATCCACCAGTCACAAAAGTAAGGTGCTTCACCCCAATGACCTAGTTGCGAATTATAAAAACGTTGTGTCACTCCGCGATCTTCTTCCCACCAGCCACGTATAGTGCTCATATCGTGCGTAGAAGGTGTTACCACTGATAAATAAGGGGCATCAGCCGGATGAAAAAATTCAATTTTATTCGATTTTGGTGCTCGTTGAACTTCCAAACTTAATATACCCAATTCTTTCATTGAAGTAGTAACACACGCTGTCATCATTCCCAAGTCTTCTCCACAAATCATCATATTTGTAGCTCGTTTTAGCGCAGGCAATTTTTCCATTCCCGATTGATACCATTTCGAATCCTGACGTCGATAAAAATAATCAACATACAATTCCCTAAGTCTGTCTTTGGTGTAATTATCCAAATCGCGGTACGAGCGTAATGAATCCATACCAAAACGAGGATAAAACTGTGTTCCTTGACTCCCTTCAACTTCAAAAAACAACACATTGGAAATCAAATCGAACATTCCCCATTTCACTCTTTCGGAAATTATACCCTCAGCAAACAATTTATCAACCACTACTTGGCTTTGATACTGGCTTTTTAATCGAAGAATCCAACCATCTTCAATTTGAAGATAATTCGTTTTTACCCACGAGGCTTCTTCACCAAAGAAATCCCACAAAATAGAATCAGTTATATAAGGCTTACAAAACCGATTATAATCGAACCACAAACCTTTTTCTGTAAATTCATTGATATGTATGGGTATAGAAGGATTTAGATAACCCATAATTCCTTCCACCTGATTGGCAGGAATTTGCCAGATACGAAAGAATCCTAAAATATGATCTATACGAAAAGTATCAAAGTAATTCGACATTTGAGAAAACCTTTTTTTCCACCAGTCAAACCCCGTTCTTTCTATTTGTTCCCAGTTGTAAGTGGGCAATTCCCAGTTCTGCCCTTTTATCGAAAACATATCGGGCGGTGCTCCGGCTTGCATATTCATATTAAACAGTTCAGGTGATACCCAAGTATCAACGCTATTGCGATTTACCCCAATTGGAATATCCCCTTTAAGCACCAAACCATGTTGGTGAGCATAAGTAGCAGCTTCAGAAAGTTGAACATGTAAATGATATTGAATGAAATAATTAACCGCAATGTCATCAAAATGAGCTTGATTCTTATCGGAAAATTCTTTCATTTTTTGATTGTCATAAATTGAATAACCATCCCATTCTCTGTAATCGGGCGTACCAAACTTATCACGCAGCACACAATATGCTGCATAAGGAACCAACCAAAACTCATTATCAGTGAAAAAAGTTTTAAAATCTTTGTCTTCTAAGAATTTATCCTTTTGCACTATATATAATTCCTTTGCATACTGAAGTTTATAATTAATAACATCCAAAAATGGAACCAAATCCTTTGCATTTAATTCTGCTTGCTTGCTTTTGTATTCTTTCTGCAATGAATGAGTTGCCGGAAGCTTACCCATAGCTGGTAAATTCAGGAAAAGTGGATTCAGTGCAAAAGCCGAAATAGCTGCATAAGGCAAAACATCTGCATCTGTATGAGTTCCAATTGTATCATTCAATGGAAGAACCTGGATCAATTTTAATCCTACCTTCTCAGCCCAATCTACAAATAATTTGAGATCAACAAAATCGCCAACACCAAAACTGTTTTTAGTTCTGATACTAAAAACAGGGATTCCCACTCCAGCTCCTTTCCACGTATTATTTGAAATACGTACAAAGCCATCCGATAATTGAACAAGCGTTTTTTTAGATTTAATCACAGGAGCAATATGATCCGGACCAGACTCAAAAAAACGAAATTGCTTATTTTCAGAGTTATAAACACCATATTTGTAATGTACATCAGTTGTTGCTTTGCTCAAATCAACTTCAGTAGTCCACCAATCGCCCTCAGTTTGACTCATGATAATCGGTTTACTTGTTGACCAATTACCTAAAGCATCACAGTCTCCAACGAGGCAAATGGCTTCATCTTTCATTAACATAGGCATCTTTACTTTAAAAAGATGTGTATATTTTAAAGTTGAATTTTTATTTGCCGTGAAATGGCTATGCGTTAATAAAACCTGATGAAAAGGTGCAGACAAAAATACATTTTCTATACTACCTGGCGAATTCCAAGCATCAATACAAAAAAAATGGTCAACTTTTGCAGGGTCAAGCCAAAGTTGCCTATCATCTCCCCATTCCTCTGTATATTGATTATTTTGTTCGGTATATAGAATGTATTTGTATGTAAATTGAATGGGTTTTACACCGGTAAGTTCTATTTCGGCAGACCAATCTTCTGGAGCTTGAAAATTGAGTATTAATGCTTTGGATAAGTCATTATTCCCTAATTCAGGGATATTTCCACTTATCAAAATTCGTTGACCCCAATAAGTGAAATAGGGTATTTTAAAGTGTATTTTCATAGAGTGATATATTATAGACTATTAGGCTATCTGAGCTTGTAAAGCAATTCAAAAGTAATGTTATTTTCAGAAGACACATTTTGAATAGTTTAAAAAAAGGCAAAAAACAATTTCAAACGTTTGCGGAAAATTAAAACGGTTGAGATTTTCAAAATAAAAATCACAAACAGTTTATTATTCATTTCGTAAATCAACCAAATTTCTCTGGAAATTAAAGAAACCTTGATAATTATATTTAACCAATAAATATTCATTATTTTTTTAGGTTTTTTCTTGACTTTTTTAAAATTATAATCCGTACTTTTGCAAAAAATTCTACAACTTAATAACTGCTTAATTATGTCAGTTTCAACTACAAATTTTAAAGTGTTTTCGGGCACAAATAGTAGATATCTTGCCGAAAAAATTTGTCAAAGTTTAGAGTGCCCTCTTGGCAACATGAAAATTCAACATTTTTCGGATGGAGAATTTGCTATTTCGTACGAGGAATCTATTCGTGGTCAGTACATTTATCTGATTCAATCGACATTTCCAAATTCTGACAACTTAATGGAGTTATTGTTGATGATTGATGCTGCTAAACGTGCATCGGCGTACAAAATTATAGCTGTTATTCCTTATTTTGGTTGGGCCCGTCAGGATAGAAAAGACAAACCACGTGTATCAATTGGTGCTAAACTTATCGCAGATATGCTTAGTGTGGCTGGTGTGGATCGTATTATTACAATGGATTTGCACGCTGACCAGATTCAGGGTTTCTTCAATATCCCGGTGGACCATCTTTATGCATCTACCATTTTTGTGCCTTACATCAAGTCATTGAAATTGAAAAATCCGGTAATTGCATCACCAGATGTTGGTGGTTCAAAACGTGCAGGTTCATATTCAAAATATTTAGGCATTCCGATGGTCATTTGTTATAAAACACGTGAAAAAGCAAATGTAGTTGGTGAAATGACCATAATCGGGGAGGTTTATGGCAAAGATGTTATTATTGTAGATGACATGGTAGATACAGCTGGGACCCTTTGTAAAGCAGCTGATTTAATGCTAAGTAAAGGTGCAAGAAGTGTAAGAGCTGTTGTATCACATGGCGTTATGTCTGGTGAAGCTTCGGAAAGAATTACTCAGTCGGCGCTTACAGAAATTGCTTTTACAGATTCTATTCCTTTTGATTGCAACAAATGCTCGAAAGCAAAAATACTCTCAATTGCCGAGATGTTTGCAGATACAATTTATCGTGTACAGGAACATAAATCTATTAGCGAACAATATCTTTTATAATACAAAATTACCTGTGAATATATTTTACAAAAAAAACTCCTCGATTGTTTGATCAAGGAGTTTTTTTGTATTGAATTTAAAAATTAGTTATATAATCAAATTCTACTATATTTTCACTTGTTATTCTGCTAATTCAATTTTAGTTTTCATGTTCTTAATCTTCTCATTTTGAACCAGGCGCAATACATCTTTCACCTTATTTGCTTTCACCGCAACAAACGAATAGTATTCCTTTACTTCAACCATGCCCAATTCTTCTTTCGCTAACTGACCTTTTTTGAACATAAAACCAACCACATCCATTTTGCTAAGCTTGTCTTTTTTCCCTTTGCCAATGTAAATTGTAGACCATTCGGGTTTAAGTGGTGCAGAAGTAAGTATTGGTAAAAATAATTGTTCTGTTTCAGATGTAATGAAATCAGGTAAAGTTTCATTTGCAGCCAAAAGTAAAAAAGCAGAACCTTCGGCTTTCATGCGTGCCGTACGACCATTCCTGTGTATAAACTCATCGTTCCGAACCGGAGCGTCAAAATGAATAATGTTTCTGATTTCAGGAATATCCAATCCACGAGAAGCCAGATCTGTTGATATAAACGCAATGCAACTTCCATTTCTAAATTTAGAAAGTGCCCGTTCGCGCTCCGGTTGTTCTAATTTACCATGAAAGAATTCATTGGTCAACCGACGTTCGGTTAAATAAGCACTCACTTTCTCCACTGTTTCGCGTTGATTGCAAAAAATTAATGACGTGTCATTGCCTAAATAGCACAAAAGCCTGTAAAGCAAGTCCATTTTGTCGTTACTTTCTCCCTTTACTGTAAATATGCTCAATCCTTTCAACACACTGTCTTTTTCAGAAAAATCAAGTTTAATGGATTCCCGAATACCTGTAAAAGCAGGAATTTCAACGGCATCGGTAGCCGAAGTCAGAATTCTTTTACGAATAAAAGGAATTCGACTAATTATTGCTTCCATTTGTACCGTAAAACCCATTTCGAGTGATTTGTCAAATTCATCCAAAATCAAAACATTAATCGCATCAACCTCAAAATTCTCACGTTCAATATGGTCTTGTAATCTTCCAGGAGTTCCTATAAGTAACACAGGTGGAATTGCAAAATCACGTTTTTCTTTATTAGATGGACGACCGCCAAAACATGTATTAACTTTGTAACCGGTACCCATACTACGCCAAACTTGTTCAATTTGTTGAACCAATTCACGCGAAGGTGCTAAAATCACCGCCTGTACTTTTTGAATATCAGGGTTCAAACTCATCAAAACAGGCAACAGATAAGCCAGTGTTTTACCAGAACCGGTGGGAGATAGAAGAATTATATCTTGTTCTTTTTTGTTAGCCTCGAGCGTAGCCAACTGCATTGCATTAAGTGATTCGATACCCATGCTTTTCAGCACGTTATCAACTTGATTGGAATTATTATTCATGAGACAAAGATAGTGCAAATTTAGTTGGAAGTAAAAATTTTGCTGAAAAGATAATCTTTAACAGAAAAAAGAGATAAAACTTTACAAAACAGAATTGCAGAACATTAGTTAATATTAAGTAGCAATTTCATTCAGCACTTCTTGCCTTTAAAATGTTCCATTCTGAGAAAAAATAGTTACTTTTGCATTTCATCTTAGCATTCAACTTAATATGGAATATACAACCTTACAAGGAAAATTAATAATGCCCGAATATGGGCGAAACATACAACAGATGGTAACTCATGCTCTTACCATTGAAGATCGCGATGAGCGAACGCGTTGTGTAAAAACAATTATCAATATTATGGGTAATTTGTTTCCCTACTTGCGCGATGTAAATGATTTTAAACACAAGTTATGGGATCACGTTGCTATAATGTCAGATTTTAAATTGGATATTGATTTTCCTTACGAAGTTTTATTAGAAGAAAATCTTTATACCCGACCTGATAGAATTCCATATAAAAATTCAAGAATACGCTACCAGCACTACGGTCGCACGTTGGAAGAAATGATTGATAAAGTAGCTCAATATCCCGAAGGTGAAGAGAAAAACGAATTGATTCGTTTAATTGCCAATCAGATGAAAAAATGCTTTCTTACATGGAACAAAGAAGTAGTGGACGACCGAAAGATATTTGATGACCTACGCGAATTATCAAAGGGAAAACTGGATATTTCAGAAGACTTTTTCAAATTAGTAGAATCAAAAGATGTGCTTTTCAACAAGAAAAATAAACCCAGAAAGAAAAAATAAAATCACAAAAGTCAGCAGTGAATTATTTATAGTTAATGACTTGTAATTTACAAACTGATCACTGTTAACTGAAATACTATGTCCTCTTTTCAAATCGAAGGCGGTCGCCGACTTTCAGGCTCTATAACTCCACAAGGAGCGAAGAATGAAGCATTACAAGTTATTTGTGCTGTTTTACTGACATCCGAGACTATAACCATCAGCAATATCCCCAATATTTTAGATGTCAACAACCTGATAAGTTTATTGGATGATATGGGGGTACAAATTTCCCGTTTAAATGCTGATACCTATTCATTCAAAGCTGAGAATATAAACTTATCCTATCTTCAGTCAGATGATTTCTACCAAAAAAGCGCAGCCTTAAGAGGCTCAGTTATGTTAGTTGGACCTATGGTAGCCCGATTTGGCAAGGCCATTATTCCAAAGCCGGGAGGAGATAAAATTGGTCGTCGCAGGTTAGACACCCATTTCATTGGTATTCAGAAACTCGGAGCAGATTTCCATTACGATGCCGATAAAAAGCGCTATGAAATTGAAGCTAAAAAACTTGTCGGTTGCTATATGTTACTTGACGAAGCTTCTGTAACCGGAACTGCAAATATCCTTATGACTGCTGTAATGTCCGAAGGAATTACTACCATATATAACGCCGCTTGCGAACCATATTTGCAACAACTCTGCAAAATGTTGAATTGTATGGGGGCTAAAATTTCGGGAGTTGGTTCTAATTTACTTACAATCGAAGGCGTAAAAAGCTTAACTGGCTGTAACCATCGCATATTGCCCGATATGATTGAAGTAGGTAGTTTTATTGGAATGGCGGCTATGACAGGATCTGAAATTACGATTAAAGATGTTGCTTACAATGAATTAGGTATTATACCGGATAGTTTCAGAAGATTGGGTATACAATTGGAACAACGCGGCGATGATATTTTCATTCCTTATCAGAAAAATTATACAATAGAATCATTTATCGACGGCTCAATAATGACAATTTCTGATGCTCCTTGGCCTGGACTTACACCCGATTTACTCAGTGTATTTCTGGTTATAGCCACAAAAGCCAAAGGCAGTGTGCTGATTCACCAAAAAATGTTTGAAAGCAGGCTATTTTTTGTGGATAAACTGATAGATATGGGGGCTCAAATCATTTTGTGCGACCCGCACCGTGCTACGGTTATCGGACAAGGAAACCACTTGCACTTGAGAGCTTCGACCATGAGTTCACCTGATATACGTGCGGGAATAGCGTTACTTATTGCAGCAATGGCCGCCGAAGGAACAAGTATTATTCATAATATCGACCAAATTGACCGTGGTTATCAGGATATAGAAAAGCGATTAAATGCACTTGGTGCAGATATCAAACGCATTTAAAACAAATCGCTTCTGAAAAAATTCAGAAGCGATTTTCATATTATCACTCTTTCATTACCACTTTATTCAGAATTAATTTTTGCTATTTCAATACAATATTAGCACCTAAAAACTCTCCAATAAATTAATATAAAAAAATGATTTATGCACACTAAAAACCATATTGTGCAAATATTGGGAATGGCATATAATGGTGAAATACTTTCTTCATAATTTCGGACAAAAAATCAATTAACCTGAGAAGCAAACTTCAAAAAAACATTACTTTTGTGTTCACTACAATCAAAATCAACTTTCAAAGTTTTTTTTATCATGAAACCGATAATACCAGCAATTGACAAAGAATTTCTTAAACTTGAACTTACACATGATAAGTTTCTTTGTCCAACCAACAAAGCTCACAATGAAATTTATGTTATCACAGCTCATAATTCTCCTAATGTGATGCTTGAAATTGGTCGTTTACGTGAATTATCATTTCGTGCTGGTGGTGGTGGTACCGGTGAAGAAATTGACACAGACGAATTCGACTATATGGAAAAACCATACTCTCAACTTATTGTATGGGATCCTATTGCTGAAGAAATAATTGGAGGTTATCGTTATTTGCCCGGATTTGATGTGGATTTTGATGAGTTTAGACAACCAAAGTTTGTAATGTCTCACTTATTTAAGTTTAATAATAAATTCATCGAAGAATACTTACCATATACCGTTGAATTAGGCAGAGCTTTTGTTCAACCAGACTATCAAACCTCCAAAATGGGTACAAAAAGTCTGTTTGCATTGGATAACTTATGGGATGGACTTGGTGCATTAACTCATACCGTTAAAAACACTCGTTATTTCATTGGAAAAGTAACTATATATGAAGATTATCCGATTACTGCAAGAGAACTTATCTATGAATATATGTTTAGATATTTTCCAGACGCCGATAAAATGATTATTCCGATAAATCCGGTTCAAATTACCAGGAACAGTAAGCTAATTGCTGAAAAGATATTTACTGGAATTGATTCATCGGATGACTATAAGGCATTACAAAAAGCAATCAGGGCTGAAGGTGAAACTATTCCTCCAATGTTTAATGCTTATATTGGACTCACACATACCATGCGTTTTTTCGGATCAATTTTCGATCCTGATTTTGGGAATGTGTATGAAACCGGTATTATGATTACAATGGCTGACTTACTCGAAACCAAACGGAAACGTTATATTGAACCTTACCGGGAATATGTAAAAAAGGTTTTGATTGAAAGGAAAGCTGCAAAGCTTGAAGCAAAACTTAAAAAAATAGCCTTAAAAACCGAAAAAAAAACAATGAAATCCGAGAGAAAAATAAAGAGGAAAGAGGAATAACTCCTTTGAGAAAAAAACTCTGAAAGAAATTTTTCACAGAGTTTTTTATATTTGAATATTAAAACTATTATTTCAACATAATTATCAGAAACAAATTATAATTTATTTATTCTCTAATAACTCTTGAGCATTTTGTAAAGCAGCAGTTGTAATGTTCTTTCCGCTTAACATTTGGGCAAGTTCTTCCAGTCGTTCTTTTTTGTCCAATTTTTCAATATAAGTTTGGGTTTGCAAGCCTGTTTCGTCTTTAAAAACACGGTAGTGTTGTTCTCCTTTTGCTGCAATTTGGGGTAAATGAGTTATGGTAATTACCTGCATATCTTTACTCATTGTTTGCATAATTTCGCCCATCCGATGCGCAATTTCACCTGAAACTCCTGTATCAATTTCATCAAAAATTATAGTGGGTAAGTCTGCTTTATTTGCCACTAATGATTTAATTGACAACATTAAACGCGAAACTTCACCTCCTGACGCAATTTCGGCTACTGGTTGAACAGCCCGATTTTTATTTGCTGAAAATAGAAATTGAACTTCATCTCTGCCATTTTCTGTAAAGTCATTACCGGACGAAATTGAGACCTTAAATTGGATATTTGGCATTCCTAATTTTGTCAGTTGTTCAACTAAATAAGTTTCAATTGGCAAAACAGATTTTTTACGACTTTCTGTAAGCTTTAAAGCCACTCCTTGTAATTGACTGAAAACCAATCCAATTCTTGTTTTTAGTACGCCCAATTCTTCGTCGTACGAATCAATCCGTTGCAACTGTTTTTCGTAATTTTCACACAACTGAATTAATTCTGCCACAGTAGAAACTTTGTATTTTTTTTGAAGGGTGAACAACTCACTTAATCTGTTTTCTACAAATTCAAGGCGAACGGGATTAACTTCAACGCGTTCTTCAAACGACCTGATTTCAGTTGAAATATCTTTCAAGTCAATTAAAGTTGATTGTAGGCGTTCATACCAGATATCGCCTGACTGAATATAATTCTTTATTTTTGAGAGGGATAAAATACTTTCTTTAAGCAATGGGATTGACATTTGCTCATCGTCTAATAATTGATGTGCTTTAAGTAAATCAATCTTTATTTCTTCGGCATGATTTAAAGTTTCTTGTTCTGCTTCGAGCTCCTCTTGTTCGTTTTCGATTAAATTTGCATCGCTTAATTGTTGAAACTGAAACTGAATATAATCAACATCCGATGTTTGTTTATCAATGTTTTTTTGCAGTTGTTTTAATTCTAGTTGCAGATTTTTCCATGATTGATAAATCTCTCTGTATTCGGATAATAAAACTGAGTTTTGAGCAATTGTATCCACTACATCTAATTGATATCCAATATTTGAAATTAATAAATTTTCATGTTGTGAATGTATATCAATCAGTCTGTTGCTCAAATCTCTGATAACATTTAAACTAACTGGAGTATCATTAATAAATGCCCGTGATTTTCCTGCACTGGTTAGCTCTCTTCGAATAAGACAATAATTCTCTTGATTATCCAAGTCATTTTGAATAAAAAAATCAGATAAATGTTTATAGGAAGCAATGTCAAATTCTGCTTCAATCACACATTTCTCCGCATCTGATTTTATTGACTTTGAATCTGAACGCTGACCTAATATAAGCGATAAAGCACCAAGAATAATTGACTTTCCGGCACCTGTTTCACCTGTTATAACCGAAAAACCAGAATTAAAACTGATATTCAATTCAGAGATTAATGCGTAGTTTGAAATATGTAGCGATTTCAGCATAATTTAGGGTTGAATCATTGGTTGATTTAACTGTTGTTGTTTCAGAATTAATGTCAGTTAGATTTTAAAATTTGTTCATATTTAGCTGATTGTGTAGGATTTACATCCGACAATATTTCAACTGCATCAGTTTTTTCTTGTGTAGTACCTTTCGAAAAAATATTGACTAATTCATCGTTCTTGGCATCCAAAAATGATGAAATTACAATAGCAGAAGGTCTTGCACGATTAGCATCACGCAACACAGGTAAACCTTCTGCAATTCGTGCTCTGGCATTCGCTGTATTTGATGTCATTTCATCTAAACCTAACCGATGGTATTCATAAAAAAACTCACGATATTTTTTGAATGCTTCGTCCATCAAATTATTAACTAAAGCATAACGGTTTCGGGTACTTTCAAAAGCTTTCCATCCAGCCAGATCGGCACCTTGAGCCAAATTTACAATATTTTCAGCTTCCTGAAAGTAAGGTGTACCTCCCAATCGGGAATAGGAATCCATATCATAACCAATAATTATGTAGGCATAATAAGATAAAACAGCTGTAAGATTAGAGGTAATTGTGTTTTCATTCATCAAAAGCTGATCAAATTCTTTATAATTAAAACTAAAATCCAAATCCTTAAAATTAAAAAGAGTACTATTATATGTAGAGTTATAAACCGGTCTGCGTGATTGAACCTGGATTTGTGCTGTAAAACCGTCTCCATTAACTTGACTTACAATGATAATCATTGAACATTCAATACGTTCTGAATTTGCAAAAGTCATTTCTGTCCATTTTCTGTTGTTAAGAAATTCGGAAATAGACTTCTGTAAGGTGTTAAAAACTGATTTATTACTCCCCGAAACCTGATCAGAATTAATTTGGACAGAACAATTTAGTTCCTGAGCGTGAGCAAAACCAGTAAAAAACATCAAATACAGAATAAATATCAAATTTTTCATATTAATACTTATATCAATTATTAATAATTTGAACAATTTCATTAACAATATCTTCTGCAACTTTAATTTTACTTTTGAGTTCAAATTGTTTTTTTAAACCAGAACGATGCAAAATGCTTATTTTATTAGTATCATATCCAAAACCTGCTTGTTCATCTTGCAACGAATTGAGAACTATAAAATCCAAATTTTTGCGTTTCATTTTCTTTATTGCATTTTCCTCCTCATTATTTGTTTCTAAAGCAAAACCAACGAGAAATTGCGATTCGGTTTTCATCTCACCTACTGAAAAAGCAATATCTTGCGTAGGTTTTAATTCCAGAATCAAGTTTTCATTTTCTCTTTTAAGTTTGGTTGGCGCAAATTCAATTGGAGTAAAATCAGCAACCGCGGCGCATAAAATTGCACCATCCATTCCATAAAACCTATTCATAACTGCGTTATGCATTTCTCTGGCCGATTCAACATCAATTCTCTCTATACTTTTATGAATGGTTTTCATTTTTACCGGACCACAAATTAAGCAAACGTCGGCACCCTGTTTAGCACAAACTTCAGCCAGGGCAAAACCCATCTTTCCAGAGGAATAATTGCCTACAAAACGTACAGGATCAATCTTTTCGTATGTAGGACCGGCTGTAATAAGTATTTTTTTTCCAAGCAACGGTTTTTCGGTAAAATAGTTATCAAGAAAATTTACTATATTTTCAGGTTCTTCCATTCTTCCCTTTCCTTCAAGGCCACTGGCTAACTCCCCGGTTGCAGGTTCAATTATATGATTTCCAATCGATTTCAACGTTTCAAGGTTATGTTGCATAGCAGGATGCGCAAACATATCCAAATCCATGGCAGGTGCTATAAACACAGGACATTTTGCAGATAAATATGTGGTTAGCAAGAGATTATCGGCAATTCCATTTGCCATTTTTCCAATAGTATTGGCTGTAGCCGGTGCTATTAAATATGCATCAGCCCAAAGTCCTAAATCAACATGGCTATTCCAATCGCCATTCGTAGGATCAAAAAAATCAACTAAAATCGGATTTTTTGATAAAGTTGCCAATGTAAGCGGAGTAATAAATTCTTTAGCTAAAGAAGTCATAATAACCTTTACTTCAGCTCCTTCCTTTATTAACGAACGAATGAGTTGAGCAGATTTATATGCAGCAATGCTACCAGTGACACCCAATATAATTTTTTTATTATTTAACATATACTAAAGCTATAAGTTTCTTATGAATTTTAATCACCGAGTACAAAAATACAAAAAATGAGCAGAATTTAATACAAAAAAAAAAGATAAAAGAATATAGTGTTAAAATGAACACAATATTCTTTTATCAGTTAATAAATGAAGCCCTTGTAAAGACTTATTTTAGTTTATCTTTTATCGGATTGCGGTAATAAACCTTATCCTCTAAAAATTCCTGCGTTGCAATTAAAACTGCTTTTGGAAGTTTTTCATAGTAACGAGAAATTTCAATTTGTTCTCTATTTTCAAAAACTTCTTCGATATTTTCATTAAACGAAGCAAACTCCAGCAACTTTTTATCAAGTTCTGCTTTAATTTCTACACTAATTTGATTAGCACGTTTTCCAATAACTTTTACAGTTTCGTAAACATTTCCGATATTTTCACTCATCGAATTCATGTCTCGTGAAATTGTATTCGAAGGGGCATTTACTTTTTTATAGTCCATAATACTATTATTTTAATCTTTCACAATTTTTTTAGATTCACTTAAAATTCTATCAGCTTCCTTTTTGTATTTACCTGTAGGAAACTCATTTATATAATTATAATACTCATCTATTACAGCTCTATACCGATCCAATCTTTTATCTTCAACACTTTGTTCCGCTTCTTGGTACTTAGAATTTAAAATTAATATCAAAAAATCTTCGCGATACGAAGTTGATGGATACTTTTTAAGAGCATTTTGAGCTGTAATTACTGCAGATTCATAGTTATTACCCATATAGTTTCCTAAATTGTAATATAAGGTTGCATTTAGAAATGCTTTATAAGCCAATTTATTATTTAATTCTTCAAGCAATTTGTTAGCTTGAGGGACCTGTTCGCTATCTGGATAAACATCTATAAATTCCTGAAAAGCTGCAATTGCTTTATGAGTTGAAGATTGATCCAACCGTGCATCCGGAGAATCAAGATAATAACAGTAGCCTATCATATATTTTGATTCTACAACGTATTTTCCTTTAGGATAAGTCTTTACATAGGTTTTGTAATATTCACTGGCCGAATAATAATCCTTTTGACCCATATATGATTTTGCCATATAATTTAAAACTGTCTCTGAACGATCAGTACCCTTATAATATGTTGCAACGGCATCGAACAATGTAGATGCTCGCATAAAATCACCTTTATTGAAGTACTCTACAGCTTTATTATATTTCAATTCAGCATCATCCGATTTTAGTAATTTTTGATAATCACTACACGAAAATAGAGTTAAAGCGAAAATTAAAAGAAGAAATGGGGTCTTTTTCATAAAAAAAATTGGAGTGCAAAAATAGTTATTTAATCAGGAATAAAAAAATAAAATGAATCTATTTAACAAAACAAGCTGAATTAAGCTCTTTGTTGATTATTATTTGGTTAAGTATTTTTTAAAACCATCTGTATATACAATTTGATTTCTTCCATCCTTACCTTTATATATCAAATAGCAATCAACATTTGGTAATCTTTTACATACATGTAAACTACTATCAACGCCTAAAATCATAAATGCGGTTGCATAAGCATCGGCTTCAATGCAAGTTGGAGCCACAACCGTGGCACTCAATAAATCGCGAACGACAGGATATCCTGAATGTGGGTCTATTTCATGAGCATACTTCTTCCCGTTTAAGTAGTAATATTTCCGGTAGTTGCCCGATGTAGTAAGTCCACAGTTTGTTATTGATAAAACTGTTTGCAATTCGGTTTTTGTACATGTGGAATCGTCAATTGGTTTATCTACACCTATTTGCCAGTTTTTGCCTGAGGGGTTTACTCCTTTACATACAATTTCACCGCCAATTTCAACCATGTAATTTTTACAATTGTTTGTTTCAAGTAATTTTGCAATAATATCTGAAGATTGTCCTTGAGCTAAAGCATTCGCATCAACCATAATACGTGGATCATCTTTTATTAACTTATGATTTTTTATTCTGATTTTTTGATAACCAATATAAGGAAGTATTTCCTTTACATTCGGAATTTTACTGTGATTTGAATTCCCAAAACCAAATCCCCATGCTTTTACCAAAGGTCCTACAGTAATGTCAAATGCCCCATGAGACTTTTCAGAAACCAATTTCGCCTCATTATACATATCTTCAAAATCCGTATCAGTTCTCACAGTTGTATCATTTTGATTAATACGTGAAATTATTGATGCAGGAATATACGTTGACAATGACAGATCAAATTCATGCAATCTTTTGTCAATTTTATTCTGCAAATCGATACCTTGAGGTTGAAGATATATTACTGAATAAGTTGTTCCCTGTGTGTTACCTTCGTTCTGAATATATTTAGTTTCTTGTTTTGGTAAGAACTTAAAAACTAGAGCGATAATCAATAATAGTAATGCAAAGGTTGAATAAATTAAAGATTTGTTTTTCATAGTTTTATCTATCAAATTGATTGTTCAAAAACGAGCCTTTTTCCACGTACAGATTCATCAAATTGTCCATTATCATAAACTAATTTGCCATTAACCCAGGTTTGTAAAACCGAAGCATTAAATTTAGTTCCTTCGAATGGTGACCAACCACATTTATATAAAATATTCTCCTTATTAACCACCCAAGAACGGTTTGGGTCAACCAACACTAAATCAGCAAAATAATTTGGGCGAATAAATCCACGATTCTTTATTCTAAATAATTCAGCAGGTGCATGGCACATTTTTTCAACAAGTTTTTCTAAACTAAATAGTCCGTTATCAACCATTTGCAACATAGCAACCAATGAATGTTGTACAAGCGGTCCTCCTGATGCTGCTTTAAGACAAGATCCTTCTTTTTCGGATAACAGATGCGGTGCATGATCCGTGGCTATCACATCTATTTTATTTGAATTTACAGCATCAATTAATGCCAATCGGTCCGATTCGGTTTTGATAGCTGGATTCCATTTTATACGATTGCCGTATCGTGCATAATCTTTATCGGAAAACCACAAATGATGAATACAAACTTCAGCCGTTATTCGTTTATCTTTCAATGGAATATTTGATGAAAATAAAGACATTTCTTTTGCAGTTGACAAATGAAAAACATGTAAGCGCGAATTATATTTTGTTGCTAATTCCACCGCGTATGCTGACGATTTATAGCAAGCCTCAGCACTTCGAATTAACGGATGGTATTGTATTGGAATATCTTCACCCAACAATTCTTTATAATATTGAATATTCTGATGAATAGTCGGCTCATCTTCACAATGTGTAACGATTAACAAAGGTATCTCAGAAAAAACTCTATTTAATGTTTCTTTATTGTCAACCAACATATTACCGGTAGAAGCACCCATAAACATTTTTACTCCGGCAACTTTACTTCCGTCAACTTTTTTCAATTCATCAATGTTATCATTAGTCACTCCCATCAGGAATGAATAGTTGGCTAATGATTTTTCTGCCCCAAGTTCATATTTTTGTTCCAACAATTCAATTGTCGTTGCTTGTGGACGGGTATTTGGCATGTCCATAAATGAAGTTATTCCACCAGCCACAGCTGCTTTACTTTCGGTGTATAAATCTCCTTTATGAGTTAATCCAGGCTCGCGAAAATGAACCTGATCATCAATAATACCAGGTAACAAAATCAAACCGGTAGCCTCAATTTCGATAAATGGTTTTGCAATTTCAATTACATCATCTGCTTCAAATACAGTCTTAATGTATTCGCCATCTATTAAAACTGAGCCAATAAAGGTCCTGCCTTCATTTACAATGGTAGCATTTTTTATTAACTGCAACATACTCATAATTTTCGTTAGAATTAAACCTTTTTCTTTTGCGGAAATTTACGGAACCAACTGTTTATTTTCAATTGAATTACCCCCAAAAATGCTTCACCAAAAATTCCACCGCTCATTTTTGAACTTCCCAACACACGATTAATGAAAATTACCGGAACTTCTTTCAGTATAAATCCACATTCGAAAGCGGTATATTTCATTTCAACCTGAAAAGCATAGCCTTTGAATCTGATTTTATCCAATTCTATCGTTTCCAAAACTTCTCTTTTATAACATTTGAAACCTGCAGTTGTATCGGCTATATTGACTCCAAGTACAAATCGAACGTATTTTGAAGCAAAGTACGACATTAAGACTCGGCCAATCGGCCAATTTACAACATTAACACCGGTTACGTAACGAGAGCCAATAGCCATATCAGCTCCCTGATTAGCACATGCATCATATAATCGATTTAAATCGACCGGATTGTGCGAAAAATCAGCATCCATTTCAAAAATAAATTCATAATCATGCTTCAATGCCCATTTAAATCCGGTAATATAGGCAGTTCCCAAACCTTGTTTCCCTTTTCGTTCCAACATAAACAATCTCGTTGGAAATTCTTTTTGAAGATTTTTCACAATTGAAGCAGTGCCATCGGGCGAACCATCTTCAATTATAAGAATGTGAGGACTAAGAGGTTGATCGAATACTGCTCGAATAATATTTTCGATATTCTCTTTTTCATTATATGTCGGGATAATGACCAAATTTAATGACATAAAAATTTATTTTGAAGGATTTCTATATTCTTTGGTGAATTTTAATATCAATATTTTCGCAAAAAATGATTTATAATTTAATCAGAAAATATATAATTCTGAAGGTGTTAATCTATCTAGCGTAATCAAATTTACATCTCGTCCAACTATAATTTGCTTACTTTCCAGATAATTCTGAATTGTAGTATAAGCCAGATTTGGCAAATTATTTTCACGACTTAAATGACATAAAAAAATATGTTGTACTCTTTCGTTGTAATTTTCAGCTAAAAAAATTCCTGCTTGATCATTACTTAAATGACCGGTTTTTGCTGCAATCCTGTTTTTCAAGTGAATAGGATATGAACCTTGTTCCAGCATTTGAGCATCATAATTTGCTTCCAAAACCATATAATCAGCCACTTTTAAATGTTCACCTACTTCTTCACTAATGAACCCTAAATCAGTTGCAAAAGTAATTTTTTTCCCGTTATATTCAATCGTATATCCTACGCTGTCAGTAGCATCATGTGAAACAGGAAATGATGTTATCATAAATTCACCAACTTGAACCGACTGGTTTTTTTCAATGTATTTTTTGCTCGAATACAGTTTTTCTGTCACACAATAACTACGTTGAATTCCTTCGTGCACATGTCGCGTAGTATAAATCGGAACACGGTGTTTCTCGCCAATTGAACCAACAGCTTTTATATGGTCGGCATGATCGTGAGTTACAAAAACCCCCCAGATATTTTCAAAATCTAGACCAATATTGCGCAAGCATTTTCGAATTGATCGAACTCCAATACCTGCATCAATCAAAATCCCATTAGACGCATTGCCAATAAAATAACAGTTTCCACTGCTTCCACTCCCAAAACTCTGAAATCGCAATTTATCCATCGTCTTCTTTTAAGTTTACAAAATTAACACTAAAAATCGAAGTTTGAGTACAAATAATCGGAAATAACGTTAAGTGATTATAAATAAAAAATAACTAACTAAAAAACAAGCAGATAGAAACTACTTTCTATCTGCTTGTTGTGATAATTTATGTTTTAACTTTATCTTAGAACCATGGATTACACGAATTAAGAAAACATTTTTTATGCGACTCGTCACAAAATGGTTTATTTTTGCTATTTCCACATTTACAAAAAATTCTCATATCAATGTTTTCGAAAGATTCGTCACTTGGTAAATCTGATTTAAAATACCCAGACATCGAAAAATTATTTTTCTTATGGTTATCACCTAAGATTTGATTTGAACTATTCATAAAAATTGTTCTTAAGGTCTCATTTTTAGGAACAAGCAACAAGTAAAATAGTTCAATTTATTTTTTCAATTAAGAAAGTTTAAGTTGTAATTAAAGATGAAACCCTGTGATTTAAATATTTAACACATACAAATAGGTAACTAATAACCAAGTATTTATTTTTTTTCAAGAAGTTTTATTTCTTCGTTTCTTACTTGAATTGATTTAAGCGCAAGATTTTTTTTCATTTCCATATTCGTTTTTTCAAGCTCAATTATTTGGGGTGTTAATGTAGCTCGTTCTGATTCATTTTCAGAACTTGAATATTTATCGCGAAGATCTGATAATTCTTTCGTTTTGTTTTTGAAATCTAATGACATTTTATGCATTTCAATCCAAAGTTTACGCGCATCATCACTTTTAAATTGAGCAACGCTAGAATATACAATGGAGTCATTTATAACAAAATTGATATTATTTTCTAATTCCTCTTGTTGATTTTGATCATAAGTTGGGCTAAGTATCTTTCTGTTAGTTGCTTTACGGTATGTTTTCAGCTGCGCAGCAAGTCGTATGTAATTTTTATCATCCGAATGAATGATTATCTTTACTTCGTTCGGGATAAAAGTATAAATCATAACCTTACCTGCCGGCTGGTTACGATCGGTAGCAAACCAACCAAGTTTTCGTTGCTCATCAATCACCATCATATAATCATTGGCCGTCGAGTTGAAAGGAAATCCAATGTTTTCAGGATTCAAATAACTGTCGGATGAAGGGTTGTACCGCGTAATAAAAATATCGTAACCACCGATTGAATTTTCGCCATCAGACGCAAAATAAATTGTAACCCCATCGAGTAGCAAAAATGGATAATTTTCATTTGCAGGAGTATTTATCTTTTTTGATAAAGGCATTGGTTTTGACCAACTATCCAGCAATTTATAGGAAGAAAAAATATCCATCTGGCCATGGATAGAATCCGAAAAATAAATACGATCTTTCCGTTGAGTAATATATTTAATTTTATCAACAGTTTGTCTGGCATTAAGTTTCAGCAATTCCTGACTGATAGATCCCAAATCAGAACTAAACTTGTAGTATTTCAAAAAATCTTTTTTATTTACAACCACACTATCAAGTATAGCAATATCTTCAACCCTGGTAATTAAGCTTGCGGCATTTTCAGACTTTTTTTCTTTTTTCTGATAATCTGCCATATTCGGATCGTCGGGCTTTAACGAAGCAATATAGGCTTGATAAGCACTCACCGATTCGTCAAAACGATAAGTATTGAAATAGAGTTCACCCAAGTATAAGTTGCTTAACGAAAACTTATTTTTTGCCTTTTCAAAATGCGATATGGCATTTTCATAATCTTTTAATTCATAACTACAACGGGCATAACGGTAATTATACAATGCATCATTCGGTTTTCTTTTTAATAAATAATTATACACATCTATCGCTTTCGAATATTGTTTATTATTGAAAAGTGTTTCACCTTCCGAAGCTCGCTGTGCGAAAATTAAAGGAGCTAAAACTACAAAACAAAGAATCAATTTAAATTTCATCTAAATAACGAATTATGAATTTGAATGAACAAAAATACTATAAATTAACGGTACTCAAATTATTTGGTTCAAAATAAAATGATTTTTTCAAGTTTGCAAAAATAATTCTGTAAGTTTGCAAAAAATATTTTTTAATGAAGATTCTGCTGGTAACGCCACCACTTACACAACTTAATACTCCTTATCCTGCGACAAGCCATTTATTGGGATTTTTACGCTCCAAAGATATTGAAGCAGAGCAAATTGATTTAAGCATTGAGTTAATTCAGGCACTTTTTACAAGGAATAAACTTGCTGAAATTTTCAGGACTGTAGATTCACTCACAAAGCTTTCAAAGCAAAATAAGATTATTCTCCAACAAGCCGATTTCTATCAACGAACCATCGAACCTGTGATGCGATTTCTGAGTGGAAAAGACAATTCGTTGGCACTGCGATTCTGTAATCGCGACTTTTGGCCGGCAAGCAAACGACTTCCGAGCGATGACGATTTGGAGTGGGGATTTGGCATGATTGGCAATCATGATCGCGCCATCCATTTGTGTACCCTGTTTTTGAAAGACTTGTGCGATTTTATCAACCAAACCATCGATTCGCGTTTTGAATTGATTCGGTATGCCGAATCGCTTTGCCTCCGATTACCCGAATTTGAACCGCTACAAGCTGAATTACAAAAACCTCTTTCGCTGATTGATACACTGATGTTGGATATTTTTGAAAAAAAAATTGCCAAAACCAACCCTGAAATGGTGGGCTTCAGCATTCCTTTTCCGGGAAATCTTTACAGTGCATTACGCTGTGCTCAATGGATTAAACAAAAATTACCCGAAACAAAAGTCGTTATGGGAGGCGGATATGTAAATACCGAATTGCGTAGCCTGACCGATCCTACGATTTTTGATTACATTGATTTCCTGACTTTCGACGATGGCGAATTACCCTTGCTACGACTACTCACAGGCGGCAAACTGATACGCACACTTTACCGTTCCGAATCGGGCGAAATCGTACGTACGAATTTCGATTGTAAAGAAAACATCCCTTTTGCCGAATGCGGAACACACGATTATGACGGCCTGTTGCAAAACAACTATATCAACCTGATAGAACTTACCAACCCTATGCACGCGCTGTGGAGCAATGGTCGTTGGAACAAAATGATGTTGGCTCACGGTTGTTATTGGGGAAAATGTGCCTTTTGCGATGGAAGCCTGGACTATATTGGACGTTATGAAACGGCTCCCATCGAACTGATTGTTGATCGTATGGAAACTATCATGCAACAAACCGGTCAATCAGGATTTCACTTTGTGGATGAAGCAGCCCCTCCGGCCCTACTCCGAAAACTCGCTGAAGAAATTATTCGCCGAAAGCTGACAGTAAGTTACTGGACAAATGTGCGGTTCGAAAAGTCATTCACACCCGAACTTTGCTATTTAATGGCACAATCGGGATGCATAGCCATTTCGGGTGGCTTGGAAGTTGCTTCACCACGCATTTTGAAGCTCATAAATAAAGGCATTACAATTGAAACTGCCCGGGAAAGCATGAAAAATTTTACCGAAACCGGAATCATGACGCACGCTTACCTCATGTATGGATTCCCAACCGAAACCGCTCAGGAAACAGTCGATTCACTGGAAGTAATTCGAGAATTGTTTGAAGCAGGATATATTCAATCGGCATTTTGGCACCGATATGCTATGACCATTCACAGTCCATCGGGACAATACCCCGAAAGTGTTGGAGCAAAACATATTAAAATGACAGATGGAAGTTTTGCAAACAACGAGATACCGTTTACAAGTCCCAACGAAATTGATTTGGACTTTTATGGCAAAGGGCTGAATTTAGCTACTTATAATTATATGCAGGGAACAGGATACGATGTGGAGGTAAAGAAATGGTTCAAGTATTGATTTTCAAAATCAATACAATTACTATTTATACTGATTTATGCCTCAACTTAAAAAAACATCCTTAATAATTTTAAAATAAATGTACACCTTATTATTTCAACCAGATCAAAACAGTTATAAATAGAATTTGTTAGATAATTAAAACACAAAACATGTCACACGATCATCATAATCATCACGACCACCATCAGCATTCCGACGTAAAAAATATAAAAGCGGCATTCTTTCTAAATTTATTTTTTACACTTGTTGAAATCGTTGGAGGATTCCTCACAAACAGCGTTGCCATTATTTCCGATGCCATTCACGATTTAGGTGATTGTTTGTCGCTGGGGCTGGCATGGTATTTCCAAAAAGTGGCTAGAAAAGGCAGCGACACCTCCTATTCATATGGGTACAAACGCTTTTCGTTGCTGGGAGCCATCATTAATTCCATCGTGCTCGTTACCGGGAGTGTCTTAATTCTCACGGTTGCTATTCCACGAATTATTCATCCGGTTACTGCCAATACAGGAGGAATGTTTCTACTTGCCATATTGGGTGTGTTGGTTAATGGAGCAGCTGTTTTTCGCTTAAAGAAAGGAAATTCTATCAACGAAAAGGTAGTTTCGTTACACTTGCTCGAAGACGTGTTGGGCTGGCTGGCAATTTTAGTTGGATCGATTGTAATGCATTTTTACAATGTTCCAATTCTTGATCCTATTATGTCGGTTGGAATTGCTTGTTTTGTTTTATACAATGTATTTAAAAATGTAGGGCAAAGTCTTCGGATAATACTTCAAGGCATTCCAATTGAAGTAGATATTAATGACATAGCAGCTCACCTTCAACAATTTGATGGAGTTGAAAACATACACGACTTACACGTTTGGTCGGTCGATGGAACCTACAATGTATTGACAGTACATATCGTGCTGAATAACTCTTTAGAAATGGAAAAACTGGCTGAACTCAAAGCCGCTATTCGTGATTCACTTCAGGCAAAAGGCATTCAACATGCCACTATCGAGTTCGAAACAACGACCGAACGTTGTTGTTTTGAAAAATGCTGTGAATGAGCTATAAAGAATCTTGAAACAAAAAAAGAGTTTTATCCATTACAGATAAAACTCTTTTTTTAAAGTACGCAGGATGAGACTCGAACTCACACGCCGTAACCGGCACTACCCCCTCAAAGTAGCATGTCTACCAATTCCACCACCTGCGCGTTTAATTTTGTACCCAAAGGGGGACTCGAACCCCCACAGCCGAAGCCACTAGTCCCTGAAACTAGCGTGTCTACCAATTCCACCATTTGGGCAATTAATAAATACTTATTAGAGAAAAAAAGCGAAACACGTCCGTTTCGCCATTTATTCTGTGAGCGAAAAACGGGACTCGAACCCGCGACCCCGACCTTGGCAAGGTCGTGCTCTACCAACTGAGCTATTTTCGCAATTTGTATTGTTGATTATGAAAACTCCTTTTCATTTGTTCTACTTGCCAAGGTCGGAATCGTATCCAGCTTTTGGGGCAAGGTCGTGCTCTACCAACTGAGCTA
>JARLGX010000022.1 GCA_031292575.1 Paludibacter sp.
CAAAATCTATGGTTCGATATACATTGCTGTTATCAGGCGTGTGTTGCTATTCCCTTTGCTAATTCTTCCCTATTTGCTTGCAAATATCTCAAATTTCTCTCAATCTGAAATATCATGCAAACATACGAGGCGTGTGTTATGGGTTTGTAGCTTAGTGCTTTCCTGTCGTGTTTCTTTTCAGTTATTTAAATGCTAAAAGTCTATTCGTTTCATTTTCCAGTCTGTCAGCGCAAAAGCTGTCAAAGCACGAAAATGTTCGTCAATCACAAAGCCAAGTCGAGCTTTTTCGTTCTTTTCTCGGTTGTCTGACTGCGTAAAACTCTAAAATCTTATATTTTGTTTCTCTTTCTTCCAGTCGAAATCTGACAAAACTAATAGACAAAAGGAAGCCTGATTCATCATGTGTGTCTTGTCAAAATAAATCAATTTGTTTTATCTTGCTTAATAGTTTTTAGTGAGCTAATTAACAATGATATTGCTAAAATTAAATTAATTATCGCTATTCCTATTATAGCTACAAAAGACAAGGTATGTGATTGGTCGAGAAATACATACAAAAATAAAGTTGCAACTGCAAACACTAATGAATACAAAGTGAGTACCAGAGAAAATAGGACATCATAGTTCTTATTCTCTAAGAATAGTTTGAGAACACATAGTATAAATAAAATAACAGACCCGATTTGTGGCACTTTAGAATCATTAAACATGAAGATTAAAACAACTTGAATTAACCAGTACGTTATTGTCGTATAAAGTAATATTCCCTTTTTCATGTTATTCTTAAGATTTTATTTCTTTTCGTTACAGATTTGTCTGTTTATGTCACAGCACTTAATGTTTATGAAATATATTGTTCATAAATTTAGCAAAGTCTTTTTTTTCTGCTATTACCCATAACAACCGAGGCTATGCGCACCTGCGGTTTGCGGGAGTATTCACTTTCGCCCAAGCGAAAAAGTGAATGCGGGAGCAAATACTGCTAAGTGCATGTCAGCCAGCAGGTGAGCATAGGCGTGTGTTATGGGCTAGTTATTTGTTTTGTTTTAATGTTATCTCAGTCATCATCCATTTCCCATTTTCATTTTCGATTTTAATAATTGGATAAAAGTAGTCGTAACGAGTTCTTTTATTTTCAAAGTCGTTGTAAAGCCTTAAAGTCGTGTACCAAACGTTGTCTTTCTTTTCCATTTTAAAGATTTCAACACCACTATAGGATTCTTGACTTTTAATCCAATACATATATGAACAATCTGGACAATAATCTTCGTATTCATAAGCATCTGAATTCTGGTATTCTATCCAGTCTACAGTTTCCATGTGTTTAATACAATCTTTAGCTCGTGCAACTTCATTGTCCATGAACTTTTGCGATATCGTTTTAAGTTGTTTGAGTTGATTAAAGTATGGTTCAAAGTCTACTTTGCATTTCCCGTTTTCGCCTTTTACGAAAATGTAGTCAAATGGAATAGTGTCAGTCGTAGAACTAGCCCGTTTTAAATACCAGTCATAAAATGAGGTGGAAACTTTTTTGATTATTTCTTTTTCTTGCTCGTCATTATTTTGTGCTAACGAATCCGTATTGATTTTTGTCAAGTCTGTTTGTTCTTGTTTTTTTGGTTTGTCAATGCAAGAATAACAGAAAATACCAATGAATAATAATAGCTTTAACTTTCTCATATTTTTCTTTTTTATAACTGCCCATAACGACCGAGGCTATGGGCATTGGCGGTTTGCGGGAGCATTCGCTGTCGAAATGCGAAAAACTGAATGCGGGCGTAAAACCTAGCATTGCTCCTCACCCGCCATTACGCATAGACGTGTGTTAGCAGGCGTTTTTTTTAATCTGTTGTCAACCAATTGTCAACCCAGATTTTTTTTCTTTGTTCAATCCAATGCCATATTTTATTTGACCAGAAACTACTAATAGTCAAAGTGATTTCGTAATTAATGTCTCTATTTATTATTGTCCATTCGCCAGCTTGATTAAGTTGGTTTGTGTCAAAGTAAATTTTGTTTGTTAAGTCAAAAGTTGCAAAATGTATAAAACCATCATCAATAGTCCAAGACGAAAGTTCAATTAATTTAAAGTCTGGGGTTGAAGTTTTTATTCCATTTGCAACACTATAAAACTCTTTTATTCTTTGAGGTATAGTAATTCGCAGCTTGTTTTCAACAGCTATAAAGTCAGCGTATTGCAATGTTTGTCCAAGTTCAAAGACAAATCCGTTTTGTGTCTTTCTTGTTTTTTCAAGTCTATTTAAAAAGGTATCAATGTGCATTTTCTTTTATTTGTCGATTACCATTCGTTTGTCAAACGAAATTCCCTCTCTTTTTTCGATTTCTATTCTTTGTTTGTCAAGTAAAGTTGGGGTTTGTCTTACGAATTGTTTGTAACCAACTGACTTAAATGTTATTTCTCCTTGATTTGTTTCTATTGTCCAATCATACTCAATGTCACGAAGTATATAATCTACATTTTTGGGTTTCTGTGGATTGTCTCGTTGTATGTCTGAGATTTCAATTTCAAAAGGTTCAGATACTTCAATGTCGAGTTTAAGTTCGTAAACATTTTCAAAAACCAGAGTGCATGGCGAAACCCAAAAGTTGAAATAGTTTCTTTCTCTTGTCGGATTAATCCATTGGAAAATATAGTCGATATCAAAAATCAATTCGTTCTTTTCTCCTAAAGTCAATGCATATATGAAACTGTCATGCCAGTTCATATTATCAAAGTCAACGTCTGTTAAAAGTGACTTGTCAAGCTTATATGTCTCCATTCTTTTTCATTTTTAAAATGCCTGCTAACACCGATATATATGTGCAATTGCACATATATCCTCTTTATCTGTTATAAACTATTGCACATATACACTATAGGAAATATGTGCAGTAGTTATTTGTTTTTTTCGCCCTCCAAAAGTACAAACTCTTTTTAACACCGCCAACAATATTTATGTTTATTTTTAAATAAATCAAAGAAACCTTTATGTATGCGGGTTTCGGTTAAAATACGGAAGTCTGAAAGTCTGCTTAGGGAGCTTGGAAAGTAGGAGAGAAACTGTCTGAATCAGAACCAACGGTCACTGACTATCGGGAAGTAATTAACAGAATTTTAAAATTATCGGAATAAGAATATACTTCCTACTTTCTCTTATTCTGTACATTTTTTAATTTTGAAAATTAAGATTAAGACAATTTCCCCACTGAGCTAACTTACCAACCCGTACCGATAAGCCCTCAGCGTGTAAAGTTGCACCAACATAGTACTTTTTTAAAACGTGAGAGCATAACGATAACTTAGAATTGTATAAGGATGAAATGAAATTGTATAACGATAACTTAGAATTGTATAAGGATAAAATAGAATTGTATAAGGATAGGTTAGAATTGTATAAGGATAAGTTAGAAATGTATAAGGATAAGTTAGAAATGTATAACGATAACTTAGAATTGTATAACGATAACTTAGAAATGTATAAGGATAAAATGAAATTGTATAAGGATAAGTTAGAATTGTGAAACCCCTGGTGCATTTGATAGATCTTTTCAATAAAAATATGAAAGATATTGAATTGCACACAGTTTGTCAACGAGTTACCTCGTTCGATGAACCGAAAAACAAGTGAAGTTGGCGTTAGAAACTGTCCTGTTTGAGCGACAAAGGAGCGAGTTTGGACGGTTTCAGTGAGCGTAAGTCTTTCGAGTGAAGAGGGTTTATTCAGTTTATTGAATAGACCTGTGATAGCTGGGCAGTAGTTTACACGGAATTATGTAACTTTTTCAAGAAATTATGTAACACATCGGAAAATTGAATGCTGTAACTTTGAACCATAAAAATAAATTCAATCTACACCTGAATTATACACAGTTATATAATGTCCTATAAATACATTTCCATGAAATCAAACTTTAGTATCTTCGCTCTGATTCTTGTATTGACTACGTCGTGCGTAATATTACCCCGGCAAGCGGAAGCTCAACAAACAAATGTCAGTTTTCAGGTTTTCTACGATCAGTTAAGCCCTTACGGTCAGTGGATTAATTATGCCGATTATGGTTACGTATGGCTTCCCGACTCAGGATCGGACTTTGTACCATATTCTACCGATGGTCATTGGGTGCTGACAGATTATGGCTGGACCTGGGCATCGGATTATATTTGGGGTTGGGCTACATTTCATTACGGACGTTGGGGTTTCGATAATTCAGTTGGCTGGTATTGGGTACCCGATAATGTATGGGGTCCTGCCTGGGTAAACTGGCGGCAGTCCGATGGTTATTATGGTTGGGAACCTATGGAACCGGGTGTAAGTCTTAATGAAGGTTTCAACAATGCTTTTGGTGGAAGCAACGATCATTGGTTGTTTGTGAGAAACATGGATTTTGAAAGAACAGATATAAACCAATATTACCTGAATCATTCCGACCGTGATAGAATTGGAAGAAATTCAATTGTAATTAATAGAACTTACAATGATTACGACCGGCATGCAACCTATGTTTCGGGTCCAACCAGGGAATCTGTGCAGAGAGCCACCGGAAGAACTATCAAACCACTTACTATTCAGGAAAACAATAAACCAGGACAAGAAATAAATAACGGACAATTACGAATTTATCGACCTCAGGTTGATAAGAATAACAGCGGAGAGAGAAATGCTCCACGAACTGTAACAAACATGCAAGATATAAAACGGATTCCTGCCAATAATGCCCCTAATCATAATCAGATTGATAACCGGGGTAGCAGACCCGCATCACAACCTGCAAACAGCACATATCCTCAAAATAATAATGCCCGGCCTATTCAACAGCAGAATATAAATCTACAGAATAATAACGCCCAACCCGTTCAACAAAACAGGACGATTAAACAACCAGCCGGTGGTCGTAGAATTCAAACCGTTGAGCCACCCAAAGCAACACCGACTAATGTAAACAGACCTGTAGGGCAACCAACTGGTGTAAATCAGCAGAATAATAATGTTCAACCTGGTCAACAAAATAGAACAGTCAATCAGCCAAATTCGGATCGTAGAATTCAAACCATTGAACCTGCCAAAGCAGCACCAACTGATGTAAACCGACCTGTACAGCAACCAAATGTTACAACTCCGAATAATTATAATGTTCGGATACAACAACAAAATGTAAACCGACAAAACACAGATAGACAACAACCGGGAAATACTCCTCCTGCAAATATCCAAAATAACCCGCAACCAGTGCAAAATCAACGTGTAAACCAAAGTCGGAATAATAGACCGGTTATTCAACAGAAGTTGGTCAAGCAACAAGTAAAAAAAGAACAGGATAAACTTCCTGATAATACTGATCAGGGACGAAAATAGGATAAATTAAAATTTAATTGAATAAACCGGCAATAAGCAAGAGAAATGATAAAAATTAAACAATTAGCTATTTTCATGGATGATGCAAATGCTTTATTGATGGAACTTTACAATCATATGATTGTCTCCAGGAATATAGTATTTAAATCGCAGGTAAATGAAGAATATATTGAGCAGCACTATGCTTTATCTCCGTATGACTCTGATATAAAACAGTATCAGTCAGCTTATTTTGATGAAATTGCAGATATAATTAAAAACTACAAGCAAGTAGTGCTTTTTGGTCCAACCGATACAAAAGAAGAGCTTTATAAACTTTTAGAAACCGACCACCATTTCAAGGATAGAAAGATAGAGTTTATCAAAACCGATAAGATGACAGATTTTCAGATACATGACTTTGTGTTGAATTATTATAAGTAAATAAAATGGTAATATAGAAAATATGTGGGAATATTCATTTACTGTTTTTATGGCATTTTTTGCCATAATGAATCCCATTGCTAACATCCCTATTTTTGTAAAACTAACTGAAGGACAAGACGAAAAGAAGAAAAAAGAAATTGCGAAAACATCAAATATTGTTGCTTTTCTAATCATTTTGTCTTTTATTCTGATTGGTCAGTATATTTTTCAGATTTTCGGACTGACTATTCCAGCTTTTAAAGTATTTGGAGGTATTCTGATCTTTTTTATCGGGTTTGAAATGCTTCAATCGAAGAAAACAACTGTTCCCATCAAAGGAAATTCAAGTTTTGATGATGGAATTGCTATATCGCCCTTAGCCATTCCTATTTTAGCAGGTCCCGGAACCATTGTTACAGCCATGAATTTCGTGGTAAAAGCAAGTATTCTTTATTTGGGAATAACGATATTTATTTTTGGCTTGATAGTACTAATGACTTACTATGCGTTTATTTATAGTGGGTATATTGTTAGGTTTGTTGGCGATAAGAATTTTGTCATTGTTGGCAAAATTATGGGATTAATTATTGGAGTGTTAGGCGCCAATATGTTGATAGAAGGAATTAAACTGGCATTTAATATATAAAACACAAAGCTATGGAACAAAATATTCAATCTTTTTGGAGTATTTCTACTACAGAACTGCTCAACAAACTTCAGGCAAAAGTAAATGGTCTGACTTCCAACGAAGCCAAACAAAGGCTTAAAGATTATGGTGCCAATAGTTTGAAACCACAAAAAAATTCAAACGCATTTACACTCTTTATTTCACAATTCAAAAGTCCAATTATCCTTATTTTATTGGCAGCTACTGTATTGTCTATTTTTTTACATAACCTGGTGGATGCTTCCATCATTCTTGCTATTGTTATAATAAGTGGATTGCTCGGTTTCTGGCAGGAATTCAGTGCCTCCAATGCCGTAGCAAAGTTATTGGCAATTGTTCAGATTAAAACTACCGTACTGCGCAACGGTAAACAACTTGAAATTCATATTGAGGATGTAGTACCCGGCGATATTGTAATTCTCAATGCCGGTGACATTGTACCCGGCGATTGCCAATTGCTCGAAGGAAAAGATGTGTTTGTGGATGAAGCCATGCTTACGGGCGAAACTTTCCCTGTTGAAAAATCTGTTGCGGTTTTATCGGTCGATACTGCATTAGCGCAACGAACAAACACGCTGTTTATGGGTACACATATTGTAAGTGGGAATGCAAAAGCGTTAGTTATAAATACTGCCAAAAATACTGAATTTGGAAAAGTATCTGAACGGCTGAAACTAAAACCGCTTGAAACTGAATTTGAAAGAGGAATCCGCAGGTTTGGTTATTTTCTGGGTGAAGTAACGCTTGTATTAGTGGTTCTTATTTTTGCCATCAACGTGTATTTACATCGACCTGTGTTGGATGCTTTTCTTTTTTCACTGGCATTGGCTGTTGGGTTAACTCCGCAGTTATTACCGGCTATTATTAGCATTAACCTGTCACACGGAGCCAAGAAAATGGCTGAAAAGAAAGTAATCGTGAAACGACTAGCTTCGATTGAAAACTTTGGCAGTATGAATATTATCTGTTCCGATAAAACAGGCACACTTACCGAAGGAATTGTTGTGGTACAAGCTGCCGTTGATGTGAATGGCGACAACAATGATAAAGTATTCCTGTACGCTTATCAAAATGCATTTTACCAAACCGGCTTCACTAATCCAATTGACCAATCCATTGTAAAATACCGTAAAGTTGATTTGAAAGAGTATAAGAAGCATGACGAAATTCCATATGATTTTATCAGGAAAAGACTGAGTATATCAGTTCAACAGGGCGATGAATATGTACTTGTTACCAAAGGTGCACTTACCAATATTCTTGAAGTATGTTCCACCGTTGAAACCAAGGATGGAGCCGTTGTTGCGATTAAATCATTGCAGAATCAAATACAGAGAAAATTTGAAGAATTTAGTAATCAGGGATTTCGTACATTGGGAATTGCCTATAAAAAATTACCGACCGGTGCACCAATTACAAAAGACGATGAGAAAGATATGACATTTGCCGGATTTCTGACCCTTTTTGATCCTCCCAAAGCAAACATTGCTGAAACAATTGCCGGCTTGAAGAAACTGGGTATTTCTCTCAAAATTATTACCGGTGACAATCATCTTGTAGCTACAAGCATCAGCAAAAAAATGGGACTGGATGATAATAAAATTATTACAGGGCCGGAACTTCATAAAATGAGCGATGCAGCATTGCTCCGGCAAATAACTTCAATTAATGTTTTTGCCGAAATAGAACCTAATCAGAAAGAACGGATTATTATAGCCATGAAAAAAGCCGGAAATGTAGTGGGTTACATGGGCGATGGCATAAATGATGCTTCGGCACTTCATGCTGCCGATGTAGGGATTTCTGTTGATACAGGTGCCGACGTAGCCAAAGATGCTGCCGATATTGTATTGCTCGAAAAAGATTTAAGTGTACTGGTGGAAGGAGTTCGCGAAGGCAGAACTACATTTGCCAATACCCTGAAGTATGTTTTTATGGCTACCAGTGCCAATTTCGGAAATATGTTTAGCATGGCTGGCATTTCACTTTTTATTCCATTTCTTCCGCTGTTGCCAAAACAGATATTACTTACCAACCTATTGACTGATTTTCCCGAAATGACCATAGCTACTGATAATGTGGATGATGAAATGGTGGATCATCCCCGGCGTTGGGACATAAAGGCTATCCGCAAGTTTATGATTACGTTTGGGCTGGTGAGTTCTGTGTTCGATTACCTTACTTTTGGTTTGCTTTTACTTCTGCTACATGCCAACGAAAGCCAGTTTCGCACAGGCTGGTTTATGGAATCGGTTATCTCAGCCTCCATGATAGTATTGGTTATTCGAAGCAGGAAACCTTTTTTCAAAAGTAAACCCGGCAAGTATTTATTAATTGCCACCTTGTCGATAGCAGTTATAACCATTATTCTGCCATTTACATCCCTTGGAACTGTTTTTGGATTCAGTCCACTCAGTTTCACTACGTATTTATTGTTAATGCTGATTGTGCTTTTGTATATTTTTGCTGCTGAAATTACCAAAACAATTTTTTATAAAATAGTTAAGTTCTAAATTAAATCAATAATGTAATAATATATTCAAATGAAAATAATAGGTATCGTAATAATGATTTTGGGATTAGGGTTCACCATCTATACATCCATCAGTTATTTTAGCAGGGAGCAAATTCTAAAAGTAGGAACAATAGAATTAACCCACAGTCAACCACAATCTCTTAGTTGGTCGCCATTTATAGGCATGGCCATAATGGTTCTAGGCGCGTATCTGATTTTACAGGCCAGAAAGAAATAACAAATACTGCATTTTAGCAATGAGACTTGTTTAAAAACTGTATATTTGTTCGACATAATAATTGCATTTCATGACTCACGAAGATTTTGAAGTTAAAGGATTAGGAAGAGCGACTATAAAATCACCGTTAAAACCAACGTTCCATCCGGATGGTTTATCATTCAGGTTTATTGAGAACGATCGGATTTTGTTAGATTCATCATTGGATCATTTTAAACACTGCCTGAGAAACGGAGAAACACCAATTTCCTTCGAAAAAGCAGGGCCACATAAGCATCTTTATTTCGACCCGGCTCGTACCAAAGTAGCCATTGTTACTTGTGGCGGATTATGTCCGGGAATAAATAATGTAATTCGGAGTGTGGTAAATCAACTTTATTACCGCTACAAAGTCAATAAAGTTATTGGTGTTCAATATGGATTCGAAGGTTTCATTCCCAAATACAATCATCCAATCATTGAACTAACTCCTGAAAGCGTTGATGCAATTCACCTTTTTGGCGGGACTATTCTTGGCTCTTCACGGGGCAATCAGCCTGTGGATGAAATTGTGGACAGGCTCCGTGAGTTAGAAGTGGACATCCTGTTTTGTATTGGCGGCGATGGAACCTTGCATGGTGCACATGCTATTTACGAAGAGGTAGACCGGCGTGGTCTGAATATTTCTGTTGGCACAATTCCCAAAACCATTGATAATGATATTGATCTTATTGACAAATCATTTGGATTTGAAACGGCGTTTAGCATTGCCAACAAAATTATTCGCGATGCCCACAACGAAGCAAAAGGGGTTTACAATGGCATTGCAATTTTAAAATTAATGGGTCGCAATTCGGGGTTTATAGCTGCTTACGCTGCCCTTTCCATTCAGGAAGCAAATTTTGTACTTATCCCCGAAATGGATTTTGATTTAGAGGGTCCGAACGGGTTTTTACAAGCATTGCGCAAACGTATTGAAAACCGTCATCATGCACTTATTGTGGTGGCCGAAGGAGCCGGAAAGCAATTTTTTGAAGGTCAGACATTTGATATTGATGCATCCGGAAATATTAAAAATAAAGACATAGGGATCTATTTGAAAGAGAAGATAAGCGAGGATTTTCAATCAAGAAATATTTCGGTTACCATCAAATATATCGATCCGAGTTATATTATCCGTAGTGCTCCGGCCAATGCCAACGATAGCAAATTCTGTGGATTACTTGCTCAAAATGCCGTTCATGCAGCTATGGCGGGTAGAACTGATTATGTGGTAGGGCATTGGAATCATTTATTTACACTCTTGCCAATTCCATGTGCCATTTCAATACCAAAAAGAATAGATATGAATGATGAATTGTGGTGGAATGTGCTGGAAACCACCGGGCAGCCTGTATCTATGAAAAATACTGGTAATCTTTTATCATAAAACTGATTGTTAAGTGGTATGCAAAGTATTGGTGTCATGAACCATTAATAAAAAAACTCAGTACTAAAATGAGATTACATGGGGTTTACTGGTTTATTTATCATACATTTGTTTATTCTTAAAAATGATCTTTCGAACTGCATAATTTATTTCAAAAAAATAAAAATATCTTCACGTGAAACCTCCAAAACCTGAATTGATAGCTGCTTCGAATGTGAAATCTGCCGATTCAAATACCGGAAAGTTTCCAATCGTATGTATTGGTGCTTCGGCGGGTGGTTTAGATGCTTTCGAACAGTTTCTGACCAATGTGCCTGAAAACAGCGGAATGGCGTATATTATTATTCAGCATCTTGATCCTACACAGCAAGGTATGTTGCCTGAACTCCTTCAACGAATTAGCAAAATGCTTGTTTCTCAGGCAAAAAATGAGATGAAGGTGAAACCAAATAATGTATATGTGATTCCACCCAATAAGAGCATGTCAATTCTAAAGGGTGTTCTCTATTTATCCGATCCCGTTGAAACAAGAGGACTTCGGTTGCCAATCGATTTTTTCTTACATTCACTGGCCGAAGATCAAAACGAGTATGGTGTGGCTGTTATACTTTCGGGTATGGGTTCTGATGGTAGTGCGGGAGTTCGTGCCTTAAAAGAAAAAAATGGAATTGTAGTGGTTCAGGAACCCTCAGATGCAAAATACGACAGCATGCCTCGCAATGCTATGGATGCGACATTGGTTGACATTCAGGCTCCGGCTAATGAATTGCCCGTAAAAATACTCGAATACTTAAAACAAACACATGTAGTGGCATCGGATACAGACATTGAAATAAAAGACCAAAGTGCGTTAGATAAAATTATTATTATTTTGCGTACACAAACTGGAAACGATTTTTCATTGTACAAAAAAAATACAATTTATCGTCGCATTGAACGTCGCATGGATGTTCATAAAATAGATAAAATAGCTTCTTATGTGGGTTTTCTGCATGAGAACCCCAAGGAAGTGGATATCCTGTTTAAAGAATTACTGATTGGTGTAACCAATTTCTTTCGCGATACGGAAGTGTGGAAAATGCTGGGAGAAACCATTCTTCCTGATATTATAAAAAGCAAACCTGAAGGCACTGTATTACGAGCCTGGGTTGCCGGTTGTTCTACCGGCGAAGAAGCTTATTCGCTTGCCATTGTGTTTAAAGAAGCACTTGAAAAAAATAATCCGCACGGAGGTATTTCCATTCAGATATTTGCCACCGACCTGGATAATGAAGCGATAGAGACAGCCCGCAAAGGACTTTTTTCCGATAAGATAACGAGTGATGTATCCCCTAAACGACTAGATCGTTTTTTCCATGCCACTGAAGATGGCTATCGGGTAAATAACGAAATTCGTGAAATGGTAGTGTTTGCAAAACACAATATTATTCTGCATCCTCCTTTTACTAAACTGGATATTCTTACTTGCCGCAATTTGCTCATTTATATGGATGCCGAGTTGCAAAAAAAACTGTTAGGCTTATTTTACTATAGCATTAATCCCAAAGGATATATGGTGCTTGGGAGCGCTGAAACACTTGGAAGCCAAAGTCATTTCTTTGATACGTTAGATAATAAATTGAAAATTTACCAACGAACAGTTACCAGTCAAGCGCCTGAATTGTTTGATTTTCCATCTTCGTTTTCGCGAACTAAACCAACCAACATTGAACCCCTGATTCCGGTTAAGGCCACTTCGAATATTCAAACGTTGGCAGATCAACTGTTGTTACAGTATTTTTCGCCACCGGGAGTGTTGGTCAACGATAAAGGCGATATTATTTACATTAGTGGACGTACAGGGAAATACCTGGAACCTGCAGTAGGCAAAGCCAACATGAACATTTTTGCCATGTTGCGCGATGGATTGCAGAATGAGTTTCCGTCTGCATTTCGTCAGGTAATTTTAAAGAAAGAACCTATAATCCTGAACAATATTAAAATAGGAACAAATGGTGGAACACACTATATAAATGTTACTATTCAGTGGATAGAAAAACCCGAAGCCTTGAGTGGTATGGTGATGATTATCTTCAGGGACATTCCCAAAACTACAGACACTCATGAGTTGGGGAAAAGGGATGAAAAATCTTTTAATACTATCAAACAAGTCGAGTTGGAAAAAGAACTGCAACATGTTCGTGAACAGATGCAAAGCACGCTGGAAGAAATGCAAACTTCGCAGGAAGAGCTGAAATCGACCAACGAGGAATTGCAATCAACCAACGAGGAACTGCAATCAACCAACGAAGAGCTGACCACTTCGAAAGAAGAAATGCAAAGTTTGAATGAAGAACTACAAACGGTGAATGCGGAATTGTTATCAAAAGTAGATGATTTCTCGCGGGTAAATAACGATATGAAAAACCTGCTGAATAGTACCGATATTGCTACCTTGTTTCTGGACAAAGACCTGAACATCCGTCGGTATACCAATCAGGCGACTAAAATTTTCAAACTGATAAAAAGTGATATAGGTCGTCCTTTTACCGATCAGGTTTCCGATTTGGTATATCCCGAATTGGCTAACGATGCACTTGAAGTATTACGCACACTGGTATTTATTCAAAAGCAAATTACTACTTCCGATGGGCGCTGGTTCTCCACGCGCATCATGCCTTATCGCACTTTCGATGATCGGATTGATGGACTGGTGATTACTTTTTTCAATATCTCCGATCACAAACAACTGGAAGTGGAACTGAATGAAACACGGCAAATACATAGTTTGCTTTTAAACAGATCGGCCGATGTTATCATTAAATTATCAACTGACTGGATGATCTTGGAATACAATTCAGAAGCTGAAAAATTCTTTGGCAAGAAACGGAAAGAGGTATTGAATCAAAACTATTTTCAGTTACTTGTTCCTGAGTCCAATCAAAAGAAGGATGAAAAAGAACTGACTAAACTATTGAAAAACGAAGAGGATACCACCTATACGATGCTGATGCTTGCAGCCAACAATCAACAGATAAAAGTAGAATGGTCGGCAAATATATTAATTAATAGTTTGAATATCCCGACTGGTATGATTATTATCGCAAAAAAAACACAACTAAATTATGAATAAGCCAGAATATTATACTGACGCACAGTTACTTCGGATTAAAGCTGAAGAAAAACTAAAGAATAAACTAAAGAGTAAGAGTACTGATGATACAGAGCATGATGCTCAAAAACTACTGCACGAGTTGCAGGTACACCAGATAGAACTGGAAATGCAGAATGAAGAACTGCGTGAAGCCACTGAAGCGGCTCAGGTGGCATTGAAAAAATATACTATGCTGTATGATTTAGCTCCTATGGGATATTTTACACTAAATCATGATGGTGCCATTCTTGAACTGAATTTTACCGGTGCCGAAATGTTGGGAGACAGACGTTTTAGTTTGGTAGGTAGTAACTTTAAGTTATATGTAGCCGATGAATCAAAGCCGATTTTCAATGAGTTCTTCAGCAGAGTTTTCGACGAGAACTCGAAGGAGTCGTGCGAAGTAAAGCTTGGGTATGATAAGATGCCATTGGGGTATTTCTATATGGAAGCAGTGTTTATTGGTGATGAAAATAAGTGTCTTTTGTCGCTGATCAATATTTCAAATCTTAAGGTGTAAAAGATTACAGATTAACTGCCTCAATACTCTATTTTATTTGTTCTTTTCTGCCGCTTTTTTTGCATCTTCTTTCTTTTGAGCTGCTTTCTTAGCTTTTCTGTCAAAATATCCTTTGAATAAGAAATTATGTTTTGCAGCGGTCATGTTTTCATCCAAACTTTTCGATCCTTTTTTGAGATTCACAATGGTTTTATTCAGATTTTCGGCAAGTGTTTGATCCTGAATTAACCGGCCAAGGGTACCTTTGCCACTGTTTATCTTTGTCATAATTTCAGCCAGTTGTTGTGTAATTACTTCGGCATTACCGGCAGTAACTTGCAAGCTTTTCATGATGGCGTCAGTTTCTACAGGTTCGCTCGACTCCAATCGCTGATTTTCTTTGGCTAAAACATCTGAACTGCTTTGCGAAATAACAATAAGTTTGGCGCCAATAATTCCCTCAGAACCAATGCTTACTCTGCTATCCGATTTAATAAAACGCCAAACATCTTTTTTAATGAGCATATCAATTCGCACAGTCGAATCGTTTATGATAACGATATTATCAACCGTTCCGACTGTTATGCCTGAAAAACGCACATTGTTTCCAATTTGCAATCCGGCTACGTTGTGAAAAGTGGAAGTAAGTTTAAAAACCGGATCAAATAAATTCTTTTGTTTTCCGATTATAAATACTGCCAGAACAAATAGTGTCAAACCTCCGGCCACAAAGAGCCCCAAGCGAATTTTAAATTTTTGTGTATGCGTTTCCATGATTTAGTTGATTGGTTGATTAGTTGATTGGGTGAATAGTTGAATGGTTGATTAGGTAATTGGTTGAATAGTTGATTAGTTGAATAGTTGATTAGTTGATTGGGTCATTGGTTGATTGGGTGAATAGTTGATTGGGTGAATGGTTAATTAAGTAATGATAATGAATTTCCATAAAACAAAATAACAGATGAACCAATCAACGAATAAACTTTTACTTGAAAAATGCCATGATTAATTCATCGGTAGATTTTTCGAATTTATTTAATGAGCCTTTTTCGTATACCTGTCCATCTTGTAACATAATAAGTCGGTCGGCCGTTGTACGGGCACATTCAATATCATGTGTAATGATGATGGAAGATGTTTTATATTTTTTCTGAACGTCGTTAATCAGTAAACTTATTTCTTCAGATGTTACCGGATCGAGCCCTGTGGTTGGTTCATCATACAAAATAATTAAAGGATCAACAACAATGGTTCGTGCCAGACTGATTCGTTTTCGCATACCACCTGATAGTTGCGAGGGCATTTTGTCCAATGCATCGGCTAAACCTACATTTTCAAGCACATCTTTAATTTTTTCATCAATTTCTTTTTGGTTTACATGCTCTTTCATTCTCCGTAATGGAAATTCCAGGTTCTCTTTCACCGTCATCGAATCATATAAAGCTCCGCTTTGAAACAGAAAACCTATTTTCTGGCGCACTTCTCCCAATTCTTTCACGGTTAATTTAGTGATATCTTGATTGAATACTTGTATCGTTCCGCTGTCCGATTTTAATAGCCCGACAATACATTTGATTAATACCGATTTGCCGCTGCCAGATTTACCCAGCACTACTAAGTTTTCGCCATTAAAAAGCTTAAACGAAAGATTGTTTAAAACTTCCTGACCTCCGAATGATTTACACAAGCCGGTAATTTCAATAACAGCTTCTTTGGTGTCTGTTTTGACCGGTTCTTTTACCAGTTCTTCACTTTGATTCGTTTTCATATTTAAAGCATATCTGTTATTTGCACCGCAATCATATCTACAACCAACACTAACAACGATGCAAGTACTACAGCCGAATTGGCTGCTTTTCCCACACTCTCGGTTCCGCGTCCGGCATTGTATCCTTTGTAACATCCAACTAATCCGATTACTGCCCCGAAGAAAAACGATTTAATCACTGCAGGCAATAAATCAACGAAACCGATATGACTGAATGCTTGTGAAAAAAACAATACAAGTGACACTTCTCCTTTAATATTTGCCCCGAACCAACTTCCAACAATGCCAAGTCCATCGGCATACAGGATTAAAAGCGGAATCATAAACGTGGCTGCCAATACTCTGGTCACAACCAGAAACCGCATTGGATGTGTTGAAGATACTTCCATAGCTTCAATTTGCTCGGTTACTTTCATACTTCCCAGTTCAGCTCCCATTCCCGAAGCTATTTTACCGGCACAAATGAGTGCTGTTATTACCGGTCCCATTTCACGAATAAGCGAAACAGCTACCATTCCGGGAAGCATAGTTACAGCACCAAAACTGACAAGAGCCGGACGCGATTGAATAGTAAGTACAAACCCCATGATAAAACCTGTAACCGATACCAGCGGCAACGATTTATACCCAATAGCAAAACATTGATGAAAAAACTCCCGTACTTCAAACTTGCGCGAAAAGGTTTCTTTTATAAAAAGACGAATAAACAAAAGAACATCGGCAAAATCAGTTATGATATTGTTTGCCATGGTTGTTTTTGCAATTGTATTTTCGCTTAGCTTCAGGGTGTGATGCAGCGCTAATTGTTTTGCTTTTGAAACGGGTATATTTATTTTCATCTTGGACCTCGTGTAATTAATAGGTTGCTGGATTTTAAAAGGATAACTATCAAGTCCTGATAAAATGGAGATACTGCAAAATTAAAGGGTTGTATACATGCATGTGTTACAAAACTTTAGAAATAAGTTGTATGATTCACACATTTCGAAATTCTACGTTGTTTACCTATGAATATTGTAACTCTTATTCTTAATTGTGTAAAGCCTGCCACAATTAAAAGCGTCAACTTTGCAACGTGAAAATTCATTCACAAGATAAATCAAAAGTATGAAAACTAAAAAACTAGTATCAGCCCTTGCAATAGTATCGGTTGTATTATTAAGCGGGTGTACTAACACGAATGCTCCAACAGTGAATGTTGATAATCCGAATGGCATTCCGCTTCAAACTACAGTGATGCCAACGGTTGCACTGGGCGGTGCAGCAAACTTTGCCGTGCTTGCCGGTTCGGCTATTACCAGCACAGGTGCAACATCCATTACAGGCGATATGGGATTAAGTCCCGGAACTTCCATTGGTGGATTTCCTCCCGGAATGATGACAGGAATGCAACTCATCAATACGAATGTGGCAACTCAGGGTAAACTTGATTTGACTACTGCTTATAACGATGCTGCCGGACGAACCAGTACCGACATTGTAACCTTATCGGGAAATATAGGTGGGCTTACACTTACCCCCGGACTTTACAAAAGTACTTCCTCATTGGCTATATCATCGGGTGATCTAACCATTGATGCCAAAGGAAATTCTAATGCCATCTTTATTATTCAGGTAGCTTCATCATTAACCGCTACTTCGAACCGCAAAGTATTTTTGAAAGGAGGTGCTTCGGCTTCTAATATTTTTTGGCAGGTGGGTAGTTCAGCCACTTTTGGAACTACGTCTGTTTTTAAAGGAACGATTATGGCCATGCAGTCCATTACGTTCAATACAGGAGCAACACTCGACGGTAGAGCACTTGCAAGAACAGGCGGGATTATTTTGGCAGGGAATACGATAGTAGCACAATAAACAGTAAACAGTTAGCAGCCAGCTAAAAACAGTCAGCAATGAACAGTTAACAGTCAGCAGTAAACAACTGTTGGTTGTTTACTGTTGACAGCTAACTGAAATGTGTGAATTATGTAACTTATTTTCAAAGTTTTGTAATGATTCTGTAGTAAAGTAGCGTACCTTTACCCACGCATATTTTAAACCAAACTATTTTGAAGTTATATATTAAATATATGGTAAGCACCCGCTGTAAAATGGCGGTGAAAGAAGAACTGAAAAAACTTGGTCTCCATTTCATTGTCGTGGAACTGGGCGAGGTGGAGGTTATGGAAAATCTTTCGGGGGAGCAACGTGAAGAACTGAAAGCCGGATTGCTCGATGCAGGTCTCGAATTGATGGACGATAAACGGGCGGTGTTGATTGAAAAAATTAAAAACGCTATTATTGAAATGGTACATTATGCCGATGAGCCAATCAAAGTAAATTTTTCAGATTATCTGAGCGAAAAGCTCAATCACGATTATACCTATCTGGCTAATTTATTCTCCGAAGTGCAGGGAACTACCATTGAGCATTTCATTATCAATCATAAAATTGAACGGATAAAAGAATTGATTATTTACGATGAACTAAACATTACGGAAATTGCCTGGAAGATGAACTACAGCAGTGTGGCTCATCTTTCCAATCAATTTAAAAAAGTAACAGGACTTTCGCCCTCGCACTTTAAACAGATGAAAGTTAAACGAAGAAATCAGATTGAAGATATTTAGATCCCTAAATCCCCTAAAAGGGACTTAAAAATATGGAAAGAACTAAAACACATGAATCTCAATATGCCAGCAACCTGATAGAAGCCAGCCTTGATCCGTTAATTACTATAGACATCCATGGTAAAATTACTGATGTGAACCAGGCAAAAGTAAATATTACAGGCATAGAACGGGAGAAACTGATAGACACTAATTTCTTTGACTATTTCACCGAACCCGAAAAAGCCAAGGATGTATATCGGCAAGTATTTGCTAACGGGTCTGTGAAAGATTTTCCACTAACGTTTTGCAGTCAGAGCAATAAGTTGACCGATGTGCTTTTCAACGGTTCGGTTTATAAAGATTTAAATGGAAATGTAATTGGTGCTGTATTGGTAGCAAGAGATATTGAAGAACAAAAATGGGCCGTTGAATTGCGAAATGCCAACAAAGAACTGGCTTTTCAGAACGAGGAAAAAGAGAAACGCGCTGCCGAACTGATTATTGCCAACAAAGAACTGGTATTCCAAAATAATGAGAAAGAAAAGCGGGCCAACGAATTGAGTATAGCCAACAAGGAACTTGCTTTTCAGAATAACGAAAAAGAAAAACGTGCTGCAGAACTGATTATTGCTAATAAAGAATTGGTTTTTCAAAATAATGAAAAAGAGAAACGCGCCGCAGAATTAATTCTTGCCAACAAAGAACTTATATTTCAAAACAAAGAGAAAGAAAAACGTGCAGCAGAATTAAAAATTGCCGACAAAGAACTGGTTTATCAAACGGGAGAGAAAAAGAAACGTGCGGCCGAGTTAAAGATAGCAGATAAAGAGCTGGTATTTCAAACAGAAGAAAAAGAAAAGCGCGCTGCCGAATTAAAAATAGCCGATGAAGAACTGGTATTTCAAAATGCCGAAAAAGAAAGACGCGAAACCGCCACCAAAGAACTTGAAGCTTTCAGTTATTCGTTGAAATTAGCTTCGCAATACTCGCTGAGCCTTATCGAAGCCAGCCTGGACCCATTAGTTACTATCAATATCGATGGTAAAATTACCGATATGAATGAGGCCACAGCCAACATTACCGGACTGACGCGCGAAGAATTAACAGGTACCGATTTCTTCGATTATTTTACGAAACCGCAAATGGCACGCGAAGTGTATCAGGAAGTTTTTGCCAACGGGTCGGTTGCCGATTCGCCACTTACTCTTCGCCACAAAAACGGAAAACTGACTGATGTTCTTTTCAATGGGTCGGTTTATAAAGATGGACGAGGCAATGTGCTGGGTGTGGTAATTGTAGCCCGCGATGTTACCGCTCAAAAATTGGCATCGGAATATGCCCGGAGTCTTATTGAAGCCAGTCTCGACCCTTTATTTACCATTAACCTACAAGGAAAAATTACCGATTTAAATAATGCTTCGGTAAAAATAACAGGTCTTACCCGCGAGGAATTAATAGGAAGTGATTTCTTTGAATATTTCACTGAGCCGGAGAAGGCTAAAGAGGTTTATCAGGATGTTTATGCCAATGGGTACGTAACAGATTTCCCTTTGACAATACGTGATGGAAAGCTTACCGATGTGTTGTTTAACGGTTCGGTATATAAAGATGATCGTGGAAATGTGCAGGGAGTGGTAGTAGTTGCCCGCGATATTACCGATCAAAAGAAAATAGAAACACAATTAAACGAAGCCATAGTATTTGCTGAAATGGCCACTGAAATTGCCGAAATTGCCAAAAGAAAAGCAGAAACTTCCACCCTGATAGCCGAAACAGCCGTAAAAGCTAAACAGCAGTTCCTGTCGAATATGAGTCACGAGATTCGTACACCAATGAATGCCATTATCGGGTTTACAAAGGTGTTACTCAAATCGGAACTCTCACCTAAACAAAAAGAATACCTGTCAGCCATCAAAATGAGTGGCGATGCTTTGATTGTACTTATTAACGACATACTCGATTTGGCTAAAGTAGATGCAGGCAAAATGGTTTTTGAAAAAATTCCGTTTAAAATGGAACTTTCAATTTCGGCTATGCTTCATTTGTTTGAAACTAAAATACTGGAAAAGAACCTGAAACTGGTAATCGATTACGATAAAACTATTCCCGAAGTATTGGTAGGCGACCCGGTTCGTCTCCATCAGATTATTTTAAACCTGATGAGCAATGCTGTGAAGTTTACAACAAAAGGGAAAATATACGTGAGTGTTCGCTTGCTATCCGGAAATGATGACAGTGCCAGTGTTCAATTCTCCATAAAAGATACTGGAATTGGGATTGTGGATGAAAAAATTGAAAGAATATTTGAAAACTTCCAACAAGCTTCGAGTGGTACTTCCCGCTTGTATGGTGGAACCGGACTAGGACTTGCCATTGTAAAACAGTTGGTGGAATCGCAGGGTGGAACCATACAGGTGACGAGCAAAGTAAATGTGGGATCTACTTTTAGTTTTATACTCAACTTTTTGAAAACCGATGTTCAGGCCGAAGAAGAAATTATTGATGAAGTATTTAACGAAGAAATTAAAAATCTGAAAGTACTGGTAGTAGAAGATATACCGCTTAATCAGCTATTGATGAAAACGCTGCTGGACGATTTTGGATTCGAACGTGATATTGCCGACAACGGGAAAATAGCTATAGCGAAAATGGAAACAAAAGCCTACGATATTATTCTAATGGACTTGCAAATGCCCGAAATGAATGGGTTTGAAGCGACCGATTATATCCGCAACACGATGCATTCCGACATTCCCATTATTGCCCTCACGGCCGATGTTACTACGGTTGATTTAGCTAAATGCAAGTATGTGGGCATGAACGATTATATAGCCAAGCCCGTTGATGAGCGAGTGCTTTATTCTAAAATAATCGGACTGGTTAAGAAATCGGCCACTGTTGAAAATACCGAAAAAGAGGTGGAAGTAGTTAGTGATATAAAAATAATTAGATGCACCGATTTGGGTTATCTGAATATCAGAACCAAGTCGAACCCGGCATTGATGTTGGAGATGATTTCGCTGTATCTGGAGCAAACACCCCCACTCATTAGTGCGATGAAAAAGTGCCTCGAAGAAAAAAACTGGGAAGGCTTACACTCTGCTGTACATAAAATGATACCTTCGTTTGCTATCGTGGGCATTAATGTCGATTTCGAGAATATGGCCCGTAAAATACAGGATTATGCCGGAACAATGCAACAATCGGAAATTATAGAAGATATGGTTTTACAGCTCGGAAATGTTTGTAGCCAAGCTTGCAAAGAATTGGAAGAAGAATATAATTTGATAAAAAATAAAAACTGATGAAAAACGAAAAAATAAAACTTTTTTTAGTGGATGATGATGTCTTTTTCCTAAAATCATTGGAGATTGATTTTCTTCAACGGGCTGATTTTAGCATTGAAACCTATGCTACCGGTGAACTGTGTCTGGAAAACTTATCGCACAATCCGGATATAATTGTGCTCGATTATTACCTGGACAGTATTGATAAAACGGCTATGAATGGAATTAAAACTTTGGATAAAATCAAGGCTATTAATCCCGACATTCCGGTGGTGATGTTATCGTCGCAGGATAAAATAGAAGTAGCCATTGAATGTATGCATCACAGCGCATTCGACTACGTGGTGAAAAGCGAAACAGCTTTTATGCGTCTGCAAAAAATCATTACTACCATTTTCAACTATAAAAAATTGGAAAAAGAATTGAGTTGGTATATGGATAGAATGTAATATCAGTTATCAGTTATCAGTTAACAGTCAACAGTTATCAATTATCAATTATCAATTATTAGTCAATAGTTATCAGTTCCTTATAACCAACATGCATTTAATAGTTTAGAGCGTTGTCTACTTAATTGTGGGCAACGCTTTTTGATTTACTCCATTAAAGAAGATGATTTTGAATAGTTGTTTTTAGCGTAACTTAACGTGATTTCGATATAAAGATTAGTCCGTTAGGACTTCAATTTCAATAAAAAGCCGATTCCATTTTGAATAATTTCCCTTTAGGGAATCAATATATTTATCCCCTAAAGGGGAATTTAATCTCTGGAATACATATTCTATTGATATAAATTCCCTACGGGAATAGTTATAGATGAATTTCAATTAGTTATGTAAATCCTTATGCCAAACTCACGTTAACTTATGTCCATTGAAGCATTGTTGATTGAATTGGAACAAAACCAATTGGAATTAGAACAAAACCAATTGGAATTAGAATAAAACCAATTGGAATTAGAACAAAACCAATTGGAATTGGAACAAAACCAATTGGAATTGAAACAAAACCAACTGGAATTGAAACAAAACCAATTGGAATTGGAACAAAACCAATTGGAATTGGAACAAAACCAATTGGAATTGAAACAAAACCAATTGGAATTAGAACAAAACCAATTGGAATTAGAACAAAACCAACTGGAATTGGCACAAAACCAACTGGAATTGAAACAAAACCAACTGGAATTGAAACAAAAGCAACTGGAATTAATTGGATGTGTGAATGTTGTAAGTCTTACTCTGAATTATGTAAGATGTGGCCTATCCTCGTCATCTATCTTTGTCATTAAGTAAAAACACCTATTTGAGGTATTTAAATTGATTAATCCGAAATTTTTGAACATAAATATAGAATCAAAAAGAAATCAATTAATTTAAAAGACAAAACAATGAAGAAAAAACTTTTTCTAAGCTTAATGCTTATGACTGTTGCTGTTGGTTACACCACTGCTCAAGAAGTAATTGCAACCGTTCCTGCACAAGCAGTGGTTAGCACTAACACAGGAACCGGTCAAGAAGTAGTAACTCTGGTACCGGCACAAGTAGCAGTTATTAAAACTCCAACTGCCTGCGAATTTACTCCCGTATCGCACTGGTCATTCGGAATTAAAGGCGGTACCAATTATTTTCGTGTAGCTCCCGGAGTTAGCTCGCGAAGTGATGAATTTCATTTAATCGTTGGCGGAAATCTGGAATACAGCATTAATCCGCTTGTTGGACTTGGCGTAGAATACATGTACAATCCGTATGGTCACCCCTATCAACTAAATGCTACCCAAACGGGCACATTAGAAGGGTACACACACGATGCTGATATATATGCTTCGGTAAATCTGATGAATTTATTAGTCCCAAATAGAATTGCCTTTTGGAGTAAAATGGATATATACGGCGATGCCGGCGTAGGTGTTGGTTTCTATCAGTTTAAATTATCCGATGCTAGTGGCAACGTAATTGTTGATTCACGCAATGGGGGTGATGGTGTGCCGGAAACGCCAATGGCCAAATTGGGCTTAAACCTCGAATATAACATAAGTAAATCGCTGGCTTTTGGCGGAGAAGTTCAATATCGTTATTACGACCGAGCAAACTTAGGAGGTTATAGTATGACAAAGGGAAATAGTGATGCGTTGACAGCTACTATTGGGTTGAAATTCAAATTTGGAGCAAATGGTAACAAACAACATGCACGTAACATTAGCATGTGTGAGTATTATCCTAAACCAGCTCCTGTTATCATCGAAAAAATTATAAAAGATAATACCATTGAAACTATCAATAGACTGAATGCCCTTGAAACAGAAAATGATTCTATCAACAGACGGAATCAACGGTTATCTGATGAGATGAAAGTTCTGTCGTATCGCAATAATAAACCGGCAACTACTGTAATTGTACAAAACAATGATGCGTTAAGTGACAAAATCCAAAAGTTGGAAAACGACTTGAAAGCATTGTCGGCAAAAAACAAAGGAGTTGTAAATGCCAGTTTTGATAACATTGAATTCGAACTTGGTTCAGATAAATTGACCAGTAATTCATTTTCAACATTGGATAGAATTGCAGATGTTTTGGTACGGAATCCGGGATGGGCAAAATTGAACGTAGCCGGACATACCGATTCCAGCGGTTCAGCCAAATTCAATCTGAAACTTTCGAGAAGAAGAGCTAATTCAGTAAAAAATTATCTCTTAGATAAAAATGTTCCTTCAGCAAGTATCTCTGTATCGGGTTATGGCGAAGACAGGCCTATCGCATCAAATAATACAAGCGAAGGTCGTCAAAAAAATCGTCGTGTCGAATTTCAAATTTCGAAATAGAATACCCTGTTTTTATTGATATTTTCGAAGTCGTTTTTGACTTTTTCAAAAGTGTTTTTTATTCCGGTCATGCGAGTTTCAACTCACGGTATATTCTATGTATAATGTGAGGCGGAACTTGCAAGACACAATTCAAAACAGTAATAAATGCTTGAAAAATGGCAGTATCGTAAAAAGTCAAGGCGACTTCGTTTTTAAAATTTCATTGTTCAATTATTAATTAAACTTCTAAACTTATTTATTATGTCACTCTTATCAGTTTTACTCGTAATTATCATTGTAGGTGTTCTTTTATGGGCAGTCAATAATTATATTCCCATGGATCACAAAATTAAAAACATTTTGAATATTGTGGTTGTAATTGTTGTAATCGTATGGCTTCTCAAGACATTTGGGCTTTTTGATTATCTAATGAATATTCATGTTTAGAAAAAATCCGAGCCTATCAGGTTAATATTTAATTTAAACTCTAACATTAATTATCATGTCACAATCAACCATCTTTTTTGCAATTTGTTTTGTTGCCATTCTTTTGTGGGCTATCAACACACTTATTCCCAGATCCAGTATAATCAGAACAATCTTAAATGTAGTGGTTATGATTGCAGCTGTTGTATCAATTTTTGTAGCATTCTGATCTTTTAGTACAATTTATTTTCAGGTAAAAAAATATCAGATAAAGTGCGACAGGGGATTTGTTATCACATCGTATTGAGATTTTATCTAATGATTAAGCTCAGAAATCAGCATTGAGCGTTGTCCTTAAATTAAAAAGGGCAACGCTCTTCTGTATATAGCAATCCTTCGAGGTTAACTGATAAAGTGTGAATAATACAACTCTTTTGAAAAATTATGTAACACACCTGCCTTTTAAATGTCTCACCTTTGCTACGTGAAAATTCTTTCACAATTAAACTCAAATATATGAAAATTAGAAAGCTACTTTCAACCCTTGCAATCGTATCGGTTGTTCTGTTTGTCGGATGCAAGAATGATGATTATGTCAGTGTTAATGTAGGGCCATGTCCTTTGGTAATATCTGTCACTCCAGTGAACGGCGCCACGCTGGTTGGTCGTAGTTTAGGAAGTTCGATAATTGCAAGCAATCAGGCTGCACGGACAACCCTGGTTACAGCAACCTTTAACAAGAAGATGGATCCAAAGACTATTAACGAATCTTCTTTTATGGTAAAAGTAACCGGAGGATCGGCAATAGTGGGAACTGTTACTTACACCGACTCGACAGCAACATTTACCGCACCGGCTAAATTTGCTGACAACACTACTTTTGAAGCCAGAGTTACTACAGCTGCAAAAGACAAAATGGGAAATGCCTTGCAAGCCGATTATGTATGGACTTTTAGTACAGGTGCAACTATATTGCCTGTAGTCATTGCTACCGATCCGTTGAATTTAGCCACCGGTGTTGCTCTTAACAAAGTAATCACTGCTACCTTTAGCATGCCAATGGATCCAACAACCATTACCGCTACTACCTTTACGTTGATGAATGGTACTTCTCCGGTTTCAGGTACAGTTTCTACTGTCGGGGCTGTTGCAACCTTTACGCCTGGCGTAGCACTTAGTCCCGCCACAGTTTATACTGCCAAAATGAGTATGGCTGCAATGAATTTAGATGGTTCTACAATAGCAAAAGATACAACATGGAAATTTACAACGCTTAGTGTTTATTCAATAAATATTACATCGGTCAATGGAGTTGTTGTGAAAAATCCTAATGCATTAACTTACAACAGTGGTACCAATGTTCAACTTACTGCAACTGCAAATGTGGGATATACATTTTCATCATGGAGTGGAGATGCAACAGGTACAACAAATCCACTAACAGTTAATGTAAATGCAAATAAAAACATTACAGCAAATTTCACATCCAATGCCAGTAATTTTACATTAAATGTCACAGCAGTAGGCGGTTCAGTTTCAAGAAATCCGAATCAGCTAACTTATCCGAATGGTACTAATGTAGTTCTTACTCCAACTGCAAATGCAGGTTATACATTTACTTCGTGGAGTGGTGATGTAACAAGCACAGTAAGTCCATTGACGGTAAATATGAATTCAAATAAGAATATCACTGCAAACTTTACAGCTGCCACCGGTACTGGACCAGGTAATATTAATCTTGGAGGAGCAGCTATTTATACCATTTTATCAAAAAGCGGAATTTCAACTATTGGTGTTACTTCCATTACCGGTAATATCGGTGTGAGCCCTGCAACAGCAACAGCAATAACCGGATTTGGATTAATTATGGATCCAAGCAATGTATTTTCAAAATCAAGTCCTTCGACACTGGTTTCGGGAAATGTTTATGCTGCTGATTATGCAGTACCTACCCCGGCCAATATATCGACCGCGGTGATTGATATGCAAACTGCATTTACGACTGCTAATGGTTTGACAACATCAGTAATTACAGAATTAGGTGCTGGCGACATTACGGGAATGACTTTAGTTCCGGGACTTTATAAATGGAGCACAGGCCTTTTGATCTCAGCTTCGGGTGTAACGCTTACCGGAGGTCCTAATGACACTTGGGTTTTCCAAATTGGTCAGGGAATGACCGTTGCTAACGGAGCTATTATTCATTTAGCAGGTGGTGCACAGGCCAAAAACATTTACTGGATAACTGCTTCGGATGCTGTGATTGGATCGACCGTCAACTTTAGCGGAAACATTTTGAGTTATACTAAGATTACGGTCAATACAGGTTCAACAGTTACCGGAAGGTTGCTTGGACAGACCGCAGTGACATTGAATGCAGCAACAGTTGTATTACCTTAATACTCAAAGTTTATCCATTTATTGTAAATGTATTAAAATGAAATAATTTAATAGAATATGAAAACTAAAAATAATATCAAAAAGGAATCGCGCTTGGCGCGGTTCCCTTATGCCCTGAGCATAAAAAGTCTTATTCTGTTTGCTGTAATTTTAGTTGGGATTCAAACACCCATTCAGGCACAGGATTCTATTCAGTACACAGCACCATCGTGGTACTTTGGAGTGGCAGCAGGTGGAAATATTAATTTCTATCGTGGTTCTACACAACAATTAAATGCCCAACTAACTGTTCCAACTACGTTTCACAATGGTACAGGTGTTGGTTTATACCTTGCTCCACTGATTGAATACCGTCCTTCAAATTCAAGATGGGGAATCATGTTTGAAGCTGGTTATGATAGTCGTAGAGGCTCATTCAACGGAGTAATAACTCCTTGTAACTGCCCGGAAGATTTAATTTCCGATCTTAGCTATCTAACCGTTGAGCCAAGTCTTCGATTTGCTCCCTTTAAATCTTCTTTTTATTTGTATGCAGGGCCAAGGTTGGCATTTAATATAAATAAAGCGTTTACTTATCAGGTAGGCATTAATCCGGCTTATCCCAACCAGTTACCGAGTCCTGCAGTGAAAGGCGATTTTAGTAACATAAATAATACCCTTCTCTCAATGCAAGTTGGTGCAGGATATGATATTCATCTTACATCGGAATACAGCAAAACACAATTGGTGCTTTCACCGTTTGTTTCTTTTCAACCCTATTTTGGACAGGATCCACGTAGCATTGAAACATGGAATATAACCACGCTTCGGGTTGGAGCTGCATTGAAACTGGGTACAGGGCATAAAATTCAATCGCCTGTAAGGGCCGATGTATTTGTTCCTACAGTTGTTGCAGAACCTGAGGTGACTTTTACAGTTAACTCCCCTGAAAATATCGTGACCGAACGCAGAGTGAGGGAAATATTCCCACTACGTAACTATGTATTCTTCGATTTAGGTTCTGATAAAATTCCGGGTCGTTATGTGAAACTTAACAAAGATCAGGTAAAAGATTTCAAAGAAGACAATTTGTCAATGTCAACTCCCGAAAACATGTCGGGTCGTTCAGAACGCCAATTGAAAGTATATTACAACATACTCAATATCCTTGGTGAAAGAATGTCTAAAGATCCTTCAACAAAAGTGGTATTAGTAGGTTCGTCGGAACAAGGCAAAAAAGATGGACTTGCTATGGCAGAATCCGTTAAAACCTATTTGGTTACTGTTTTTGAAATAGATCCATCGAGAATTACGCTCGAAGGCAGGATTGAACCAATTAATCCTTCTTTACAACCGGGCGGAACAAAAGATCTTGTTTTGCTTCGTGAAGGCGATAGGCGCGTTTCTATCGAAAGCAATTCACCTTCTTTGCTCATGGAGTTCAGGAGCGGAGCTGATTCACCTTTAAAACCGGTTACAATTAATGAAGATACGGAAGCACCGCTCGACAGTTATGTAACATTTGACGTAAAAGGATCTGATAAAGCTTTCAATTCATGGTCGATGGAAATTACAGACCAGGCAGGAACTAAACAATACTTTGGACCTTACACACAAGAAAAAGTAAGCATTCCCGGTAAATCTATTTTAGGAACGAACCCTCAAGGTGATTATAAAGTAAAAATGATTGGGAATGGTAAGAATAGTAAAGTAATTGTCAAAGACACTACCATACACATGGTTCTGTGGGTTGCAGCTGTCAATAGCGTAGGAACACGATTCAGCATAATTTACGAATTCAACAATTCAAAAGCAACTGTTCTGTACCAAAAGTATCTGACAAATGTAGTAATTCCTAAAATTCCAATTGGTGCTACTGTGATTATTCAAGGTCATACCGATATTATTGGAGAAACGGATTATAACCAACGATTGTCATTGGCTCGTGCAAACGATGTGAAAACTATTTTAGAAAATGGGTTGACAAAGGTTGGACGTCATGATGTTACTTTCAATGTATCAGGTTATGGTGCCGATCAAAAATTAGCTCCTTTCGATAATAAATATCCCGAAGAACGCTTCTATAACCGAACCGTGATAATTGATATTGTACCTAAACAGTAATCTTTCTCTATTTGTTTTACGTTTTTCTGATAAGACAGTGCCAGGAGGGCACTGTCTTTATTTTTACTATTTGCAAGCTTCTGTTTTATAACTTTTATCAATTAATCAATGTGTGAATTTTGCAAGTCTTTTTATAAATTATGTAAGACAAGACGGGTAAAAACTACCCACCTTTGTGATGTGAAAATTCATTCACCATTAATAAAAATAATCATGAATAAAATAGAACTAAAAGGTAATTGGGATGAACAAAAAGGCAAATTAAAACAGAAATTTGCTGCTCTTACAGATAATGATTTTATTTTCACCGAGGGGAAAAAAGATGAAATGTTTGGACGAATTGAAATTAAACTCGGCAAAACAAAAGATGAGCTGTACAAGATTATATCATCGCTTTAATTATCCAGGTTTTTAAACAATGTATCTCATCCAAAAAGGTTGAAACATATTTCGAAAATTATTTACTTAAAACTTAACCAAATGAAAAATTTAATTTTCTCTATCTCAATTTTAGTAATGTTCTTGGCATTTATCCCATGTGAGGCACAAGAAACCAAGCCACTGGAAATAGGTATAAAAGGGGGTATTAACCTTTCTAATCTTTATACAAATGATGCCTCAAAAACGGATATGATTCCCGGATTTAATGCAGGTCTTTTTGCTAAAATCCCTGTGACATCACTTCTGGCTTTTCAACCCGAATTAAGTCTCAGCACCAAGGGCGCAACTTTAACCTATGATAATTTACTTGTAAATGGCACTGCCAACTTCAACTTAACCTATCTGGAACTTCCGTTATTAGGCGTTATCAATGTAACCAAACGGTTTAATATACAAGTTGGACCATACCTTGCTTATATGCTCGATGCAAAAGTGACAAATAAATCCAATGTCAGTTTGTTTAACTTTGAGCAAAATCTGAATGTGGATAAATTTAATCGATTCGATGCGGGTGTAGCATTTGGAGCAGGTATAGATATTGATGCTATCACAATGGGCGTTCGATATAATTTAGGATTAACTAAAGTAGGTAAAACCCAATCATTTCTGGGAACAGATTATACCGTTCCCAATTCAACCAATGGCGTAGTTAGTTTTTATCTGGCAGTTTCGCTTCTCTAATTGCATATTCTATTGAAATATAAATAGATGTTTTGAAACAGTATAGATACATTTAAATTATTATGATAATATGATAACGGTTAAAATTTTATATGTAAAAATAATTGGTATAATAACTTTAATAGCAATTATAGGAGGAATGTTTCTATTTCTTACAAAAAGTTTAGGTATACAATTCTCTAAATCTGCAAGAGTTTACTATGAACCTGATAAGACAGAACAAACAAATTAAATTATTAAATCAATAAATTGAGGATTATATCATACGTATTGATTAAAGCAATCATATCTAAAATACTAATCCTTATTTAATTACATTAGAAGATTTACATAAATGATATTTATATAAAGAAGGAGCTAAAATACTTACTCCTTTTGGCATTCAAATTACAATAAATTACCAAAAACGAATCAGAACAAAGAAGTCATAAACAATCAATATTAATAAATTCAAAATGAGCAATCTACTTTATACAATAGCAATAATACTTATCATCTTCTGGGCTATCGGATTCTTTGCATTCAGTTTAGGTGGAATGATTCACATTCTACTCGTTATTGCACTATTTGCTATTCTTTTTAGAATAATTAAAGGGAGATAAGTTCTACGATAAACATATTCCTTGTTAAAGTTTATCCTCTTTAAACTCCCATTTTTATTATTAATTTTATTTCGAACACTTACTGTTTTAAAAATTGAAACTTAATTTTTTTGCTCCAAATTAGATTTACCACTTCTTGTCATCTGGTAAAACGTTTTCTTTAATTTTATCTTCGTTGAGTAATTTATTTTCGTTTTTAAAATAGGTAGAATTGATAATAATGAACAATTTAGTAATTTCATCGATAATAGCCTGAATAAAGATACGTTCATCATGACTTATTTTTTCAATGGGCAAAACGCAAAATACTAAGATATTTAAATTCTTAGGATTAGAGATAATGGGGGTATGTGATTCTATAGATTGGCGTTCAATAATCATTTTATTGCTTATATGTGGATATTTGCCTGCACATCTTTCCCTTGTTTCAAAATGTTCACCGATTGTTCTTTGTGTTGTACTATTTATTATTCTGATTAATACCCAATTAGAATTTACAATTCCGAGTATTTTTTCTCCAAAAAAGCTAAAGGTTCTTTTTAAATCGGTCTTAGTTTGTGGATAACTGTCAATACTGTAAAATATTGATTTAATTTCCTGAATCTGAACATTTATCATTCCAATGTATTGATCGGAAATTTGAAGTCTGTCTTCCACTTTCTTTTTGTCGGTATTTATTTTCCTGATTTGTTCTTTATGCTTGAATACTTCGAGTTTGTATAAATTCAGTATTAAAACACTTACAATAAACAAAATACCAAGTAGGATTCCTTCCACTGTTTCTTCTTCGATGATCAATTTTTCCGATATACGCAGCGAACCCGTAATTAATTTCGGAGTGGTAATGATAAGTATAAAAAGAATTAAAAAGAGTGTCAGATATAAAACTTGCAAAAACGAAGGGTGAAAACTTGTCTTTTTCATGAGAAAATAATTGTTATATTAAAAGTTGTATTGAACTCTCGGGTCTGATTTTAATAATAACAGGCTTATCAGTTATGATTCACCGCAAAAACACCTATAAATATCAAACACTCTATTTTTTATTTAGTGAATACCTGTAATCCGTAATAACCAAATTGACTAATACCTCTTGTTTATATAATGCTAATAGAGTAATATAACCTTGATTTAGACGAGCAATGAAATACTTCGGTTATAGATTCAGCAAATTTTATTTATACAAAAAATCAGCCACGAAGTATCAACATTTCATAACGTTTCACAAAGTTTAAATATCTACTAATCTTTATGTTGAATAACATATAGTCTTTTATATTCTTTACTAGGCATTATATAAGTTACAATCCTTATAATTTCGAATTCCAAGATAGTAGACGTTTTTTTTCTGAAATTTTTTCTGTTATGACCCCCAAACCCCCAAATGGGGGCTCAAGAGTGGTTCCAAGAAAAGAATATCATTAAAGAGAA
>JARLGX010000023.1 GCA_031292575.1 Paludibacter sp.
CAAAATCTATGGTTCGATATACATTGCTGTTATCAGGCGTGTGTTGCTATTCCCTTTGCTAATTCTTCCCTATTTGCTTGCAAATATCTCAAATTTCTCTCAATCTGAAATATCATGCAAACATACGAGGCGTGTGTTATGCCCTCGTTCTTTCTTTTTTTTCTTCGATATATTTTTTGTATTTCATATCACTAATCAAAGCAAGTTTCAGTACACATTTCCAATGATTAAATCCATATGCTCTTTGGTCATTAGAGATATTCTCCTTAATTTCTTCAAAAATCATTTCAGTTGATAGTTTGTTGAGTCCACTTAAGATTGAATTTTCAATTTCGCTGTAAACTTCATTTGCTCTAAGCCTCATTCTCTCCAATAAGTGAAGTTTGTCATAATGACTGACAATTAACGAAAAGGTTTTTGTCTCAATTTTAAATTTATTCTCAAGCTTATAATTAAAATCAATCTCATCGTTCTCATCAAATTCAAAGTCCACAAAAAGATATTGTTCTTCAGGGAGATTATCTAAATATAAGTTTAAAAATAGCTTTTCCCCATCTTTCTCTAAATGCTTATTCTTATATGAGTTGCATTGAGAACAGCAAGGAAATAAATTTTTTGGATTGACAATATACTCAGGGAACTCTCCTTGAGGTAAAATATGGTCTAAAGTATTGGCACTATTTATTGTACAGTTTTGACATGTATTTCGAATCGTTCTTACTTGTAACTTTTCAATATGACCTTTTACTTCTTTTATTGTACTATTTTGATAGTCATAAAGACTCTGTAAATCTGATTTAAATGACTGATAAAAAGGTTTTACTGGTATGTTTTCTAACTTGTTTTCGTGAAAGTGTAAATCATATTCGGTATAGTCTGTTCGAATATTACTTTCTATAGAGATTAATTTTCTTTTCGAATCACTTGACTTTTTCCTTTCAACAGCAGTTAAATGAACATCTATAGAATTATGTGGATATGATACGAGGTTTTTCATTGCTTCTGTTGAATTAAGGCTTTAATGAATAACCTGAGATTTAAACTAATTGGTACTTCGTCTGTTTCAATATGAGAAATAATATCTTCATACGATTTACCATCTGAAATCATATCTTTTAATAATGTAGAATGATATTTATTTATATCTCTGCGTCCGAATACTTCTTCTGTAATAACGGTTAAATTTTCTCCAAATGATTCAAGTTCGAGGTGTCGAACTTGAGCTGTATCTTCCGTTCTTTCAATTATAATTACATTTCGAGACGGTATTTCTTGAACTACCAAAGGCGAATGTGTGCCTATTATACAAAAAGATTCAAATTTCTCAGTCAATTTAAAAATTGTATTCATTAATTGACTTATAGCATTAGGGTGTAAGTGTGTTTCTGGTTCATCAAAAAGGATTAAGGAATTGAATCTAATTTGTGCTATAACTTCAGTTAAAACAAACAACAAAATGTTCTGTCCGGAACTTAATTGGCTATAGAATTTATTGAAATTATTTGCATTAAATTCTTGCTCTTCATTAAAGACAATACTCAATAAATCTTCAGATAAAAAAGATTTTAAAGTTTTATACCAATCAAGATTATGTCCTCTCTCTTTTATAACTTTTAGTGACTCAAAGAATCGTTGTTTCAGTTCTATCTCAGTAAGCCAAACCCCATCACTTTTTTTTAAACCACAATATGAATAGTTATAGGCAAGATTAGGCTCAGGGACTTTAAAATGGTCAAAAAAACTATATGATATAGTGAATATTTTTGCAAACAAAGGTTTGTGCGGACTTATATTTCTTGATTCAGGCAATGAAAGTTCGTTTGCCAATGAACTTAAAAATGTTGTTTTACCTGAACCGTTTTTACCAATTAACGCATAAACTCTATTGGTATTCCAAATCTGATTTTCTTCAAAGTGAAAACTAAGATTTATATTATTAGAAGCATAAGGTAGATTTATGCTATAATTAAATCTAAACCTTTCATTAAAATCAATTCCTGCTAGCTCAAATCTTATTGTTCGGAAAGTTTTTTCTGCTGTATTTAATCTAATTAAGGAGTTTATAAATTTTCCATCATTTTCAAATTCTTCCGCAATTTTAGGAAATAAAGCAGAATCTCTTAAAGCAAGAAAAATACTTTGATATTTATCTCCAAATAATATTTTTATTTTGTTATAATAACTATTGGTTTGGCCTAATGAACAAAAGTCTTTTGAGAGGACGTGAAATGAATCTGGTAATACTTTAATAGTTTCACTCTCGTCTTTCTTGATAATTTTCAAATCACCAATATAATCGTAAGCATTTCCTTTTTCACAGAAACTCAGAAAAAATTTACTCTTAATCCCATAATCATCCCAAATTTTGTAGGATAGGTGAAAACATGGATATTCTTTTTTCCCCTTATAGTTCTCTGTATAAAATGGAATTGAATTTTCAATAATGTTTGCAGGTAAGCTTATTGCGTCTAGCCCTTCTTTAATTTTGTATACGGGCAGATTCTCAAAATAATCAGTAACAACTAATTTCAGTGTTGCATACGATAATATACTATTTAAACTAACAACATATAACTCAATATCGTCTTTGTCTATTCGAACTTCTGGAGATACTACTAATTCAATAAATGCAATAAAGAATTTCTCTTCACCATCTAATAGTCTAAACCTATTAAGAAAAGTATCTTCAATTGTCCAATCATCATTATTCACTAAATGTTGATAAGCATCACCTTCTGCATCTTTATATCTAGAATCTTCGGAAGGCATTGAACGTAAATCCCAAATTTTTCCTAGAAAACTTACAATTCCATCATTCTGATTATAATTACCTAAAAAGAATGGTAAGCTCAGAACTTTGTCAAAAACCTGCTTTTTTATGTGCTTGGGTATCATCTATATCTTTTCTTAAAATTACAAATTCATGTTGTTTTTGGCACAAAGGTTATTTTTTTTAGAATGGGGCATAACGACCGAGGCTATGGGCATTTGGCGGTTTGCGGGAGCATTCGCTGTCGTGGAACGACAAGGTGAATGCGGGAGCAAAACCTGCTAATTGCACGTCAGCCAGCCAATGACCCATAGGCGTGTGTTAGCAGCTGTTATTCTTTCAAATACTTGATTATATGCATTAAAAATCTCGCCATAAGGTTTAAATCTTTCCGTTGCTCTTCCGAGATTCCTTCTGGGTTAAAATGCATTATATCATTTCTGATTTCTCTAATTTTATCAAGTTGTTTAATAAAGTGAACTCTGTCGACTGTCAAATTTAGTCTATCCCAATGTTCGGGTTTTTCAATAATCCGAATATAATCGCCAAATGTCAAATCGTCAATGTGTTCAATGTTCTTTTCTAAATCACCAATCTTACAGAAAGTGTTCAACTCTTCGATTAAGAATTTTCCATTAAGAATTCTTCTTACATGATTTTCAATTTGTTCTAACAAAAGAAATGGTTCTGTCAAAGTCAGATATTGTTCACTAATATCTACAATTGTAATAATTCCACTAATGCTTTTATCTGCTTTTTGAACAATTGCAAATTCTTTCTTAATAATAACCGCAATAGCTTCCAATAGAGGTGTCTCATAGTCTAAAATTTCAATTTCCCTAGACATAAAGTCGCTAATTTTATCAGATACTGTGCCGTTAGTTAGCCCATGTCCAATAGTTTCCCAACTTATAAAGCCAATAGGTGTTTTCGGACCACTAACAACAGGCAACTGTGAGAAATTATTAAGCATCATAAGTGTTACTGCTTCTTTGATACTTGTATCACGTTTAATTGTTATTGGTTCTTTGTTTGCGGCAGGCAGTATTTTGATTCTTTGTATTGGGTCTGCACCACTTTTACTTTTTGCTTTTTTCTTATGTCTCAATAGGATTTCGCCATCAATCCAAGCATTAATATAGTCAGGTTCAGTTTCGAGTAAATTGTCCTGTAGGAATTTGTTGATATAAGACCTATTTCCCGAGGTTCTTTTTTCGCACCCAAAAGCATTTATAAGTTCTCTCGGAGTTAAAGAAAACTCTTTGTCATTTTCTTTGATTTCTTTAATCTTTTGTTCTAAGTCTTCGTTAATCATTTTGTTGTTGTTTTTATTTTTTATAATAGCTGCTAACGACCGAGGCTATGGGCATTGGCGGTTTGCGGGAACGTTCACTGTCGCCCAGCGACAAAGTGAATGCGGGAGCAAAACTGCCGGAATGCACTTCAGCCAGCCAATGAACATAGGTGTGTGTTAGGCGGTCGTAGTTTGGTTTCTTCCGTCGTTTCAATTTCAGCCAGTAAGATGAGCGTCCGCTGCTCAACCTGTTTTTTTCGCTCGTAAATTCACTTTCCAACAGAAATGAAAAAAGTCTGTCAATTTGTTTTTTTGTCTTTTAAGTCGAACAGCTAAAACTGTTACAAATTAACGTATAAAATTTAAGTTTTCAAATAGCAAAGTTGATTTTCTTTCTTTTTGTCGCTGTCAAAATGCAAAAAAGTTGTTGAATCGAGCAAAATCAAAGTCGAAAAATTTTCCATGTAAGCATTCTCTCGACAACTCGAAACGGGTTTTCTCTTCTTTCGAGTTGTCAGAGAGAGTTTGTTTTTCTCTGGTTTAGTCAACCGATTTTCGCCCGAAAGCGTGAAAAGTCTGTAAGTCAAAAGTTTCTTTTTCAACGTCAACTCGCAATTCCACTGATTTTAGTCGTTACTCGTCACAGTCGAATAGATAAAAGTCAAATTCTTTCCTTAGAAAATCTGCGAGGAATTGTCCGCTGAGTAAAAGTTGGAAAGTCAGCCAATTCTGTCGTTACAGAATCGTCATGTTATGTCAGGAAGCGGACAGTTCGTCAAAGATTTTTCACACCGCAAGTCTGTCTCTTTATTTTTTCTACTATGCCGCCTAACGACCGAGGCTATGGGCATTTGGCGGTTTGCGGGAGCATTCGCTGTCGTGAAACGACAAAGTGAATGCGGGAGCAAAACCTGCTAAATGCACGTCAGCCAGCCAATGAACATAGGCGTGTGTTATGGGCTGGGCTTCGTTTCATTGTCAATAAAAATTTGTCTTCAACTGAAAGCTATAATCTGTCAAGACGCTTTCTAATTTTTTTCTGTTGTTACTGCTTTCAGGTGCTTTAGTTTCGAGTTGCTCTGTAAATCCTCTAATTGCAGTCAATATTTTTTGTTTGTCGCTTTCCAAAACTTCTTCTTTTTCGGTTTGCTGTTTTTTTCTTTCTAAGCTGTTCTTTGCTATTCTTAAAACATCGTTGTCGTTGTCAAACTGTTTGAAAAGGTCGTCAATTAAGAGTTCTGGAATAATTTGTCGAGTAGTAAGGTCTGCCGATAAAAGTCCTCGAATACAGTAAAATGCTGTTTTGTAAGTAAACTTTCTGCCTGTTTCCATTAAGTTTATATTTCCTTTCGCAAGTGAAATATAATGATGAAATAAAGCCTTAAAGTCAAAGTTTGTAATTACGTCTTGCTGAAAAGATGCCCAGTCGGGAAGTTCATTAAAGTATACAATGTTTGCTCTTATCCACTCAAAAACTGTCGGGTTACTTTTTACTAGAAGTCCAAACATTTTATCGATGTCGTAAGAAACAAAGTCAAAGTCACCGTCCATAACTTCTATAATGTTACGGTGCTTTTTGAAGTTGAAATACTGCTCTTTTGATTGAAGATGAAAACCACGAACATCATAATCGCTGTCGGGGCTTGCTATGCCCCAAAGTCGGCTTCCACTCTCAATATAGAAAAGAGGTTTTTCGTCTATGTCTTTAAAAAGTGTTTCTATTTCTTGTCTCATTTTCGTTGTATTTTTATTTTTTTTGCCTTGCCCATAACACCTATATATGTGTAACTCAAAATCCTGTATGTACTACGGAGTTGCACATATATCCGTTATGTCGGCCTTGCTGATTGTTGTTATATTGTTGATATTGTGTGTTTTGTTGTGTATTTACTATTTTCACATTATTGCACATACAGGAATGTAAATTATGTTATAAAATTAGTTGAATTACAACTTCTCATAAAAAACTTTTCAAAGATAAACACTATTTTTAGCATTAACAATACTTTTCGCAATTAAATATCTAAATTATCCAATGGACTTTTTATTTGGTCAAATCCTTTGGTAGTAATATGTGTGTAAATTTCGGTTGTTTTAGTATTTTCATGTCCCAACAAACTTTGTATATACCTTATATCGGTGCCGGCTTCAAGCAAATGCGTTGCAAAACTATGTCGTAATGTATGCACAGTTACATGTTTCTTAATACCAGTTTTTTCTACCGATTTGCGTAATATTTCAGTTATAGTTCTTCTTGAATACTCCTCACCATCTAGTCCTTCAAAAAGCCAATCCTTCGGTTTATATTCGCTTACATACTTGCGAAGGATCTCCAACGCTTTTTTACTGAGTAAAGTATATCTGTCCTTTTTTCCTTTCGATTGACTGACACGAATTTGCATCCTGCTACTGTCTATATCCTTTATTTTCAGATTCACAGCTTCGCTCACACGCAATCCACCCGAATAAATGGTCATCAATATGGCTTTGTGCTTCAAATTATCGGTAGCATTAAGCAGTAGTTTTACTTCTTCCTGACTCAATACTTCGGGTAAATACTTTTCTTCACGGGGTCGTTCAATCAAATATACTTTACGCCGACCACCCATCACTCGCTCGTAATAGAATTTTATGGCATTAATAGCCTGATTCTGATACGAAGTGGAAACTTTTCGTTCCGAAACCAAATACTGCAGATACAATACTATTTCTTTCTCGGTTATATCATCCAGTTCTTTATCTGCATAATAATTGATAAACTCCCGAAACATATAGGTATAAGAATCAATCGTGTTCGTGCTGTATCGCAATTCCCTGAGTTTGGCCAAATAGCTTTCAGGGTTTGCCCGTGTTATGGTTTCGCTTCGGTTACCGGGCAATACTTTCTGTTTCTGTTCTTCCCTATACATCCATTCCAACCCATTTGCCACCGCAAACTCACGTATATACTTAACTGATGGTTCGCTGTAAGGCAATGTCCAGCAATTATCCGTACCGTTCCACTTGCACAATGCCAACCGTTTGACAGCATCAATCAATGCTTTGTTATACCCAAAATATAATTTTAGTGTTCGGTTATGTACGTTCAATGCCAGAAACTGTCCTTTATCAACAATTGGCTGATCCGCATCACCTGCTACCCGAAGCGAAACTTTTTCATTCACCTGCAACCTGCGACTTCCGAAGTACGATTGTAGCAAACTCAGATTCCGGTTGTAATTAGGAACCACCCATTGATAATTTGCATTATCCCATTTAGCATACCTGAACGATTTCAGGAACTGAATGTCGGTTTCATTCTTAGGCAACTTCACATACAAATGCATGGGTGTAACCGTAATTTCAACATCCACCTTCGTCTTATCTATTAGTTTTGGAGATTTCTGCAAAACAAGTTTAGCACTTTCACCGTGCCCTTTGGTTGATTCTTCTATTTGTTCCAAACTTTCCTCTTTTTTCTCTAATCGGAGTGCAACATCTGGTCGCGCTCCGATTATTGGGACAGAAGTTACAATTTCCACTTCGGGGAAAAGTGATTTTAATTTATCAAACGCCTCACTGCTATAAGGCACATGCCATGCATCCATGGTTTTACTCCATCGGGCATCCGCTATTTGCCGCAGTTTCGAAACCATCTCGGCATTATACGGAAAATCAACACGTATTCGTGCCTCGTTTCTATGTACTATTTTACTTGCTTTAATCATTTCGACTTCAAAAATACGAAACCTCATTAACACTGCCAACGATTTTTAGGATTATTTTTTAAGTAAAATTGCAAACCCTTTATTTATGGGGAGTTTCTGTATATGTAGAAGCTGTGTTGGATTAATTTATTTACAATATTCTATCTTTTTTCTGTAATTTACACTTAGAATCCGAAAAATTACTATATTTGTCCGATTTTGTGTTTGACATAACAAATAAAAAATTATTGTTTAAGTTTAATGAACATGTGTAGCAGATTGGTTCGTGAGAATCGGTCTGCTTTTATTTTTTAGCCTGCTTGCTGCTGCACAAGCTTATCGTGTAGTAATCTAAAGTCTTAGTGTCGGTATTTCCATGCAAGACAATCCCACTGGAGCAGTGGTTTTTGTTTCCATAAGGAGTGTTTTAGTTCCTGGAAGACGCCTTCTATGTTCTTGAAGGATGGTTTTAGTTTCCAGGAGACGCCTTCAAGGTTACATAAGGAGTGTTTTAGTTCCTGGAAGACGCCTTCTATGTTCTTGGAGGTGGGTTTTAATTCTTAGGAGACGCCTTCTAGCTTCTGGGAGGTGGGTTTTAATTCCTTGGAGACGCCTTCAAGGTTTTGGGAGGAGGGTTTTAGGCTTAAAAACCTACCTTATTGGGTCTATTCAATAAACTGTGTCAGAAAGAGCAATCAGATCACAATGCATTCGCAATCAACGCTAAAGAAATGGAAAATAATAAACTACGAATTACGTGAATTACACGAAAATACAATTCGTGTAATTTGTAGTTGAAAAATAATTATTAGTTTCAGTAAGTTGAGTCATTATATTTCAATGTTTATCGAAACTTTTACGGATATTCACAAGAAATGAAAAATTATAAACTATGAATTAATGGTCAGAATAGATTCTTTGAAATCAAAGCAAACAAGTTCGATGAATCGTACAATTCAACATTCAATGAGTTACATAACTCCGTTTTTTATATTACACTCTTGTTAAACTATTAAAGGCAAAACCTTTTCACGACAAATAATCAGGTGTATTTATAAATACTTAACTATTAAAGCGGAATTAATTCGAAATATTTTGTAATTTTGAGCCATTAAAGTAAACAAAATAAAAAATAAAACGAAATTAAGTACACCCAAAAGGGGTCTTGGAGTTGCAACCGCATCTTATAATAGATTTTATATCAATTAATTTGCTATTACAGTCGAAAAATAAAGAATTAAGATTCACCACTAAGCCACTAAGGACACAAAGAAAGTTTAGAATATAAACTCAAAGAAAAACACAGGTGTTTTTAATTCATACAAACGGGGCAAAATGACAAAAATAAAACACGTGTGTTTTATACTTAGTGTTCTTTAATTTTTTAAATTAAAACTTAGTTAATCTTTGTGTCCTTTGTGACTTAGTGGTAAAATATTTTATGTTCATTCTTATATTGTTCTCATTACTTATTTTATTTGCTTCGTTTACATGAATGTATTGAACGGATGAAAAACTTTCTCTCTCCTACTCTTTCAAATCTGTATTAAAACCATTGTTTCTTTTCACTATTTACAAAAACATAAACTCTCATATTAGATTGGATTTAAGCAAAACGATGTAATTTATTATTCCCAAATAAAATTCAAATTGTTTTTCTTTTAAAGTGCGGAGTCAGCACGTTAAACACTGACAAATCTATAATGAAAAAATTCTACTTCCTTTTTGTCGGATTCATGTTATGTTTGAATGCACAAAGTCAGATTAGTCAATTTAATGATCCTTTAATGTATGGCGGTGCAATTAATGGATATGCTGTAAACTCAAGTTGCGCTATGGTAACTACCTATGGAGGTATATTTAAAACCACCGATGGAGGTCAAACATGGGTGAATGTATCACAAAACTTAAGTACTACTTCCAACAGTTTTGAACAAATAGAGACTCTGGGAAATAATTTCTATGTTTTGAATAACAGCAATAACGGAAACACAATCTACGAAAGCACCGATAATGGTGCTACCTGGGTTGCACTATCATTTTCATCCTACTCCTGGAACCCGCAAAGTTTTGGAAAACTTGGCAATAGTTTATATGTAGTTGGTATCAATTATATGACCGGAGTTGGAAAGTTATATGCTTCCACAGATGGAAGTACATGGACAGCGGGAGCTACTCTTTTCACCACCGGATGGCAAGGTGGTAATTTAGAGTTATTATCGTTCAATCAGGATAAACTTTATCTTGTTTACATGAACGATCTATATTATACAACCGATGGAAATACAATGAATCAGGTATCTTTAACGGGACTTAGTATAACTAATCTTACAGATAATGCCAGAAACATTCAAGGTGATTCCTTTGGTAATTTATATTTTAGAAATGATAATGGCGGTAATAGCGATGTGTACACCTATAATTTCACTACAAATGGCTGGGTAGATATTTCGGCAGGTCAAATACCGGTCAATTATCAGGTAATGGGATTTTCAGCAACCGATAATGCATTGTTTATTGTGGCTATGAATTCTTCGGTCGGTATGTTTCTCTACAAATCAACCGATAAAGGTGCAAGTTTTACTGCAATAACCAATCCTGGCCTGACCCTGCCAATGCTAAGTAATATAAAACAAATTTCAACCAATGGATTTATATCTAATGGATTATACAACGAATTGGAAGTATCATCGGATGGTGGAAATACATGGAATCATTACACAAATCAATTTATAGCCTCGTATGCCGGAGAGTTAAGCCATTCGCTAAATACAGTTCTGTATCCGGTTCAAAATAGAGGCATTATTCTTTCATCAAATCAGGGATTAAGCTGGAGTGCTGCCAATACAGGTATTCCCGGTTTTGGAGGTGTTGCTTTTTTTGTAAATGAAATTATTATGGTAAAAGATTCGCTTTTTTCTTTCGTTCAGCCCAATCCTAATTCCCAGCAAGTTACCTTATATAAATCATCTAATTCCGGAACATCCTGGACTGCTGCCCCTCTTCCTTCTCCTTACAGCGTAAAAGGGAGTGGCTATTCCTTTGCAGGTAAATGTGATTCAGCCTTATTTGTTAATTATTATGATTCCATTTCATCGCAGTATGCATTAATTGTTACCTATAATAACGGAGCCTCGTGGTCAAAACCCAATAGTCAGAACAGTAATAAACTAACTTATCTGAAAGGTACAAAGAAGTTCTTATTTGCTTTCAATGCCACTCCGAATGACTGGAATGATTTTAGCAACGTATATGAAGCAAATAGTTTCGGTATGAGCTTTACTAATTTAGATCCGGGCTCGATTTTTAATTCGAGCTTTACAATTAAAAGAACGCCGGATAGACAGGGAGGTAAATTAGGCCCAATTATGGATGTGGATGCATCAAAAACTTACGCTTTGTTTGCAGTGAGTGATCAAACAATGGGTAATAACGTGAACAGGCTGTATATGTTCAATATAAATGCAAGCACATGGTCGGAAGTCATCACTACGGGTCTTCCTGCAAATTATATTACAAATTGTATAAAAAATATTGGTAATAACAGTTGGCTTATGGCTACAAATGTAGGTATCTTCAAAAGTTTTGATGGCGGATTAAGTTGGGCAATTGCTCATAATGCAAATGGATGGCTTGCAGGTATGACAGTGAATAGTATACAACTGATTAGTAATAATAATAACAAGATATTTTTGGGTACGCTCGCTAATGGAGTTTGGGAAGTTGATATAACCACCGGATTAATTACTCCGCTTTCAAGCAACGATATTTCTGTATTTCCTAATCCGGCTGTGGATTTGGTACAAGTAACTATTCCCGATTTAATTGCCAAAACTGCTCAGGTAAGCTTGTATAGCCTCAACGGAAAAGAAATGATTCACAAAACCGTAGGCAACAATATTTTCCAGATTGATTTACAGGGCTTGGCATCCGGAGGTTATGTTCTTCAAGTAAATTCGAATAATAAGATATACCGCAAATCAATTATCAAACAGTAAAACAGAGTCGACACAGTGTTGAATTCTGATGAATGCAAGGATTGTACACAGATGTTGGTTTTGAGAAACTTTATATTAAGAATAAAATTGAGTAAACTAGTTAGGCAGATCGGTTCGCGAGGATTGGTCTGCTTTTATTTTATATATGACCATATGGTTATAAATTCTATCCCTTTTAGCTGGACTTTTAAATTAATACTGTTACATTTGAAGTCTGAAAAATAGGAATTAAAAAAACACCCGTTCAATGAAAAGTAAAGTAGCAATAGTACGTTGTAATTCGTATGACATCAACGAAGTCAGACAGGCAGTTTCCAGAGGATTGGATCTTATAGGTGGTGCCGGAAACTTTGTAAAGAAAGAAGAAAATATCCTGCTCAAAGTAAATTTGCTGGTGGGCGAAACTCCCGAAAAATGCGTGACCACCCACCCTACCGTGTTTAAGGCGGTGGCAGAACTTTTTGCTGCCCAAGGTGCTGTTCTCAGTTACGGCGATTCTCCCGGTTTTGGTGCAACTCATGCAGCTGCTAAAAAAGCCGGTATTGCCGATATTGCCGAAGAAATGAACATAAATGCTGCCGATTTCAAAGACGGACGTGATGTTTTTTTCGACGAAGGCAATCAAAACAAGAAATTTTATATTGCTAACGGTGTGCTTGATGCGGATGGTATTATCAGTCTTCCGAAAATGAAAACCCACGCCTTGGAACGGTTTACCGGTGCTGTAAAAAATCAGTTTGGATGCGTTGTGGGTATGCGCAAAGGCGAGTTTCATGTAAAATTGCCCGATCCTACCGACTTTGCCAAAATGCTGGTTGATTTGAACGGCTTCGTAAAACCCCGTTTATACATCATGGATGGTATTGTGGCCATGGAAGGCAACGGGCCTCGTGGTGGCACTCCAAGACCCATGAATGTGTTGCTTTTCTCCACCGACCCCATTGCACTGGATGCTACTGCCAGCCGCATGATTAATCTGAATCCGCTTTACGTACCTACTACCCTGATTGGTGGAGAAACAGGTGCAGGAAAATTCAGTGAAAATGACATTGAAATTGTAGGCGATACACTGAAAGATTTTATTTGTATGGATTTTAATGTGGTTCGTACACCTGTAAAATCAGTAAAAAAAGGCAAAGTTGTATCTTTTTTAAATAACCAACTTATTGCCAAACCAGTTATCATTGCGGAAAAATGCACACAATGCGGTACGTGTGTTCATAGCTGCCCGGTAGACGGAAAGGCTGTTAACTGGTTCGATGGCGATCACACCAAAGTACCTACTTACGATTACAAAAAATGCATTCGCTGTTACTGTTGCCAGGAAATGTGTCCCGAAAGTGCCATTATTCTAAAACAACCCACACTTATTAAAGTAGGAAAGATATTTTGATATTTTAATATTTCAACGTGCGATGGAGTTGAACATTGAATAATTCTGGTTGTTTAAGCTTCACGTGAGTTTTGGAAATAGGAATAGAATTGCTCGGTTGGATGTATATAGCTTATATCAGGCTCACGTTGAACTAACAATAAAAAAAATTACTCAACATGAAAATGAAAGTAGAAATATGGAGCGACGTAGTTTGTCCGTTTTGTTATTTGGGCAAGCACAAGTTCGAAAATGCACTGTCACAATTCCACGGGAAGGAATATATTGAAGTAGAATGGAAGAGTTTTCAGCTCAATCCGGATTTAATTACCGACCCAACTATCAGCATACAACAGTATCTTGCTCAAACCAAAGGATTTTCCATTGAACAAGCCAAACAAATGAATGACAGGTTTGCCTTGTCGGGAAAACCGTTTGGACTGGAATATAATTTCGATAAAATAGTGGTTGCCAATAGCTTTAAAGCTCAAAACCTGATTCATTTTGCCAACGCGCAGGGAAAGCAAAATGAAATGGAAGAACAACTGTTCAGGGCTTATTTTACCGATGGCAAAAATATAGACGATACATCTGTTTTAATCCAACTGGCAACAGAAACAGGATTGAACGTTGAAGGACTTGACGAAGTGCTGAATAATAAAACCTATTCCCCAAAGGTACTGTCTGATATTGCCGAAGCCCGCCAACTGGACATTCACGGGGTTCCATTTTTTGTTTTTAACCGCAAATATGCCATCAGCGGAGCGCAGGAAACATCTCACTTTCTGGAAACCCTGAAAAAGTCTTTTGACGATTGGCGCAAAGCTTATCCAGAGATTAAAGCGGAAGCCCGAACTTACAGTTTTAAACATCAATAGCCTGAAACCAGTCAGTTTATTATTTAATAGAGTCTAATTAAACACATTTATAACCATCCCCAAATTCGGGGATGGGGAGTACTGTGTTTTATAAAAATTCTGAAAATAAAAACGTTAGGAAATTAAATTTATATACCTTTTTTCTGTAATTTTGCAACTGAATTTATAAATCCATACTGTTATGAACATCACCGACCGTTTTCTGAAATATGTGAGCTTTACCACTACTTCCGACGAAAACACCAACATGACTCCCAGCACACCCGGTCAAATGATTTTTGCTAAATACCTTATCGAAGAACTAACTTCAATCGGTTTGAAAGAAGTTGTTTTAGACGATAATGGCTATATTATGGCAACCTTACCGGCAAATACCGATAAAACTATCCCCACAATCGGATTTATCGCCCACATGGATACAAGTCCCGATATGAGTGGTAAACATGTGAAAGCCAGAGTTATTCAAAATTACGATGGCAATGACATTGTGCTCAACGCTCAAAAAGAGGTAGTGTTCGAAACTGCAAAATACCCCGAAATTCTTCAATATAAAGGTCAGGATATTGTTGTTACCGATGGAACAACATTACTTGGTGCCGATGATAAAGCAGGGTTGGCCGAAATTGTCACAGCCATGGAGTACCTTATTGCTCATCCCGAAATTAAACACGGTAAAATACGCCTTGGCTTTACTCCCGACGAAGAAATTGGCCAGGGTGCAGACCATTTCGATGTGAAAAAATTTGATGCCGATTGGGCATATACTATCGATGGTGGCGAAATAGGCGAATTGGAATACGAAAACTTTAATGCAGCCGGTGCGAAAGTCTATTTTAAAGGATTAAACGTACATCCGGGCTATGCATATCATAAAATGAGAAATTCTATGCGTATTGCTCAGGAATTTGTAGGTATGCTCCCACGCTGGGAAACACCTGAACACACACAGGACTATGAAGGCTTCTACCATCTCACCAATATGGAAGGAACGGTTGAGAAATCAACATTGAGCTATATCATTCGTGACCATGACCGTGACCGCTTCGAGCGCAGAAAGAAAGAAATTATACATTTGGTCAATAAAATCAATGCAGAATTTGGCGAAGGTACAGCCACGATAGAGATAAAAGATCAATATTATAATATGCGCGAAATGGTAGAACCGGTTATGCATATTGTGGATCTGGCTTTTGAAGCCATGGAAGCGGCTGGTGTAAAACCCAACGTGAAACCGATACGCGGTGGAACCGATGGCTCACGACTTTCGTACATGGGTCTGCCCTGCCCCAATATTTTTGCAGGCGGTCACAACTTTCACGGACGTTTTGAATATGTTCCGGTTCAATCAATGGAAAAAGCAATGATGGTAGTAGTGAAAATTGCCGAATTGCTTGCGCAAAAGTGATTTGGTTAACGGTTTATCCGTTAATCGGTTCATTAAGAAAAATAAATAAGAAAATAAATAATACAAACTAAAAGCCCCTTTAGGGGTTTGGGTCTATGAAAACTACGCCATTTACCAACATTCACATTGCTCTGGGAGCAAAAATGCACGAGTTTGCAGGTTATAACATGCCTATCGAATACAGCGGAATCACCGACGAACACATGACAGTTCGCAACGCAGTAGGTGTTTTTGATGTATCACACATGGGCGAATTCTGGGTGAAAGGCCCAAATGCACTTGCTTTTCTTCAAAAAGTAACCTCGAATGATGTTTCGGCACTTCCGATGGGGAAAGCTCAATATGCCTGTTTCCCAAATGGCAAAGGTGGCATTGTTGACGATTTATTGGTTTATCATTTCGAAGAAAACAAGTATTTGCTTGTTGTAAACGCATCGAATATAGAAAAAGACTGGAATTGGTGTGTTTCGAACAATTCCGAAGGTGCAGAATTAGAAAATGCTTCCGATTGGATGGCACAATTGGCTGTTCAGGGACCAAAAGCTACCGAAATGCTTCAAAAGCTTACTTCAGTAGATTTATCTCAAATTCCATATTACGGTTTTACAACAGGTGATTTCGCGGGTGTTGATAATGTAATTCTGTCAAATACCGGTTATACCGGTGCGGGCGGTTTTGAATTGTATTTTTACCCCGAAGCCGGAGAAAAAATTTGGAATGCATTATTCAGCACCGGAGTTGAATATGGCATCAAACCAATTGGACTTGGAGCGCGCGACTCATTACGTCTCGAAAAAGGTTTTACCTTATACGGCAATGACATTGATGACACAACATCGCCCATCGAAGCCGGACTTGGCTGGATTACTAAGTTTACAGATGGTAAACACTTTATTGATCGTCCATTGCTCGAAAAACAAAAAGCGGAAGGTGTCAGCCGGAAACTGGTTCGTTTCGAACTGAAAGAACGTGGTATTCCGCGTCATGGCTATGAAATTGTGGATGAATCAGGAACAAAAATTGGAGAAGTTACTTCAGGCACCATGCTTCCCGATAGTAAAAAAGGAATTGGAATGGGCTACGTTGCAACTGCCTATAGCAAACCGGGAGCAACAATTTTTATTCAAATCAGAGCTAAAAATATGGAGGCTACTGTTGTAAAGTAATACTTTAATTTATTGAAAAAAGGTCATTAACGCAATGTTAATGACCTTTTTTATTATCTGTAAAGTGAAAAATTAAAACTCAATTTTTACTTTGGTAGTTGTTTTTATTTCTTCAACAATAGCATCGAGAACAGCAATAGCAGTCATATTCACGATGTCACGCACTGAACTTTCAACATCCAAAATATGAACGGGTTTGTTTAATCCCATTTGAATTGGTCCGATTGTTTCGGCTAGTCCCATTTCAATCAACATTTTATAAGCTGTATTGGCTGAACTCAAATTCGGGAAAATCAACGTGTTGACATTTTTTCCACTTAATTTAGAAAATGGGAACTTTTTGTCACGCAAATCTTTATTCAAAGCAAAAGTAACCTGCATTTCACCATCCACAATCATTTCGGGATATTGAGTATGAAGAGTATCAACAACTTGGTGTACACTTGCCGGGCTACCCAGTTTATCCGATCCAAAGTTAGAATAAGAAAGCATTGCCATAACCGGTTCATGAGCAAAGAATTTTACTGTATCATGTGTCAGTTTAGCAATATCAATCAAAGCTTCAGTTGTTGGGTGACGATTGAAAAGTGTATCAGCAAGGAAGAATGTTCCTTTTTTGGTGTTCATAATGTGCATGGCTGCCATATATTTCAATCCGGGACGTAAACCAATAACATCTTTCGCAGCTTGAATTGTATCGGCATATTTGGTATAAACGCCAGTTATCAAAGCATCAGCTTCGCCGGTTTCAACCATCATCATGCCAAAATAGTTACGTTCGTACATTTTTTCATACGCTTCATCAAAGGTCATACCTTCACGACTTCTTTTCTCAGAAAGTTTTTCAGCATAGCTTATACGACGTTTTTCTTCTCTGTCATGACGCAAATTAATAATTTCAATGCCGGTTAAATCAATATCATTTTCGGCTGCAATATTTCCGATTTTTTCTTCATTTCCAAGTAAAATCGGAAAACAAATACCTTCTGCCAAAGCGGACTCAGCAGCTTTAAGCATATTAATATGATTTGATTCGGAGAACACAACACGTTTTGGATTCTGTTTGGCAGTATCGTAAAAACGACGCAACATTTTATTGTCGTTGCCCATCAATTCTCTCAATTTATCGCAATATGCATCCCAGTCTGTAATATTTTTTCTTGCAACTCCGGAGTCCATAGCTGCTTTTGCAACCGCTGGTGCCACAATTGTCAACAACCGAGGATCAAGTGGTTTTGGAATAATATAATCCCGACCAAAAGTAATACGTTTCAAATCGTAAGCGGCGTTTACCACATCCGGAACAGGTTTTTTTGTCAATTCGGCAATTGCGCGAACAGCTGCCACCTTCATTTCTTCATTGATACATTTGGCACGAACATCCAACGCGCCACGGAAAATGTAAGGGAATCCCAACACGTTATTAATTTGGTTAGGATGATCAGAACGCCCGGTAGCAAAGATAATGTCCTTACGGGCAGACAAAGCATCTTCGTAAGATATTTCCGGATTTGGATTGGCTAAAGCAAATACAACAGGATTAGCATTCATTGAACGAACCATATCAATTGTCAGAACTCCTGCAACTGACAAACCTAAAAACACGTCAGAATCTTTCACGGCTTCAGCAAGTGTTGTGATTGTTCGGTCTGTTGCAAAGGGTTTTTTGCGCGAATTCAGATCGGTGCGTTGTTTGTTGATAACACCCTTGGAATCGACCATTACAATGTTTTCCAATTTTGCACCCAATAACATATAAAGTTGTGTACAAGAATTAGCGGCTGCTCCTGCACCATTTACCACAATTTTCACGTCTTCAATCTTTTTCCCAACTATTTCAAGTGCATTTATTAAACCCGCAGATGAAATAATTGCGGTTCCGTGTTGATCGTCATGCATAAGTGGAATATCCAGTTCAGCTTTCAAACGTTCCTCAATTTCAAAACATTCAGGCGCTTTAATATCTTCAAGATTTATTCCGCCAAATGTAGGAGCAATTGCTTTTACTACCTGAATAAATTTTTCAGGATCTTTTTCATTTACTTCAATGTCAAAAACATCAATACCGGCAAAAATTTTAAACAATAAGCCTTTCCCCTCCATCACGGGTTTTCCTGCCATTGCACCAATATCGCCTAAACCAAGAACTGCTGTACCGTTTGAAATAACTGCAACTAAATTTCCTTTAGCCGTATATTCATAGGCTGCATTAGGATCTTTTTCAATTTCTAAACATGGTTCTGCAACTCCGGGTGAATAAGCCAGTGATAAATCACGTTGAGAACTGTAAGGTTTGGTTGGAACTACCTCAATTTTTCCGGGTTTCCCCTGAGAGTGATAAAGAAGAGCATCTTCTCTTGTTAACTTTGCCATAAAATTTGATTGTAATGTGAATAGTATTATTATATTGTTGATATTTTTTTTAATTTCACGCAAAATTACAAATTAAAATATCAATATGAAAGTATTTTGTATATTTTTCTTACATAAATATTATAATTCAAAATGATGATCGTCATATTTCATTGAAAAGTTATGTCCCCAATGAAATCCCAACTTTTTAAATTGTTCAACCACTGGATTTCCATTATAAAATGTACCTGCTATCTTTGGATTATAATGAGCACCTTTAGGTTTATTAAGCCTGTATTCATAACCTTTTTTCCATCGTTCAGGGTTAAAACAGGGGTTAATGTCAATTGCCATTCCCATTGCATGCTTTGAATAACTTATATCACGATAACAAAAGCTATACGTATTATTTGCTTCCATTGATAGATTATCATCCCAATTATATTTTACAATTGGAATTGCATGTTCAATCGGAAATTTATGTTGTAAAATGAACCGGAATATCGATTCAAGTTTACAAACCATTTTTTTATTCGTAAGAATTTGACCTTTATGCAATTTACCGTCAATAGAGTAATAGGTAACATCCATTAGCTGCAATTGCTTTATTATTGAGGCCGGTGCTTTTGTACCAAAAATTGCTTCATCGAATGTATAATGGCAATCAACAATAATTTTGCTTGAATTTTTACTGTTTATTTCTTGTTTTGAAATAGATAATCTCTTTCTGCTATTTGAAGTACATCCTAAAAAAGCAAGTATAATGAAGGCTGAAAAAATAAGCATCTTGTTCATATCACTCAAACGAAAATTATAACAGTAAAATAAAAATAAGATTTTGTGCTTATTGATGCTTTAATAATATTAATCTGCTTATTTACATAGTTTTAAAACGTATCTGTTATAAACTTTCTACGTTTAGGCAAAGTTACAATTTTAAGGTCAAAAGGAATAATTATAAAGAACTTATTTCTCCAAAATTATTTTGTTTAACTTTTAGATACGAAATAAAAGAATTGACTTGCATAAAAAACATGTACATTTGCATAAGAATAAAAAACTTCGATTTGATGCGACTAAATTCTCTATCCATACTCAATTACAAGAATATCCACGAAGCGGAATTGGTATTCTCCCCCAAAATAAATTGCTTTATTGGGAATAATGGCATGGGTAAAACTAATATTCTGGATGCAATCTATTTCCTTTCATTTTGCAAAAGTCATTCAAATTCAATAGATTCTCAAAATATCTTGCACAATGCTGAATTTTGTTTGCTTCAGGGTAAATATACATTAGGCGAAACCTCTGAAGATATTTATTGTGGAATGAAGCATCGTCAAAAAAAACAATTCAAAAGAAATAAAAAAGAATATGAGCGTCTTTCAGATCATATTGGTCTGTTACCGTTGGTTTTAGTCTCGCCCGATGATTCCGGTTTAATTTCTGAAGGAAGTGATGAACGAAGAAAGTTTGTTGATGGAGTTATATCTCAATATAATAAGCCGTACCTCAATCAATTGTTACAATATAATAATGCACTCAAACAACGGAATGCATTGCTAAAATTAGAAGCTAAAGCCGATGAATCCTTATTAGATATTTGGGAAGAGCAAATGGCCCTTTACGGTACGTATATCCATGAGCAGCGAAAAAAGTTTATCGATGAATTTATTCCTATTTTTCAGGATTTCTACGCTTATATCTCTGGTGGAAACGAAAAGATTGAACTAACTTACCATTCTCAACATGAGCTTCATAATATAAAAGAAAGAATGGTTGAAACTCGTGACAGAGATCAAATCCTGGGTTATTCCACACAGGGGATTCATAAAGATGAACTTGAAATGTTATTGGATGGCTACCCCATAAAACGGGTAGGTTCACAGGGACAAAATAAAACCTACCTGATTTCGCTTAAACTTGCACAGTTCGATTTTTTAAAAAGAACTCATCACTTTTCACCGTTACTTCTTTTGGACGATATATTTGATAAACTTGATTCAATCAGGGTGAAAAAAATTGTTGAACTTGTTTCAAGAGAAACTTTTGGTCAAATTTTCATTACTGACACCAATCGTGAACATTTAGATTTAATCTTAAAGCAATTGGGTCAGGATGCAAGTATTTTTCGCGTTGATAATGGCAAAATATCATACTAACTAATTGCATTTTGATATATTTATTGTTTTTATTATTCAACTTTTAATAAATTAAAAATACTTTTATTAGAATATGCTATTTAGAATAAATTTCATTTTGGGAAATATTTTCCTAAAATGAAATTTTTATTTTATTGGTATTCAGATATATAATTTTTATTTTGGAAAACATTTTATTTTTTATTTCAAAAACAAGTATTTAGTATTGGATATATAATAATAAATGCATAACATTGTAGTCCGATTTCATCGGAAGAAATTATGATCTCAAAATACTTATACTAATCTTTTTAGAAAATTTTTATCGTGGAAACAAGAACATTTACTTCAGAAGAAATTAAAAAGTCAACTCTTGAATATTTCAAAGGAGATGACTTAGCTACTAAAGTTTGGGCAACTAAATACGCCCTCAAAGATTCATATGGCAATACATATGAATTAAATCCGGATGATATGCATCATCGTTTAGCTCGGGAAGTTGCCAGAATTGAAAAGAATTACCCAAATCCATTATCACAGGATGAACTTTTTGAATTATTCCGCGATTTCAAATACATTGTTCCTCAAGGAAGTCCAATGACAGGAATTGGTAATGATTTTCAGGTTGCATCCTTATCCAATTGCTTTGTAATAGGTTTTGATGGCGATTCTGATTCATACGGAGCTATTATTAAAATTGATGAAGAGCAAGTTCAGTTAATGAAACGCCGTGGTGGTGTTGGTCATGATCTGTCACATATTCGTCCCAAAGGTTCACCTGTAAAAAATTCTGCTTTAACCTCTACGGGTATTGTGCCATTTATGGAGCGTTATTCAAATTCAACCCGCGAAGTTGCTCAAGATGGACGACGTGGTGCACTGATGTTGAGCGTTTCAATTAAACACCCTGATTCCGAAACATTTATTGATGCAAAAATGGAGTCTGGAAAAGTTACGGGAGCAAATATTTCTGTAAAGTTACACGATGACTTCATGGAAGCTGCGATAAATAATAAACCATTTATTCAACAATATCCTGTTCAATCCAAAGATCCCTGGTTCAAAAAAGAAGTCGATGCAAACGCAATCTGGAAAAAAATTGTTCATAATGCCTGGCAATCAGCTGAACCCGGAATACTTTTTTGGGATACAATCATTAAAGAATCTGTTCCCGATTGTTATGCCGATTTAGGTTATAAAACTGTTTCAACCAATCCATGCGGAGAAATTCCACTTTGTCCATACGATAGTTGTCGCTTGTTGGCTATAAATTTATATTCGTATGTCAATAATCCATTTACACCTGATGCCTCTTTTGATTTTGAATTATTCAACAAGCATGTTGGTTTGGCTCAACGAATCATGGATGACATTATTGACCTTGAAATGGAGAAAATTAATAGAATTATTGCTAAAATTGAATCTGATCCTGAAGATGATGCAATCAAAAATACCGAATTTCAACTTTGGGAGAAAATTAAAACAAAAACCACTCAGGGAAGAAGAACAGGCGTTGGAACCACTGGTGAAGGAGATATGTTAGCTGCTTTGGGTTATCGGTATGGAACTGAAGAAGCTACAGATTTTTCCGAAAAAGTGCACAAAGCTGTTGCATTGGCTGCTTACAGCTCATCTGTAACTATGGCAAAAGAACGGGGAGCCTTTTCAGTTTATGATGCAAAAAGAGAGGAAAATAATCCGTATATTCAACGATTACGCGAAGCTGATCCCGAGATGTACAAGGAAATGGTAAAATACGGCCGTCGTAATATTGCCTGTTTGACCATTGCACCAACAGGTACAACAAGCATTATGACTCAAACTACCTCTGGCGTAGAACCTGTATTTATGCCTGTATATACACGTAGACGCAAAGTGAACCCGAATGATAAAAACGTTCGCATTGACTTTGTTGACGAAAACAATGATTCATGGGAAGAATATGTGGTATTTCACCATAAATTCGTTACATGGATGGAAGCAAATAATATATCGACAACAAAAAAATATACCAAAGATGAAGTTGAAGAATTAGTTGCCAAATCTCCTTATTACAAGGCAACCGCCAATGATGTTGATTGGCTTAAAAAAGTGCAAATGCAGGGTAGAATTCAGAAATGGGTTGATCACTCAATTAGTGTTACTATCAACCTGCCGGCCGATGCTACAGAGGAATTAGTAGGACATTTGTACGAAGAGGCGTGGCGCTGTGGTTGCAAAGGTGTAACTGTTTATCGTGATGGTTCTCGCGCTGGAGTATTAATTGCAGTGGATGACAAAAAAGAAGAAAAAAAGGAAGAAAAAACAATTTGCTTCCCCTATGATGAAGGATATTTGATCAGACCAAAAGAATTAGATTGTGATGTGGTGCGTTTCCAAAACGCAAAGGATAAATGGATTGCATTTGTTGGGCTGAAAAACAATAAACCTTATGAAATCTTTACCGGTTTAGCTGATGATGATGAAGGTATTTTATTACCTAAAACGGTTAACGAAGGCAAAATCATAAAAACTGTTGATGAAAACGGGAACAAGCGTTACGATTTTCAATTTGTGAACAAACGTGGCTACAAAACTACTGTGGAAGGATTATCTCACAAGTTTGATAAAGAATTTTGGAATTATGCGAAATTGATTTCCGGAGTTTTGAGATATGGAATGCCTATAGACCAGGTTATAAAGTTAGTTTCAGGACTTCAACTCGACAATGAGTCAATTAACACCTGGAAAGTTGGCGTTGAACGTGCATTAAAAAAATACATACCTGACGGAACTCAAATACAAGAACAAACTTGCCCTTCGTGCGGACAGAAAGCTTTAGTTTACCAGGAAGGTTGTTTAACTTGCAAAAACTGCGGTTATTCACGCTGTGGTTGATATTAACTATATATCAATAAAAAAAACGAGTCGTATTGGCTCGTTTTTTTTATTGAATAAATCAAGAATGTTATAGCAATTGCTTATATATACTATTTACCTAATAAAGCACTAAATGTTTTTTTGCCTTTCAAATAATATTCAATCACAATACTTTTTTGTAGAACTTCAGATTGATTATCGCACGTTGAAAACAAAATATTCTCTTTTCGTTTTTCTTCAAAGTCTGGTTGCATTTGTTTAAAATGTAATCTGGCTTTAAAAATACTTATTGCATTTCGAGGCTTTCCTGTTATAAATAATTGTATAGCAGCCATATAATCGAATACAAATCGCCAAAACATTATATTTTTCAATAATTTAGTGGGTAAATTTTTATAAAGCATCAACAAATTATTTCGAAAATTAAGATACGTTTTATGTGGACTTTCTACGTTTAAAGTTCCTCCACCTATATGATATACTGTACTTTCAGGTATGCATACGATTCTATAACCTCTACATTTCAGCCTCCAACACAAGTCAACTTCCTCCATGTGCGCAAAGAAGGCATCGTCCAATCCACCAACTTTCCAATAAATTTTAGACCGGACAACAAAACAAGCACCAGTTGCCCAAAAAATATCGGAAATGGTATCATACTGACCTTTATCTTCTTCTGCAGTTCCTAAAATACGACCCCGGCAAAAAGGAAATCCAAATTTATCAATAAAACCACCTGCTGCACCTGCATGTTCAAAATGACTTCGGCTGAAAAATGAACGAATTTTTGGTTGACAAGCAGCAACGTGCTCATGTTCATTCATATAATTTATAAGTGGCTCCAACCAGTTTGGTGTAATTTCAACGTCCGAATTCAACAGCACATAATAATCAGCATTAACTTGAGCCAAAGCTTTGTTATAACCACCTGCAAAACCATAATTTTGATCTAAAATAATAGTTCTAACTGAAGGAAATTTTTCTTGCAAAATCGACAAAGATGAATCTGTTGATGCATTATCAGCTACAATAATTTCAACATCAGTAAGTGACGTATTATTTATGAGTATTGGTAAAAATTGTTGTAGGTATTTTTCTCCATTCCAGTTAAGAATGACAATAGCTGTGGTCATAAATATTTGATAATAAATAATTTAAATGAAATTGGAATTTGGTACTTAATTATGCGAATGCTTCCATCGTTTGTGCGACCAAAGCCAAAATTCAGGTGCAGATTCAATTTCCTTTTCTAATATTTGCATATATGCATCAGTTATTTCATGCCCGGCGGTTAAAGTTGGCTCTAATGATATAGCATGAAATTCACATTTATAATAACCTCTTTTTATTCTATTAATGTGAATATAAAAAACAGGGTAATTAAATTTCTTAGCCAATTGCTCAGTGCCTAATAGTACCGGAGTATCCTGATTTAAAAAAGTTGTCCAATAATGAGCACTTTTTCCTGTGGGCGATTGATCGGCAATCATGCCAAACACAGCCACTTTGCCTTCATTTTTCATATTAACCATTGTACGAAGCAAATCCTTTTTTTCAGTATTTTTTCCAGTAAATTTGGAGCGTAATTCGAGCATTAACGTATCAAATTTCTTATTTCTAAGCTTTTTATAAATGTTATGCATTTTGTTGTCTGTTGGCAATATCAACGAAACAGCAGAAGCCCATTCCCAATTACAATAATGGGCCGTCATTAACATTACACTTTTCCCATTTCTTACTTGTTCTACAATGGGTTCGTAGTTTCCCAAATTAAATCTACGAAGTATCTCATTTTTGCTCATATGCATTTCGTACATAGTTTCAACAAATATATCACAAAAATAATGGTAGAATCGACGTTCAATGTTTCGTCTTTCTTTTTCCGATTTTTCAGGAAATGATTTTGCCAAATTTGTTTTCACAACATTCCTTCTGTATCTAACTATATAATAAATAATTGGATAAGAAATATCTGAAATAATATAAAGTAAACGTAACGGCAGCCACGTCATTAACCAAAGTAAACCATACAAAACTTTAAACATAACAACCAGTGTATTAATAACATCATATTTAAATAAAATTGAACTCAATAAAATTCAGCTATAAATTTGAATAACGATTTTTCAAATTTATGAAAAAAAACACCTAGTATTAAATTATACCGGTGTTTTTCTTTATTTATAAATAGTTGTTTGAATTCCAATTAGTCTTCTTCTTTATAGATTCCGAGCGATTTGCCATATTCATATTCAGCATCCAAAATAAGCTGAATATCGTCTTCGCTTAACTTAATTTTGTCTTTTTTTGAACTTTTAAGAATAAATTTAAACATTTCTTCCTCGTCAATACTTGCTTCTTCCGTCGAATCTTCATCAATCAATCCATTTTCGTCATAGAAATCGTACACAACATCCAATACATATTCAATTTTATCTTCATCAATTCTTTTTTTTGAATCTTCCGGGATAGAATTAAGAATGAATTTTACCGCATCGTCTTCATCATATACCAACAAATCGTCTTCTTTAGTTTTCATAATATAATATTTTAAGGATAAATTATTTTTTACTTCTATTTAACTTCAAAGATAGATTAATTATTTAAAAATACAGGAGTTTTCTATCTATTTTTTTGAAAAAATATAATCTTTTATAGCCTAAATTTAATTGGAATTTTATTTTTATAAAAGAATTCAAAAATTAATCTGATCAATTAATCATTAATAAGCAATTTTTTCAATCTTTGTAGATAAAAATAAATTAAAAATTGTAGAGGTCAGAATAATAAGAAAACCAAACTTTTAAGTCAAATGACACTTTCCGAAATATCAAATTTACGCATTAAAAATCAACAAATTGAGGGTTTAATGCATCGTTCGCCAAAAGAAATAGTAAGTTGGTTTGGTGCAATGCAAGCTCAGGATTTTACTATGGCTAAATGGGCAATTGGCTTACGCGTGTTAAATTCAACTGAAAAGACAATAGAAGAAGCTTATAATAATGGTGATATTTTAAGAACTCATTTAATGCGTCCAACCTGGCACTTTGTTGCAGCTGATGATATAAATTGGATGTTGGAACTTACAGCTCATCGAATTAAGCAGCAGATGAATTCAAATAATAAACGCCTGGAGATGACAGATTTAATTTATTCAAAATCAAATAAAATAATTGAGAAGCAGTTAGTTGAGTGTAAAAATTTAACTAGAGAAGAATTGACTGAGGCATTAAAAATTGAAAAAATAAATACAAATGAAAACAGACTTTCTCATATACTGATGCGCGCCGAATTAGACAGAATAATTTGTAGTGGTCCGTTGAAGGGGAAAAAACTGACATATTCATTACTTGCAGACCGGGTAAATTCTATTAAAACCTTAAATAAAGATGAAGCTCTTGCTGAATTAGCAAAAAGATATTTTACAAGCCATTCTCCAGCAACTTTACGTGATTTTATTTGGTGGTCAGGATTATCGGTTGCAAATGCCCGTCATGCATTGGAATTAGTTAAATCTAATTTCATCTCGGAGACAATAAACTCTGAAACATATTGGGTAACAAATTCAATATCAATGAATAAATATAGTAATCCGTCAATTCATTTATTACCAGCTTTCGATGAATTCCTAATTGGCTACACCAATCGGGAAGCAGCATTAAAATTAGTTGATAACAGGAAAATAATTTCAGAAAACGGCATTTTTCGTCCCACAATAGTTGCTCAGGGCCAGGTGATTGGATTGTGGAAAAAGCTTGCAAAAAAAAATAAAGTGATGATTGAGCTAAATCTATTTCAAGCTTATGAAGACAATATTAAGATTGAAAGTGAAATCATTCGGTACGAGACTTACCTGAATAATAAAGTGGAATTAACCATAAAGTAAAGTAACAGTTGCATAAATACGACAAATAAAAAAGGGTTTACCGTTAAACGATAAACCCTTTTTTATTTGTCGGGGTAGCGGGATTCGAACCCACGACCCCCTGCTCCCAAAGCATAAATTGACTTACCTTTTAGGTTTGTTATAATACTGTAAATACCATGATTATCAGCTAAATAAACATTATTTTTATCGACTCTCATAGTTTGTTATTCGAATATTTTGTTTATATTTGTGCACATTTTGTGCACATTTTATATCAACATTTAAAGTTAAACACCTATGGATTGTACGATTACATTCTACTTAGATAGTAGAAGACCAATGAAAAACGACATTTATATTGTCAAACTTCGTGTATACGCCCCGGCATTAGGTAAAAAGAAATTGTATGCTACCAGCATTAAATTATCCGAACAAGACTTCGAAAAAGTTTTTGCTAAGAACCCAAAAGGCAAATTTCTTGATACAGCTAATGAACTAAACAAAATCAAGACAAATGCTATTAATGCTGCAAAAGATGTAATTCCTTTCTCTTTTGAAAAGTTTGAAGCAGCACTAAACACAGCACCCAAAAACAAAGCTGATGTGATTGATTGCTTTAATACTGCAATAGCTGAAAACAAAAGCTTTGGGCGGTTGGGTAATGCTGATAACTACCAGAACAGCCTTAATTCAATTAAAAAATTTATCGAAGCAAAATCGGGAAAGAAAGATCAAAAATTGCTTTTTTCCGAAATCACTACCGACTGGCTGCAAAGATACGAAGAATATATGAAAGAGAAAGGCAAAAGCACAACCACCATAAGTATGTATGTACGTGCATTAAGAGCCATTTTCAACAACGCTATCGAAAAGGGTGATATCAGCAGTAAGATTTATCCATTTGGCAAAGAAAAGAGCAAATTCAAGATTTCCAGTGTGAAGAAAGTCAAGAAAACCCTAAAATCGGACGAACTCAAAAAATTATTTAAAGCAACCGGCTCAGAAGAACAACTTCGAGCAAAAGACTTTTTCTTTTTTTCTTACAATTGTAGTGGCATGAACTTCAAAGACATTGCCAATTTAACTTATGGTCAATTAGAAGGCAACCGCCTAAAGTTTTTTAGAAAGAAAACTGAGAATACCACTTCTGAACAAACAGAAATTTCCGTATATTTGACACCTTTTGCACATGATGTGATAAAACGATACGGCAGCGAAAATAAAGGCGCAAACACGCTTATATTCAGTATAATCACTAAAGAAATGAGCGCAGAAGAGAAACAAAAGGCAATTAAGAACTTTACACGTTCAGTGAATCAGGGCTTAAAAAAGCTGGCTAAAAAAGTCAAAATAGATGAAAATATATCTACCTATTACGCCAGGCATTCTTTCAGTACAAATGCAATCAAATCCGGTGCAAGTATGGAGTTGGTAAGTGAGCAACTTGGACACGCTGATTTAAAAACTACTCAGAATTATTTTAGTGGCTTTGAGGATGATAGTATAGAAAAATTGACAAAGAAATTAATGAAATTCTAACGATATACATTTTTTGAATCTGATTCTATGGATAATACGAACCCAATTGTTTCAAAACTTAAGGCGATTAACGATAATCTTTTAGAAACCATACAAATACTCAACCAATATCTTCAGGGTGGCATTTTGCCACCCTCTGAAGTTGAAAAGTTGAAGGAATTAAAACAGATGTTTGGTTATGAATCTTACAAGGAAATCATAGCTCCTATCGAAAATAACAAACAACTTGTAACTAACATTACAAATGCTGTTTTCGTTGATTTATGGGAATTTGCTATTGATTTTTTGGATTTATATAACCTTAAGCAAAACGACAAGAAATTCAATGAATACAAAGTCAAAATTATTCAAATCGGAAATGAAATTGATTTTTATTTAGATGCTTTTGAATGTCTAAGATATAATCTTAACAACTTACACATTTTCTATACAAGTCACGGTATACCATTTACAGGAAAATGGTCGATTGAAAAATACGGTATTAATTTAGATTACAATGATTTATTGCTTGAAGCATTAAACGAGTATGATTTAACCAAAAGAAAAGAGTTTATTTTGAAGAAGTTACATACAGCCGAACTTTTCAAACTTCAAGACACAATAGATAAAGAAGATTTCGATGAGTTTGACGACTTTATAGATAAATGCTATAAGGTCGTTGAATCAATAGATTTTCAAATAAAAAATACCACAACTACTGTAAGTCCAAATAAAAAACCACGCACAATTCTCGACGAAAAAAGGGAAATGAATGAAGCTTTCAACAGTCCGGAAGCAATTGCAGCAATGGAAGAAGCAAGCCGAAATATGTATAGAAAATTGACTGATAAAGACATTGAACTTGTAACAAACGACTGTAACACTTTAAATGAAGTTTATATAAAAGGATTAGATATTTTTGAATCATATTTTTCAACCAACCAAATTAACTCCGAAGATATTAAATATCTTGAAACCCTCCCCTTTTCAGGCTTATTGTCCGACAATTATTTTGGTGCAATGGTTTTAAGTCATTTCGATGACCCAATAGTGATTGGAACTATTTTCGATATTTGTTTTGCTGATACAATTAATAGAATTCAAAATCTTGATTTTACATTCTGTACCACAGCCGAATTGAATAATGAACCACGTTTGAAAGAACTAATAAGGACCATACTTAAAAACAACAAAAATTCAGTATTAATCAAAGATAATCTTCTTAGCTTCGCCAAACAAATCAGAGAGCTTATTGACCTCGTTTATGCTTATACTGACAATCCAGAATATATCAAAAATGTAAATCTAAATGTGTTTAAGAGTGATTCTTTCTTTACTGAGCTTGAAACGAACTCCAATACTGTAGAATTACCCGAAAATTACATTAATAATGGTGGTATTATTACCACTGGCAACATTGACACCTCAGAAATTATTAGATATTTCCGTTCGAAAAACGCAAACAAAGAACTTTATCTGGTTGATAAATTGGAAATTAATCTTGCTTGCTACGCTTCTATTTATCAGAAAAATTGTGATGACTATTGGGAAACCTACCAGTTTGATCCAAACTTCTTCAATGAATTTATTCCGGGTGATTTGCTTTCCGAGTTTAACCTGGAATTACATGACTATATAAAACCACTTAACAACCATGAGATAAACAGATATTTAACGGCTTCGATTCAGCAGTTTAAAACTCATACTCCTGAAAAAAGAAAAGAAATATTCTGTGAAATTTATCACGACACCTATTGGTACCCAAATTTCATGAAATACACTGGTAGTTCTGCCAGAGATAATTATGTTTTGCACGTTTGGAAACATTATTCCAATCATTTTAATTTATTTCAAGAAGCCACTCAAAGTGCATATGACATTTTCAAAGCCAGCTTAACAAATGGTTCTGCTAATAATATCAACAATAACCATTTGAATGATAACACTAAAAAAGGTAACAAAGCTGAATTACTTAAATCAAATCTTTATGAAAATGGATTTTTTGAAATTACAAAAGTAAAATCACTTTCACACGATGGTCAATCCAAACTCATAGATTTGTTAGTATTAAATGATACTCCATACATAGTAGCAATGTTTGAATTTTTAGGTTATTTCAAATACCTAACTAAAGAACTCGGTTATACTAATTCTAAAATCCATACAAAAGTTGGTTCATGGTTAGATACCAATGCTCAAACAATTAAATGTAATATGTTAGTGCTTAATGATAAATCTGCTTTAAGAGAAACAAATCGTTACACTTCACATATACACGAAGAAAAAGTAAAAATCGATTACCATTCATTAAAATAGGTAGTACTACCACCTTTTTGCACCTTTTTGCACCTATTTCATTTGCAGAATAATTTTTAAAACTATTCTCAAATGGAAAAAGTATCTTTCGAAACACTCCCCCAAGCGGTGAGTTTATTAATTGAAAAAGTAGAATCACTTGAACTGTTGCTTAAATCGCAACAACACACCAATGGAGCTTCTGACAGACCAATGTCAATCAGTGAAGCTGCTAAATTCGTCAATCTTACTGTGCCTACACTCTACGGATTTGTAAGCAAACGTACAATCCCATTTTCAAAAGTGGGTAAACGGCTTTATTTTAATGAAATAGAGTTGACCTCTTGGATTCAATCCGGTCGCAAGCAAACATGTACCGAAATTTCCGACAATCCAGCTACATTATTTATTCCCCAAAAATCAAAACGATAATGGACTACAAGAAGTATTTAGAAGATTTCGTTGCAGACATTTACAAAAAGTTCGACGAAGAGGAAGTAAGACGTGAAGAAATAGTAGTTCTAAAAGACAACTACGGAAAAGCATTCAAACAACTTGATGAACTTACACAGGCCATTAAGGAAAGCAACTTGAAAATCGATGATCCATTTGTCCCAAACGACAAATTTATGAAGCTAATGGATATTAGCACCCGTACTTCACAAGTCTGGCGCGATGAAGGAAAAATAGGTTATAGTCAAATTGCTGGGAAAATATATTTTCGCAAAAGCGATATCGAGAAGCTATTAAACGACAACTATCATAAAGCTAAAGTAAAAGGAGGAAATAAGAAATGATAGACCAAAAACAAACCCCTTCAGACTCGCCAAAGTCCTCAGGGGTAAATATAATAACGCAAGACAAAGATACCAATTTTATTGACTTTGGAAATTCAGATTTTCAGTCAAAAAGACCGCAATCAGAAGTAATTGAGAACAAATCTGTTGAACAAATTGCAGCTCCAGTTTTCAAACCTTCAAAGAGTAATTATAAATTCTCATTCTATCAGGGTGGTATTAAAGTGGTATCACCTTCAGTAAACGACTTTACCTTAAAGGGGCTTAATGCTGCTGTACGGTCGTCGTATTACATTGACAAGGTCAAAGCACTACGAACAGGAGATAAAACAATTAAATCAACTCTCGACTATGTTACAGCTGCCGGAACATTCACAACACGAAGCAACGCAAATCTAATTGAAAGAAGCGGAGTGTTTTCAATCGACTTCGACCATGTAAACGATTTGAGAGTTTTAAAAGCGGATTTAATTGCAAAGCTGACTCCTGCTCTATTTTTTGAAAGTCCCGGCGGACATGGCTTGAAAGTTTTCTACTATATCGATGTTAATTCAGGTTCTCATGCCGATTATTTCAAAGCATTCCAGAACTATTTCCGTTCAGAAATGAATTTGGAAATTGATAAATCATGTAGTGATGTTTCCAGGGCTTGTTATCTTTCTTGGGATTGTAATTCTTACTGGAATGAAAATTCTCCGATCCTCGGAAAAGATTTTATTGATAAATATCTGCCAGAAGAAATCACAGAAATTCAAACACCACCACCAACTAAGCCAACTATTGTGCAAAATACTGAAAACCAACTTTCAGATTTTGAGCAATGCGAGATTATCAAAAAGAATATCGATAAAGCGGAAACCTTTGTAAGTGGAAATCGAAACCATTATTGCGGTCTATTATGTGCCGGTCTTAATCGTATTGGTATTGACAGTAACACTGCTTACAATTATTTGGTGCAGTTTGAGCAACAAGATTTCACAGCTTCCGAAATTCAAAAAATTGTTGAATATACTTACAAGCACACAAATCTTCACGGCTGCAACCCAATTACAAATTTAAAGCAGGGAAACAGTTTGAATGTTCCCTCAAAGAAAAGTAGTCATTTCAATGGAGAATCAAACGAATTTCCTGTTGATGTTTTTCCTTCACCATTTAGGGAATTAATTGAAGAAACAAGGGCTTCGCTCAATTACCCTGTTGATTACACCGGCTCAGCCATTTTGTGTGCAGTTTCCACTGCTATTGGCAAAACTGCCGTGTTGCAAGTCAAGAAAGGATGGAAAGAATATGCCCCACTTTATTTGGGAATTGTTGGCAATGCCGGAGCTGCAAAATCACACCCACTCGATATGTGTTTTCAGCAATTGGAAAGAATTGATAAAGAAAATCTTAGAGCATATGAATTACTTTTAAACGAATATGCCAGATATAATGATTTGTCAAAAAAAGAAAAAGCATTAGAACAGGAAGTTCTAAAACCAACATTGATAAAATCCATACTTGGTAACTTTTCAGCGGAAATTCTTTGCCAGCGGCTTGCCGACAATAAACGTGGAAATTGTGTAAAAAGCGAAGAACTCGAAACATGGTTGCAAGGAATGAATAATTACAGCAAAGGCGATCAGGCTTCAACCTATCTCAGTTTTTGGAGTTGTAAAGGTACTTCTGTGGACCGTGTGAGTAAACCTATTCCATTGTTTGTTGATAGCCCCTACCTCAATATTATTGGAAGTATTCAACCTCGAAGAATCAAAAGTTTATTTCCGTCCGATAAATGCGACAGCGGATTTCTCCCTCGTTTTCTTTGGGCTTTTCCGCTTAATGCAGATAAAGAAAAAATTTCTGATAAGGAAATGAATATGGAGCGTTTAGATGCTTATAACAATTGGATAACTAACTACATACGAGTATATCCTGCAACTATTGACAATTGGGGAAATCCTTCGCCTAAAGTTTACACATGGTCACCGGATGCTAAAGAATGTTGGGTTAATTTTCAGCACACAAATACCGAAAAATGTAAAGCTGCCGGAGAATCATTATGGAGTGAAGTGCTGAATAAATTCGATATTCATTTTGTACGGCTTTCGCTATTACTTCAAATTATGAATAACCCACTTTCCGACACCATTAGTTTAAAAGCATGTGAAGGAGCAGCCAAACTTTGCAAATACTTTGAGACCTGTTCAATGATGATACTGGACAGATTACAAGTTGAAAGTAACACTCTATCTAATGCAACAGTGGCAAAATACTTAGTCGAGAATTGTAATATATCTCAAAATAAAGCAGCCGAAATGTTGGGAGTTAGTCAACCGTATGTAAACAAAGTAATAAACAAGAAGTAGAAACATGGTTATAGGTTATAACTCTCGAAAGCCCAATTAATAAAGGGTTTCAGCAAATCAGAGTTATAACCTCATTACTTCAACAACAAACAATACAAAACACGTTAGTTATAGGTTGAAAATACGGAAATGCCTATTAATAAAGGGTTTTACACACATATAACCTATAACTACATATCAAGAACAAAATAAAAAATACAATCATGACATACAACGAAAAAAAAGCAGCAAAAATGCTACAACTCGAAAAAGACAATAAATATCTTTTAAAACAGATATTCAAACTCGCTGCAAACAAATCTGAGATTCTAAAACGTATAAAGGAACACCCTCGTAAAGAACAGCTGAAACCCGACAGGAGACCTATTCACATAAAACGGTTGGTAAAAGTGTTGGGTGTTAATCAACGAACTATTCTTTTACTTGACAGTAGAGAGTTTTTTCACAGGTATTTCCCTTGGGAGTTGCAAGCGTTCAACCTTGTCGAAGTCGAAAAGTTTATCAAATCATTACCTATATTGTAACGTTTTTTTCATTTCTACAAAGTAATTTCTCTCCCGTGTTGGAATTGATGTTTAATAAAATGAAAGCATTATTAGTCTTGATAGAAGCGTTGGTTTTACAAGAACTGTGAGCTAATCATTTTTATTTTTTTTTATTTTATTGTAAAGTTAAAGTAAATGAGTATTTTTGTTGAAATAAAAATTCAAGTATTATTAAATTGAAATACCTTTATGCTTAGTAAATTATATATAAGCAAAGTTTTACCATTTAAAAGAAAGTTTATTTCTTTTGAAATATATAGATATATTTTAGCAGATTTAGAACAAATTATAGCCGAATCATTTCAAAAAAAAAATAAATATGAAGCTTTAGATGTTATTGACTTCAAATATGTAAAAGCTGAACAAATCAAATTTCAAATTATAAAAATTTTTTTTAATAAGTTTTATTTCGGAAATGAGATCGAATTATTATATGAAAATGCTATTAGATTTTTAATTATAGACAAAGTCAAATATCAATTAATTTATTTTGATGTAGGTTCTTTACCTGAAATTGATTTGAATTATAATAAAATTATTATTTTCATGTTTCAATTAGACTTTCTTAAAGTATTTTATTGTGGTAAGTTAGTCATTGAAAAAGATTTAACAAATGATTTTAAACAAGTATTTTATGAAAAATATTGCCTTGAAGATAGCCAGTATTTTATAGATTTTAATTCGCTTTCAGTATGATTGTAATAGATGATATTTTTAAAGACTCATTAAAAGATTTTACTTTTATTGATTTATTTGCAGGTATAGGAGGTTTTCATTTAGCATTAAATTCATTTGGTGCAAAATGTGTTTTTGCTTCTGAGTGGGATAAACATTCAGCTGAAACATACGAAATCAATTTCAATATGAAGCCACATGGAGACATTACTTTAATTGATGAAAAGGAAATACCACAACATGATATTTTATGTGGTGGCTTCCCTTGTCAAGCCTTCTCTATATCTGGTAAACAAAAAGGCTTTGAAGATACAAGAGGAACATTATTTTTTGATATTGCAAGAATAATAAATCATCATAATCCTAAATTTCTATTTTTAGAAAATGTAAAGAACCTTTCCAAACATGACAATGGTAAAACTCTTAATACAATTATTGAAACTTTAAATGAATTAAATTATCAAGTAGAATATAAAGTGTTAAATGCTAGTCATTATGGTCTTCCTCAAAATAGAGAAAGAATTTATATTATTGGAATTAGAAAAGATTTAAATTTTTTGAAATTTAAATTTCCAAAACCAAAAAATTTTCAAGTTAGTTTATTAGATATTCTCGAAGAGAATCCTATTAATACTAAAATCGTTATTAGAGATGATATAAAATTCTATAAGAAAATTGATGAATTTGATTTGTTTGGTAATAAAAATACTTTTAATAAACCATTACAAATAGGCAAAGTAAATAAAGGTGGTCAAGGTGAAAGAATTTACCATACACATGGTCACTCAATTACATTATCAGCTTATGGTGGTGGTGTTGGTGCAAAAACTGGATTATATTATGTTGATGGTAAAGTAAGGAAATTGTCTCCTAGAGAATGTGCAAGAGTGCAAGGTTTTCCTGAAAGCTTTGTAATTAACAAATCTGCATCGCAGTGTTATAAACAATTTGGTAATAGTGTTTCAATAAATGTTTTGCAATATATAACAGAAGAAATTTTTAAAACAATAATTTAATATGACAAATGAACAACTCTTGGGATCACAAACAGCAAGAAATGGCTTCCTAAATGAAGATGACATCGTTGAAAAATTCAATAATTGGAAAACAGATGAAGTTGCACAGAAATGGTTAATTATAATGCAATATGATTTAGAAGATATTGAATATGTTAGGGCAGTTAAACTGCATGGTTATAAAACAGATGTTCAAGCACAAGTTACAATCAAATTAAAAAATGCTATTGATGTTCAAAATTTACAAGTCAAATTAGTTAGTAATCTTAGAGGTTTCAATCAAATTGATAAAAGATGGGTTGAAAAATATGTTATTATGTGGGAAATACCGGATGAAATTACTTCAATTTTAAAAAGATATACCGGACAAACAAAACCAAGCATAAATAATTCAAAAGATAAAAGAAGAATGTTTGCAAATGAATTTTCAAATATTGAACAAGAAAATATACTTCAATGGATTAATGCAAATAAATCTTTAATAGTATCAGATATATTAAAAGGTAGAGGACAATTTTCAGCTGAATGGATGTTAGTTGCTCAAAAAATTCAAAAAAATTCTCGTTGGATATTGAAACCAATGAATTTTTGTCTTAATCATTTTGGTAATGGTAACGTAGTTATAACTGAAAGAGGTACTTTTAAAATTGGTAGAATTACTATGCAACGTAAAGGGGGTGACGGCGGTAGAGATACTGCTAACATGTTGCAATTTAAAATAAATCCAGCTGAACTTTTTGATTTTTAATTTTGGAGAATTCAAATTTTATTTGTATATTTGCCTATCATTCAAACATATAAATCATGAAAGCAGCAGATAGTTATGTAACACGAAATCTCTTTAATGAAGAGGTTTTCGATTTAATTCTGGAATACCTAGACAACAATGTAACATTTACAGAAGAAGGTGTTGCTGTAAATCCTAAAACAAAAGAAATAAAACTTATTTCCCCAAAAGAATTAGGTTCAAATTGGGAATTTTATCCGATTGCTCAATTTATTCGTAAGAATGAAGCGGGCACAGCTTTAGAACCCGATGTCGATGCTACTTTAGATTTAGCCGACAAATACTTTTTTCTAAGATGATAATAAAATAATATGACTATGTTACTAAATATGCTGGGTAAACCTGTAACTACAGTACATAAAATCTGTATTTCTAATTACATAAAAGACAAATTTATTACAACAATGCCTTCTTTGCAGTGGACAGATAATTTTAACTTAGCATGTTGTTTTGATAATGAACTAGAAGTTCATGAATTTGCCGATAGAAATGCTGTACAAAATATTATAGGTGATGAATTAGAATTATACATTTGGTCTGATACAAGAAAATCAATTTATGAAACTGTAGAATTATAAGATTATTTAATGAAAAGAATTTCCTTATTTTTTTCTCTATTAATCACTTTTTCCACTTTTGCTGTAATCCCCACGGGTTACTACATAACGCTTGTAGGCAAACAAACAGCAGCCATTAAAACAGAGTTGCACAATATTATTTGTAAGGACACGACACACTATTTGGGCTATGGTTCTGGTACTGGCAACACATGGCAAGGTTTCTATTCAACCGACAGGAATACAACAAATAATCTTGTAATTGATATGTATTCTGATTCGTTGCGTTATTTCCCTTCGAATTATGTTACGTTAGGTTATCCTGGCTTTGGCATGGCTATTCAAATTGAACATTCTGTTCCAAAAAGTTGGTGGGGATGTGATATAAATCACCCCGATTGTCCTGCTAAAGATTTGAACAATTTATATCCTTCAGATGGTACAACAAACAACCATAAAAGCAATCACCCGTTGGGAGTAGTGTCATCAATCTCATACACTAATAGTGTATCTAAAATCGGTACAGGAACTAACTTCGGATATTCTGGTACTTTCTTTGAACCGGCAGACCAATACAAAGGCGATTTTGCCCGTACCTATTTTTACATGGCAACAGCATATGAACATTACACCCGGAAATGGGATGCAACTATCACCGAAAGCATGATGGAGGCTGACACTTACCCAACCTTGAAACCGTGGGCAATCCAATTACTCTTACAATGGAACAGACAAGACCCTGTTAGTCAAAAAGAACTTACAAGGGTTGAAAATGTCTATGCCATTCAAAAAAACCGTAATCCATTTATTGACCACCCTGAACTAATTGAATATATTTGGGGAAATCTAAAAGATACACCTTATCAGATTTCGACAGATTTACAGCAAATAATTGAAAAACCGTTCAATATAAAATTCAATAAAAGTGAAGATTGCTTCATTGTCGAATCAAAAGTAAACGATTCAATTGCTTATACAATTTTCTCAACAAATGGAATAAAAGTCTGTCAGGGTGTAAATTCAACAAATACTCAAATAATAATTCCAAAGCTAAATACTGGCGTTTATATCTTTGAAATTACCTCACAAAACAAAACTTTCAAGCAAGTGTTGAAAATTATTCACAATTAGAAACAAAATACTATATTTGCACTCAACTATATTGTTTACTGACAAACATAGTTTAGGTTAAGGTTAATTAAACAGCCCACTTCGTGAGAAATGGGCTGTTTCTTATTCTGCTTTTACTACCAAAATATCCTTGATATTAGTTGAGTAACAAGGCGATAGTTTTTCATTTTTCAATTTCCACTTTCTATCAAATCCCTGTGCCGCAATCTTTACTTTCTGTCTTCCATACGAAGCATTAAGTTTATCAATTACCCCCATAACTTTATTATACTTTGTTCGGTCACGGGTATCAAACATATCAGCTTGCAACGGTCTTTCTGGGCTTATCTCACTTACTATTACCCCGGCTTTTTTATATTGATAACCCTCTCTGAAGATTGATTGTAAACCTCTTATTGCATAATCAATTAATTCAGTACTATCATTACTTGAAACTGATAATTGCATTGCTATCTGATTATAATATTGAGGTTGATTAGTCGCAAATGGATTGGTATGAATAAATACAATAACAACAGCAGCAGTAGATTTTTGAGCTCTCAACTTTTCAGCACAGCCGGCAGTAAAATTCGCTACAGCTTCCGATATTGGTTCAATAGTCGTTAGCTTTTCACCAAAACTTCGAGAAGTACAGATTGTTTTCTTTGACTTGGGCGATTCTGTTTCAATACAAGGTGTGCCACGCAATTCAAGCCACGTTCTTTCCCCTACAACGCCCATTTGTTGCTTAACCCAACCTTTGCTTCGCTGTGTGAAATCCCATGCGGTATTCACACTATAATATTCAAGTTTCTTTGTGTATTGTCTGCCTATGCCCCAAACGTCACCAATCTTTGTTAGTTTAAGTGCTTTCTCACGTTTATCGTCAGTATCAATTATACAAACACCTTTGTAAGCCTTATACTTTTTAGCAAACTTATTAGCAACCTTTGCAAGTGTTTTAGTTGGTGCTATACCAAGGCTAACAGGTATTCCGGTATTTCGTATTACAGTTTGAACCAACTTCCCACCCAACTCACTCAGATTGATATTTTCAAATCCATTGAGCAAAAGAAATGCTTCGTCAATTGAATAGATTTCCATTTCAGGCACAAAAGCACCAATAGTTGTCATTACCCTATTAGACATATCACCATACAAAACATAATTGGAAGAAAATACAGCCACCTGATTACTTTCAATCAATTCCTTTAATTTGAATGCAGGTTCGCCCATTGGTATACCCAGGGCTTTTGCTTCTGCAGAACGTGCAATAACACAGCCGTCATTGTTGGATAAAACAACGATAGCTTTGCCATTAAGTGAGGGTTGAAATACCCTTTCACAGGAAGCATAAAAGTTATTGCAATCAATTAAGCCGTACATTTATCTTTTGTGGTTTTTAATAGAATACGTTACTATGCCCCAAATACAGAAATTATTTTCCTCAGTTACTTTTATTGGCTCAAATTTAGGGTTTGCAGGTATAAGATAAACTATGTCAGTTTCAAACTTAATATATTTCAAAGTAAATTCACCGTCAATAAAACAAACAGCCGTATCACCGTCTTTAGGTTCAAGACTTTTATCAATAACCAAAATATCACCGTCCATAATACCAGCGTCCTGCATTGATGTTCCTTTTACACGAGCATAAAAAGTACTTGACGGATTAGTGATTAATTCAGTATTAAGGTCAATTTTCAAGTCAATATAATCTTGTGCCGGGCTTGGAAACCCTGCGGCAATACCACCGTCAATAAATGGTAGTTCAACATGTGAACTTGTATTGGCGGTATAAAAGTCAAGGTTAGTTGAATTAGCTATTTTTCTGATATGCTGCATATTATTTTTCTTATTCAGTTTAAAGTTAGGGGTTACAAAGTAAGCTATTTTGTTCTATAAATTTCATATATTTGAACCAATAATATATTTCGACTGTTGATTTAATAGTTTGAAATTTTCTCGAATAACTAAATCACTAATTTATAAAACAGTATGTGTTTTACAGTCGCCATTGTCCGTGAAGGTGTATTAATGACAGCAGAGCAATATTACAATAGTCTTCCTGCAAAAATCAGAAAGAAAAAAAAGAATCCAATTGAACCGGAAATCCCTAACCTTTACATGGTCAGTGGTTTTGCACACCCTAAATTGCCAGTTATTACAGATAATGACTTTGTACTCAAAGAATGGGGGCTTATACCTTCATGGGCAAAATCAAAAGAGGATGCATTTGAATTGCGGGATAAAACTTTAAATGCAAAGGGGGAAACTATTTACGAAAAGCCTTCATTCAGTCAAAATATACTTTCTCGAAGATGCCTATTACCCGTAAGTGGTTTTTTTGAATGGCGTGATTTCAACAGCAATAAATATCCTTATTTTATAGAGCCGACAAATGACCCCGGATTTTTATTAGGGTCTATATTTGATACTTGGTTGGACAAATCTACCGGTGAGGTTTATGATACTTTCAGCATTGTTACAACGGCAGCAAATCCACTAATGGAAATGATCCATAACGTAAAAAAACGAATGCCATTGATTTTAGATGTGGAATCTGCTGACAAATGGCTCAATCCGTTATCAACTCCTGAACAAATAAAGTCGCTCATTCTACCTTATGATGAGATAAACATGAAAGCACATACCATTTCAAAAGTAGCAGGTAACTTAAAAGTCAATCGAAATTATAGTGAGATACTTGAACCTGTAGATTACCCTGAACTGAATCAACAATCACTGTTTTAATAGAATTGCAAATTTATCAATTTACGGATGGAAATAATAGAAATTGCGAAAATCGTTGAATACAACGCTTCAAGAGTGATTGAAAATATCACTTCTGAACTAATTGAACCATACCTTTATATACAAAATGAATATAAAAATACCAATGTTTCAACGGATGAAACATTCCAAAATATCTTTTGTAAATACTATCAAATAAATATTGAACAATTAGGGCAAGAATATATAACCAATTACTTCAAGAATCTCGAAAAGTTTAAAAACCCCGATAAAATTGATGTTGAGGAAATATGTGTCGCATTATCCTATACTAAAGATTCAAACGGAAAATATCAAGTTATAAATTATGAATATGTTTCGTGCTTTCTCAACTTGCTAAATAATCAGTACACTATCTGGCATAAGGAATTTTTAAAAATGTTTGGTATTCCTCAGCCATATTTTTTAGACACAGGCAAGGAAATACGATATTTTGAACTTTCTTTCATTCAAATTTATAAAGAGTTTACTGAAATAGTCAGATTGAATTTAGTAACTAACTCTTTGAGGTTGTTTGATGAAAAGTACCCGGATGTAAAATTTTCTATTGAAAAAAAGTTAGAGTTTTTGTTTTTGGCATTTGATAGAATTAATTTTCTTGAGGTATCATTCCCTGAAGAAGACAAAATCCTTGATGAAGATGCTTTCTCAGTTAATTAGAAAATACTTTTAAATCAATAGAATACAAAGCGGTCAGGTTTCACCTGAAAGTAAATTACGGGCAGCTACACAGGGCAATCCCCAGCCGCCAAAAATCCCCACCATTCGTACCTCATGGCTTGCACGGTCTTTTTGTCGGCTTCCGCACAATCCACGCTTCGTTGTTTTTTTCTGTCACACTTTTTGCAATCAACCCTTCTTTCACAGTGATGTTTTTACAAAACCACTGTTTCAATCCACCCACAAGAAGCAAAAAAGATGCGCCAGAAAAACAACAACTCAAAGCTATTATACATAACATGTAGTTATATTCGAGCCCCCGCCTTCGGCGATTAATAGGGGCTAAATATAACCTAATTATGTATAATAGCCGCACAAAATCAACGCTCTCCCGCTTCGCTGCCCGAAAGTCCTCAAGAATTCCCCGCCGCCCTTTCATCGGTTGCAGTATCAAAAAATAGTTAGTGTTTTATTTCCATGTGCTTGCGGTAGGTTCATTCACTTCACTCATTCCGTTTCGGTGGACGCTGTTCGTGCCTCACTACGCGTCCACCCTTCACTACATTGCGTTCAGTTCATTTCACCCACCTCAGCACCCCGCAGCATAGGTGGTTTAGGCGTTCCATTTCACAATCCACGCTGTCATTCCATTTCGCTTAACGCCTGTTATCCTCCCTAAATAATCCAAACGCACAGCCAGTAAAGCTCCATTTCATTCCCCAACCATTGTTCATTCCAAGCCTAAACCACCCAAGCCCTTTTCCAACGCACTTTTAATGGTCTATTTTTTGATACTGCGAAGAGTCTACCCCATGAAACGCCTAAAGGCAGAGCGGTAAGTTTATTACACCTAATCGGTGAGTTGTTCAGGCGTACCGCCTATATAAAAAAGCCACAATAAAACCCCACCACCCATTAGTTGTGCAGAAAATAAACAGATACCATTTTGTTTATCAATGTGCTTGCGGTAAGTGCATTCATTCCGGCTACATATCGTTCCGGGAACTACGTTCATTTCGCAATACTCATTCACTTCGATTCCCTACACTTTATTACGCCTTCATTTTATGCATTCACCTCAGCACCGCACGGCTTAGGTGGCTTAGTCGTTCCATTCGACATTCCGGTATTTATTATATTTTTTGTTGTCGGATGTTTCATTGCACGCCTAATCCACCCAAGCCATTTTCCAACCCTGCCAAAATGATACCTGTTTATTTTCTGCGACGAGTTAGCCCCATTTAAGACTAAGCCCCTGCGGGTGAGCGGAATCTATATAATATTTCCCGACAAAAAATAAAAAGAATAGCAAAGATAAGTCGGCTTACACATATCCACGCTATAGGCAGTAAAGGTCAAGCCCTTCGGGTTTTTGGCATAATCTCCACACCTCGCTTCGCTTCGGGTAGTATTTTGCCAAAAAACCTTGACAGCCTATCCAGCCGCCTTAATTGAAAGCTATCTTTTTCTTTTTTTTCTTGTTTTTTTTCTTTCTCTTTTCTGGGGGTAAAAATTATTATGGGTTAGGTTTGTGTTTTTTTGAGGTTGGTTCGTTCTTGAGCAGCTTTTGTACAATTTCGGAGCTTCAATATAATGTGAATTACAACTGGCGGTAAGCCGGGAATAACTTTTTAGAGTTTATTTTTTCAATTGAATAAAAGTTATTTCCCGTCTTCCCGAATGATGGCTGCAAATCTCAAAACTTATGCAGATAATCAAAATTGCTTTATTTACTTTTGGCGGAAAAACGAGAAAAACTTTTTTCGGGCTCGATGCCACTGCCCCAAAAGTTTTTTCCCGTTTTCCGAGTGATGGGTGCAAATAATCACCTTAGCAAGTCATAGATAAGCCCACCATAAGTCCACCATAAGCCCACCATAAGCCCACCCGTTATGTAAAAAGCATATTTCATAATATGTATCAAAAAAAAAGGAGCGTTCCATTTTGGAACACTCCTCTCTTAGTTTAATAACTCCTGTAAAGTTATTAGAATACTGTTTGAATCTTCAATGCATTACCTGAATTGAAAAGATAATAATTAGAACCGGCTTTTTGATAAAACTCAATTCCAATACAACTCAAAAGACTATCGTCAGTTGTCAGTGTTGGACTTCCAGGCAAAGTACTTATAATTGAAATTGGATCTGAAACAGTTGTTCCAACTTCAATATAATCCGAATAAGTAATATTTGAAAGTTCATTCAAGGCTGAGTCAATTGGCTCATACGTTTTTGTAGATGAATTAAAAGCAAAATCAGATAGTACCGAAATTGCATTCACCAAACGAAAATGAGTTGCTCCTAAAGGTGCTTTCACTTGATTTAGTGCATTGAAGGCCACAACAGACAGAGTCACTGCGTTTCGATCTTCACTTGCTACAACTTCTACAGGTGCTGTAAACATTCCTTCAAAATAACTATTACGGTTGAAATTCAGACCTACCAAGTACTTTGATTGAGTTGAAACTAAAATGGCACGATACCCACGAGCTTCAGTTTGATCTTCAAGGTTAATCTTTTTCATGATACTTGTTAATCTTCCTGTTAGTTGAGGGTCGCTCATTTGTTTCATTAATTGAGCTAATCCAATACGAACCGACTTGCCGACTGTTGCACAGCCTCCAAATTCATTCATATTTTCACGAGTCCTTACAAATGCAGGATCACTTTTTATCTGTTCTGCACTTGCACCACCATTTAATCCGGCAAAATTGCCTTTTAAACCTTTAATTTTAAAGTGACGTATGTCCCCAATCGTCCCTTTGTACTTCACATTTCCAAGCTGTCTGGCCATTGTAGTATGTTTTAACGAAATTCATTTAGTCAAATTTCAATTTCAAAGATACTAAATCGCTGACATAGTTATAAATACATAAATAATGCTAAATGGGGAATTATAGTGCTAATTATCGTACAAATCTCAAATATCAAAAAAAAATGTTTGAGTCTTAGATGGTGATGGATTAATAATATCTGATATTTTCAAAACATGTATAAACTAAAAGTTGATTATATACGGATTTGTAAAGCCTATGAGCCAATATTATTGTCGTGAACTCATAAACTATCAGGTATTGAATATGAGTGCTAAAAACGATAAGAAGGGTTTGTATGCAATAATAGATAATTTCTAAATGAAATTAAATACTTTCATAAATACAAAAAAACAAGCCGTTTATGTGTTTGTTATTTGTTACTTATTTCATTTTTATGTATTCAATTTGTGCACATTTTGTGCACATGATTAAAAATAGCTGTTTTGTGTGCACAAAAAAGAGACTGAAATTAAGCCTAAATAGCTTATTTTCAATCTCTTCCTTTTGTCGGGGTAGCGGGATTCGAACCCACGACCCCCTGCTCCCAAAGCAGGTGCGCTAACCGGACTGCGCTACACCCCGTTGCTATTCTATTTCTGAAAAGCGAGTGCAAAGATACTCTCTTTTTCGGATATAACAAATTATTTGTTGTATTTTTGTCATGAAATGATTTCAATAATTTTAATTGTTATCCAATTCACTGAAAATTAAAATTATAATAATGGCCGGCATTTACATTCATATTCCGTTTTGTAAAAAAAGATGTACATATTGCGATTTTTATACGGAAGTTGCACCCCAATTTATACCTAAGTTAGTTGACTCAATAGTAAAAGAGCTATTTTTGCGAAAAGACTATTTAAAAAATGTAACCATTAACTCCATATATTTTGGTGGAGGAACTCCAAGTATTTTAAATTATCAACAGTTCGCAAAAGTTTTTGAAACGATTTATTCAATTTTTACAGTTGAAAACGATGCTGAAATTACTTTTGAAGCAAATCCTGATGATTTAACACCTGAGTTTTTAAGTTCCATCCAATCACTCCCCTTCAATCGGGTAAGTATAGGAATTCAATCGTTCGATGATGAAGATTTAAAGCGAATTAACCGACGTCATACATCAAAACAAGCGATTGAGGCTGTTAAGAATGTAAAAAATTCAGGTTTCTCTAATATTAGTATAGATTTAATATATGGGTTACCTTTTCAAACTTTTGAGAAATGGGGAAAACAAGTTGATATAGCGTTAAGTCTTCAAATACAGCATGTTTCGGCTTATGGCTTAACTTACGAAGAAGGTACAGAGTTATGGAAACAGCGCGAAAAAGGAATAATAAAACCAGTTGAAGATGAAGTAATGAATGAAATGTATTTATTGTTGGTTAAGAAAATGAAACAAAACGGATTAGAAGCTTACGAAATTTCTAACTTTGCATTACCCAATTATTATTCGCACCATAACACATCTTATTGGAAACAAGAACCTTATTTGGGAATTGGTCCATCGGCTCATTCATACAATTTGAATTCAAGACAATGGAACATATCTTCAATTGTTGATTATATTTCAGCAATTGATAATAATAGCAAGTATTTTGATGTAGAGGAATTGACGGATAGTGACAAGTATAATGATTACGTGATGGTTTCTTTGCGAACTAAAAATGGTATTGATTTAGCATTTTTGGAAAAAGAATTTGGAGAAGAAATGCTAAACTACTGTTTACAAAATTTAAATCCATTTATTGAAAGTAATAAAGTATTGCTGAATGATAGAAATATTAGTTTAACTGTCGATGGAATACTGATTTCCAACCTCATATTAATCCAAATTATGAAGATATAATTTATAAAAATGTAGTACTTTTGTGGCTTCAATATGTAAAAAGAAATATGGAAAAAAAGACTAAAAAAAGTGATATCAGGTCGAGATTTAAACGTATATTTTGGCGATTATTTGTCCTGGGCGTTCTTTCTCTTGTTTTAATGTTTGTATTTATCAATATTGGCTGGATAGGGTATCTGCCTCCGCTTGATGAGTTACAAAATCCAAAAAACAAGTATGCAACAGAAGTATATTCTTCTGATTTACAGCTTTTAGGTCGTTATTTTTACAACAAACAAAACAGAGTTGGTGTTCACTATAATGAAATTTCAAAAAACGTTGTAAATGCATTAGTTGCAACAGAAGATGCACGGTTTTACGAACATTCCGGAATAGATGGAATTGCTCTTTCCCGGGTGATAATTAAAACAGGAATTTTACATCTAAAAAATTCTGGTGGTGGAAGTACCATCACTCAGCAACTTGCCAAACTGCTTTATTCACCACAAACTAATAATTTTATTGAACGCGCATTACAGAAACCTATTGAATGGGTTATTTCTGTTAAGCTTGAAAAATTATATACAAAAGAGGAAATATTGGCAATGTACCTCAACCAGTTTGACTTTCTGAACAATGCCGTGGGTATAAAATCAGCTTCCCAAATATATTTTAGTAAATTACCTGCTAACTTAAAAATTGAAGAAGCTGCAACACTCATCGGAATGTGCAAAAACCCTTCGTATTTCAATCCTGTAAGATTTAATCAAAGAACTCGTGAGCGTAGAAATGTGGTACTTGACCAAATGAGAAAAGCAGATTATATTACAAGACAACAATTCGATTCGTTAAAAGCCATACCCCTTACGCTCAAATATCATAGTGTAGATCACAAGTTGGGACTTGCTGCTTATTTTAGAGAATATCTGCGAATGCTACTTACTGCTAAAGAACCTAAAGAAAGTGATTATGCCAGCTGGCAAAAGGGTAAGTATGAAGAAGATAAAAATGCATGGGATACAAATCCACTTTACGGCTTCTGCAATAAAAACAAAAAACCTGATGGGACACCTTATAATATTTATACAGATGGTTTAAAAATTTATACCACCATAGACTCACGCATGCAACGATATGCTGAAGATGCTGTAGATGAACATATGCGGTCACTTCAAAAAGAATTTTTCAAGGAAAAGAAAAACAGAAGCTATGCACCTTTTGCCAGAAACATGAATCAGGCAGACATTGAAGCAACTTTAAACCGATCTATGAAACAATCAGATCGTTATTTGAAAATGAAAGCTGCAGGTAATAGTGAAGATGAAATCGAAAATTCATTCAAACAACGAATTGAGATGCAGGTTTTTTCCTACGATGGAAATATTGATACAATCATGTCACCGTTAGATTCTATCCGTTACCATAAGTACTTCTTAAGATGTGGATTTATGTCAATGGACCCACATAATGGTCAGGTAAAAGCTTACATTGGAGGCCCTGATTTTTCTCAATTCCAGTACGACATGGTAAATGTAGGTCGCCGTCAGGTTGGTTCAACAGTTAAGCCGTTCTTATATACCTTGGCCATGGAAGAAGGCATGTGGCCTTGTGATAAAACCGTATGGCAGCCAATCACTTTAATAGATGGAAATGGAAGGCCTTGGTCACCAAAAACTACTACAAAAAATAAAAAAATTGGAGATATTGTTTCGTTACGTTGGGGGTTATCTAACTCAGACAACTGGATATCGGCTTATTTAATGAGCTTATTCTCGCCCGAAGCCATGGTTAAACTTATGCGCTCGTTTGGGATCAAAGGACAAATAGATCCGGTTGTTTCCTTGGCTTTAGGACCTTGTGAAATTTCTGTTGGCGAAATGGTTGATGCTTATACTGCCTTTCCAAATAAAGGAATTCGTGTTGAACCAGTGTATGTAACCCGTATTGAAGATGCGAACGGAAATGTGATTGGAAAATTCACACCGCAAATGCATGAAATTTTTAGCGAAACCACTGCTTACAAGATGATTTACATGATGCGTGCCGTTGTAGATGGAGGTACTGGTGGACATATTCGTACTCGTTACGGACTAACCATGCCAATGGGTGGTAAAACTGGAACTACTCAAAACAATTCTGACGGTTGGTTTATGGGTTATACGCCTTCGCTGGTATCCGGCGTTTGGGTTGGCGGTGAAGACCGATCGATTCACTTCGATAATATTGCTCAGGGACAAGGAGCAAGTATGGCACTACCAATATGGGCATTGTATATGAAAAAAGTACTGGCCGACAAAGATTTAGGATATTCTTCGTCAGAACAATTTGATATTCCAAGCTCATTTAATGCAAATTCAGGATGCGAAGCAAACGCTTTTGAATAATTAATTTAATAATTAGATTCTTGAAAAAAATTATTTTTATTACAACTTGTCTTCTGTTTCAGGTATTTGCCATGGCTCAGTGGAATACTGACCGAATCATGGATATCGGTCAAAATGCACTGTATTTTGAAGACTATGTACTTTCCATTCAATACTTTAATCAGGTAATTAAGATTAAACCTTATTTAGCCGAGCCATATTTAAATAGAGCAATAGCCAAAATTCAACTCGGCGATTACCAAGGTGCCGATCAAGATTGTACAGAAGCTATTAATAAAAACCCATTTATGCCTCAGGCTTATTACGCACGTGGTTTTGCCCGTAGGAAAATGAATTATTATAAAGAAGCTATTGCCGATTTCAGTAAAGCTTTAGAATTTAGTCCAAACAGTTTATATTTGATAATGAACAGGATGGATGCGAGAGATGCCAACAAAGATTATAAAGGAGCATTAGTTGATTTGGAAACATACTTGAAATTAAGTCCAAAAACAACTAATTTGTTATATGAAAAAGGCAGATTGGAATTAGAATTAAACGATACCATTAAAGCTGAAAACACTTTCAATCTTTTTGTACAAAAAGATAGTACAAATTGTTTAGCATGGAGTGCAAGAGCCATTCTACGTATGCAGCGGAATGACAAAGATGGGGCGTATAAAGACTATTCTGAAGCTATTAAAAGAAATTCAAGTTATGTAGGTGACTATATCAACCGTGGAATTTTAAATGTTGATAAGAAAAACTATAATCAAGCTCTGAGCGATTACAATGCAGCTGTAAAATTAGAGAAAAACAATTCATTGGTCTATTATAACAGAGGTTTATTGCGTGCAAATTTGGGAGATTATAATAATGCCTTAACTGATTTGACTAAAGTGTTAACATTGGATTCAACTAACAATGAAGCTTTATTACAAAAAGCCATGGTTGAATACACTTTAAAAGATTACAGATCAACAATAAAAGACTACAAAAAAATAATTTCTAAATTTAAATATTTTATACCGGCTTATATGGGTATTGCTCAGTCCGAATCTGCTCTTGGCAATCAAAAAGCTGCATTTCAATATCAGCAATTAGCAAGCAATATTGAAAAAAATAAAGATTATATCAATAGAAAAAATAAAGAAACCATAAAGGCAACTAACAAGTTAGCAACAAACACACAAAAAAGCTCTACCAGCCATAAAACAGAATTTTTCAACCGATTTGCTGCACAAAACCTGGATGATACAGATACCGATACAAAATATACGAATGATGCCGCTCGCGGTGCGGTGCAAGATAAGTATACTGATGTTGTAAACGAAAAAAACTTTGTATTGACTTATTATACAAAAGCTGATGAAATTCGTCGAACAAATTTGTATTATCCTTTATTAGAAGAATATAATAAGCAAAAGAAGCTTAGTTCAATTTTAAAAATCACCAATAATGAATTACCACTTACAGCCGAATTGATTAACAGTCATTTTGATGCAATTAACGAAATCTCATTAAAATTATCAAAAGACAACGATAATGCTGATATTTATTTTAATCGGTCTTTAGAATTTGCAATGGTACAGGACTTTAATAGCGCAATTGAAGATTTAAACAAAGCAATTCTTCTACGACCGGATTTTATGTTAGCTTACTTTTGTAGGGCAAACTTTCGCTATAAATTAGTTGATTTTAATAAAAATACAGTAGATCAGGATAATAACTTATTGGTTGAGGGATCGAAAAATATTAAAAAAACAGTTTCTGAAAAGCAATCTCTATTTGATGTTAAACTTATAATGTATGATTACGAAAAAGTTAATGAACTTAATCCTGACTTCTCGTTTGCTTACTATAATAAAGCTAATATATTATGTACTCAAAAGGACTTTTTAACTGCCATTTCAAATTATACAAAAGCTATTGAAATTGATCCGGAATTTGCAGAAGCTTATTTCAATCGAGGATTAACATATTTGTATATTGGCGAAGATACAAAAGGATTGTCCGACTTGAGTAAAGCGGGGGAACTGGGAATTTATAAAGCATATAATTTAATTCAACGCTTTAAGAAATAAAGACTCAAAAGATAAACAGAATCGGCTGAACATCATCAAAAATGCTCAGCCGATTCTGTTTATAATAATGCACTATAACTTTATTGCAAATTTTTTCAACCGTGGATCCAACATATGAGAAGGAATAATTTGTTTAACACATTCGGCAACAGCATTCAATATACCTTCGCGTACAAAGTCGTGTCGAATTACAACCGAAATCTCACGTGTTGCTTCTGGATTTACAATTTCACGTAAATTCAATTTTTGTTTTTCGTTTAATAATTTGATATGTAACTCTGGAATAACGGTATATCCACCATTAATATCTACAATTTTAATTAAAGTATCAATACTTCCAGCCTCGTAAGTCGAAGCATGTAGTGGCTTTTCATGGCAAAAATTAAAAACCTGGTTTCGCAAACAATGTCCTTCTTCCAGCACCCACAAATGTTCCAGAGGCATTTCAGAGGCTGAAAGTTCGGTATGCGAATAAATTGGTTCGTTAGGCGAAATATAAGCAACAAATTTCTCGTAATATAATGGGACTTCAAGTATTTTCGAATCTTCCAATGGCGTGGAAAGAATAGCCATATCAATTTCGGCTATTCGTAGTTTTTCAATAATAGTATCTGTATGCATTTCACTTATTTTCAACGAAATATCTGGATACAAATTTTTAAATGATGCAATAAATTGTGGCAACAGATAAGGTGCAATGGTTGGAATTATAGCAAGGTTTAGCGACCCTGAAAGTAAATTTTTCTCCGATCGTACACTTTCTTTTAATTGATTGGCCTGATAAATAATTATTTGTGCCTGATTGATGATTTGTTTTCCTATTTCGGTGGTTTCAATCGGTTGGCGTGAACGGTCAAAAATCTTACAATCGAGTTCGTCTTCCAGCTTTTGAATCATGGCACTGAGAGTTGGTTGGGTTACTCCGCACAATTCGGCAGCACGTACAAAATGACGCGTCTTTTCCAAGGCTAAAACATATTCCAGTTGTTGTAAAGTCATACAATATAGTTTTTATCTATGCAAATGTAATAAATATATCTATTATTAGATTGTTTCATAAAAAAATAATTATCATCTAATTATCAATTGTTCATTACTTACTTTCAAATCTTTGTAAATCAGAAAAAATCAACAATAAATTTAATTGTGAATTCCGAATTATACTTTCTCCATTAACTTCTGTATCTTTGTGTTTCATCTAAAAATTGGAAATTGTTATGAAGAAGAAAATATTAATTCTATGTTTGTTTATTTTCAGTTTGTCAACTACACAAGCCCAGTTACTTTGGGAAGTTACAGGAAATGGATTGAAGCATCCCTCCTATTTATTTGGTACACACCATTTTATTTCAATCCAATTCTTAGATAGTATCCCTGGTTTATACAAAGCTTTTAATGAATGTGATGCTGTTATTGGAGAGATTGTTTTCAATAATATTGATGCAACTTCACAAATTCAAAAGGCTGCTATCATGCCTAAACATACAAAGATCGAAGATTTGTTAAACGCCGAAGAATATAAAATTGCCGATACAGAGTTGAAGTCGGTATTGAAATTCGGTTTAAAGGATGTTTCAATAATGAATCCATCACTTATACTTAACATGTATGAGATGGAAATTTATAAAAAAAAGACCGGCTTTTCAGATAATCATCAGTCCGATTCATTTTTTCAGTTAGTTGCTTCTGAAAAAGACAAGAACGTTATTGGATTAGAAGATGTAAATCAACAAATTGCAGTACTTTTTGGAAATGGGAGTTTGGAACAGCAAGCAGATCATTTAGTTGAAATAATCCAGCATAAAGACAGTGTTATCAATGAAATGATTCTACAAAATAAACTTTATAAAGCTGGAAAGATTGATGAATTGCAGGAACAAGCTAAAAGCAATACGACGGGTATGACTACAACTGAATATGCTAAGTTAATTGAGGACAGAAATGCCGATTGGGTTGCAAAACTTCATGACTATTTTAAGCAGTCACCATGCTTTGTTGCAGTGGATGCCATTCATTTGGGTGGCAAAAACGGACTAATAAAGTTGTTGGAAAAAGATGGATATAAAGTGAAGGCGGTTGAATAACATTATTATTCAATTTTAAACTTCATAATTTTCTATTAAAACTCTTTTTTTTATATTAACTTATTATTTAACTGAAAAAGTTGACAATGCTTCCCCAACTACAAAATTGCTTCCGCCTATAAATATTAAATCTTTATCTTCTGCATTTTTAATTGCTTTGCTTATAGCCTGTTCTACTGATAAATAAGACATTCCATTTAAACCATGACTTTTAGCTTTTTGTTCCAATTCCACTGCCGGAAGCGCACGTTCTATATTAGCCTGAGTGAAATAATAATCAGCTCCTTTTGGCAATAAATCCAATACTGCCGAAATATCTTTGTCGTTTACCATGCCAAATACAATATGCAACTTGTCGAACTTCTGCATTTTGAGCTGTTCAACCACGTATTGAATACCGGCAACATTATGCCCAATATCGGCAATAACAGTCGGAAATTGCTGCAAAACTTGCCAACGACCTCTCAATCCGGTTAGTTCAGTTACATTTTCAAGTCCTTTTTGCAAATGAATATTTGATATATTAAAATTTAGTTTTCTCAGTAAATCAATGGAAGTAAGTGTTGTAGCAATATTTTTTAGTTGGTAAATACCATTTAAACCTATCCTAAATGATTTACTTTCAGAAGTTTCCACTACCATTTTACCGTTTTCATAATCTTTAAAATAGACCTGCACATTTTCTTCAGCAAAATAAATCGAAGCATTTTCATTTTTAGCTTTATTTTCAAAAACAGGCCGTGTTTCCGGTAGCGCTTCACCAATTACTACGGGCGTACACGATTTAATTATTCCAGCCTTTTCGAATGCAATCTTTTCCAACGTATCACCCAGAAAACCAACATGATCGAAGCTAATATTTGTGATAACAGACAATTGAGGTTTAATAATATTCGTACTATCAAGTCTGCCTCCCAATCCAACTTCAATTACAGCTACATCTACCTTACAGTCGGCAAAATACTTGAATGCCAAAGCCATGGTTGCTTCGAAAAATGAAGGTTCTACTTCACTAAACAATTCCTGATGTTTAGCCACAAAATCAATCACATAGTGTTGTTCAATCATCACGCCGTTTACCCGAATGCGTTCTCCAAAATCGACTAAATGCGGTGAAGTGTATAATCCCACTTTATATCCTGATTCTTGCAATACAGCAGCCAGAAAGTTTGAAACAGAGCCTTTTCCGTTTGTTCCGGCAATGTGAATAGTTTTATACTGGTTATGTGGATTATCCAACGCATTCATTAACCGGATGGTATTGTCAAGCCCAGGTTTATAAGCCTGACTTCCAATATGATGGAATACAGGAAGTCGGTCGTAAAGATATTTTATAGTTTGAATGTAAGTCATTCTAAAAAAGATATCATTTCATAAATAGGTTAGCCGGCAACAAAACTAATCCAAAATTATAGGCAATGGATTACTTTTAAAATAAAATCAATATCTTTGCCAGAGCTCATTTTAAAGATACAAAGATACGCCAAAACCTACATAAAATGCACCTGAAAGTTGAAACATATATTCAAAAACACCAATTATTGATTCCCGATAAGCCGGTGATTGTTGGTGTAAGCGGTGGAACTGATTCTGTTGTTTTGCTTCATATACTGAAATCGCTTGGATATGATTGTGTGATAGCACATTGCAATTTTCACCTGAGAATGGAAGAGTCCGACAGAGATGAGTTGTTTGTTCGCAATTTGGCTCTTGAGTATAAATTACCCTATTATATCATTGATTTTGATACTTCTAAACACGCTTCAGAACACAAAATTTCCATAGAAATGGCTGCCAGGGATTTACGCTATGCGTGGTTCAATGAATTACTGATAAAACTTAACGCACAAGCCATCGCTGTGGCACATCATGCCGACGATAGCATTGAAACCCTGTTGATGAATTTAGTTCGTGGTACAGGTTTTAAAGGTCTTACTGGAATTCAACCACGAAACCAGTATATCGTGCGTCCACTACTTTGTCTTACACGCTTGGAAATTGAAACTTACCTGATTCGAAATGATTTGGAACACATTGAAGATTCTACAAATGCTTCCATGGAATATCAGCGTAATAAGTTCAGAAACGAGATTTTGCCTTTGCTCGAAGAAATAAATCCTTCCGTACGACAAACTTTATACGATTCACTGAACCGTTTTGAAGGGAGTATGCAAATTTATCAACAGGCAATTGACCGAATCAGGAATGAAGTTGTAACGTTTGAATTGGGGATTTTAAAACTTAACATTGAATTAATTAAAAATCAGGTTCATATCCCTACAATTATGTTTGAGTTGTTGCATCCTTATGGATTTAACTCATCAGTGATTGAACAGATTACCGAACAACTTAATGCTGAATCCGGTAAAATATTCTATTCGGATACCCACCAATTACTAAAAGACAGAAAATATCTTATTGTCAGCAAAATAGATGAAAATGCAGATACTGAATTTGAAATACAAGAATCTGAGACCTCCATCACTTTCCCATTTAAAATGAAAATTTCCAAGATGAATGTAACTTCTGCATTTAAAGTATCAAAAGATAAAAATCGTGTACACATTGATGCCTCCAAGCTTACATTTCCCCTCCTATTGCGTCGTTGGCACGAGGGGGATACTTTTTATCCGTTTGGTATGACGAAACAAAAGAAAGTTAGCAATTATTTTATTGATAATAAGATAAGTATATTTGAAAAAAAACAAAGCTGGCTGCTGACTTCGGGCAATGACATTGTATGGATTGTGGGACAGCGGACAGATAACCGATTTAGAATTACCGATAAAACGACTGAAGTATTGGAATTTACAATTGAAAATCTATAAAATTTAATTTGTATAGGAAACCATTTTTAAAGATTAAACTATACATGAACCATCTACAATTTTAAATAGTCTTCAAAAACTTTTCTTCCAAATTGAAATAAATAAATGAACAAAGAATTAAATTTTCTTGTTTAGTGGGTTAAAATCCTAAATGCACAATCCATATACATTTAATTTCAAATTAAACATAGCGTGACAGTAAAACGCGTACTATTTAAAGAAGAAGTACTTTCCGTCAAATCAATTGCCAATGAGGTATTTGTGCTCTCATTTGCACGTGATTTTGAATTTCGGTCAGGTCAGGTTATCTCGCTCGATTTGGTAGCCGATGGTCAGCCAAGGTTATATAGCATAGCCAGTGGTGAAAAAGATAATGAAATTGAAATTCTTTTCGATGAAAAACCAGATGGAAGGCTTACTCCTTTACTTTCAGTGCTCAAACCCGGCGATACGATTTTTGTTTCGGAACCCTTTGGCACTTTTCAATGTGATAAACAAGAAGCAATGTGGATCGCTGCCGGAACCGGTGTAGCACCTTTTGTGTCAATGTTACGCTCCGGATTGGGTCAAAATAAGACGTTGATACATGGAGCTCGCTGGGATGAAAACTTCTATTTTTCGCAAAAGATAGAAAACATGCTACATGATAAGTATATTCGTTGTTGTTCACAACAGGAAGATACAGCTTACTTTCGGGGACGACTTACCGAATGGCTTGACAGTCAGACTAAATTATCCATTGACATTCAATATTACCTGTGCGGAAGTGCTGAAATGGTTGTTCAGGTAAGGGATATTTTAATCAAAAAAGGCATACCATTCCAGAATATTATTTCTGAAACTTATTTTTGAAAAATAACATTCGATTTTAAAATGAAAATCAATCTTTTCGGGTTAACGCTGAATCAATTAAAGAAGCAAGTTCTTTCGCTTGGTTTGCCTGCTTTTACTGCCACCCAACTTGCCGATTGGATGTACAAAAAGCAGGTAACTTCGCTTGATTCAATGACTAACCTTTCGAAACAGGTTCGTGAAAAGTTAGAGACAAATTACTGCATTGAGCTTATACCTTCTTCCAAAGTTCAAACTTCAACCGATGGTACAAAAAAGTACCTCTATCCAACGCAAATACAGAAGTTTATAGAAGCTGCTTATATTCCCGATGCTGCTCGGGCTACCTTATGTGTATCCACACAAATCGGGTGTAAAATGGGTTGCTTATTTTGCATGACCGGAAAGCAGGGATTTCAGGGAAATTTATCTTCAGGCGAAATATTGAATCAGATACAATCATTACCCGAATTTGAGAAGCTCACTAATATTGTTTACATGGGTATGGGTGAACCTATGGATAATGTAGAAGCTGTGTTGGAAAGTATTGAAATAATGACTTCAACATGGGGATATGGCTGGAGTCCGAAACGTATAACTGTTTCTACCATTGGCATTATTCCGGCTATGATTACTTTTTTGGAAAGAACCCAGGCACATTTAGCGGTAAGTCTTCATTCGCCTTTCGACAATGAACGACGCGAAATTATGCCCATCCAAAGTGTCTATCCGATTTCCGGGGTTATAAATGAGATTCGTCGTTGGGAGTTAGGTCGACAGCGCCGGATTTCTTTTGAATACATTATGTTTAAAGGTGTGAACGACACTGCCCGGCATGCCAATGAACTCGTGCGCTTACTTAACGGTATTAAATGCCGGATAAATCTGATTCGATTTCATCCAATTCCCGATACGCCACTTGAAGGTACAGCACTTGAAGGCATCGTTGAGTTCCAAAACAGACTTAAGGCAAAAGGACTGACTGTAACTATACGAGCATCACGAGGTGAAGATATATTTGCTGCATGTGGATTACTTTCAACAAAAGAATTGATTAAAATACAAAATAATACTGAGTTTTAAATTCTTCTTTTTAATATATTGCTGTATTACAACGTAATCTTTATTATTTATACAATATTAATCTAACAATAAAGCCTCAAAACTTTGTGTAATCAAAATATAGTCGTAAATTTGCAACGTTTTCAAATCAACAAAGCAGTCCTGCTTTTGTAAATACAATCAAAAACAACTTAACATTCACAACACTAACGTTTTTTCCTGAAAGGAAAATCTCACCAAAACGTTTATTCATCACTTTATGAGTAATTACACTATTCTGCAATTAAATGCGAAAGAACTGTCCGAATTGAAGGACATCGCAACCGAATTAGGACTCAAAGTTTCTAATTCTGCTAAAAAAGAAACACTCGTTTATGACATCCTTGACCAACAAGCAGTTGTAAACGCGCAAAGAAAAACAATTTCAAATGAAAATCAGGAGATTGACCGCAAAAAACGCCTGAGAGTTCCAATTAAAAAAACTGCCGAGCAAAAATTACTTGCAAATCAGCAAAGTACAATTAAACCTATTGAAAATCAGGTTAAAAATTTAACAACAGTTAATGAACCTCCTGAAACAAATCCGATTATTACAAAACAAACGGAACCTGAAGCAACAACTAAAAAAGTTGTTGAACAAGCAACTCAGGAAACCAAACCCGCAAAAAAGACTAACAAACCCAAACAACACAAGCCTGTTGCAAAACCTACGTTAGTTAAGTCGGTAGTTGAGGTTAGCGAAAAACCGGAAATAAAAGAAACTGAAACTATAACTGTAACACCACCGACACCACCAACGAAGGTTTTTGTTTTAGAGGACAGAAATGAAAGTGACTCAAACGGAGATGAAACTTTATTTGTATCCGAGGAAGTTATTACCGAATTAGCAGAGGAAACCAATGGAGAAGTAAAAATAATTCAGGAAACGCCTGAAATTAAACATGTAAGACAAAACATAAATCCAACTAACGGAAACAACGGAAATTTAAATAATAATCGGAACAAGTTTAATCAACGTCCTGATAAAGGCGAAAAACAATTCGATTTTGATGGAATTCTTGAAGGAACCGGAACATTGGAAATGATGGCCGATGGATATGGCTTCCTTCGTTCTGCCGATTATAATTATTTAGCTTCACCCGATGATATCTACGTTTCTCAGTCGCAAATAAAACTTTTCGGACTAAAAACCGGCGATACTGTTACCGGAGCAATTCGTCCTCCAAAAGAAGGTGAAAAATATTTCCCACTTATTAAAGTCGGAAAAATAAACGGCCGTTCACCCGAATATGTTCGTGACCGTGTGCCTTTTGAACACCTCACTCCGCTCTTCCCCGACACAAAATTTAATTTGTGCAGTGGAAAAAACGATACCCTGTCAACCCGTATTGTCGATTTATTTTGCCCTATTGGCAAAGGTCAGCGCGGATTAATTGTGGCGCAACCTAAAACGGGTAAAACTGTATTGCTAAAAGACATAGCCAACGCCATTGCTGCCAATCACCCCGAAGTGTATATGATTGTATTGCTGATTGATGAACGTCCTGAGGAAGTAACCGATATGGCTCGCAGCGTGCGTGCCGAAGTTGTTTCGTCAACCTTTGATGAACCGGCAGAACGACATGTAAAAGTTGCAAGCATGGTTCATGAAAAAGCAAAGCGCATGGTTGAATGTGGTCAGGATGTAGTTATTTTACTGGATTCAATTACCCGCTTAGCTCGCGCTTACAATACCGTTTCGCCTGCTTCTGGCAAAATACTTTCGGGTGGTGTGGATGCAAATGCGCTACACAAACCAAAACGTTTTTTCGGTGCTGCCCGTAACATTGAAAATGGTGGTAGTTTAACGATTATTGCAACTGCTTTAACCGAAACCGGTTCAAAAATGGATGAAGTAATTTTTGAAGAGTTCAAAGGAACAGGTAACATGGAGCTTCAGCTCGACCGTAAATTGTCGAACAAACGAGTTTTCCCTGCCGTTGATATTATGGCTTCAAGCACTCGTCGTGACGATTTACTCCTCGATCAGGATACATTAAACCGCATGTGGATTCTTCGTCGTCATTTGGCCGATATGAATTCTATGGAAGCCATGGAATTTCTGAAAGATCGTATGGAACGAACTGAGAACAACGATGAGTTTTTGGTTTCTATGAATAGCTAAACTTTTTTAAAGAGAATAATTTTATGGAATCGTCTGAGAAATTGGACGATTCTTTTCTTTTTATAAGTGATGCATTTTAAAAATTTACAAACAAATTCAATTGAATTAATCATATATAAAAAATTAGCTTTATATTTGTTTCTTTTAAAAGACATTAAAACCCACAAATAATGAAAAAGAACATTGGATATTGTTCGTTTATAACGTTGATTTTTTTGCTGTTACTCACCTCATGCGGAAAAAACGAAGTTACTAATATCACTTTAAACTTAACATCTGCCACATTCACTGTTGGTCAAATCGACACTTTAGTTTCTAAACTAACTGCCACTGGCGATTTAACTAAAAATCCGGTAACCTGGAAAACTAGCAATTCAGCGGTTGCAACAGTTACAAATGGAGTTGTAACAGCACTCAAAACCGGTGAAACAACTATAACTGTTCAAGCTGGAGGTAAATCTGCCACTTGCGCTATAACTGTAGTTGACCAAATTAGTCCGGCGCTAACTCAAGGAATTTTAGCTTATTACGGTGATATTTATGGAACTACTACCGATTCATTATACAATTTACAATCCAATAATTTTGTATTGTATTTGGCAAATAGCAATGTGGATTTAAATAACTATCTTTCTGGAACCGCTGATAGATTAATGTTAGAAATTAACACTGACACTACCTATGTTGATAGTATTCCATCTGGAACTTATGATATGATGACAGGTCTTGTCCAAAATCAGTTAATACCTTACTCAATTGTGCCTGCTTATAAATATGCCGGAAATCCTTGGGGAACATGGTATTTTGGATATAGCAGTAACCCTATTGGGTATGGAAATATCGTAGTAAAGAGATCAAATGACTTTTATAATATACAATACAATTTGATTGATTATTATGGAAATACAATTACCGGAACATTTAATGGTGCATTAATTTATTATAATGGCACTACAACTCAATCCGGTTCTCCTGCTTTTAAGAACACCACAAAGAACTTTGAATTATTCAAAACAACTAAGAGTTTTAAAATTAAACGGAAATAGTTCTTTTTAAATTTATTGGAAAATCTTTCAAGGCATTCTATAACTCGAATGCCTTTTTTCTGCACAAAAACGAGCAAATCATGCAGTTTTTTATCTGTTTTGGGAAAAAAGTACTATCTTTGCCCCCGAAATTTTTAAAAATCATTTCAAAACTAAAGAATATCCTATGAAATTATTAGATGGAAAAACAGCTATCGTAACTGGTGCTGCTCGTGGTATTGGAAAAGCAATTGCCCTGAAATTGGCAAGCGAAGGTGCTAATATTGCATTCACCGATTTGAATATCGACGAAAATGCCCTGAATACTCAAAAAGAAATTGAAGCGTTAGGCGTTAAAGCCAAAGGATATGCATCGAATGCAGCCAATTTTGACGAAACTCACACGGTGGTTGACGAAATTTTAAAAGAATTTGGTCGTATTGATGTGTTGGTTAACAATGCCGGAATTACAAAAGACGGTTTGATGATGCGCATGAGCGAAGGTCAATGGGATGCTGTTATCAACGTAAATTTGAAATCAGCCTTTAACTTTATTCACGCTGTTACTCCCATTATGATGAAACAAAAAACCGGAAGTATCATTAATATGAGCTCGGTGGTGGGTGTTTCGGGTAATGCCGGACAATCAAATTATTCAGCTTCAAAAGCAGGAATGATCGGGTTAGCTAAATCTGTTGCCAAAGAATTGGGCTCACGTGGAATTCGTGCTAATGCCATTGCACCGGGCTTTATCGAAACTGAAATGACTCATGCGTTAACTGACGAACAACGTGCAAAATGGGCCGAAGCAATTCCATTGCGCCGTGGCGGAAGTCCCGATGAAGTAGCTAAAGTAACGCTTTTCCTCGCTTCCGATTTATCAAGCTATGTGAGTGGACAAGTTATCAATGTTTGCGGTGGAATGAATACCTAATATCCCTAAATCCTCTAAAAGGAACTAAAATATAAAAACACTTCGGAGAAATTCGAAGTGTTTTTGTTTTAATTACTGCTCTTGGTTATACAAATCATTGGTCCAGTTTGCAGGATTCTCATAAATATAATAGGCAATTCGTCTAAATTCAGCATCATCACGTATCACACGATCATAAAAACGCTCCTGCCAAATAAAATGAGGCTGAATTTTATGCGTCTCAATAGTTACAGCCGATTTAAAACCACGCAGAATAGATGCCAGATTTTTTGACTGAGGTCCAAAATGATTGGCAGGTAGGTTTTGTTCTATCATGATATCTATATCATTATTCGTAGAGACGCCATGCTTGGCGTCTCTATTAACACCAATTGCATCCCTATTATCATCGTTATTTGTAGAGACGCAATGCATTGCGTCTCTACAATTATCGTCATGCATTGCGTCTCTACAATTATCGTCATGCATTGCGTCTCTACAATTATCGTCATGCATTGCGTCTCTACAATTATCGTCATGCATTACGTCTCTACAATTATCGTCATGCATTATGTCTCTACAATTATCGTCATGCATTACGTCTCTATCAGAATTTGCGGAATTATATTCATTTTGCCCGATAACGATAATTCCATGAATATGATTTGGCATAATCTGTAAAATTTCCATATCCAGATTCATATCAGGTCGTAATGACGGTGATTTCAACCATTCATGTTCAACAATTTTGCCAATTTCCGACAATTGCATTTCACCTTCCACCACTTTTCCGAAAAAATGCAATCGATTTTTTGTACATATCGTAACAAAATATGCGCCCTCGTCAGCATAGTTCCAATCACGCCATCGTGCCGACGGAATCCGGTATTTATTTTGAAATTTATTGGTCATACGCTGTTTGATTAATTTTCCTGTCGTCTCGATATATTTTTATATCAGACGCAAAACATTGCGTCTCTACATTCTATTGTATTAGACACAAAACATTGCGTCTTTACATTTTATTATATCAGACACAAAACATTGCGTCTCTACAAATAAACATGGGATTCATCATGTTGTAAATGCAAAAATAATATATTAGATGAAATAATTGTTGATTTATTGTGAAATTTGCCCACCAGATACAACGCTTTTCTTGTTTTAGACTTGTCGATCTATGTTAGTAGTCAGGTAATCAATGTTTGCGGTGGAATGAACACATAAACCCACAAAATAAAACTAAATAAAAAAACGCATCGAATTTCTCCGAAGCGTTTTCTTTCTAACTATTCTCTTTTCAACGAGTCGCATAGCGACGACCGATTTGCATTGTGCAGGGTTTTAACCCTATGCAATTTATTCTATTATTCAATACCAATTTTGCAAATTTCTTCAATAATTGATTTCACACCCACATTATTCAACTGCTTCTTGAATGACACTTTATACCCATCAAGGGTAAGCTGATTAAAAAAAGATTCTGCACAACTAATTTTCATTGCTTCTTCACCTCGTAATACCGATTCACTCCCAATATCTTTTGTTTCTATCACTATATTCAGTTCTTTTTGACCATCTTTTTTATTTACAACATACATGAAATCGGGACTATACGAATCATTGCCAATAGTTGGAATAGATATACTTTTTCTGGGAATTTTGCCAAAGACTACGACATCCTGAATATTTTCGGTTATATTCTTTCGTTCTAAGTCAGAATCATATGCAACAACATCATATAGATATTTTGCTGAAGGTTCACCTTTTAATAGATTTATACCTATCTCACCCTGTACAACATCTTCTTTCAGTGTGCCATCAACATTTGTTAGTTTTGTTGAAGTTGGCGTATAAGTTGTTTGTTTATAATTGAAACGACCTTTTAAATTATCATATTTCCAGTCATTGAATTTTGAAATAAACCGAGACAATGAACTATCGTTTATTAATGCTGAATTGAAATTTGTATCCGATTTTGCATATTGAACAATTGCATTATGAATGATGGTTATTGGGATTGAAGTTTTTTTATTTATTTGCTTTAAAAACATACTGTAAGGCAATTTTCTTCCTCTTATCTGATAAGTAACTCCAGCATCGCCGACAGCTTCAACATTATCTTTACCTGCTCTGATGGTCTGACGGTCAGTTGTAATTTCCTGTAAGCCAAAAACTCCATCCTGTAATAAGCTTTGTAAATCATTGGCAATAGAACTGTCAACATCTTTATCAAAGAAAATCACATATTTTTTGTTGATGGCAGCCCAAAGCTCTTTCAGCTCATCAAATTGAGCTGCACGTACTTTCACAGTATTGCGTTGATTCTTATTTTTATCAATGACTTTATTACTTGTGAGTCGGGTTACATTAAACTCTGGATATTCCTGATAAAAATCATCCATCTTGCTAATATTGATTTTTCTTGAGAAATCGACAAAACCTTTACTCAATAATTCTCCCATCAATTGATTTGGATCTTTGTCTTGTAGATTTGCAACCCTTATCATTTCTTGTTCTGAAATATGAGATACTTGTTCAGCTGGCAATTCGGCATTTATTTCGGCGACTAACCGATTGGCAAAATCGGCTTCGGTGAAGTCAACAATATAGTTCAATAGAAATTCTTCGTTAGAAATACGATTACCAAATTCATCAACTGGCAAACGCAAACCACGCCCAACCTCCTGAATTTTACTGTTATCGCTTCCGCTCGAACGTAATTTGACGATGGTAAATACATTCGGATTGTCCCATCCTTCTTTCAGCGTCCATTTTGAAAATAAGAAGCGGCGGGTATTTAAAGAACTGTCTTCGTTTACAATGGATAAAAGTTTCTTCTTATTATGTAGAATTTCATCTACTTCATCAGCAATACTTTCATCACTATCGGTATTATCTTTTGCAAAATATCCGGCATGACAGGCAGAGATATCGGCTTTGCTTTCTTCGAGGTAAGCACGGTATTCATCTGAACAACTTTGTTGCAATTCATATTCAATACGCTCATTTAAAAGTTGTTCGAATATGCTGTGCAGCCATTTATCACCATTGCTATCGCCTCGATAAGATTCTATATTATCAATAAAGAAAAGAGCTAACGTTTTAATTTTACATGGACGATTGAAATTGGCTCGTTCTGTTTCAAAATGTCGTTGAATAGCCAGACGAATCATTTGTTCCTGATAAGAATCGGAAAATATATCAACAGTAAATTCTTCGCCAACATGCTTTTCCTGTCCGTTAGAAAACTCAACATAATTACTGCCAATCCCTGAAATAGTCAATCCCCGCAATTCTTCGCTCATAACAGAAAGCGAATCACCTTGCTGCATAGTATATGATTTTCGTCCTGCAGCTGTAATATGATTGAAAGTGACAGAGGCTTTACTCTCAATAGCTGTGATTTTAATTTTCTCTTCTTTGGACGATAATGGCTCAAAGTGTTCTTTAGCAACCCCCTTAATCAGGTTTTGATTGAAAGACGCACAGGCATTTAGATCGTACAACAGATTAAGATAATCCTTTTTTGCAACTTTATTCTTGCCTTTACCAATAGTAATGTCGGGAAATGTTGCACCAAAGCGAATAATACATTGAGGCTTTAGTTCTTCGATAATTTTTTCGAAAGCCTTTTGGTCACGCTGAAAGCGGTGAGGCTCATCGATAATCACAAAAGGTTGTGTGGCTGCCAATGCATCGAACGGGCGGTAAAAACCGTGAACTCCAAAATCGTAATCGGAACGGGAAAGCATGGTGGCATTAGTCAGCAGTTGCATATTGGTAAGTAGCACAAATATTTTGTTGCTTGTTTGGTTTGAGCCTTCTACAAATGCACGTACTGCACTTGGAAAGAAGGTTTTACCTTTCTTTTTTGCCTGTGCTTTCAGTGTGTAAAGATCAATTTGAGCACCATAACCACACGTATTTTCAAAGTGCTTTTGCACATAGCTATCACCCAGAAACTGTTCTGCACCCGCTTTAATTGGTAAAGTGGGCACTGCAACAATAAACTTATTAATACCATACCGGCGATGAAGTTCATAAATGGCATGTGTGTAAACATATGTTTTACCTGTCCCAGTTTCCATTTTTATATCCAAATGCAGGGCTTTTTCTGTGTTGGAAATAGTGCGAAAGGATGAATGTAACTCATTTTCTTTTTGAATTTGTTTGATGTTATCAAAAAGAGTGTTTTCGACTGCAATATTCGGATTGGTGTAATATTGATTGGGTTGATTGACTTCTGTATTCTCAAATACGTTAGCAATTGCATCAACAGCTTTTTGTTGGTGTATCAGCCCAGTTTGTAGTATTAGTTCCATGTTATTTCTTTACAAGGATGTTGCAAAAGGCATCCTTTTGTTTTATTGAAGTTATGATTTAAAAGTGTCTTTGGGCTGTAAGCCCTATATATTCTAGCCCAATGCAAAACGAAGTGACGCATTGGGTTGATAATGAATGAATAGAACAAACGCCCTGCAAGGGCAATATATTTTTTCAACATATTATATTGGGCTTTCAGCCCGAAATCCAATCTCTGTCACAAAACCCAAGGCTTCACCTTGGGCTAGAATATAAAAGCCTTACAGGCTATTTATCTTTGTTTAGTACCGGATATCGAAGTTTGCTTTCAGGTTTTTTTGGCTGTCTTTAAGTACAAATAGGTTTTTGCGAAGCATTTCGGTTTGCGAAAAGTTGAAGCTGTAACCAAATACTACAATGTTTTCGGGACTAAAGGCAGGTTCTTGTTGGTATTTGTCGAGCAAAGCCACCATGTCATTTTCGTTGATTCCTGCCTCTATAAAATAAAGATGTTTACCGCATAAATAAGCTGTATAATCTGCTAACTTCACTTCCTGTACTTTTGCCCCAAAACCATACCCATCTTTTACGAGCCATGTTTCCAGTACAGTTTCTTTGCCAAACAAACTAAGTGTATCGTTATCTGTAAACATAACTCCCTCATTAAAGTCTTCCAACTTATCAATAGTGTCATTTGAGGGTTCAACTAAGGTATAATGTTTGAAACCATAATCGATATCTGCGTTTTTTTCGGTTTTTATTTTTACAGCTGCACGGGTTATTCTTTCAATACCTATTTGGTCAAGATTATGTGAACGATTTACGGAATCTAAGAAATTAAATAGTTTTTTAAATTTTGCTCTTTCATCAGGATTTGCACTCTCGTAAGTGTTGTCTAAATTTTCTGGTAGTTGGATTAGAAAATATTTTCGGTTTCCGTCATCGAGATTTGCTCTCATAACAGCCTCAGCAGTGGTCGCTGAACCAGAAAAGAAATCTAACACAATTTCATCTTCTGTGTAATTTGATAAAATTAGATTTTTCACCAATAATACTGGTTTATTGTAATCAAAATACTTCTCTCCAAAAAGATCAATGAATTCCTTATCACTTTCTTGATTATCGCCCCAATCTGACAATAATAAATCCGTAATAGATTTTCTCTTGCCAATTTCTTCTATTGCTACATCCCTTCTTAAACCATTTTGTGCTGTAATAAACAAAAGATCATTTTTGATATAGTCATCAATTTTGTCCTGTGAAACTGAAAACTTAGAGATGACATTTACTTCGTTTGTGGAATATCCATTCTTGACAAAAATATCATTTAAATATTCTATCTCCATTGTCTTGATTTTATATCTTCCAGCCTTTATAACTCGATTTTCAGCTCCTTTGACTCTACAATTTGATTTGAATAGTCGTTCACATTCTTTATTTGAAACATTAATTACTTTTTTCGTAGAGTCAGAAGTACCATCAATTGATAGTTTTTCAAGTTTCTCTTTATTTTTTGAATATACTAGAACGTACTCCATCACTTTAGCGGTATGAGTAGCTAAAAAAGAAGGTTGTTTCTTCTTTTTCCATTTAAGCACTTCGACGAAATTTTCCTCCCCAAAAATACTGTCACAAAGTAGTTTCAAATTCGATTGTTCATTATCATCAATTGAAATAAAAATTACACCTTCGGCTTTCAGTAAATCACGTGCAAGCAATAAACGCGAAGACATGAAGGTCAGCCAAGCCGAATGAGAAGCTCTTCCTTTAGTAGTAAGGTCCAGAATTTTTTGAGCTTGTTCGTCGCTAATACTTAGCTTGGCTGTAAGTTCTTCAGCAGAATAATTGAAATTGTCATTATACACAAAACCATCACTTCCAGTATTGTAGGGTGGGTCAATATAAATACATTTTACAGCTCCGGCATAAGATTTTAGCAGGTGTTTCAGTCCGTCTAAGTTATCACCGCTTATGTATAGATTTTGGCTGTTGGCATTTTCGGGTTTAGTATTATGCTCCACATCGGGCTGAATAACGGTTGTGGTGTCAACAGAAGCTAATAATTTGGCGTAGTTTTTCCCCAGAAAATTAAGATCGTAACCCTCGTGAGTAACATCTACATCTGCTCTGATACTGTCTTTGAACTTGTCAATATCAAAGTTTCCTTCTTTATTGAAGCATTGCGGAAAATGGGTGTGAAGGATTTTTAATGTTTGTGCGTTGGAGGTTACGGCTTCGTTGTTAAGGAGAATGTCTTTTATCATGGTTTCAGCTTGTGCCTTCCACCATTATTCCGGTAAGTTTCACCCACAAAAAAAGCGTGGACTAAATTCCTACCCGCCCTCAGGGCCCTCGGAGGCCACACAGTGTCGATAAGTCAAAAGCCCACGCTGTTGGCGTGAGCATTTTGCTCATTGAATCTGACACTGTGTGTTCGCTAAAAAGAAATTTCCGAGGTTTCTGAGGGCGCGAACAATAGCAGAATGCTATTTTTAATATTTAGAGAATTATTTTACTATCTGTTTTTATTTTATGTTTAAATTTTTTCTTTTGCAAAGATAGATTGTTTTTAGGTTTTAAACAATAGAGTAAAAACATTATTCAAAACTATTATTCCACCTCTCTCCTACCTTCATACTTCTTAGCTACTAACACTATCTATCCTCCGATGACCGTCCGATGATAGTCCGATGCAATAAAGAGATAAATATGTTCCATCACTGTGATTATTCTATAATTTATTTAGTACATTTGCATCTAAATTGATCATTTACAATTTACCTTTAATCATTAATTCTGTGGCTCGTTTTACTTCTTCTACTTTCGGCAAAATATCGGGCAAGCACGGCTCTGCAGTTGCTGCCGTTCGTAAGGATGGCTTGTGCATTCTGAAAGAATATCGCGTAGCATCCAATCCCAATACCACCGGGCAAAAAAATCAACGTGGAAAGTTCGGATTTGTCATGAAGGAAATTAATTGTTTGCGAAGTGTTTTTACACGTAACTTTGGAGGACAATATGGCATAAATAAAGTGGTTGCCATAGCCATGAAAACTGCTGTGGCAGGAGAATTTCCGGATTTCACCTTGGATTACAGGAAACTCTGTATCGCCACAGGCAATCTACACTCCATTTCTGACGTGAGTTTAAAAAAATCAACCGAAAATTCCTGGATTATAAGTTGGAACTCCGAATTTTATGACAATGGGGCACCAACCGACAAGGTGCACGTCGTCATTCTCAATCCTCAAACTAAATTTGTTATGGAGCGACATGAATGTTCCAACCGTTCAGATGGCAAAGTAGAAATAGAAGTGCCTGCCGGATGGGATGAAACTAAAATTCATGCATGGATTTATTTAAGTTCTCCCGAAAAAAAAATCAATTCTACCAGCCAGTATATTGATTAAAAAAAAAGGAAAATAAATACGTCAGCACTAAACTGTAACGCTACAATGAAAAATTTTGAGCGTTTTTTTGTTTTAATAATGTTACTGAATTTATCAGCCATTTACTCGTTTTTGAAACGAAAAAATAGTATCTTTGTCAGTCATTTTTGATAAAACTGACAAATTAGGCAAAAACACATTGATATAAAAATATAAAACTTTGGAATAATGGGATTTAATGACTTTTTAGGAAAAATACTTGGGAATAAAGGGCAGCGCGATATGAAAGAAATTTCGCCCTTTGTAGATAAAATCAAAGCGGCTTATGAAGGAATCGTAGCTTTATCGAACGATGAATTACGTGCTCGTACAGAATTGCTTAAAGTTAGAATTCAAGAATATGTTTCTGTCGAAGTTGCACGAATTGAAGAATTAAAAGCTAATATCGAGAACATTGAAATCGATCTTCGTGAAAAATCTTATACTGAAATTGATAAATTAGAGAAAGAAATTGCTTCGAAATACGAAGAGGTTTTGGACGAAATTTTACCCGAAGCTTTCAGTATAATGAAAGATACTGCCCGCAGGTTTACCGAAAACTCCGAAGTGGTGGTCACAGCCAATGACTTCGACCGTGATTTGGCTGCCAGTCATGATTTTGTAACAATTCAGGGCGATAAAGCTCATTATAAAAATGAATGGGTTGCCGGTGGAACACTTATCAAATGGGAAATGGTACATTACGATGTACAATTATTTGGTGGGGTGGTACTTCATAAAGGTAAAATATCGGAAATGGGAACCGGTGAAGGTAAAACGCTGGTAGCTACACTTCCGGTTTTTCTCAATGCATTAACCCGCAATGGTGTACACCTGGTAACTGTAAATGATTATTTATCAAAACGTGACTCGGAATGGATGGGACCATTGTACATGTTCCACGGCTTAACGGTGGATTGTATTGACAAACACCAACCTAATTCAGAACAACGTCGGCAGGCTTATTTAGCCGATATTACTTTTGGGACCAATAATGAATTTGGCTTCGATTACCTGCGCGATAACATGGCTACGGCCCCACTCGACCTGGTTCAACGCAAACATAATTATGCCATCGTGGATGAGGTTGACTCGGTGTTGATTGACGATGCACGTACTCCATTAATTATTTCAGGTCCGGTTCCAAAAGGCGAAGATCAATTGTTTGAAGAACTTCGTCCAAAAGTAGAACGATTGGTAAATACCCAAAAAACATTGGCAACCAAATATCTGGCCGATGCCCGCAATTTATTGAAATCGGAAGATAAAAAAGTTCAGGAAGAAGGTGCATTGGCATTATTTCGTTCATACAAAGGAATGCCTAAAAATAAACCTTTAATTAAATATCTGAGTGAACAGGGAATTAAAGCTCTTTTACTAAAAACTGAAGAGTTTTACATGCAGGAAAATAACCGGAACATGCATGTTGCTACTGATCCGCTTTATTTTGTTATTGATGAGAAAAATAATACCATTGAACTTACTGACAAAGGAATCGATTTAATTACCGATAATACCGACGATGCTCACTTCTTCGTACTACCCGATGTGGGAAGTGAAATTGCTGAACTCGAAAAAGATAAAAACCTCAATCCTGAGGAAAAACAAGCTCAAAAAGATGAGATTTTACTAACCTATTCTGTAAAATCGGAACGTGTTCACACCATCAACCAACTATTGAAAGCCTACACCTTGTTCGAAAAAGATGTGGAATATGTGGTGATGGAAAATAAAGTGAAAATTGTGGATGAGCAAACAGGACGTATTATGGACGGTCGGCGATATTCCGACGGGTTGCACCAGGCCATTGAAGCAAAGGAACGTGTAACTATTGAAGCTGCAACACAAACATTTGCTACTATAACCTTGCAAAACTACTTCCGTATGTACCATAAACTTTCGGGTATGACCGGAACTGCCGAGACAGAAGCAGGTGAATTATGGGACATTTATAAATTGGATGTAGTGGTTATTCCAACCAATCGCCCAATTGCCCGAAATGATATGGAAGACCGTGTTTATAAAACCAAGCGCGAGAAATATACGGCTGTTATTGAAGAAATTGCACGTCTAGTTGAAGTTGGTCGACCTGTTTTGGTTGGAACAACTTCGGTAGAAATTTCCGAGTTATTGAGCCGTATGCTTAATGGACGCAAAATTAAACACAATGTCTTAAATGCGAAGTTGCACCAACGCGAAGCTGAAATTGTAGCCGAAGCCGGTCATAAAGGAACTGTAACCATTGCTACTAATATGGCTGGTCGTGGAACAGATATAAAGCTGACCCAGGAAGTGAAAGATGCAGGTGGTTTAGCAATTATTGGTACAGAACGCCACGAAAGCCGACGTGTTGACCGCCAGTTACGAGGACGTGCAGGCCGCCAGGGTGATCCGGGTTCTTCTATATTCTATGTTTCATTGGAAGATGATTTGATGCGTTTATTCGGATCGGAACGTATTTCAGGAATCATGGACAGGCTTGGCTTTGAAGAAGGTGAAATGATTGAACATTCGATGATATCTAAATCAATTGAACGTGCACAAAAGAAAGTTGAAGAAAACAACTTTGGAATTCGTAAACGTTTACTTGAATATGATGACGTAATGAATTCGCAACGTGAAGTGGTTTACTCCAAGCGCCGACATGCTTTGATGGGCGAACGAATTGGAGTTGACATTACCAATATGATATACGATACAGCTGAAAATATCGTTGAAAGTTCGCGTCATTCAAATGATTTTGAACAACTTGAGATTGATTTGTTGAAAGTTTTTTCAATGGATGTTCCTTTTAAAGAAGAGGAATTTCATAATACAAAAATCAGTATTCTGAGTGATAACGTGGCAGAAGCTGCAATGAGTACTTTTAAACGCAAAATGGATAAATTGGCTTCCGTAGCCTATCCTGTTATCAAACAGGTATTTGAGCAAAAAGGACAACAATATGAAAACATTTTGATTCCTGTTTCAGACGGAAAAAGAGTTTTCAATATCACTGCTCATCTGGAAACTGCCTACAAAAATGAGGCACGCGAAGTTGTTAAGGCTTTTGAAAAGCAGACTTTGCTTTTTGTAATTGACGATGAGTGGAAAGAACATTTACGCCAATTGGATGAATTGCGTAATTCAGTTCAGAATGCAAGTTACGAGCAAAAAGATCCGTTGTTGATTTATAAACTCGAATCGTTCGGGTTGTTTAAAGAAATGATTGATTCGATAAATCGCAAAGTATTGGCTATTTTAATGCGCGGACAAATTCCGGTGCGTGAACCGGAACAAGTGCGTGAAGCACGACCAAGCCAACGAATGGATTTAAGCAAATATAAAACCCAAAAAGATGAAGTCGGCGGCGGTGATCCTACAAAACAGGATACGCGTGAACCACAACACCACGAGCCAATTCGTGTAGAGAAAAAAGTGGGGCGAAATGATCCATGCCCTTGCGGTAGTGGAAAAAAATATAAAAACTGCCATGGTGCAAACTAATTAAATTTGTAATTGCAAATCATTGAAAAATTTATATATCATAGCAGGTTGTAATGGAGCCGGTAAAACAACAGCTTCTTATACAATTTTACCAGAAATGCTGGATTGCAATGAATTTGTTAATGCTGATGAAATTGCAAAAGGATTATCACCATTCAATCCGGAAAATGCTTCAATATTGGCAGGAAGATTAATGTTGGAAAGAATAAATCATTTGATTGATTCAAAAAATGATTTTGCTTTTGAAACTACTTTAGCAACTAAAAGTTATAAAAATTTGATTTTGAGAGCAAAAAAATCAGAATATAAAATAACTTTGTTGTTCTTTTGGCTACGAACTCCCGATTTAGCGGTGAAACGTGTTCAGACAAGAGTAATTGAAGGTGGACATAATATTCCTGAAGATATAATTAGAAGGAGATATGAAAATGGATTGAAAAATTTTTTCAATCTTTTTGAACCCATTGTAGATGAATGGATGTTTATAGATAATTCTGGTGAACCTTATGAGATTATAGCAGAAAGTAATAAATTAAATATCGAAATAGAAAACGAGAAAAAATGGAATTTATTAATCCAAAAATATAAGATCAAATAAAAATGGAAAATAGAGATAAAATCATCTTAGGACTTGAAAAAGCTTATCTAAAACTTATAGAATTTAAAAAGTATAAAAATAGTCCGATAATTACTTCAAAGAATGGAAAAATTGTTGAAATTTCTCCTGATAAAATAAAACCTGCAATATATATTCATAAATAAATTATGCTATTAAACTATATTACCTGGACAGTTAACCCGATTTTGTTTCATCTTGGTCCACTCTCAGTTCGATGGTATGGATTGTTATGGGCAATGGGTATTTATGCCACTTTACTAATTACCCAAAAGATTTTCAAAAATGAGAAGTTACCTGAACCCTGGTTAGACAAGTTGTTCATGTACACGGTTATTGGAGCCATTGTCGGAGCACGTCTTGGGCATTGCCTTTTTTATGAATGGGATTATTTCAGTGCACATCCTCTTGAAATACTTTATATTTGGCATGGTGGATTGGCCAGTCATGGTGGTGCAATAGGTATTTTAATAGCAATTTATTTCTACAATAAAAAAGTTTCCAAGAAAGGCTATATTTGGGTTTTTGACCGCTTGGTAATTGGTGTTGCAATATGTGGTGCTGCTATTCGAATGGGAAATTTAATGAACTCAGAAATCTATGGTAATGCAACTACCCTTCCCTGGGGTTTTATATTTGTAAAAGATCCTATGGGTGATGGATTAGCACACCATCCTACACAGATTTATGAAATGATTTATTGCCTGTTGACTTTTGGAGTTACCTGGTGGCTATATTGGAAAAAAGAAGCTTATAAAAAAACCGGATTAATCTTTGGGGTTTTTCTGATTGGAATTTTCGGTTCACGGTTTTTACTCGAATTTATTAAACTTGATCAGGAAGCTTTTGAATCGGGAATGTTGCTTAATATGGGGCAAATTCTGAGTATTCCATTTATTATTTGGGGAATATGGCTCATTATCAGAAGTAATAAATCTGCAAAAGAAGAAAATCCACAAATAAGCTCCAAGTAGTTTTTTGAAACATAAAACTGATATTCTTTTCACATTGGATAATAAAATAATACCGATGCTCTATGTTTTCAAATTTCAAAAGATTGTCATTCAGGCACAAGAATAATAAACTCTGGTATTATTTTCATAATTATTTACGCCGGTATTATCCGTTGGCTATATTTAGAGCTAAATTAAAGTCAAAACTTGAAGAAATTAAACACTTTGATTCTGAATATATTTATAAAAGAGTAAATTACTATAATAGGTTGGATAATCCACAAATTCTATCATCCAATTCGAAGTCACTGAGCGAATTAAAGCTTGGGAAAAAAGATAAGACTTATTATTTCGATTCATTTGAATTTATTCGCTATTTCAATCAAAAACTGAAAGCGCGGTTTTTATTTGGCGATGTCACACACATTCCAGACGAACCATCAATCGTTAAAAGTAGGCCAATCAATGGTGAAATTTCCAATTCAGTATTATTGAATTTAGATAAAGTCAGACATTTTCTATTTGTTAAAGATAAAATCCCGTTTATAAACAAAAAGGACATGCTGGTTGGGAGGGCAAAAGCCCATCAACCTCACCGAATTCGGTTTCTGGAGCTTTATTTCAATCATCCCCTTTGCAATATCGGTCAGGTAAACAGAAATGCAAACCTTCAGTTTTTAGCCAATAGAATGACCATTAGCGAACACTTAAAATATAAATTTATTTTGTGTTTAGAGGGAAATGATGTTGCCAGCAACCTTAAATGGGTAATGTCTTCTAATTCATTGGCAGTTATGCCAAAACCAGTTTACGAGACATGGTTTATGGAAGGCACCTTGATTCCTGATTATCACTATGTATTGATTAAAGATGACTATTCCGATTTAGAAGAACGGTTAAAATACTATATCAAAAATACGGATAAAGCTCTGCAAATCATTGAGAATGCACACATCTATGTCAATCAGTTCAAAAATAAAAAGCAAGAAGAATTGATTCCTTTACTTGTACTCCAAAAATACTTCGTAAAAACAGGACAAAATATTAATCTATAAAGACGAATTATTAAAATAATATATAATTCTAAGCGGGTATGACAACTATTTCTCATTTTACCTGTTTTTTACGATTATGCGAATAAAATTATTAATACCCGTTATCTTTCTTTTCGCGTCATTTTTAAATGCGCAAACAGATTCACTAAAATTGTCCGACTCAGCGTCGGTTAGTTCGGCAGTTAATCATAATTGGTTGCATTCACGCTATGTTCATGAAAGTATAGTGCCAGTCAGTTTGGCTTTAGGAAGCGCGACAATTATAGCAATTCCCGGCTTAAAACAATACCTGCAAACGAGATTAATGTGGAACAACGATCAATTGCCCGGTTATATCAATTTAGGTGACGATTATATTCGGTATGCTCCGGCAGTTGCAGCTTATGCATTGAGTGCTTTTGGTATGAAATCGCAACATCGGTTTATCGACCGTTCGGTTATTTTAGCTGTATCCTATATTGCCAGTGATTTTGTGGTGTATAACGTAAAGAAACTGGCAAAATCGCCCCGACCAAGTGGACGAACTACAAGCTCCGATGGCTATTCGCTTCCATCGCAACATGCAGCCATGTCGTTTGTTGCAGCCACTTTTTTAGATCACGAATTGGGATATATCAGCCCATGGATATCTGTAGGTGGGTATTTAACCGCAAGTTATGTGGCTTATGCCCGCGTAGCCCGTAATGCTCACTGGACAAGTGATGTTTTAATGGGTGCTGCAGTGGGAATAATTACAACTAATGCTGCTTATTGGGCTTATGATGGAGTAATGAAATTATTCCCTAAAAAACTCACTATTACACCCATAATCAGTCCTCAGCAAGCAGGATTATATGTTTCTTATAATTTTAATTGAATTAAAAACAATAACTAAATGGCTAAAGATAAAGTGGATATTGACTTTACGAAAGTAAAACCTTATAATCAGGATGAAGAAAAAACGGCTCAACTTGCCCGTATGTTTAATACTATTTCGGATAAATACGACAAATTTAACGATATAATGTCGTGGGGAATGGCTCGTGTTTGGCGCAAGCAATCTTTATTAACTCTGAAAGCTTTCAATCCACAACAAATACTTGATATAGCTGCAGGTACTGCCGATATGTGTATTAAATCATACAAATATTTAAAACCTTCGCACGTTACGGGTGTCGATATTTCAGACAAAATGTTGGAAATGGGACGTGTAAAAGTTGCCAATGTAAATTTAAGTGATAAAATTGACTTGCAAGTTCAGGATTGTTCTTCATTGACATTTGCAGATGAAAGCTTTGATGCTGCAACGATTGCATTTGGAATTCGTAATTTCGAGAAACTGGACGACAGCCTACAACAAATTTATCGCGTGCTGAAAACCGGTGGGCATTTATTGATTTTGGAAATGAATGAACCTCAAAAGGGATTGTTATACAAAGGTTATCAGCTTTATACAAAGATATTTGTTCGGATGACTGCCAAATATCTTTCGAGCGACAAAGTGGCTTACGATTACCTCACTGCCTCCATGCACGCCTTCCCAAATGGTGAACGGCTTATCGAAATTTTAAAGAAAAATGGATTTAAACTGACTAAATACAGAAAATTTACTTTCGGAGTTTGTAGTATGTACCTTGTTCAGAAGTAAATAAGCATGATTATCTGAAAGTTTCTCATCGCTTCTGCCCTACTCAGCGTAATAGATTTATATCACCTTTCAGTAAATATTCACCAACTCTTCTATGAGTTTTGGAATCGGGCTTTGATGTTGGATCAAAATCGGAGCCTAATGCTTTGATTACATAGAAGTACGGACCGGGAATGGCTTTCTTCCCATTAATATTCCCATCCCAGCCTTTTGTCGGATCAGTCCATTCATAAACTAATCTTCCCCAGCGATTATACACCCAGCAATGAAAACTGGTGATTGATTCATATTCTACCCTGAATTCATCATTTTGTCCATCACCATTGGGAGTAAAAACATTGGGAGCATAAATTTGAGAACTTGTTACCTGAACAGTAACTGAATCGGAATATGAACATGAAGAATTGCTTACTGTAACTTTAACCTTATAATTACCGAACTCAGTAAAAGTGTACCGCGTATCCTGGTCAGACCGGCTAATAAAAGATTGAGCAGCATTGTCCTTATAAAATTCCCAATCATAATTAGTTGTGATTGGTAAGTTGGGGTTACTTAAAAACTGAACTTCGATGGGAGCCGAATAATTTATTGGTTGGGCAACATCCGGTGCTTGCGCTTCATTATTCCTAAGATGATAACGAGAAGTAACAATATTGGTCATATGACAGATTACTGCCACCGGAGTGTACTGTGTACTTTGGACTTTAAAAGAATCTATTCCGAGATCATGTGCAAATTGATCGCCTTTGAGAGTAAAAACGGTACTGCGATACGGAACTGGAACCGATATAGGACTTGTGGCAGGTAAAGTTACTTTTACAGTTGCCGTAGAATCTTGCCACGCAGTTCCATTCCAACTAAGTGTTGTATACGAAATATTACAATTTCTAGAAAGCGTATGAGGAACATTATCAGGCGTTTGATAAGTCATCACAGGTATATCCGGCGTTATTGTAAGATTTAATGTTTTACATTGCGGCGTGTTATCATATATAACAGTTCTACTTGGGTCAGGAAAATATTGTTGATAATTAATTACCCAAATAGATGTTTTCTTTCCATCTACATTAAAAATATATCCACCAGCATCAGGTGTGTAATAGTTTTGTGCACTAATTGAAGATGTTGGATTAGAATACGAATACCAATTAAAATTAGTTCCACTTCCGTTATACGTAATTGTTGTTGAGAAGGTATTAATACCGTTAAAAACAAAGACTAATACTGTATCGTTACTTTGTGTAATTTCCTGATATGCATGATAAGTTCCATTTGCAGAAAAGCTGGAAAGTTGAGCTAAAGCAATTACGGCTGTAAGAGAAAGGCAGATCGACAAAAGAATTTTTCTCATGGATGAAAGGATAAAAATTACTGAAATAATTTACGTATGCAAATGTACATCTTTCTTATCAATAACAAAAAAAACTTTGAATTATTACCCTGATTAGCTCGACCATGTATATTTTTAGTACTTTTGTGGTTCTAACTAAAAAATCAATTTGTAACAACAGACAAATGAAAAAGCAGTTATTTCTTTTAATGCTCACAGGTTTTATCCTGATTGCCCTAAATAGCTATGGACAGAACAATAATTTACCCACTAAAAAGGTCAAAGGAATTGAATATTATATTTATACGGTTCAAGAAAGTGAAGGTTTGTTGGCTATTGGCAGAAAATTTAATGTTTCGGCAGACTATATAAGCAAAGCAAATCCATATATAAAAAACGGATTGAAAGTTGGCGAGCAAATTTTAGTCCCAGTTCAAAAAAATTCAAAACTAAAACCTCAAATTGGAAATAAATCAGAAGCAGAATTTATTCAATGCAAAGTAGAGAAAAAGCAAACTCTTTTTGCAATTAGCCACAAATATAAAGTGAGTCAGGAAGATATTATAAAATATAACCCTGATGTAGTAAATGGTTTACATGAGGGCGCTTTATTGAAAATTCCGGTTGCGTCGAAAGAAAAAAAGGAAAAAGATAATGAAAAACATAATCCCTCGAAAACAAAATCCGAAAATATAGATGAAAATAACTCACAAAATTTCATCATTCACAAAGTTAAGCTAAAAGAAACATTATTTTCAATTAGTAAAAGTTATAATGTTGATATAAAAGATATTATAAAATATAATCCTGGTTCAGAAACTAAGATAAGTGAAGGAACTGAATTGAGAATTCCTAAAAAAACCGGAATTTCTAATTCGAAAGAACAAAAAAAAGAAAAAAATAGTTTTGCGGTAAATAATGCAAATGAAACAAAAAATCTTTATGAAAATAAAGTAATAAGAATTGCCTATTTATTGCCTTTTATGCTTAATGAAGCAAAGAAAGATCCGGGTTTAGACAGATTTCAAAATTTTTATGCCGGCTCACTATTAGCAATTCAACAAGCTAAAGAAAAAGGAATATCTTTGGAAATCTTTACTTATGACACTGAAAATTCCGAAGATAAGGTAACTGAAATTTTGAATAATCCCGATTTAAAAACTATGGATTTAATAATAGGACCGGCTTTTAGCAATCAAGTTCCATTGGTAAGCAGCTTTTCAAAAGAGTTCAAAATAAATACTTTAATCCCATTTACGGCAAAGGTTAACGATTTAGATTCCAGCCCATATTTATTTCAGTTTAATCCGGGCGCTGATACAGAACTTGCATATTTATCCGAATTAATTTCAGGAAAGTTCAAAAATATGCACATTGTTTTTGCTAATATTCCTGACATTAGCCCGTTGGATGAAGGTAAAATACGAATTGAAGAGTTACAAAGTAAACTTATAAAAGAGAGAAAATCATTTTCAAAAATAGACTTAACAACGCCTGAAAATGTTGACTTTACAAGGGCTTTAAAAAAAGGAGAAAAAAACCTGATTATTTTTAATACAGATAAATATTCCAATGTAAGTCCTTTCATCAGTACATTACGTTCAAATTATTCTTTATTCGACATTACGTTATTCGAACAATACAATTGGCGGAACCAGAGTATAAAACTGCCGAAAAATATCTATATCTCACCATTTATTTCTGAATTTAATTCATTGTTAATCAATGATTTTAATGAGCAATTTAATCAATATTTTGGCAAAGATGTAACTGCGGATACACCTCGTTATGATGTGTTGGGATACGATTTATCTAAATACTTTATAACACTGATTCATCGCTACGGAAGCAAATTTGGGACGAAAGTAGGATCGATAAGTAATTTTACCGGCATACAATCAAAACCATTATTTGAACGTTTTAGCCCTCAATCCGGATTTATTAATCAACAGGTATATTTAGGCGAAGACAATTCCCAATAAATTTGTGAAATTATTGAATATGCGAAAAATCCTAATTTCTATTTTTATTTTTGTTGCATTTACACTTACAGCTCAAGTTAGATTAGATAAACCTGAGATGTATATTGGTGCAAACTTTGGTGTAACCGAATCAATGACCATGTTTAATCCTGCTGTAAGTCAGGGATTTTTAAAGGGTTATAATGGTGGAATAGTTTTCAGGTATATTGCAGAGAAAGGTGTAGGTATGCAGGCCGAATTAAATTTCTCACAACGTGGTTGGGCTGAGTCAACGGGTCTATATACGCGACAATTAAATTACATTGAACTTCCTTTTTTGACTCATATTTATATGGGAAATAAAAACAGGTTTTTTATTAATCTTGGTCCAAAAATAAGCTTATTAATTTCTGATAAAGCTATAGTGAACCAAATTCCAAGTACTGCACTTGTTCAGGAGGAAACCAAAGCCATTCAAAATCCTTTTGATTATGGACTATGTGGAGGAATTGGAGTACTCTTCAACATCAAAGGGAGTATCTTTCAACTTGATACAAGGGTTTATTATGGTCTAAGTGACGTTTTTGCCAATTCAAAGGCTGATTATTTCAGCAACTCCAATAATTTCAACCTTTCAGTAAACCTTGCTTACCTTCTGAAAGTTAAATAATCTTTTATCTCTGAAATTCAAATTTTGTATTTAAATACATTATTTTCAAATTAAAAGTGTTTCTTTGTGTACATCTATTTTATCCGTATTTTATTTTCATTTATCATAATGTTAAGGTTGAATAATATGTTTTAAATCTTACTCGTTTAAATTTTGTGTAAGAAATAAATATGTTACTTTTGGTCGACCAATTGACAAATTGAAATAATCAATAAAATATATATTATAGAATGAAAACAAACTATGAAATTCGGTATGCTTCACACCCTGAAGACGCAAAAAAATATGATACAGCTCGTTTACGAAAAGAACATTTAATTGAAAAAATTTTTACAATTGATGAAGTAAACATGGTTTATTCATTATACGACAGGTTGGTAGTAGGTGGTGCAATGCCTGTAAATCAAATTCTTACTCTCGAAACTATTGAACCATTAAAATCTGATTTTTTCTTGTCGCGTCGTGAATTCGGAACATTCAATGTCGGTGGCGCCGGTAAGGTAACTGTCGACAATGTTGTTTTTGAATTAGGTTTTAAAGAAGCATTGTATTTGGGTGCAGGTGATCGTAAAGTGACTTTTGAAAGTTTCGATCCGAAAAATCCGGCAAAATTTTATTTCAATTCAGCACCTGCTCATAAAACATTCCCTGACCGCAAAGTGACAAAATCTGATGCAGTTGTTGCAGAAATGGGTTCATTAGAAGGGTCTAACCATCGTAATATCAACAAAATGCTTGTTTGTCAAGTGCTTGAAACATGCCAATTACAAATGGGCATGACTGAATTAGCTCCCGGAAGCGTTTGGAATACCATGCCTGCTCATACTCATAGCCGACGCATGGAAGCCTATTTTTACTTTGAAGTTCCCGAAGGACAAGCTGTTTGCCATTTTATGGGCGAGCCTACTGAAACGCGGCATATTTGGATGAAAGGAGACGAAGCAGTTATTTCTCCCGAATGGTCTATTCACTCTGCAGCTGCAACCAGCAATTATACATTTATTTGGGGCATGGCCGGCGAAAATTTAGATTATAGTGATCAGGATTTTTATAAAAACACAGAACTAAGATAAACTTAACAAACTCATAGAATATGAACCAATTTGATTTGACAGGAAAAATTGCCCTTGTTACAGGTGCCAGTTATGGTATTGGATTTGCTATTGCTACCGGATATGCTAAAGCAGGTGCTACCATTGTTTTTAATGATATTAATCAGGATTTAGTGAACAAAGGAACAGCTGCTTATGCTGCCGAAGGGATTAAAGCTCATGGTTATATAGCAGATGTTACCAACGAAGAGCAAATTAATGCTATGGTGGCTCAAATTGAAAAAGAAGTGGGTGTGATTGACATTCTGGTAAATAATGCAGGAATTATTAAACGTATCCCAATGGTAGAAATGAGTGCTGCTGATTTTCGTCAGGTTATTGACATTGATTTGAATGGACCGTTTATTGTTTCAAAAGCTGTTATTCCAAGTATGATTAAAAAAGGTGGTGGAAAAATTATTAATATTTGTTCTATGATGAGCGAATTAGGTCGCGAAACAGTTTCGGCTTATGCTGCTGCAAAAGGAGGTCTGAAAATGTTGACCAAAAACATTGCTTCGGAATATGGTGAATTCAACATTCAATGCAATGGCCTTGGACCAGGTTATATTGCAACTCCACAAACTGCACCGTTGCGTGAAGAAGGACACCCTTTTAACTCGTTTATTATTGCTAAAACTCCCGCTGCACGCTGGGGAACTCCTGAAGACTTGCAAGGTCCGGCAACATTTCTTGCCTCTGATGCTTCAAATTTTGTAAATGGACACATTTTATATGTCGACGGAGGAATTTTAGCTTATATCGGCAAACAACCTAAATAATTTATAATTAATGCGAATCAGTATTTAAAAAATCAGATAAACGAAAGCAATAGACATTTTGCCAAACAAATGAATAAGTAATCCGGCAGTTGATCTAACTTTCATCGCTCTTTGAATTTTTGTTTTTTCATTTAACCAGTTAAAGAA
>JARLGX010000024.1 GCA_031292575.1 Paludibacter sp.
CTTTAATATCTCGAGAATTTTCTCGTACTTTGTTAGGAAGTTGTTCATGATATTTATGTGATTGGTAGTTAGATAAATATACGGATTTTATCCGACATGAACAACTTTTTTTATTACTATTTTATAAATGCACTACGGGTTTTAATAATAAATACTAATATTTATTTTTCCCCTTTAGAGGTTAGTGGTCAAAAATATCCCGCTTTTTTCCTGTCTTCCATGGCCGCTTCCGAACGTTTATCGTCCGATCGTCCACCACGCTCTGTAATTCGGGAACTTGCAATTTCTCCAATAATATCCTCAAGTGATATTGCTGTAGAAAGTGTCAAACCGGTACAGGTGATATCGCCAATAGTACGACAGCGAACGCTTTTTAATTCTATTCGTTCCGATTCCCGACGGGGCATCTCAGGAAGTGCTGCATAAATAATTCCATCTCGTTCAAAAACTTCACGCTCGTGGGTATAATATAACGAAGGCAGTGGAATATTTTCCTGTAAAATATATTGCCAAACATCCATTTCCGTCCAGTTACTGATAGGGAAAACCCGAAAATGCTCCCCCAATTGTTTTTTGCCGTTGAAAATATTCCAAAGTTCAGGTCGTTGATTTTTCGGATCCCATTGTCCGTATTCATCACGGTGCGAGAAAAAACGTTCTTTTGCGCGAGCTTTTTCTTCATCACGTCTTGCACCCCCTAGTGCAGCATCGAACTTGTTCTTATCTAAAGTATCAAGTAAAGTTACTGTCTGAAGTTTATTTCTACTGGCCGAAAATCCTTTTTCTTCCACCACTTTACCTTCTGCTATCGACTCTTCTACTGAGCCAACAATTAATTGTGCACCAAGTAGTTTCACCAATTGATCGCGATACGTAATCGTTTCTTCAAAATTATGCCCCGTATCGATATGCACAAACGGGAACGGAATGGCTGCAGGATAAAATGCTTTGTACGCAAGGTAGGCCATCACAATGGAATCTTTCCCCCCTGAAAACAGAAGTGCCGGTTTTTCGAACTGTGCCGCAACTTCGCGTAAAATAAATATAGATTCCGATTCCAGTTCTTTTAAATGTGTTAATTTGTAGCTCATGTTAATGTTTTATTTCGTTATGATTCTTGGCTTAAAGCCTTTTCTACTGACTTTAATACTTGTTCCAAATGTGCTTCGGTATGTGTCACCGACATAAAATTGGCTTCGAAAGGTGATGGCGAAAAATAAACTCCCTGTTCCAATAATTTTCGGTAGAAAACTGAAAACCTGTTCAAATCGCTTTGCTTTACATCTTCGTAATTCGTAAGTTCTTTCTCCGAAAAGAATAGCGTGAACATTGATCCTATTTGTTGGATAATAATTCCTTTTCCCTTAGTTATTTCGCGAAGCCGAGCAACAAAAATTGAAGTTTTCCTTTCTAAATCCTGATAAAAATCCGAAGTTGAAAGCAATTTTAAAGTTTGTAACCCAGCCGACATTGCCACCGGATTTCCGGATAAAGTTCCAGCCTGATATACAGGCCCATCGGGTGCAAGCTGATCCATTATATCTCGTTTGCCACCAAATGCTGCTGCAGGAAAACCTCCACCTACAATTTTTCCAATCGTTGTCAAATCGGGGATAATGCCAAGTCGCTCCTGCGCTCCACCAATTCCAAGTCGGAAGCCAGAAATCACTTCATCAAATATGAGCAAAGCACCATATTGCAATGTAATTTCTCTTAATCCTTCCAGAAATCCAGCTTGCGGAAGTACAACGCCCATGTTAGCCGGGACGGGTTCTAAAATGATCGCAGCAATTGACTTTCCATATTCAAAAAAAATCTTTTTTACCGAATCCAAATCGTTGAATGGCAAACTAATCGTCAGTTGTGTAAACTCTTCCGGTACACCTGCCGAAGAAGATTGTTTGAGTTGTGCCACACCCGAGCCGGCTGCCACAAGCAACGAATCGCTATGACCATGGTAGCAACCATCAAACTTTACAATAATCTTCCTGTTTGTATATCCACGCGCCAGTCTTATGGCACTCATTACTGCCTCTGTTCCTGAGCTTACAAACCTTACTTTTTCAATCGAAGGAACGGATTTTACTACTAATTCAGCCAATTCGGTTTCGACTTCTGTCGGAATTCCGAAACTACTGCCATGTGAAATAGCTTTTATGGCAGCTGCTTTTACTTTTTCATTGCCATGACCAAGAATAAAAACTCCCCAAGACAAACAAAAATCGATAAAATTATTTCCATCCACATCGGTGAACATATCACGTTCGGCATGTTGAATAAAAATGGGTGAAGCTCCCACACTTTTAAGGGCACGCACCGGGCTGTTCACACCTCCCGGAATTACATTTACTGCTTCTCTATAAGCCTTTTCTGACAAAATCCTTTGCATAATACGTAATTATAAAGTTTGCTCCTGCTCTTTTAATTGCTGTAAGTGATTCTAAAAATGCTAATTCTTCGTTCAATAAATTTGCTGCAGCCGCTGCTTTTATCATGGCAAATTCACCCGAAACCTGATAAGCTGCTAACGGAACTTCCGGAAATGTCACACTTGCCCGCTGAATAATATCCAGATAGGCCAGAGCCGGTTTAACCATTATCCAATCGGCTCCTTCTTCTATGTCAGCTGCAATTTCTTCCAATCCCTGATGTTTCGTACGATAATCCATCTGATAGCTTTTTCGGTCTCCAAAACTTGGGGCAGAACCGGCTGCATCCCTAAACGGACCATAAAAGTTAGAAGAATATTTTGCAGAATAGGCCAACACTTTGGCAGTTTGGTTGTTGGCTTTCAATATATTCTTTAATGCCTCGATTTGTCCATCCATCATGGCAGACGGTGCAACAAAATCTGCACCCGCCTGAGCATGAACCAAGGCAATTTTTGCCAACAACGGCAAAGTGCTGTCATTGTCTATCACTTGTCCCTGAAGCAATCCACAATGACCGTGTGAGGTATATTCGCACAAACAAACGTCAGTAAAAATAATAATTTGCGGGAATTGCTTTTTTATTTGCCTTACTGCTCTGCAAACCAATGAATCAGGTTCGTAGCCTGCCGATCCTACTTCATCCTTCAAGTCGTTTTCAATCACACCGAAAAGCAGTATTTTATCAATTCCCAATGCAATCGTTTCTTCCAAATCAATCAAAAGTTGATCGATTGAGAAACGTGAAATGCCTTTCAACGAATGAATGGGTTGAATTTCATTTTCGCCATCCACAATAAAATATGGATAAATAAAATCACTTGCTTTTACCTGTACATCTGCATATTTGTCTCGCGTTGCAGCATCTGTTCTAAATTGTCTGAATCTTTTCATCTTTTAATTTTTTGTTAGAAATAGGGATATTAGAATAATGATTTATTCGTTCCTGAGTGACTTTGCCTCTGGCTATTAGTTCTTTATTTTCGGGTAATTCACCATATAGTTTTACAAAATTGTCAACACACGATGGCGAAGCGAAAATAATTCCGGTGTAAGGAGTGAGATCCAGTTGCTTCAGATTTCCCGGCATTCGGTTACGATAACTTATCAATGATTTGACTTCCCAACCCAAATCGGTTAGACCTTGTGGAATTATTGGCAAAGCCAGTTCCGAGCGAGGAATTAAAATTTTGCCAGGATTTCCGGTAAGATTTTTAATACTTTCAATTACGCCAAAAGATGAATCATCGGCTGGCTGTAAATCAGGAATCAGCCCTTTATTGTGTAATGCTTTGGTGGTTGTTATTCCAATGGAAGCTATTTTTATTCCTCCTAAAATTCGGGAATCTTTTGCTTGTTGATTAAGCACTTCAAAGAAATATTTTACAGCATACCTACTTGTAAAAAGAATCCAATCATAATTTTCCATTCGATTTATTTCGAATTTGATTTCGGTTTTATCTTCAAGTTCAGCAAGTTCAATGAGCGGTTGATTGATAATTTTGCCATTCAATTTAGAATTTGTAATTTCACTTCCTGTGTACAAATACAAAGGCTGTTTAATCGTTCTTTCTGATTTGTGGCGAAACCTCACAACATCCCCAATTATGCTTATTATTGGTGTTGGAAAAGGATTTGTCTCCCTGCTCAACGATTCCAGTGTATGGAAAAATTCCTGTTGATCGGACGTAGAAACTTTTGAAACCAGCAATACTGGAGTTTCAGGATTTCGACCTTCGGCAATTGCCTTAGCAGCAATTTGCGGTATATTATAACCTGCCATATAACAAACCACCGTATCGGCATCAGGGAGTTTTATTTCTGCCGCCTGACCAGAAACAAAAGCCACAGAAGAGGCTATTCCCCGATGTGTAAGTGGAATCTGTGTGATTGAAGCCAAGGCTAAAGCCGTAGTAATACCCGGGATAACAGACACTTCCACAAAGTTACTTTTCAGGTATTCAACTTCCTCGCCGCCATGCGCAAATATCATTGGGTCGCCCCCTTTCAGCCGAATCACATTTTTTCCTGATTTTGCTTCATCAAGTAACATGCGATTTATTTCAGCTTGTTCAGCACTATGCTGTCCTTTACGTTTACCAACATAAATCAATTTTGCATTGTATTTTTGTAAAAAATCTTTGTCCAATAAATCATCATAGAAAATAGTATCAGCCTGCGAAATAGCTTTTTCACCACCAATTGTCAGCAAATCGGGCGAACCGGGGCCAAAACCAACCAGTATTACTTTTCCATACGTTTTTCGAACATCATTTACACTGAACATCTCTTTTAAATCGGTTCTGTCTGATGCAGCAACCACTGCCAGTAAACCTTGTAAAGGTTGTGTTTCAAAAGGCAAAACTTCAGCAATAAGATTTTCAAGATTCAGGCGTTTTAAGGCGCAGGTTGCTACAATCAAGGCATCAATAAATCCTGATTCAACCTGACTAATCCGCTCTTCAATTGTTCCACGTATACTTACAATCTGTAAATCAGAACGCATAGCCAATAATTCTCTTTTTCGTGTTGGAGAGCTTGTTCCAATTTTCGAACCGGTCGACAATTCAGCTAAAGTTCGATTATTTTTACTCACTAACGAATCTGTTTGATCAAATTCTTTAAGCAATGAAATTACTTCCAACCCTTCCGGCAACGGATAAGGCAAATCTTTGGCAGAATGAACAGCAACATCAGCCTTTCCACTTAAAATCGCATCATCGAGTTCACGGGTAAAAATATCTGCCGGTGGATTTTCCAACAATGAAATATCCTTCCGTTTATCACCAAAAGAAGCAACAGTTACTAACTCGTACTCCAATTGTGGAAAAAGCGAAAAACATTCTCCTACCTGTAACAAAGCCAGTTTACTATTTCTACTTATTACTTTCATGACTAATTCCCTTTTTACTATTTAATTTCTTAACCAAGAATTTTCAAAATTTCCAATCCTTCATTCCATTCACCATAGCCCGATAAATTATTAATATGACCTGCATTACCAATGTTAACAAAATCACTTCCCCAAGCTTCTGCATATTGCTTTGCTCTGTCTATTGAAGCCCAGGGATCGTTTGTACTGGCGACTAAAATCGATTTGAAGTTTAATTTCGCTGTAGGCAATCTCTCGAACAACTTTTTATTCAGATGATTTTCCAGAACATTTATATCTGGAGGTGCAACAAGCATGGCTCCTTTTATTTTTCGTTTATACTTGTTTGCCCATTCGGCAACAGTCAGACAACCCAAACTATGAGCAACTAAAACAAGCGTTTCCGAGTCAAATTCTGCTATTGCATTATCCAGTTCTTCAACCCATTCGCTTATCAAAGGCGAATCCCAATCCTTTTGGGTAACACGTCTGAAATTTTCCTGTGTATTTTCAAAGTATGTTTGCCAATGACCTGTTCCTGAACCTCCAAGTCCGGGAACAATAAAATAATTTGTCATGCTATAATTTTTGAAATGGATATATTTTTCATTAAAGAGCAAAACTTCAACACTTCTTCATCAATAATCTGCATGGCCAGTTCTACTTCCTTGTTTCGGGCATCTACATTTTCAATTACCCGACCTTTTATATCTTCCAGATTGTACAATGTTACGTTGGGTAAAAGACCAATACTTTCATCCACATCGCGCGGAAATGCAAGATCGAGAATCAGCAACTCCTTATCCGGTGAAATATGTTCGGGTTTCACGATTAAATGTGGAGCCGAAGTGGCACAAATCAACACATCGCTGAAGGAAAGGAACTCTGTTTTATCATCTAATCGAAATGAACTGCATCCGTATTTGTTTGCCAGTTCTTCAGCCTTGTCGTAACTCCTGTTACTCAGAAAAAGTGAGTAAGCACCTTTGGCATGCAGAAAGCGGATAATATCTTCATTCAATTTATTAGCTCCTATAATGGTAATTATTGAATTTTCCAACTCAATATTTTCACGGAGCAACAATTCAATCGTTGCCTGACTATGTGACATTGCCCCCCGCGAAAGTGCTGATTCGGTGCGAACCCGTTTGCCAACACGAAGTGCCGTTTGAAAAAGTTTATGCAATGAAGTGGAAAGCTGATATTTTTCGGAAGCTTCAAGATAGGCTTTTTTTACCTGTCCCTGAATGGCAGTTTCTCCGATGAACGACGACTCCAACCCTGATACCAGACGAAAAAGATAGCGGACAACTTCTTCACTTACATCCCCGAAACCTGAATATTGTTCGATTCGATTGCATGTTTGCAACAATATCTGAGGTTCGTTTTCAGCAGAGAGAATCGAACGCAAAAATGTTTCTCGCTCTCTCAGAGAAAATTGTTTAAAGTTGACGGATTTGTATGTGACCATTTTCGAATAATTCTTTAATTTGATTTCTAATATCTACAGACTGATAAACGTTTTGTGCATTAGAGCCAACAGATACAGTGATATTACCTTCCTTGTAAATTGCCGGTGAAACGAAATCGCAAAGCAACGGAGCGTCACAAACGCTTGTCAGAATTCCACGTACAGCAGCATCTTTTTTTATTTGACTGTTTAAATCATGATTGTCTGTTACAACATATATCAGAAAATATCCATCCAAATCGGCAGCTTCATATTCCTTACGGAGTAAAGTAAATCCCAATTCTTCTATTTCTGGTGAAATTTCCGGAGCCACTACAGTTACATTGTCCACAAATCGCTTCATAATGGTGGCCTTGTGAGTTGCAATTTTTCCACCGCCAATCAACAGAATCTTTTTGCCGGTAACATTTAGCGAAACTGGAAAAAATTGCAAATCTGCTTTTGACATTGGTTGATTCGTTAACTTGTTCATTTGTTTTCTAAATTTAAATTTGATAGTCAATCGGTTTTTGTTCCACTTTTCCAAATTTGATTTTGTTCCACATCCTTTCGTGGAGGAAATACAAAAACATTTTGGTGAATAACTCCACGCCACCTATTGAAAGAGCAAATTTGAAATTGCCGACGATTAAAAAAGATATGAAAACTGTATCTATAGTACCAATCATTCTCCACGAAATAGCTTTAATTATACTTCTGTAGGGTTTCTCGTTTGTATATGTTTTTTTGCTCATAGGTTTAATCCGTTTTCATTATAAAATTTGACTCTGCAAAATTCAACAATTCAATTCGTTGATGAAATCCCATTGTTAAGTCATTTTCGCTACCTCTTTTATGGTATTCAATTTACAACAATAAGGGTATTTCCAAACCATTGCCCTACTACTACCTTTGCCAGCAATATAATTCAAATCAATTTTGCAGGATGACAAATAACAATTTATTACCATTATCAACTGAACAGATTAAACTGCTTACCGAGCTTGCGGCATCACTTTCTGCAGCACAAATCAATTGGGTATCGGGATATTTTGCAGGACTTTCGGCACAGGATATTAATGTTCAGAATAACTCTGTTTCAATAAATACTCCTTTACTTCAAAACGAAATAGTTACATCAGAAACAGAAAAATCATTAACCATTTTATACGGTTCACGTACTGGAAATGGCGAAGGGATAGCCAAACAGGCACAAAAAAATGCAGCTGCATTAGGTATTGATGCAAAACTAAAAAGCATGGAAACCTATAAAAACAACGACCTGAAAAATGAAACAAATTTATTATTGATTGTGAGCACACACGGTGAGGGTGAACCACCGTTTCAGGCAAAAACATTCTACGATTTTCTGTTTAGTAAACGTGCACCGAAACTCGAAGAACTAAATTTCTCAGTTCTTGCTTTAGGTGATAGCTCTTATTTAAAATTTTGCCAGACTGGAATTGATATTGATAATCGTCTCGAAGAATTAGGTGCAAAACGAATTGCAAAGAGAGTGGAATGCGACGTAAATTTTAGAGACTCTGCCTTGAAATGGATTAAGGATAGCTTGAAAGTATTAAATAGTAATTCTGCGAATTCTCAGCAAACAAAACTTATTTACACCAAATCTGAAACTGACAGTATCTACGGAAAAGAAAATCCGTTTCAGGCACAGGTTTTAGAAAAAACTTTTTTACACGGACGGGACAGCAACAGACAAACCTTGCATGTAGAACTTTCGTTGGAGAATTCTGGTATAACTTATGAACCAGGTGATTCACTCGGGGTTTTTGCTACGAACCCACCAGAATTAGTAGAAAGTCTTATCAAGACTGTGAATCTTTCGCCCACCGATAAAGTTATTTCTGAGCAAGGAGATATTACTTTAAGTGATACGCTTTTCAAAAATTACGAACTTACTCACATTACACCCGATGTGCTGAATCGTTATGCAAAACTTACTGATAACAATAAAATTAAAGAAATTCTCCAATCACCGGATTCGGTAAAAGATTTCATTTACGGCAAAGATTTGGTGGATTTATTTACTCAATTCCCTGAAGAATTATCTCCCGATCAATTTGTTTCAATATTAAGACCAGTACAACCAAGACTCTATTCCATTTCTTCAAGTCCACAAACTTATCCAAATGAAGTTCATCTGACTGTAGGAGTTGTAAAATACAAAAATGGCGACCGAAATAAAACCGGATTATGTTCTGTTTTTCTATCTGATAGAACAGAAGAAAACGAAACCGCACCTGTTTTTATTGAAAAAAACCACAACTTCCGTTTGCCCCAAAACCATGAAACTCCCATAATAATGGTTGGAGCTGGAACAGGAGTTGCTCCTTACCGTGCATTTTTACAACACCGCGAACAAGTTGAAAAACGGGGAAAAAGCTGGCTTATTTTTGGGAATCGTCATTCCGAAAGTGAATTTTTATATCAGTTGGAATGGCAAAGACATCTGCGTGAAAGTTCCTTAACTCGTATGGACGTAGCTTTTTCACGCGACAATTCAGAAAAAGTGTATGTTCAAAATCATATTAAGGAACAAGGAAAATTACTTTTCGACTGGCTGGAAAACGGTGCACACTTTTATGTGTGTGGCGACATGAAAAGAATGGCTCACGATGTACACAATACACTTGTAAATGTGGTAAGTAAACATGGTGGTTTAAAGCAGCAAGCTGCCGAAGAATATGTTTTTAATCTGCAACAACAGCACCGTTATCAAACAGACGTTTACTAAATCCTATGTTTTAAAATAGTAAATGTCAAATATTTAAATAGTAAATAAAATATTATATGTCCGAAATAAAATTATCCGAAGTAGAACGGATTAAAACAGAAAGTAACTACTTGCGTGGAACTATTAAAGAAGGTCTTGCCAACCAGATCACGGGCAGCATTAGTGCAGATGATCAGCAATTGATTAAACTTCACGGAGCTTATCAACAACAAGATCGGGATTTGGACGATGAACGTAGAAAACAAAAACTTGAACCATTGTACAGTTTTTTGATACGTATCCGCGTTCCGGGTGGAGTTGCCACTACAAAACAGTGGTTAGAAATTGACAAACTGGCAGACACGTATGGGAATCCAACTATTAAACTAACTACCCGTCAAGCTTTTGAGTTACACGGCGTGGTTAAACGAAAACTGAAAGCAACCATTAAAGGAATTAATCAGACTCTGTTGGATACCTTGGCAGCCTGTGGTGATGTAAACAGAAATGTAATGACATCAGCAAATCCATGGGAAAGTGAAATTCATCAACAGGTGTATAATGATGCACGGGCTTTGCATACTAATCTTTCACCTCAAACCACTGCCTATCATGAGATTTGGCTGAACAATGAACTTGTTTCAGGAGGTGAAAAGCAAGAAGATTTTGAACCGCTATACGGAAAAACATATTTGCCAAGAAAATTCAAAATCGCCATCGCCATTCCTCCCCGAAACGATGTGGACGTTTATGCTAATGATTTAGGTTTTATTGCAATTGCAGAAAACGGAAAATTAATTGGATACAATATTCTGGCTGGTGGTGGAATGGGAATGACATTTGGAATAGAAACGACTTACCCACGTTTGGGCGATTTGATTGGTTTTGTAAAACCGGAGGATATTGTGGACGCTGCAAAAACCGTAGTAATTTGGCAGCGAGAAAACGGGAATCGCTCTGACCGTAAAAATGCCCGTTTGAAATACACCATTGACAGAATTGGGTTAAACGAATTTAAAAGTGCAATTAAAAACGAATTAGGAAACAAACTGGAATCTGCAAAACCATTTCATTTCCAGAGCAATGGTGACAATTACGGTTGGGAAAAAGGATTTAACAACAAGTGGTATTTCACCCTATTTGTTGAAGGTGGAAAAGTGAAAAACACAGATAAACTTCAACTCAAAACTGCTTTGCAGGAAATTGCTCAAAATCACAAAGGGAATTTTATTCTTACCGGAAATCAAAATCTCGTTATTGCCGATGTGGACGAAAATGAAAAGGAGAAAATAAATCAACTTCTTGAAAAATGGAAACTGAATAAATCTTTCAGCGGAATTCGCAGAAACAGTCTGGCATGTGTGGCATTGCCACTTTGCGGAATGGCTTTTGCAGAAGCAGAAAGATATTTACCATCATTGGTTGATAAAATAGAAGAATATATTAAAACCCTGAATATTGAGGAAGAAGATATACTCATTAGAATGACCGGCTGTCCGAATGGCTGTGCCAGACCATATTTGGGTGAAATAGGTTTGGTTGGTAAATCACCAGGCAAATATAATCTTTATCTCGGTGCAAGTTTTACAGGAGACAGATTAAATAAATTATATGCCGAACTACTTACCGAAGAAGAAATAATTGCAGTTTTAAAACCAATTTTGGCCGATTACGCCTTAACAAAAAATTATGGTGAACGATTTGGTGATTTTGTAATCCGAAAAGAATATGTGAATGCAACAACTGACGGCATTAACTTCCACAGTAATGTAAAAAAATCTATGTAAAAATCAACATTTAACTTACATTCAACACAAAACAGGTCTTTTTAATTTTAACGAGCTAGCAGGTTTCATTAAAGATAATTTCAGATAATGTTTCTTGTTTGAAAGTCTCCAATCAAAAGCAAATTTCTATTTGAGAATAGCGTTTATCTCAATTATTTGTGTTATATTTGTGTGTTTTTTTAGATGCAAACCAACAATTCACGAGAAAACAGCAATAAAACATCAAACAACTGTAATCAAATAACTTAAAATAAAAATGAGCGAAGAAGAATTAGCAAGAGACGCTGCAAGTGCCAATTATGGGGCAAGTAGCATTCAAGTGCTTGAGGGATTGGAAGCAGTACGTAAACGTCCTGCCATGTATATTGGTGATATTGGTATAAAAGGACTTCACCATTTGGTATACGAAGTGGTGGATAACTCCATCGACGAAGCAATGGCCGGACATTGTGATAACATTCAGGTTTTTATCAATGAAAACAACTCAATCACAGTTATTGATAACGGCCGTGGCATCCCGGTGGATATGCACGAAAAAGAAGGAAAATCTGCTTTAGAAGTAGTTATGACCGTGTTGCATGCCGGTGGTAAGTTTGATCATGGCAGTTATAAAGTTTCAGGTGGATTGCATGGTGTGGGCGTTTCATGCGTAAATGCTCTTTCTACTGATTTACGTGTAGAAGTTTCACGTAACGGGAAATTGTACATGCAAGAATATGAATGTGGAACTCCCAAATATCCAGTTAAAGAGATAGGCACTTCTACAACCAACGGTACATCAACAACATTTTTACCCGACAGCAGCATTTTTATTGAATCGGTTTATAAATGGGATATTCTGGCAAATCGCTTGCGCGAATTATCTTTCCTTAATGCCGGAATAACACTTACTTTAACTGATAAACGCGTTTTGAACGAAGACGGAACATTCAAATCGGAAGTATTTCATTCTACCGAAGGATTGAAAGAATTTGTTGAATATATCGACGAAGCACGTGAAAAACTGATTGACAGCGTTATTCATATTTCTACTGAGAAAAATGGAATTCCAGTGGAAATCGCCATGACTTACAATACTTCTTATAACGAAAACGTTCACTCTTACGTGAACAATATCAATACAATTGAAGGTGGAACTCACCTTGCTGGTTTCCGTCGTGGACTTACCCGTACGTTGAAAAAATACGCTGAAGACAGCAAAATGCTTGAAAAACTGAAAATTGAAATCAGTGGTGATGACTTCCGCGAAGGATTGACTGCCGTTATCTCAATTAAAGTTCAGGAGCCACAATTCGAAGGTCAAACTAAAACCAAACTTGGAAACAACGAAGTTATGGGTTCGGTTGATATGGCGGTTGGTGAAGCTCTTGGAAACTATTTGGAAGAGAATCCAAAAGCAGCCCGCATTATTGTGGAAAAAGTAATTCTTGCAGCTACCGCACGATATGCCGCCAGAAAAGCACGTGAAATGGTACAACGCAAATCGCCTCTTTCTGGCGGTGGACTTCCCGGCAAACTTGCCGATTGCGCCGACAAAGATCCTGAAAAATGCGAACTATTCCTTGTCGAAGGAGATTCTGCAGGTGGAACTGCAAAACAAGGTCGCAGCCGTCAGTTTCAGGCAATTTTACCATTACGTGGTAAAATTCTGAACGTGGAGAAAGCTATGCAACATAAAGTGCTTGAAAGTGAAGAAATACGCAATATATACACAGCTTTGGGCGTTACTATTGGGACAGAAGATGACAGCAAAGCCTTAAACATAAAAAAGCTACGCTATCACAAAATTATAATTATGACCGATGCCGACGTAGATGGCAGCCACATTGCAACGTTGATTATGACTTTCTTCTTCCGTCATATGAAAGAGTTAATTGAGCAAGGCTATTTATACATTGCCACTCCTCCACTCTATCTTTGCAAAAAAGGGAAAGTTGAAGAATATTGCTGGACTGATGTTCAACGTCAGATTTTTATTGAAAAATACGGAGGTGGAGTTGAAGGATCGATTCATACACAACGTTATAAAGGTTTGGGTGAAATGAATGAAACACAATTATGGGACACAACCATGAATCCTGAAAACCGAACTTTGCGTCAGGTAAATATTGAAAATGCTGCCGAGGCTGATCATGTTTTCTCTATGTTAATGGGTGATGATGTTGCTCCCCGTCGGCAGTTTATTGAACAAAATGCCACTTACGCTAAGATTGACGCATAATAATTTAAGTTGATTGGTTCATCAGTTATTTATTTTATAAACAAATGAACCAATCAACTAATAATCAAATATGAATATAGCCGTTTTTTGCTCTTCAAGCAATCATATCGCTGACCACTACAAACAAGCAGCATTTGAGCTTGGCGAATTGATTGCCGAAGGTGGGAATACGCTTATTTTTGGAGGGGCAACGGGCGGATTGATGGACTCAATTTCCAAAGGAGCCCACTGCAAAAATGGGAAAATAATTGGTGTAATTGCACAGGCAATTATAAACATGAATCGCCAAAGCCACTTATGCACAGAACTTATCGAGGTTGAAAATCTTAGTGATAGAAAAGTGCAAATGAAAGCATTGGCAGATGTGTTTGTAGTTTTACCAGGAAGTTATGGAACTTTAGACGAAATGCTTGACATTATTGCCTCGGGCATTGTTGGAGAGCATAAAAAGCCATTGATTCTGTTGAATTTTGATGGATTTTACACCGCATTTCTCAATCAAATTGATTTCATGCGCAGTGAATCTTTTATACCATCAGAAGAAAAATACAAACCTCTTATTGTCAAAGATATTAATCATTGTATGGAGTTAATTAATTTATCTAATAAAAACTCATAATATCATCCCATTATGAATCTATTTTGGAAAAAACTCTTTGGAGGTATTACTCCTACAGCCAAACTCGAAAAAAATGAAGCTGAATTAATAATTGCCATGCACCGTTATGCTGAAGTTGAAAAATCTGTAGAACTGGCAGATTACAAAAAACTTTTTCATATAGTAAAATCTGCGAAATTTCAGGAGAACAAAAAAATTCTCAAAAACCGAAAATACAAAGATACAGAAGAGTATCAAATTTCAAAGAAATATAAAAAACTGCTTAACTCTCCCTCAATTAAACTCTACTATCAGGTTTTAGAATCTGATAATTTGAAACAATATCTTAGTTTTAAGGCTACAGTTGAATATGAGTTATTGGGCGACAAGAAAAAAGTAAAAGCTTCAGAAACTCTAATAAAATACAAGCAATTTGAACATTCCAAAGCGTATAAAACTTACACACGCTTCAATAATTCATTCATTATAAGCGAGTTTGAAAAATTAAAAGTCAAAGTTGTTTCAGACGAATTTAAAAAGGCAAACGAGTTTTGGGCAAATGAAAACCGCTGGCATAATACGCCTGAATTTGCCCAACAAGAACGGTTCTACGAATTAGCTCATAATCCGGATATTATATTTTTTGAAAACGAAAAACCGGAGCGTTTTGAAAAATATCGTGCATTGAAATTAACTTTTCAGGATGAATTCGAATGGAATACGCTGGATAAATCACATTGGAATTTCGGATTTCACTACCGAAGTGCAAAGTTGATTGGTAATCACTCCTTTAGCAACGAGAAGCAAGCTAACCACTCAGGAAAAAATGTATCAGTGGTTGATGGAAAGCTAAAACTGGCGACCAAACACGAAAAAGTTATAGCTCCTGCCTGGGATATAACCAAAGGATTTATTGAAAAAGAGTTTAATTTCACGTCCGACGTGCTACAAACTGCCGATACTTTTACTCAAAAACATGGTGTATTTAGGGCAAAAATCAGGTGTAACGGTAATGTTCAACATGCTTTTTGGTTAGGTACTGAAAATAAATTACCTCATATCAATATCTTTCATTTTGATGGAAAGTTAATCACATTGGGTAATACGAATAAAAATTTGGTTGATGGTTTAAAAATAAAAGGTCTCAATCCAAATCAATTTTATATTTACACGCTACTTTGGTCGAAAAAAGAATTGATTTGGATGATTAATAATTTAGAGGTTTACAGGACAGCCAGCAATATCCCTTCCGAAGAAATGTATCTGGCATTCAATTCTTTTATTTCTCAAAAACAAAAAGGAAGTGCTGGAAATTTAGAAGTTGATTGGGTAAGAGTATATTCAAATTAATTCCAATTTACTATTGTGCTGATTCCAAATAATTGGTAATTCGTGGAATGAAAGATTTAAATTGAGCACAATAAAAATTAATAGAAAATTAAAACATGCTTGAAACCTGCAAAATAAATGTTCTGAACCGTTTTGATATAGGTGGAAACAATAGGTTTGTCTTGATTGCCGGACCATGTGCCATAGAAACTGAAGAAATGACCATGGAAGTGGCTCGTACGTTGAAAGAAATTTGTTCTGAACTTAATATTCACCTTATATTTAAGTCCTCATTCGATAAAGCCAACCGTTCATCCGTAAAATCACCTCGGGGAGTAGGATTGAAACGCGGATTAGAAATACTTCAACGCGTAAAAACAGAACTCGACTTACCAATAGTAACTGATGTTCATGAAACATGGCAATGTGCAGAGGTAGCTAAAGTGGCTGACATATTGCAAATTCCGGCATTTCTTTCCCGCCAAACCGATTTATTGATAGCTGCCGCCAAAACCGGTAAAATTGTCAATGTAAAAAAAGGGCAATTTATGGCACCTTGGGATATGAAAAACGTTGTTGATAAACTACGCGACTCGGGGAACGAAAACATTTTGCTTTGCGAACGAGGTTCAAGCTTCGGGTACAACAACTTAGTGGTAGACATGACCGGTTTAGTTGAAATGCGAAATTATGGCTTCCCAATTGTTTTTGATGCAACTCATGCTGTACAAAAACCAGGAGGGCAAGGAACTTCAACGGGAGGAAACCGGGAAATGGTACCCTATTTAATGCGGGCAGCTCTGGCCGTTGGTGTTGATGCCATTTTTGCCGAAGTTCACCCCGATCCTGATCATGCTTTCTCAGATGGTCCAAATCAAATTTACCTGTCGAAAATTCGTGAAATTCTGGAACAAGCTATTGCCATTGATAATATTACGAAAGGCATTTCGCAACAGTCAACAGAAAATAGTCAACAGAAAATAGTTGAATTCAAAAATCAAAGTTCGGAACCCAAAACTCTAAACATCAAACTTTTATTGACGGATGTTGATGGTGTTTTAACTGATTCAGGCATGTATTATTCCGAAGCCGGTGATGAGTTAAAGAAATTCAATACGCACGACGGTATGGGTATGCAACTCATTCGTGAAAAGGGGATTAAAACTGGAATTATCACTTCTGAAAATACTAAATTAGTAGAACGTCGTTTTCAAAAATTGAAGCTTGATTTCCTTTATCAGGGTAAAAGAGAAGGTGGAAAATTAGCTTCAGTAAAGGAAATTTGCGAAAAAGAAGGCATTTCGCTTACCCAAGTTGCCTATATTGGTGACGATGTAAATTGTTTTGAATTACTTTCGTCTGTTGGTTTAGCTGCTTGTCCGGCTGATGCATTGGATGCAGTGAAAAATATTCCCGGAATAATTCAAATGAAGAAAAAAGGGGGCGAAGGTTGTGTAAGAGAGTTTATTGAGATGATACTAAGTAGAAACTCCTAATTGGAGAAAAAAAATATGGATTTTACAACTCGTTCAAAAGAAATATTCCAACAAGAAATTGGAGAACTACAAAAGTTGTCGGACAAAATTGGACCGGAAATAAACGAAGTAGTTGAGCTAATATATGCCTGCAAAGGCAAATTGGTAATTTTAGGTGTTGGAAAAACCGGCATAATTGGTCATAAAATTTCTTCATCGCTAGCTTCAACAGGTACTCCTTCTATTTTCATTAACGCTGCTGAAGCCATGCATGGTGATTTGGGAATGATTGGAAAAAATGATATCGCATTGCTAATTTCGAACAGCGGAAGTTCTTCGGAGATTATAAATATTGTGGCTCCATTAAAAAAAATAGGCTGCTCGCTCATCGCAATGACTGGAAATTTACATTCAGCCTTGGCTCAAGAAGTGTCAATGGTATTGAATGTTGGCGTAACAAAAGAAGCCTGCCCATTAGGACTTGCCCCTACAACTTCAACAACTGCTACCTTAGTCATGGGCGATGCATTGACAATTTGCCTTATGGAGCGCCGTGGTTTTAAAGCTGAAAACTATGCTCTTTACCATCCGGGAGGTGCATTAGGACGTCGCTTGATTTCGCGCGTAAAAGACGAAATGTTTACCGAAGTTCCAAAAGTATATGAAACAACACTCTTTAAAGATGTGATTTACGAAGTTAGCAATAAACGATTGGGTATGACAATGGTTTATAATCAGGAAGAAAAAGCCATCGGAATTATAACAGATGGCGATATTCGTCGGGCAATTCAAAAGTTTGATGAATTAAAAAATCTGACAGCTGCCGATTTTATGACGCCTGGATTTAAACGAATTGCACCAGATGAGTTACTTACAGAAGCTCTGGAACTAATGGATCTCAATAAAATCACAACATTGAGCGTCGTAGATAGCTCGGAACAAGTTGTTGGTATTCTCTCAATTCATAATATAATTGATTTCCGAAATCTTACACATTGAAATTCAAAAAGATATACATAGAAATTACGAATAGCTGCAATTTTAATTGCAGCTTTTGTTTTAAAACCATACGACCAAAGAAGTTTATGTCGCCGGATGAGTTCCGATTAGTTGTTGAAAAAATTCGTCCATTTACAGAATACATTTATCTGCATGTTCTCGGCGAACCATTATTGCATCCTCAGTTAGACGAAATACTAAAAATTGCTGAAAATGCAGGATTAAATATTAATATTACCACGAATGGAGGATTATTAGAACAAAAAAAAGAAATTTTGTTGAAACATAAAATTCGTCAAGTGAATATTTCCTTACACGATGCCGAAGAGAATATCCCATCTCAGAACTGGAAATCATATCTACAATCAGTTATGAATTATGCTTCAGAGGCTATGCAGAACACTTACGTTTCATTACGATTGTGGAATACAACAAATGCATCAAGCACCTATTTTAACGAAATTTGTTTACGGGAAATAGCTACAAAATACGATCTCCCTCTTAATTTATTGGCAGATAAAACGAAAGGAAACGGGATAAAACTAACCGAACATGTATTTCTTCAACGAGCACCACGTTTTCAATGGCCAGAAGAAAACGGTGAACAAACTCAAACCGAAAAAACATGTTATGCCCTTCGTGACCATATAGCCGTACTGGTTGATGGTGAAGTAATTCCATGTTGTCTGGATGCTAATGCAATTTTGAAACTTGGTAATATATTTGACAATAATTTGTCTGACATTTTGAATTCTGAGAAATCTCAAAAAATTCGTAACGGATTCCTTAACAATAAAATAACTGAAAACCTCTGCAAAACTTGCGGATTTATTATTTGAATACTCCTAAAATTTAAACATGGGCCAATCAGTAGTTTACATTTTAAATCCCAATGGAAATTTGGGATGTTTCCCCGAATGCGTAATTGTGGACACCGATAATAACGGTCAGTTTTCGGTGAACTATGTCAAGGTTAATCATCAAAATAAATCCAACTTCAAATCGCTGTTTGATGAAACGGACGAGAAATTATTAAGCTGCTGTTTTCAGTTAGAAAAAGATGTCATAAGAACCAAAACATCTGATAAAGAAACACGCACGTGGGACAGCTTGATAGCCAAGTATTTTGATGGAAAAACAAATAATAGAAAAACTGACATTCAATACATTAAAGATTATTTGACTGACTACATCAATGGCTATCAAAATATTTTTTTTGATAACATATCAACTAAGCTACTTTACCTACAAAACGGCAAATTTCCATTCACCTGGGAAAAAATAACGATAGCAATTGAAATGCCTGAAATGCTATATTGTTTTGATAATCTTCCTGACTCTCTAAATTACTCCATACAATTAACCTGTAGAAATAAATCATTAAGCATCCGGAATGGTATTTTTGTTTCACGGAATGCAGCTCGAATATTAGTGAATAATACAATTTACGAATTTGAAAAAGACATTGATGGAAGTAAGTTGATTCCATTTTTGTCAAAAGATTTTGTTTCTGTATCCCAACTTAATGCTACCGAATATATTCAGAAAGTTTTGTTACCACTGGTTCCTACAAACCGAGTTGTACCAACAGGCTTTGATATTCAAACAATTACAGAATTAACAACAGCCGTGCTTCGAATAAAAGAATTAAGACCCTTAAAGCAAACCTCACTTTTTGAAGATGAAATACCTCAAAATGATTCAAAAGAGATTGTTTTGGAACTTATTTTCGAATACCAAGATTTTCGATTTTGGGCGGGACAAGGCGGAGCAACAAATCGGCTGGACAAGCACGATAACTCGTTTACTATCTTTCAGGTTCTACGTGACAAGAAAATGGAACAAATGTATATCGATGAATTAAAAGTAATTGGAGTTGATATGGATGCAAAAGTTTGGAGAACTGGTTATATTGAAGGAATCGAATGGATTAACACTCGTTACAAACTTATTGAGTCTGCAGGAGTGGAAATTCGTTTCGACAAAAAAGAAAACGTCACACAAAGTATTTTTGTAGGTGAACGAACTATTTCGGTTGAATTGGAAGAAGGAAATGATTGGTTTGATATAAAAGGAAAAGTTCAATTTGGGAAATATGAAATTCCATTTTTACAGATATTAAATTACATAAAACACGGCAAAAAAGAAATGTTGCTCCCAAATGGCGAATATGTTCAGATTCCACAAGCTTGGTTCGACGAATATAAATCGTTGGTAGATTTATGTAAAATTGAAAATGGGAAAGCCATAGTCTCAAAACATTATTGCGTTTTGATTGAAAAACTGGCACAAGCATCAAAAGTCAAATTGTCGACAAAACATAATATGCGAAGATTTCTAGAAAATAAACTCGAAATCAACTACGACTTACCTTCGCAATTTAACGGACATCTCCGTCATTATCAACAGCAAGGATATAATTGGCTGAGATTGCTCGACGAAATGGGACTTGGCGGATGTCTGGCAGACGATATGGGACTGGGAAAGACTATCCAAACACTTTGCTTATTGCAATGGCTAAAAGAACAAAACAGAGGAACAAATTTATTAGTTGTTCCCACAAGTTTAGTTTACAACTGGCAACAAGAAGCCGAGAAATTTACACCTGACATCAATATTTATGTTCACGTTGGCAATCAACGAACTAAAGATCCTGCAGACTTTGGAAACCCCGATATTATACTTACAAGCTATGCCATCTTACGCAGAGACAAACATATTTTTATTAATAAACAATTCAACTACATAATACTTGACGAAGCTCAAGCTATAAAAAATCCACAATCGGATATTACGCAAGTATGTTTATCACTGAGGGCTCAACGATTTTTAACTCTCACCGGAACACCTATCGAGAATTCATTAACTGATCTCTGGTCACAAGTACATTTTTTCAATCGCAATATGCTGGGTTCTGCAAATCAGTTTACCCGTTTATGTAAACTACCAGAGAATCAGGAACTATATCGCCAATTGCTAAAACCATTCTTGCTTCGCCGCCATAAAAATGCGGTATTAACAGATTTACCTGATAAATCCATCATCGTTCAACGATGCGAAATGACTGAAGAACAACAAAGTTTTTACCGGGATATTCGGAACAGCTATCGCGATAAATTTCTGGAAAATAAAGATGAAAACAACAAAGTAAATTCGATGATTTTGTTGGAAGGCTTACTTAGGCTTAGGCAAACAGCGAATCATCCATTGTTAGTTGATTCAGAATATGGAGAAAATTCAGGTAAGTTTGAAACTGTGATTCAAATGTTGGAAGATGTGATTCAACAAGGAGATAAAGTTCTTGTTTTCAGTTCATTTGTAGAGCATCTGAAATTATATAAAAATTATCTCGACGAACGAAAAATTAATTACTGTTATTTGGATGGAAGCACTAAAGACAGGAAAGAACAAGTTGAAAAATTTCAGAAAAACGATGAATTTCCCATTTTCCTACTTTCTCTCAAAGCCGGCGGTGTTGGACTAAACCTCACTCGGGCAAGTTATGTTTTTCTCCTTGATCCTTGGTGGAATCCAGCTGCTGAAGCTCAAGCTTTTGATCGTGCACACCGAATAGGTCAAAAAAACAAAGTATTTGTTTATAAATTTATTACACAAAACAGTATTGAGGAAAAGATTCTACAGCTTCAAGAACATAAATTACATTTATCGGAAACTATGCTCGAAACTGAAACAGGCTTATTAAAACAACTGGATGTGAACGAAGTAATGAAGTTGATTGAATAGTAATCTTTAAAAAGTGACTCAGTATTTTGAGTTTAAATATTAGATTTCCAATCCATCGAGCAATTGAATATAGATTTCAATTGCTTCAGCAATTTCATCCAAAAGAATAAACTCGTCAGCCGTGTGAGAGCGAGCCGATTGTCCGGGGCCCATTTTTAAACTCGGAAAAGGCATCAAAGACTGATCGGAAAGTGTCGGGGATCCAAAAAGCGAACGGTTCAATTCAAGTCCTCGTTTTACAATGGCATGATTCAATGGTGTTGCAGTAGAGCTTAAACGGGTTGAACGTGCCTGAACGTTACAACTAACTTGTTTAAGGATTATGTTCAGAATTTCCTGATTCGAATACATTTCGTTGCTGCGCACATCCACCACAAAACTACATTTATCCGGCACTACATTGTGTTGAGTACCTGCATTTATTTGAGTCACTGTCATTTTTACTTCACCCAGCAAATCCGATTTATTTTTAAATACATAATTTTTAAACCATGAAACATCTTCCAACGCCTTATAGATAGCATTTTCGCCTTCATTCCGCGCCGCATGTCCGGCTTTTCCTATAGCCACACAGTCCAAAACCATTAACCCCTTCTCAGCAACAGCTAAATTCATTTCAGTTGGCTCTCCCACAATTGCAAAATCAATTTTAGGTAACTCCTGTAAAAGAGTTTCGATTCCATTTTTCCCTGACACTTCTTCCTCAGCCGAAGCCGCAAAAATCAGATTATAAGCTTGCTTTTTTTGGGTAAGATAAAAAAAAGCATGAAGTAAGCTTACTACACTTGCACCTGCATCATTACTCCCTAAACCGTAAATCCGACCGTTTTCAATGGTTGGTCTTAAAGGATCACGCACCCAACCTGCAACAGGTTTCACAGTATCAATATGAGAGTTTAACAAAATAGTAGGACGAGATTGATCAAATCCAGAACTTAAAATCCATATGTTATTTTCCTTACGGGAAGCAACATATCCTTTAATTTCAATATAACGCTCCAGAAAATCAGCAGCTGCAGTTTCTTCCCTGCTAAACGAAGGAATGGCGATAAGTTGTTGTAGTAATGCAACCGCATCACTTGTTTCTTCTGGCACCATGTCAATTAATAAGTTTATTATTTTTTAGCCAGGTTTCCAATAAATCAGGCCATTTATCAGCAGGAATTCCACTTTTACGCATCCCAAATCCATGACCGCCTACATCAAATGTGTGCAATTCTGCCGGAACATTATTAGCTTGTAATGCTTTATAAAACGAATAACTATTTTCAACCGGTACAGTTTTGTCATCCAAAGCCATAAAAATAAAGGCTGGTGGTGTGTTTTTTGTTACTTGTAATTCATTCGAATATAGTTTTACCAATTTTTCGGATGGACTTTGACCCAGCAAATTCTCCCGTGACCCAAGATGTGTAAGAGCCTTATTCATAGTTATAACAGGATAACCCAAAATCATAAAAGCCGGACGTTGAATTTTATTCTTAAAATGTGTCCCAACAGTCGAAGCCAAGTGCCCACCAGCCGAAAATCCCATGATGCCTATTTTATCCTGGTCAATATTCCACTTTTTTGCATTCTTGTGAATAATTTCTAAAGCCGTTTGCGCATCTTCCATTGGAATGTTATAATGCCCATTAGGCATTCGATAATATAGAACAAAAGCTGATACGCCTAATTTATTGAACCATTCGGCTTCCAGCTTACCTTCATTAATAACTGAAACACCTAAATAACCTCCACCCGGACAAATCAAAACGGCGGTTCCGTTTGCGTTATCCTTCGGAGCAGGATAAAAATACATACGAGGATCACTGATCTTAATTACAAAATCAGCTCTCATTAATGATTCTTTTTCTGTAAACCCATTACTGTCTTTTGGTCCGTTTGGATATAACTTGATTTCTTCCTGAGCAAATAAAATACTGGTAAATAAAAATGAGGCAAAAAAGGTATAAAATATTTTTTTCATTTTGATCGTTTTATAAAGTGATTATAGTTCCATTGGTAGTATGAATTTGGTCGGCACGTGTAATAACAACTTGCTTAACTCCTGTATTTAATGCCTCGAAAGAATTTTCTAATTTAGGTATCATACCCCCATTAATAATTCCTTGTGAAACATAGTTCTCAAAAAACTCAGGTGTAAGCGTTTTAATAACACTTTCGTCATCATTCTCGTTCAAAAGTACACCTTTTTTCTCAAAACAAAACATAAGCGTAACCTCAAAATAATTGGCCAATGCCTTTGCTGTTTCACCTGCAATGGTATCGGCGTTTGTATTCAGCAAATTTCCGACTTTGTCATGTGTCAACGGAGCTAGAACAGGTACAATTCCTTTAGAAATTAAATCAGCCAAGATACCTGCATTAACTTCCTTCACATCGCCAACAAACCCGTAATCAACCTCTTTTACCGGACGTTTCTCCGAGCGCATGTAATTCAGGTCGGCACCAGTCAAACCCAGCGCATTAACATCAATTGCCTGAAGTCCGGCAACAATTTGTTTATTTACCAATCCGCCATAGACCATCGTTACAACTCTCAGCGTTTCTTCATCAGTTATACGACGCCCGTTCACCATTTTACTCTCAATGCCCAGTTTGGCTGCTAAAGCTGTTGCAGAACGCCCACCACCATGAACCAGCACTTTATATCCTTCAATTTTTGAAAAATCAGCTAAAAATTGCTTTAAGCTTTGCGGCTCTTCTACAATTTTACCTCCAACTTTTATGACTGTAAGTTTTTCCATTTTTGACCACTGAGGCACTAAGAACACGAAGAATCACTAAGTTAGTAATTACAATAAAAGAAACTTCTATGTGTAACTTAGTGGACTAATTATCTTAGTGGTAATTTATTAAAATTTAATTAACGAATGAATATCTTTAGCCCCTTGTAAGCGGGTTATTCCATTTAAAAAAGTAAGCTCTATTAAAAAACTAACATATATTCCCTTATGCGTAAAATTATTCAAAAGTTCTAATGCTGCGTTGGCACTACCACCTGTGGCAAGCAAGTCGTCATGAAGCAAAACCACATCATTTTCTTCAATTGAATCTTTATGAATTTCGAGTGAATCAGTTCCATATTCTAGTTCGTAATCAATTTTAAAAGTTTCGGCAGGTAATTTACCTGGTTTGCGAAGTAAAACAAATCCGGCACCAAGTTTATACGCCAAAATACTTCCCAGCACAAAACCACGGCTTTCAACCCCTACTACTTTGGTAATGCCTTTGTCTTTGTAATAATCATACAATGTATCAGTTATGTACTTCAACACTTCAGCATCTTTCATTGCCGTAGTAATATCTTTAAACATAATTCCTGGTTTCGGAAAATCAGGCACATTTCGGATGGATGCAACAACAGTTTCTAAATCCATGATTTATATACTTTCTAATAAACGTTTAATTACAACTTGTGCCGAAATTTCTCTATTGGCAGCTTCGGGGATAACCAATGATTGCTTACTTTCAATGACTTCATCGGTAACAATCATATTTCTTCGTACAGGCAGACAATGCATGAAATGCGCATTATTTGTAGATGCCATTTGCCTGTCGCTCACTGTCCAATTACGATCTGTACTCAATATTTTCCCATAATTCGGATCTTGGTAAGCTGCCCAATTTTTGGCATAAATAAAATCTGCCTTTTCAAAAGCTTTCATTTGATTGTACTCAACTTTCGCACCACGTACAAACTGTGGAGCCAATTCATACCCTTCGGGATGTGTAATTACAAAATCCACATCAGCCTCGTTCATAAAATCGGCAAAGGAGTTGGGTACTGCTTGTGGCAAGGCTTTAGGGTGCGGCGCCCAGGTAAGAACGACTTTGGGACGAGCTACTTTTTTATATTCTTCAATAGTTATTAAATCGGCAAAAGCCTGCAAAGGATGCGTTGTAGCACCTTCCATACTAAAAACAGGTTTACCGGAATATTGAATAAACTGATTGATAATAGTTTCTTGATAATCAAATTCTTTACTTTCAAATTGAGCAAATGCACGAACACCGATTACGTCACAATAACTTGCCATAACTGGGATGGCTTCTAAAATATGTTCCGGTTTATCACCATCCATAATTACACCACGTTCAGTTTCAAGCTTCCAAGCACCTTGATTAATGTCAAGCACCATCGTGTTCATTCCCAGATTCATCCCCGCTTTTTGTGTGCTCAGCCGTGTTCGCAAACTGGAATTAAAAAACACCATCAACAAAGTTTTATTTTCGCCTATGTGTTTGTATGCGTAACGATTTTTTTTTATCTCCAGAGCCTCTTTTACTGCATCTTGCAAGTTTCCGAGGTCTTTTACGTTAGTATAAGTTTTCATCAATAATTGTAAATAGTGATATTATTAATTTATTTGGGTTCCATTACAACTATCGGGATCAACATTTCTTCAAGTGATATGCCACCATGCTGAAAAGTATCTTTATAATAGCTCACGTAATGATTGTAATTATTCGGATATGCAAAGAAATTATCGTTGTACGCAAAAACATAAGCCGAACTTACATTCGGACTTGGTAAGCCTACTTTTGCAGGTTGCGTTATTTCAAATACTTCTTTTTTGTTATAACTGAGGTTCTTCCCCACTTTATAACGCAGATTCACATTCGTGTTTCGGTCACCAATAACTTTTATGGCATTGCTTACCTGTATTGTACCATGATCTGTTGTGAAAATAACCTTATAACCTCTTTTGGCTATTTCTCTAAAAAGTTCATACGTAGATGAATTTCTGAACCATGATAGTGTCAGTGAACGATAAGCACGAGCATCATTTGCTAACTCACGCATCATTTTCGATTCTGTTCGGGCATGTGAGAGCATATCGATAAAATTCAACACACACACATTCAATTGATTGCCATCAATTCGCGACAATTGATCAATCAAACGCTCACACGAATTTGAATCATTTATTTTATGATATGAAAAAGTATAATTTTTTCGATACCGCTGAAACATGGTTTGTAATAAATCCTTTTCGTTTAAGTTCTTACCCTCTTCATCTTCTTCTTCCACCCAAAGATCGGGAAACATTTGTTGAATTTGCAAAGGTAAAAGTCCTGAGAATATAGAGTTCCGGGCATATTGTGTGGCTGTTGGCAACATGCTGCAATACAATTCTTCCTCGTTAAACTGAAAAAAATCATTCATCAATTCACGGATAACTTTCCATTGATCATATCGGAAATTGTCGACCAAAACAAAGAATACCTTTTCACCTTTATCAAGCAAAGGGAACACTTTTGTTTTAAACAAATCAGGACTCATCAATGGACGTTTCTCGGGATGCTCAAACCAATCGACATAATTTTTACGAACAAATTTTGTAAAAGTGTTATTGGCTTCAGTTTTTTGCATTTTTAGCATTTCGTCCATGCCATTGTCTGTTTCAGCCAATTCCAGCTCCCAGTACACAAGTCTTTTATACACTTCAACCCAGTCTTCATAGGTAAGTGAATCGTTTATTTGCATTCCTATTCTACCAAATTCCGATTGATAAGTGGAAGTTGTATGCTCAGTTATAATTTCTTTTTGATGAATATTCTTTTTGATAGTCAATAAAATCTGACTGGGATTCACTGGTTTAGTTAAATAATCGGCAATTTTACTCCCAATTGCCATATTCATAATATTTTCTTCTTCACTTTTGGTAATCATTACCATTGGCACAGTAGGATCAATATCTTTAATCAAAGCCAATGTTTCAAGTCCACTCAAACCAGGCATATTTTCATCTAAAAAAATTATATCAAATGTCTCCTTCTGGCACAATTCCAGGGCATCTTTTCCATTTGTTGCCGTAACAACTTCATATCCTTTTTCTTCCAAAAAAAGAATGTACGGACGCAACAAATCCATTTCGTCGTCGGCCCAAAGTATGCGATCTTTTTTCATTTGAAGATAAGTATTTTTAGCTCGTTTTTTTTTTGTAAATTTATTTCAAATAATATTCTTTCATAAACTCAAAATAAGTACTGAGAGCGTTTTTTTGAATCATTGTATTTAGGTTTTTACGCGAACCCAGTAAATTTCTATAATCTGCGCCTTTCAATCCTTCAAACAATGCTTTTTCTCTCACCATTTTAATCAAATATGCTTTGGCAACATGAGCATCAATTAAACTACCAATAATAATTACTTGAACTTTACCAGTTGTTTCAAGGGTAACATTCAGATTCATAGTACCATAATTCTTTGAATTGTATGAGTCAAAAGCTGTTTTAATTTTAGCAAAATCTATTTTTCCTGACATTATATAAATTGCAATATAATGTGGCTCATTTTCGACATATCCGAACAATCCTTTAAACAATAGCACTTCAACCGGTTTGGGTTGTACGGTTGCAGGTGGAGGAGTTTGTTTTACTACAACTTCCTGTTTTGGCTGATTAATTTCTTTTGTTTTATCTCCCGATTCCTTCTTCAAATCATCAGTTGTAGCCTGCGTAGTTTGTGATTTTTTATTTTCAACAGCTTTTTGAATTTGCTTTTCGTTACTTTCCTTATTTACCTTAATTTCAGTAACCTCAGCTCGTTTTTCGTTTTCTACTTTAACTGTATTTATAGAAGTATTTTTTGTTACAATTTTATCTTCTTCCTGAATATTTTTCCCCTTAGTAATTACTTTGTTTTCAGCCAACTGAATATGTCGATTAAGTAATGGTTGCTTTGATTGAAAAGCCAGATAATCTTTCAGGTTAAAACCGGTTTTAAGTAACGCATAATTATCTTCCGACATTATAACTTCCTGAACATGATAATCGTTCATTAATTTTGTAAGATTTGCATCTGTGGCAATAGATTTTTCGTATGCAACAGCTTCATCGTACGATTCAAAATTGGTAACAGATAAAGAGCTTTGTGCACTGTCCATTTTATTTATGACTAAATCAAAATCTTTAATCATAAATCGGGAGAAATTAAACGAGGCAACATTATAAAGCAACTTATTCATATCCGACTGATTTACAGTACTTATAAACAAAATTCTATGCTTAGTAAGTTTGTCTACTGAAAATTGACGGGGTTGAATTTCATTTACATTTGTTTTAATACTCTCATCCCGTAAAGTTAACAATGAACCACTCGAACTTCCAGTTTTTATTTCCTGACCCTGTTTCATCAATGCCAATATATCTTTTGCCATTGCGCTTACATCACTATCGGGATATTTGGCAAGTAAATCATTCAATGCTGTTCTAAATAAATCGGGGGTCTCATTTTTTCCAATACTTAAAGCATTTAGAAACAAGAATTTTGGCATCAGTGTTGACAATGGAAAGTTTTGCCTAATATATGCAACTTGCTTATAAACAGTTCTATAATCGCTTTGATTAAATGCTTTGTAGGTTAGACTATAAATCGAATCCTGCACTTTATACATACTTGCGAGTTTCTCAGTATAGTCAGGCTGTGAAAGAATTCTATCGTATTTTGAATTTGGATATTCTTTTATCAATTTCATTCTATACACATTTGCTTCACTTTGATTGCCTAATTTAGTTTGCATTAAATAAATGTAGAAATAGGCATCCGGAACTCGTTTATCTGAGTTGAATCTTCGAATAAATTCTTCGAATGTACCTATCGACATTGGAAAATCTTCAATCTGATCTTTGTAAATTTCACCCATTGAAAATAATGCATCTCCAATTTCTTCAGTAGATTTTGCCAACTGTGCAGGCGTAATAGGGATTTGTCTTAAATAAAACTCAGGTTTTTTATTATCACTGACTTCATTCAATTTAGCAATTGTATCTGTTTGGTTATCTTTTACAGAAGCGTCGGCAGAGTTTTCATCGGCAAAAAGAGATGCTGATTTATTAGCTCTCTGCCAGTTATCTTCGAGCTTGCGTTTTCCCCATTTCTTAATAAATTCAATTTCACCGGTTTGCATTACATCCATATTGTAGAAATACCAATCAGCCGCTACACCTACCTTTCCGCCAATTGGAGGCAATTTAGCAAAGGAATCTTCTGCATTTGCAACTGCTTCTTGTTTATCTTTCAGTTCTTTTGCTGCAGCTGCTTTCTCATCGGCAATTAATTTATTTATAATACCGTTCACCACATCAATTCTTTTGCTTTCGGGCATGGCAGATAATCGTTGCAAACTATCTTGCAATACAACTATATCATTTTGAGTTACCAATTGTCCCAGCATTTCACCCAATCGGGTAACCCGATTATAGTCTTCATTTTCGTTTGTTATAATTTTTCCAGCTGCATCATAACATGGCTGTGCCAAAACATACTTTTTACTTGAATAGTAAATGTCACCTAACTTAATAAGTGATATTGCTTTGGCAACTCCATTTTGAGTACTTTTCTCTGCAGAAAGCTTGTAGTTTTCAATTGCTTTTAATGTATCTGCATGGTACAAATAAGTATTCCCTATTGCAAAATATAGTTGATCCAGATAGTCTTTGTTATTTCGATTTTTAGTCATACTCAAAAGATCTTTTCTGATTTTTGAAATATCACCTTGTCCTAACTGAGCCTGACTTATCCGTGCATTAAAATCCATTTCATAAGGAGGGTTCGATTTTATAACCTTAGAATAAGTATCATAAGCAGCTTTATTATCATTTGTTTTCTGATATAATTGGGCTAACAAATACCTAAACCGAAGTTTTAAAGTATTATCCTTTTCATTAGCTAACGCTATTTCCAGAAATGGTATAGCTGCTTTATATTGGCGTTTTTTTAACAATAAGTCGGCGTTAACCGAAGCAAAAAATCCTACATTTGCACGTTTAAGGTTATCTTGTTTGAGATTTAACAGCACCTGCTCTGCTTGGTAAATCCATCCCATCTCACCATAAGCACGGGCAATCCAAAGTTGGCAAACTGCTTCCATATTTTTGTCAGTACCATAATGATGTATTATATACGAAAAAGTACCTACTGAACCAATAAAATCCGCTTTATGGAATTCAGCTTTACCAAGTAGTAACCAGGCTTCTTTCAATGCCGGATTAAATTCCTCCTGATTATAAAAGAGCTTATATTCAGGCAAATTAGCTTTATTGTAATCTTTATCAGGCTTTATTTTTATAGAGTGTAATTTTATTGCCTTCCTGCATTTTTCTATCGTTAAGTCCATATTCGTTGTTGCCGCATTTGCATTCGAATGATGGCTAATCGGATACATCGGGATGATGTTTGAATAGTCTTCTTTATTTGCTTTCTGGATATTTTTCAACCCCTCCTCGTAGCTCACATCGCCATTGTAATAGACATTAAAATGAGTAGTCATAGCCTGATAATCTCTTGAAAACCAAGTATTTTTTTTTGTTGAACATCCACTGATAATGATTATCAGAAGACTGAAAAAAATTATATGTGCTAAGTGGTTTTTCAAATCAAATTTGGTTGAGAAAATGGGCATAAAAGCTATTTTGAAAATTTAAACTTTAAAATTTCAAAGGATAGTACAAAGTTATTCTTTATTTGCTTTGTATATCTGGAATTTAAAACTTTAAAAAGTGATTTCTATTGTATTTAAGCTTACAAAAATACACTTTTTTGAGCATTTCTTGTTAACCTTCAAAGGAAAATAGTTTAGAATCTATCTGAAAAGTCTATAATGTTAGAGAAGAAGAGTTGAAATAAAAATTAGATGTCTTACAAATTGACAATACCGGTTTGAAATCTTTTTTTAAGCCAAAAGAATCCAAAAACAGCCAATGAACCACTCGCAAGACCCAACCAAAGGGTATTTCCTGTTCCTACTGAATCAATATCTGGCAATTTATAACCGTTATTTTTAAAATAATAGAAAAGTATTGCAATAAAATTGTTAGTAAAATGTGCAGCTATCGGCAACCAGATGTTCTCACTCCAAAACAGTAAATATCCAAAAAATGCACCCAACAACATACGTGGCAAAAATCCGTAAAACTGCAAATGAATAGTACTAAAAATTATCGCTGTTATCCATATTGCCACTTTAATATTTAATTTCTGCTGCATAACTCCCTGTATTGCACCCCTGAAAAATAATTCTTCACCAAAAGCCGGAATCATAGAAATTAAAAAAACATTGAAAATAAGTCCTTGAATATTATGTACATTCAACAGTTTCACTGTAAGCTGTGTTGCGTTTTCTTCAGAGTTTTTCATCCATGTTTCCAATCCTACCATAGCTTTTGGAAGTACTAGTTGATGATTCAAATCACTAAGCAAATTAACAAATGGAATAACAATCAACATAAACAGAAACACGAAAAATACGTCCATCAAGTTTATTTTCTTATTTAAATGTAAGAACTGTAAGGTATTATCACTACACAAATAAGCCAAAACGAAAGGAGGAATAATTAATATTACAATTGACATAATTAATTGTGTAATTTTAATTATTCCAACGCTTGTTGGATTTTGATTGGCAACAATAGCTATAACCGGTGTAACCAACAGTGTAAGAAACACCGTGATAGAGAATAAAATAAAAAATTTAAAAAAAACGCCTTTATTTATAAATATCCCTTGAGAATTAGCCATTTGAATATAATTTTTACAAAAAAACTCCTGCTATCTTTCGATAACAGAAGTTCTTTTTGTGTCTTAAAAACTTAATTTTAGTTTCTTGGACGAGCTTCTTTAACAACCATTGAGCGGCCATCAAATTCAGCACCGTTTAATTCTTCGATTACTTTTGCAGCAGCTGCATCGTCAGCCATTTCTACAAATGCAAATCCTTTTGATTTTCCGGTTTCGCGGTCTTTGATAATTTTGCAAGATTCTACTTGACCATACTCTTCAATAACCCCTTGAAGGTCATTTTCGCGAACTTTGTAACTTAAGTTACCTACGTAAATGTTCATAAAATAAAATAAAAATTGAATAAATTGTGATTCAAGAATAGTATAAACAAACGAGGTTAAAGCAAATTCGGACCTGAGAAGGAGAGTTGGAAATAACCGTACGAAAAAATACACTTTCTTTTCGGTTACAAAGGAAATCAATTATTTTCGAATATACAACAAATTGTGTAAAAATATTTGAAATTTAGTGAATTAGATACATTTATTTTAGTTCCGGATTAACCCATCTCCTTTAATAATCCACTTGTAGGAGCATAATTCCGCCAATGCCATTGGACCTCGTGCATGTAATTTTTGGGTGCTAATTCCAATCTCTGCACCCAATCCAAACTGTGCACCATCGGTAAAAGCAGTGGAAACATTCGTGTACACACATGCTGCATCAATTACTTTTTCAAAATACAATATATGTGGCTCATTTTCACTTACGATGCATTCACTGTGTTTGGAGCTAAATCTGGCTATATGATCAACGGCCTCTTGAATTGATTCAACAGTTTTTACAGCCATTTTATAATCTAAAAATTCAGTTCCGTAACTTTCTTCTGTGGCCTTTTGTAATAGATTTCCCGGATATTTTCCGTTCAAAAAAGTGTATGCTTTTACGTCAGCATAAATAATTACATTTTTTTCGGCTAATTTTCCGCAAAGCAATGGCAAATCGGAAAGTCTTTTTTTATTTATTACTAAACAATCCAATGCATTACATACACTTACGCGACGGGTTTTGGCGTTGAATATTATTTCTTTCCCTTTTTCTACATCCCCAAATTCATCAAAATAAGTATGGCAAATCCCTGCTCCTGTTTCGATAACCGGAATGTGTGAATTGTCACGAACAAAATCAATTAAGCCTTTACTTCCACGTGGAATTACCACATCCACAACCCCCACGGCATTCATCAATTCTGCTGTTGCTTCACGCCCGGCAGGCAATAAAGTTACTATGTTTTTATCTAATCCAAATTTCTCCAATACCGTTTGAATCACTTTTACAATAGCTGAATTGGAATTATGAGCATCAGTTCCTCCCTTTAAAACACATGCATTCCCCGATTTGAAACACAACGAAAAGACATCAAAGCTCACATTCGGACGTGCTTCATAAATAATACCCACAACTCCAAAGGGAACTGTTATTTTCGTTATTTTCATCCCATTCGGACGCTCGGTTTCCATTAAAATTTTCCCCACTGGCGATGGCAACGAAGCTACATTCCGAATATCGGCAGCTATTCCTTCAATTCGTTGTTTGCTTAGCAAAAGGCGATCGTACATTAGATTTGTATTATCCATTGCTGCCAAATCCTTAGCATTCTCTTTTAGAATATTTTCTGTTTGTAAAATGGCTTCGTCGGCTAACGCAAGCAAAACCCGATTAATTGTTTCATCAGAAATCAGATTTAGAGAGCGGGAAGCAAGCACTGTAGATTGTTTCCAGTCGGATTTTATAGTAGTTGAATTCATTTTCTATGTAAATAATTATGTGTTCTATTCCAAATATAAATAATCGCAATGTACCAGAGGCTTTTGGTTCTTTTTGCCAATCATTTCACGCGCCTTTTCGCTGTCATATTGCACTTTGCCTATTCCAAGCGATTGTCCATTTTGATCAAAAATCCTAACAATATCATCTTTTTCAAAATCACCTACAATCTCGGTAGCACCAATTGGCAAAAGGCTTACTGCTTTTTCACCGATAAGAGCTTTAGCTGCATTTTCATTCACATGAATCTCACCTTTGGCAAAGCCTTCGCTATGTGCTATCCATTTTTTTACACTCGAAACTTCACTACCCGATGCCACAAAATGCGTTGAAATGACATCTGATTTTTTATCAAGCAATTGAAGCAACATATTATCACGTTTGCCATTGGCTATATAAACATCAATCCCTTCGTCAGCAATTTTGCGTGCAATAGTTGTTTTTGTCAACATTCCACCACGACCAAAAGTAGACTTTGAACTCTCAATAAAATCAGAAACATCCTGTCCTTTCTCAATTTGACGAATCACTTTCGATTCGGGGTTGTTTGGCGAGCCATTATAGATACCGTCAATATTGCTGAGAATTATCAGGGCTTGCATATCCATCATCGAAGCAATCAGACCTGAAAGTTCATCATTATCGGTAAACATAAGTTCCGAAACGGAAACTGTATCATTTTCATTTACAATAGGAATAACCTTATTTTCAAGCATAACACGCATGCAATTGCGTTGGTTGAGATAATGCCTGCGGCTACTGAAATTTTCTTTTGTCGTCAACACCTGCCCAACCATAATACCATGTTCGCGAAACAAATCGTAATAATGATTAATTAGTTTGGCTTGCCCAACGGCCGAAAAAAGTTGACGCTGATCAACCACATCCATCTTTTTATTAATTCCCATTACACTTCTTCCTGAAGCGACTGCACCCGATGAAATCATCACTATTTCAACGCCTTTTTTGTGTAATTGAGATATTTGATCAACCAATGCCGACATGCGTGTAATATCAAGTGTTCCATCGGCGCGAGTTAATACATTACTCCCTATTTTTACGGCTATTTTTTTAAATCGAGTACTCATAAGATATTGTTTGAACGTAAATTACGCAAATCAACGCAGATTGCTTTTTACTTCTTACTACCAACTATTTTTCATTGTAAACCACACTCATTAGCGTAGTTCCAACTGCCTGAAGTGTATTCTTATCAACATTATCCATTGTATCATGCGTTGTATGCCAATAACTACCAAACCCACTCGTTGTTTTCGGATCATACTGAATAATATCAATACTTGGAATCCCCAGTATTTGATTTACATAAATGTGATCGTCGGTAATTGCACCCCCTTTTTGATCGGAAAAATACTGACCAAATCCCAGGCTTTTAGCTTGACTCCAAACTTTGTCCACTACATTTCCAGCAAAATTTTCAGACATTTGTTCTTTAAAGAAAGTAGCCTGAGGTGCACCAACCATATCCAGCAAAATACCAAAACGCGCCGTATATCCCGGGACATGGGGATGATGTGCCCAATACTGGGTTCCCAAACACCAGGAATCCTCACTACTTTCGCCTTGAGCATTTTCAGGCTGTCCATAATCTTCCGAATCAAAAAAGATAATATCCACACCCACATTGGGTAAATTTTTGCCCATTAATCTGGCCATTTCAAGTAGAACTCCTACTCCGCTAGCACCATCATTGGCAGCCATAACGGGCTTCTTCCGATTTTCAGGTTTTGAATCCTGATCGGCCCAGGGACGTGAATCCCAGTGCGAAAACAATAAAATACGTGTTTCAGCCTTTGGATTGAAAGAGCCGATAATATTGTCCGACTTTAAAACAGTACCATCAAATGCAGTCAAATCAGCTTTTTGATTAACCACTTCTGCACCAAATGCTTTTAATTTTTCAGATAAGTATACAGCGCAATCATCATGAGCTAGGGTATTGGGCACACGGGGACCAAAATCAACCTGCTTCTTACAAAATTTATACGCCGAATCAGCCGAAAAAACAGGTATATTCACCATTTTTTCTTTTGTTTGTGCACTCCGTGTTGTTTGAGTGCACGACACAAACTGAAAGACGGAGAGTACAAGTAATAATATTTTTTTCATATTTACAATAATATGCCACAAAGATACTGATTTCTTACGAAAAACCGTATCGACAGTTAAACAGACATTTACTTTATCAGGCATTATTTAGCGATCCAAAACAGTATTTTCAACCATAAAACGAATCAAATTTAAATCACTTCACTTTATTAATTTATATTTTATAGTTAGCTGCAATAATTTTATTAAATATTCTTATATTGGTAGTGCTATAATTCCATTTAAAGTTTTAGCTTTGCAATAGTTTTTATTTTTTCAAAAATATTTTCGATAAAATTAAAATATTTCAGTGATTATGATAAAAATATCACTTTCTCATAAACTTTATAAAATCCAATTTATTTTATTTGTAATGAGATATTTAAAACCAATTTTCCATTCTGATTTTCTGTATATACTACAAGATATTTCAAAAAATAGGTTGTAAAACATATTTTTCAACTTGTGCACATCCAATTTAAGCAGTTTATTTGCATCGTTAACTAAACAACACAATCTTTTTTATACCTTAAAAAAACTAATACCTATTTAGACGTGAGACTTTGTGAAAAGTCTCACGTTTTGTTTATACCTATCAGCCTGCTTTTTATGCACATTATTTGAAATTTGTGCAAAAACAGTTGCTGGTTCAATAAAAACTGCTATTTTTGCGGGTCTTTTCGTCAATTTGTCGCTATCAGATTTTTATTGAGTAAATTAGGACTATACGGAATATATACACATCAATTATAAAATTATTTAGTCACAATATATTAATCAAATTATCACAAAATGAGTTTTAACATTGTTGTTCTTGCTAAGCAAGTACCCGACACACGCAACGTAGGGAAAGATGCCATGAAAGCTGATGGAACGGTAAACCGTGCCGCACTTCCTGCCATTTACAACCCCGAAGATTTGAACGCGTTGGAACAAGCTCTAAGCTTGAAAAGTAAAATTGAAGGTGCTACAGTTCATATCCTAACAATGGGACCTGCCCGTGCTGCCGAAATTATTCGTGAAAGTATGTACCGAGGTGCCGATGGGGGTTATTTGTTGAGTGGACGTGAGTTTGCCGGTTCCGATACCTTGGCTACATCATACGCACTTGCCTGTGCAATTCGCAAAATGGGTAAAGTTGATTTAATCGTTTGCGGTCGTCAGGCTATTGATGGTGATACGGCACAGGTTGGACCTCAGGTTGCAGAAAAACTGGGCTTTCCCCAAATTACTTACGCCGAAGATATTTTAAATCTGTCTGATAATAAAATCACTGTTAAACGCCGCTTAGAGCGTGGCATAGAAGTGGTAAGAGGACCACTTCCAATGGTGGTAACTGTTAACGGCTCTGCAGCAAATTGCCGTCCACGTCATGCAAAACTGACTTTAAAATACAAACACGCTGCAACTCCTTCTGAAAAACAGGAAGCAGGTTCTGATTATACCGATTTGTATGATGCCCATCCATACCTGAATATTACTGAGTGGGGAGTTAACGATATTGAACATGACATTCAATGGCTTGGGCTAAGCGGATCTCCCACCAAGGTAAAACAAATCGAAAATGTGGTCTTTACAGCAAAAGAAAGCAAACGACTTACTGCTTCTGATGTAGAAATTGAAGATTTGATGAAAGAATTAATTGCTAACCATACGATAGGATAATTTACTATGAACAATATATTTGTATATCTTGAAATTGAAGATGGCATTGTAGGCGATGTCAGCTTAGAATTACTTACCAAAGGCCGCAGTTTAGCTAAACAGTTGAACTGCAAACTGGAAGCAGTAGCTGCAGGTTTTAAATTAGACACAATCGGTGCCCAGGTTTTTCCATACGGAGTTGATGTACTTCACATTGCCGACGATAAGCGTATGGCTCCATATACTTCGTTACCTCACACTTCATTGTTGGTAAATCTTTTTAAAGAAGAAAAACCACAGATTGCCCTGATGGGAGCAACTTCGATTGGTCGCGATTTAGGGCCACGCGTTTCTTCGGCTTTGTTCAGTGGCTTAACTGCCGACTGTACTTCGCTTGAAATCGGAACGTACGAAGATAAAAAAGCAGGTAAAGTGTATGAAAACTTACTTTATCAAATTCGTCCTGCTTTTGGAGGCAACATTGTTGCCACCATTGTAAATCCGGATTGTCGTCCGCAAATGGCAACGGTACGTGAAGGCGTAATGAAAAAAGAGATTAAAGATCTTAAGTTCGTTGGTAAAACCCGAAAATTAGAACTATCTAAATATGTTCCGGATACTGACTTTGTAGTGGAAGTGATTGAACGTCACATGGAAAAATCGAAGCTAAACATTAAAGGTTCACCAATTATTGTTTCAGGAGGTTACGGAGTTGGAAGTGCGGATAATTTCAAATTATTGCATGAACTTGCTACTACATTGGGTGGCGAAGTTGGTGCTTCACGCGCTGCCGTGGATGCCGGATTTGCTGAGCATGAACGTCAAATTGGTCAAACAGGAACTACTGTTCGTCCTAAATTGTACATTGCCTGCGGAATATCCGGACAAATCCAACACATCGCCGGTATGCAGGAAAGCGCAATGATTATTGCTATCAACAGCGATCCGAAAGCTCCAATCAATGCCATTGCCGATTATGTGATTACAGGAACAGTAGAAGAGGTTCTACCCAAAATGATCAAATATTATAAGAAAAACAGCAAGTAACCCCTAACCCCTAAAGGGGAATATGGGTTAGTTTAATTATTGACAAACTAACAAAAAAATCCTCCAAATATCCCTTTAAGGATTGGAGGTCTTATAAAAATATGAATTTCTTTAATGACAATCCCGCAATAAAATTTCAGCTTTCACATCCGCTGATGCAGAAAATAGTTACACTCAAGGAGCGTAATTTTGCTGAAAAAGATAAATTTGATTACGCTTCACGCGATTTCGAAGATGCAATTGATAACTACAAAAAAGTATTAGAGATTATAGGTGAAATAGCCGGTGATATTATTGCTCCAAATGCAGAAAGTGTGGACCATGATGGACCGCAAGTAGAAAACAACCGTGTAATTTATGCTCGTGGAACACAAGAAAATCACGATGCCTTGACACAAGCAGGTGTTTACGGACTTACTTTGCCCCGCCAATACGGAGGACTTAATTTCCCTTTCGTGGCTTATGTTATGTCAGGCGAAATGGTTGCACGTGCCGATGCAGGTTTTGCTAATATTTGGGGACTTCAGGACTGTGCCGAAACAATTTCTGAGTTTGCGTCTGATGATATCAAAGCTGAATATCTTCCGCGCGTTTGCGATGGTGCAACTTGTTCAATGGACTTAACTGAACCGGATGCAGGCTCAGACTTGCAAGCTGTACAGTTGAAAGCAACTTTCAATGAAGCGGATGGCATTTGGTATTTGAATGGTGTAAAAAGGTTTATTACCAATGGTGATGCTCAGATAAAACTTGTTTTGGCTCGTTCGGAAGAAGGAACCTCCGACGGTCGTGGTTTATCTTATTTTGTTGCCGACAACAAGCACGATCATACGGTTCTCGTTCGTCGTATTGAAAACAAACTAGGCATCAAAGGTTCTCCAACCTGTGAACTGGTTTTCAATAATACTCCTGCTCAATTGGTCGGAACCCGTCGGATGGGTTTAATTAAATATGTGATGTCATTAATGAATGGTGCCCGTTTAGGAATCGGAGCTCAATCAGTTGGACTTTCGGCATCCGCTTACAACGAAGCGCTGGCTTATGCCCGCGACCGTCGTCAGTTTGGCAAAGCAATTATTGAGTTCCCAGCCGTTTTTGAAATGGTTTCAAATATAAAAGCAAAATTGGATGCTTCACGTGCATTGCTTTATGAAACAACACGTTTTGTAGACGTTTATAAAATCTACGAAGCTATTGAAAGTGAACGCAAGTTGAGCCCCGAAGAAAAAGCAGAATACAAAGATTATCTGAAACTGGCCGATGCATTGACACCCATGTTGAAAATGTTCTCCAGCGAATATGCAAATCAAAATGCGTATGATTCTATTCAGGTTCACGGAGGTTCGGGCTTTATGAAAGATTATGCCTGCGAACGTCATTTTCGAGATGCACGTATCATGACTATTTATGAAGGAACTTCGCAATTGCAGGTTGTAGCAGCTATACGCCACGTAACCACCGGTAATTATCTGAAGATGATTCGTGATTATGATGCTCAGCCTATTAATCCTGAATTTACATCGTTGCGCAAACGCCTGCAAATTATGACTAATTTGTACGAAAATACGGTCATCCGTGTAAATGAAACTAAAAATCAGGAATACCTTGATTTTCAGGCTCGCCGCATGGTGGAGATGGCCGGACACATTATCATGGGTTACCTGTTGATTATCGATGCTTCACGCGACAAAGAAGATTTATTCCGAAAATCGGCTGAAGTTTATCTGAACTTTGGCGAAGTTGAAGTTCGTCGTCACGCAGCATTTATCAAGAAGTTTGAAGTTGAAAATGTGGATGTTTATAAAGTAATTTAATTTTCAATTTTGCAATACATATATTGAAACGCTCCTGAGAAACTTAATTCTCAGGAGCGTTCTTTTTGGAATTCAAGGTATGAAAAATTAGTTATCTTCACGTTTTAAAGTTCCCACATATCGGCAAATTTCACCGCTTTTTGTAAGTCCTTCCAGCACCACTGAATAATCTGTTGCATCATCAGCCGTATAAAACTTCATATGCACAGTTCCTGTTTTATCGCTTACAAGTTTTGGATTCCAATAAATGGTAGTTCTCAAATCGGGCTTATCACTTAAACGAATACTGTCAACATCATATTTTGGCACATAAAATTCCGATGGTTTCTGGTAACCAAGTGGTGTTTCAAGTGTCATACTTACCGATGTATTTGCTTTTAAAACAACACCTTTTTTCAGTGTTATGGCAATTACACCATTTCCGCCTCGTCCTCCGAAAATGGCAGCGCCTGCACCTTTAAATATCTGGATACTTTCTATATCATCAGCTGTCAAATAATTAATTTCAGTTATGTCTGTCATTTCTATATCATCAACCAAAAACATTGGACTGTTCATTCTTCCACGAATAGTGACTTTATCGCCCATAACCTGAACACCTGGAATTGTGTAAAATATATTCATTATATTCATGTCTGGCATTTTATCAAGTTCTTTCGATGTAACTTCATTATCGGCCATGCCCGAATAATACTCAGATTGCGTATCTTGTTTTTTTTCAGCAGTTACTGTAACTTCTCCGAGATTAATTACACGCATTCCCCCATCATAATAATATTTATCTTTACTTTGTTTGAAATACTCATCTTGCACTTCATTATTAGCTTTCAAAGGAGTTGGAATAAATACATTTGATATTGGGAAATTATCAGGATCGGCAACAATTTCAACATCAGGAATGCTTCGGGGTTTTTTGGCTTTTAAAACAAATGTGGTACTATCCGGGAAGTCTATTCCTTCTATCAGATAACGACCGTCATTATCAGTTTGTGTTAATCTAATCAATGATTTTTGGGGGGAAATCATGGTTATATTACATTTCTTCGAGGGTTTATTAAACAAATTCAACACTTTTCCCGAAAGAGACTGACCTATTTCAAGATAATATTCAGGTTTTTTATATATTCCTTTTACAACATCAGCTGTATTAAATCTTCGCCATGCTTGAGTCATCATTAATACATCCGTTTTTTCACGAGTTAAAGGGCTATTATTCACAAAGTAGGCAGCAGGATTTTCGACATATCCTTTTATATCGGAAGACAACAATAAGTTGCTCTGTATATTATCCGCAAGTGAATCTAATTTTACTGTATGGTTGTCAGTAATACTGATTGAGAAACTGCCAGCAACGGGTTCACCGGATGCAGTATGGATGTTTAAGCTTAGGTTTACCGGTTCACGTTTGCCATAAACAGTTTTATCGCTTTTCATAGAAATTATCGGGAATGAATCATTTCGGGCAAAATACATTCTTTCGCAAAAAGTGTGTCCAAGAGAGTCGATTACTGAAAATGAAACAATCCCAGGAGGGAGAGAAGATTCAGCAATTTTACCCTCCAGCAATTTTAGCGATTCAATTACATACACTTTCCCGCGTGAGTGTAACAATAAATACAAAGATTTATCCGGGATATTTGTTTGATTTACAACTTTGTATAAAATTTCACCACGGTTAAACAACAAATGAAGGTCAACTGCTTTAGCTTCCGTTCTTGGAAGTTCAAATCGCTTCTCAATTCCTTCTGCTGTTTTAACCAATGCGTAATAACTTTCGTTTGGCTGGGTTTGAATTGAGAATTTTCCCATACCTTTATTTAAAGTTGTAAAATCTGTAATTTCCTCATTTTTATCAGTAAAAACTTTTCCACTCACTTTTACCGATAATCCGTCTTTCCCAATAGCTTTGAAAGCAATAGTTTGTAAATCATTATTTAAAAAAGATCCGCTTTCAGGAAAAAATTGTACATCAAAATCGGAACTAAATTCCGGCATGTAAAAATTTTTTTTGAACTTCTCATCGTTTATAGCAATATCAATACTTTTTTTGGAATTGTCATTTGGATTAACGGATATTTTCCAACTAACTGTGCCGGACTTATCAGTAACCATCACCATTTTCTTTTTCAACGAACTATCCCAGTTCTGAATAATATCAACACGTTTGCCGGCAATGGGACTGTGTGAACCGTCAGTAAATGAAAGTGTAACAGGAACCAGTCCATCTACTGGCTTTCCATAAGTTATATTACTTAAAACCCTGTCATCAATCGCATTACCTATCAAAATACTTCTGTTAAAAAAGAAGTCTTTGTCTGCATTTTGCATCCAGTAGGTATAAGCCCTTAATGCATAATAACCAGTTGGAATTTCAGGCTTTAATTTTATATGTCCTTCAAAACCAAGTGAATCTTTCTTTATTTTAACACGATATAAAACAGTATCCGATTTATTGATTAATTCAACATACAGAAACTGGCTAAGCGCATTTGGCACAAGCGTAGTGGCATTTACCAAATAACCTTTAAACCAGATATCTTCACCGGCACTATAATAAGGTTTGTCTGTTTGAAGGTAAACTTTTTCTTGTGGTTCAATTATCCATTGCCTGTCAAAACGATTAACAATTAAATCAGAAAAAGCTGAAGCTTGGGCATTAACCGACTTTGAATAAATTGAAAATGAAAGAATTAGAAAAAATAGAAATTGCCATTGTTTTTTTCTCATATTTATCGTTCTGAATTTATCTTCAACTAATGTTATAGTATTATTAAAAGACCTTTGACAGTCAATAAGGATTAAGCGTGAAAACAAAATTTAAGTACATTTAACGGTTAAATTTCAAAATTGATGAATAAAATTTGACTCGGTAAAAAAAAGAACAAAAAAAAGCCTACCAAAATAATGATAGACTTCTCAATGCGTGACAAAAGTCAATTAGTATATACTAAATTACTTTTACATTTACGGCGTTCAAACCTTTTTTGCCTTCTTGCAAATCAAATTCCACGGTGTCGCCTTCGCGGATTTGATCAATTAAACCGGAAATGTGTACAAAATGTTCTTTTTTTGAACCATCTTCGCTGATGAATCCAAATCCTTTAGATTCATTGAAGAATTTAACTGTTCCTTTACTCATTGTTGATAATTATTATTTTAATGTCCTGCAAAGATAATGTTATATAATTACAAATCACTGTTTTTTAGAAAATAATACAAGAATCTCGTAAATAATTTCTGAAATTGCGCAAATTTAGAGCGTTTTTTGAGTTTTAAAAAATATTAAATAAACTATTTTGTCTTTAATTTCATTTTGGCAAGACTTGTTACAAAATTCCGCGGGGCAAACCGAACAGATTCTGCCATCAAATTATTCACAAATCCATGAACTGCAACGGTTTTTCCTTGCATCATTTTATTATAGCCAAACTCGGCAACTTCTTTCGATGTCGCAATCTGATTCCCTTTAAACAAATTGCTGTCGTTTAATGCAGCCGCGTCTTTAAAACCTGTTTCGGTTGCTCCCGGGCACAATGCAGTAACGGTCACACCTGTTCCTTTTAATTCATTGGCAATGGCTTCTGAAAAACTCAACACAAAGGCTTTTGTTGCAAAATAGACTGACATAGTCGGACCGGGTTGAAAAGCAGCTGTTGAAGCAACATTCAAAATTTTTCCAAACTTATTTCCGATCATTTCAGGCAAAAACAAACGAGTGAGATACGTCAGAGCTGTTACATTCAAATTTATCATCTCCAATTGTTTATCCCAGTTACATTCAGCAAAAAGGCCAAAATCGCCAAATCCTGCATTATTAACAAGGTAATCAATCTGAATTTTTTGAACTTTTAATTCTTCGAATATCGCTTTAGGCGCATATTGATCCGACAAATCTTTTCCAATCACATAAACCGAAATTCCAAATTGCTTTTCAAGTTCAAGTTTCAAGGTGTCCAATTTCTCTTTACTACGTGCTACCAGCACTAAATTATCACCTTTGGATGCATGAATCAGTGCAAATTCTTTACCTAATCCACTTGAAGCTCCTGTAATTAACGCTGTTTTGTTCATCTGTTCTATTTTTAAAATTAGTTGGTTTAGTATCAACAAAGTTCAACCGCAATGGTTTACATCTGAATGAAATCAATTTTAAAAATCGTGTTTAGGATAAACCACTCCACACTCTTTGCGAATAGAGTCCATCATAGCTACCAATTCCAAGCTGTTATTCCAACTCCACAAATCGCTTTGGGTTTTTCCACTCAAAATACAGTTGGCCGCTTCTTCTGCTTCGTATTCGTATCCGTTACTTTTTACATCAAAATCGAAAATCTGCTCCCTTCCATCGTTATACAATACTTTCACTTTGCCCGGACAGAACCAGACATGTTCAAGTACAATTTTTCCCTTTGTACCATGAATCTCGGCAACTATCGGTGATTCCACCAAAAACGAAGAGTACATAACTGCAAGTGTATCTTTCTCGTATTTAAATGTGTAGCTACAAGTATTATCCCCGCCTTGTTCGCTTAATCCGGCAATGGCAGAAAAATCCTGAGGTTTACCTAACAAAAGCATTGAAAGAAAAATATTGTAAATCCCGATATCCAAAATAGTTCCACCACACAAATCCAGATTAAAATGCCTGTGATCCTGACCATTGTTCGATTTAATACAAAACACAGCTGTTAAGAGTTTTATATCTCCAATTTCGCCAGATTCAATCAATTCTTTTGTTTTGATTATATTTGGCAAAAAACGGCTCCACAGTGCTTCCATTAGGAAAAGTTTTTTTTCTTTAGCCTTTTTAATCAACGTTTCCACTTCATTCCGATTTACTCCTACCGGTTTTTCACAAAGCACATGTTTGCCATTATTCATAGCAAGTAAGGCATTTTCAAGATGCAGGTTATGTGGCGTGGCAATATAAATAATATCCACTTCGGCATCCCGAACAAGTTCCTCGTAACTGCCATACGATGTCAGAATATTGAACTCTGAGGCAAATTCATCTGCCTTTATTTTAGTGCGGGAACCTACTGCATAAAGCTCTGAATTTTCCACAACCTGAAGCGCTGTTGCCATTACTTTGGCTATTCTCCCTGTTCCTAAAATGCCCCATTTAATTTTTTTGTTTTCCATAATATTTTATTGTCATTTTATTTTTCGTTTGGATTCTCTGGCGTATTCAATATCAATTGGTAAAATGCTGCATCCAACCATTTGCCAAATTTATAACCTACTTCTTTCATTATTCCTGTCAACACAAATCCTTCTCTTTCGTGTAGATTCATACTCACCGTATTCGAAGCATCAATTACACCAACCAAAACGTGATAATTTTGCTCTTCGGCTTTCTTTACAATTTCATGAAGCAATATTTTCCCAAAGCCATTGCCACGTTTATCCGACCTGACATAAACCGAATGCTCAATCGTATATTTATAGGCAGGACGAACACGAAACATGCCGTAAGTAGCAAATCCCAATAAAGTTTCATTTTCATCAAAAGCGCCTACAATCGGATAATTTCCTTTTAGCTTATCTTCATACCAGGCATACATAGTTTCCATAGTTCTGGTTTTGTAATCGTACAATGCAGTTGAGTTGAGAATTGCATCGTTGAAAATGTCCAGTATTTCGGGCAATTGTTTTTCAGTACAGGGTTTTAATTCCATATTTGTTGAATAGTTAGTTATGTAATTATACCGGAATCCTTCTTTAATTCGCGGCTCTTTGTTCTAATATTTTTGATACAATAGCGAATTAAAAATAACATTTCATCCCTCTTGTTTATTGATAATTTTATGTGCTTTTTTTCGTTTTACAGTTTTTTTCTGATATTCGTTGGACAGTACACTAATATTTCCATCCACTTCCAAAACAGCTAAATCCACTTCATGAACCGAGGCCACACCGTGTTCCCTGATGGCTTCCATTAATTCATCCGGCGTAATTTTAGCCATTTTTAAATGCGATTCCAGAATTTTCCCTTTATATACCAGCATGGTGGCATCACCTTCTACTAGTTTCCCAAATTTAGGAAAACTGAAGAGCAAGTATTTAAATATATAATTGACTACAAATAATGTGGATGCCGCCACTAACCCACCGCTAAGCGTTGAATCCGGTCCAACCATAGCATTTTGTACCGCATTACTAATCAGCAAAATAAAAACCAAATCGACAACCGAAAGTTGTGCCAATTCCTTTTTGCCAAACAGCCGGATAGCGATAACGATAAAAAGGTAAATTACCAGTGTGCTGAAAATTATCCGCACATAATTATTACTTAAAATCTCAGACATTGCGACATAATTTTAATAAAAAAATGAGTTAAAAATCGACTGCAAATATACGAAGATTTGAATATAAATTTATTACTTTTGTGTTTTACATTTTGAAATCAACCAAATGAAAAAGATAGTTGTTCTTACAGGTGCAGGCATGAGTGCCGAAAGTGGCATCAGTACATTTCGCGATGCAGGAGGACTATGGGAAAAATACCCGATAGACGATGTGGCTACTCCCGAAGGCTGGCGAAGAAACCCTGCTTTAGTACTTGATTTTTACAATCAACGGCGGAAACAATTGCTCAAAGCTAAACCCAATGCAGGGCATTATACACTGGCGGAACTTGAAAAAAAATACGATATACAGATAATCACTCAAAATGTGGATAACCTGCACGAACAGGCAGGAAGCACAAAGGTTTTGCATCTTCACGGCGAACTAATGAAAGTGCAATCTACCTCATCCGGCGAAGAAGTCTTCGACCTTACACCCGAAAACTACGAAACACATCTGGGTGATAAATGCCCAAAGGGGTATCAACTTCGTCCGCATATCGTGTGGTTTGGCGAGGCAGTGCCCGAAATTGAAAATGCCGTTCGGCTTACCGAACAGGCCGATATTTTTATAATTATAGGTACTTCCATGCAGGTTTATCCCGCTGCCGGATTAATTGACGAGGTAAAACCCGGCACACCCATCTATCTTATCGACCCGAAAGAAGTAAACGTATCCCGAAAAAATGTTACTGTCATTCAAAAAGGAGCCGGCGAGGGCTTGAAAGAACTACGCGAAAAATACATGAACGAATATTGATGACGGATTAGTAAAAAAGGACTCACTGTTTAGCCTTATGTTACAAACGATTCTGAATCGAGTGAATTCACAAATGATTTAATTCAAACTTTCTGATCAAATATCCTTTAATTTTACGACAGGCAACTTAATATTTATGATTAACAAGTTTTGCCCAAACCCAGTTAGTGTTTATATGATTAATTGAGTTTATAATGGCTCATTACAGTAAAGAAATATTCACAACTCTTTTTTCGACATCAAAAACAGAATAGCCAAATACATTTTTTTATAATAATTTTATTGTTATTCAAAAATCATTCTCTATCTTTGCAGTCCAAAATAAAAAACAAAAACAAACATATTAAATAATTAGTAATTATGATCGTAGTTCCAGTAAAAGAAGGCGAAAACATTGAAAGAGCATTAAAAAAATTCAAACGTAAATTTGAAAAAACAGGCGTTGTAAAAGAACTTCGTCGTCGTCAATGTTTTGATAAACCTTCTATCGTAGATCGCGAAGAAAAAATGCACGCGATTTATGTTCAAAAAAAGAATCTAAGCGAAGAATAGGAAAAAGTCGGTGGAAAGCTTGTTTTCCTGATTTATTTAAACTATTTTCGTTGCAGATTTGAGCGTACGGTTATGATGAACGAATTTCTGCAATATTTACAGTATGAGAAGAATTACTCCTCTCATACTGTTTTGTCATATCATACCGACCTTCTTCAGTTTTTTGATTTCATAGCAATCACCCCCGATCAGTTTAATCCAAAAGCAGTCAGTTCACAGCAAATTCAGCAATGGGTACTCACGTTGATGTCCGATAGCCTATCAGCACGGACATTATCCCGTAAAATTTCAACTCTCAAATCATTTTGGCGATTCTTATTATTACGTGGTTATACTACCCTGAATCCAACGTTAAAAATCATTTTGCCAAAAACAAAAAAACCGCTTCCGGCGTTTTTTAAAGAAAACGAAATGTCTTCAGTTTTGGACAATTCATTTATCCCCAATAACTTTGAGGCAACGCGCGACCAACTGATTTTGACGGTATTTTATCTTACAGGGATTCGTCTTTCGGAACTGCTAACCATAAAAGACTCTGACATTGACCTTGCAGAAGGGAATTTACGGGTTATCGGAAAAAGGAATAAACAACGTATTATTCCTATGGGCGAATCGCTCTGTATAGATATAGAACACTATATAACACAAAGAGACAAAGAAGCAGGGACACTTGAACACTTTCTGTTTGTTCGTAAAAACGGACAAAAAATGTATCCGAAAATGGTGTATAATCTGGTACACGATGCAATGTCGGAAGTAAGCAGTTTACACAAAAGGAGCCCGCATGTGCTTCGTCACACTTTTGCCACCGGTTTGCTCAATGGCGGAGCGGATATTAATTCTGTGAAAGAATTATTGGGACATAGCAGTCTGGCAGCAACGCAAGTGTACACACATACGAGTTTCGAAGAACTTTACAATATATATAAACATGCTCATCCAAGGGCAAAATAAAAAAAAGGAGGCTATTATGAAACTACGGATTCAATCCATCAATTTTGATGCAACTACCGCGCTGGAGTCTTACATTAACAAAAAATCGTTGAGGTTAGAAAAATTTTTTGATGAAATACTAAATTTAGAAGTATATTTAAAGGTAGTCAAACCGGAAACAGCAATTAATAAAGAAGCCGAGATAAAAGTATCAATACCGAATGTTGATTTTTTTGCTTCAAAAACATGCGATTCATTTGAAGAGGCCGTAGACCTAACTCTCGAAGCAGTAGAGAAACAAATACGTAAATACAAAGAAAAAACCACTAAAAACTAAAATAATGAGGTAAATGTTTTGTAGTCCAAAATATATTCGTACATTTGCAAGCCGTTTGAATAGCAGTGTTCAAACGGCTTTTTAAACGCCAAAAACGCTATAACATAGCACATTGCCTCTTTAGCTCAGTTGGCCAGAGCACGTGATTTGTAATCTCGGGGTCGTTGGTTCGAATCCGACAAGAGGCTCGACGCTCTTTGTTTTAATGTATCGAATTTAAAAAATGGGCAGTTACCAAAGTGGCCAACTGGGGCTGACTGTAACTCAGCTGTCTTTCGACTTCGGAGGTTCGAATCCTTCACTGCCCACAAAAAAATGTGCCAATTTATCAATATGCTAATGTGTTAATGTTGATAACGTTGATGAATTTCATTAGCAAATTGACATATTGGATTATTAACACATTAAAATTGCGGAAGTAGCTCAGTCGATAGAGCATTAGCCTTCCAAGCTGAGGGTCGCGGGTTTGAGTCCCGTCTTCCGCTCTATAATGGTGAGAGTAAATCAAACCATTTTTGCTGTTGTAGCTCAGTGGTAGAGCACTTCCTTGGTAAGGAAGAGGTCGCGAGTTCAATTCTCATCAACAGCTCAACTTTGTAAGCTTTTATAAAACATATTAAATTAATTATTAAATAATCTTTGAGTTATGGCAAAAGAAAAATTTGACAGGTCAAAACCTCACGTAAACGTAGGTACTATTGGTCACGTTGACCACGGTAAAACTACCTTGACCGCTGCAATTACCATGGTACTTGCAAAAAAAGGACTTTCTGAAATGCGTTCATTCGATTCAATCGATAATGCACCTGAAGAAAAAGAACGTGGTATCACTATTAACACTGCACACGTAGAATACCAAACAGCAAATCGTCACTATGCTCACGTTGACTGTCCGGGTCATGCCGATTACGTGAAGAACATGGTAACTGGTGCTGCTCAAATGGACGGTGCTATCATTGTAGTTGCTGCAACTGATGGTCCTATGCCACAAACCCGCGAACACATTTTGTTAGCCCGTCAGGTAAACGTACCTCGTTTGGTTATTTTCATGAACAAATGTGATCAGGTTGACGACGAAGAAATGTTGGAATTAGTAGAAATGGAAATGCGCGAATTGCTGACATTCTATGATTTCGATGGCGACAATACTCCTGTTATCCGTGGTTCTGCTCTTGGTGCATTGAATGGTGTTCCAGAATGGGAAGATAAAGTAATGGAATTGATGGATGCAGTTGATAACTGGATTTTATTGCCAGAACGTGCTGTTGACAAACCTTTCTTGATGCCAGTTGAAGACGTATTCTCGATTACAGGTCGTGGTACAGTTGCTACAGGTCGTATCGAAACAGGTAAGATCAAAACAGGTGAAGAAGTTCAAATCATTGGTTTAGGTCATGAAGCTAAAAAATCAGTAGTTACAGGTGTTGAAATGTTCCGTAAGATTTTGGATGATGGACAAGCCGGTGATAACGTAGGTTTATTACTTCGTGGTGTTGATAAAGAAGAAATCAAACGTGGTATGGTTATTACCCACCCGGGAAAAGTAACTCCTCACACTTCTTTCAAAGCTGCTGCTTATATCTTAAAAAAAGAAGAAGGTGGACGTCATACTCCATTCCATAACCGTTACCGTCCACAGTTCTATATCCGCACATTGGATGTAACAGGTGAAATCACTTTACCAGAAGGAACTGAAATGGTAATGCCAGGTGACAACTTGGAATTAACTGTAACTTTAATCTATCCGGTAGCTTGTAGCGTAGGTTTACGTTTTGCTATTCGTGAAGGTGGACGTACAGTAGGTTCAGGTCAGATTACTGAATTGTTAGACTAATAAAATAGTTATAAGTTACGAGTTATGAGAAAAATCTTGTAACTTGTAACTTGTTTACTCATACACGGGCGTAGCTCAGTTGGTAGAGCACTGGTCTCCAAAACCAGGTGTCGGGAGTTCGAGCCTCTCTGCCCGTGCAAATTCTATTTATATATGAAGATAACTAACTATATCAAAGAGGCGTATTTAGAACTTGTTCAGAAAGTATCCTGGCCTACAAGGACAGAACTTACTAACAGTGCAGTAGTGGTATTAATTGCTTCCATCATTCTTGCATTGATCGTATGGCTTATGGATTTAGGTTTTGAAAATATCATGAAATTTATTTACGGACATCTGTCTTAATTTAATCAATGGAGGTCAATAAAGTGTCTGAGTCAACAAATTTTAAATGGTATGTTATGCGTGCCATTAGTGGAAAAGAGAACAAGGTAAAAGAATATATTGATGCTGAAATCAAAAATTCGGATCTTGGTCAATATGTTGCTCAGGTATTAATCCCCACTGAGAAAGTTTACCAGATTCGTAACGGCAAAAAAATTACAAAAGAACGTAGTTGTATGCCGGGGTATGTCCTGATAGAAGCTTATCTTGTCGGTGAAATTTCTCACCGCCTGCGTAATACACCAAACGTAATTGGTTTTTTGGGTGAAAAAAACAATGTGCCTACTGCAATTCGTCCTTCGGAAGTGAATCGCATTTTAGGTACAGTTGATGAACTTCAGGAAACCGAAGAAGAAATGTTAACTCCTTTCTATGTTGGTGAAAATGTAAAAGTGATTTTTGGTCCTTTTACAGGATTTAGCGGGTTAATTGAGGAAGTAAATACTGAGAAGAAAAAACTCAAAGTTATGGTTATGATTTTCGGTCGGAAAACTCCGCTCGAATTAGCATTCACACAAGTAGAAAAGGAGTAGTTGATTACTGTTACAAATTAACAAATCCACTTTAACATCAAAAATTAATATTATTATGGCTAAAGAGATTGCTGGACTAATTAAATTACAGATTAAAGGAGGGGCTGCAAACCCATCTCCACCGGTAGGACCTGCATTGGGTTCTAAAGGAATCAATATTATGGAGTTTTGCAAACAATTTAATGCCAGAACCCAAGACAAACCGGGCAAAATATTACCCGCAGTCATCACCTATTATACTGACAAATCATTCGACTTTGTTGTAAAAACTCCGCCCGTAGCTATTCAATTATTGGAAGCGACTAAACTGAAAAGTGGATCGGCAGAGCCTAACCGTAAAAAAGTAGCTGAAATTACCTGGGAACAGGTAGAAGCTATTGCAACGGACAAAATGGTCGATTTGAATTGTTTCGAATTAAGTGCAGCTATGAAAATGGTTGCAGGTACAGCTAGAAGTATGGGTATTACCGTAAAAGGAACTTTTCCAACAAAAAATAATTAATAAACTTCAATTAAAATGAGTAAACTGACAAAGAATCAAAGGTTAGCTTTAGAAAAAATTGAAGCAGGAAAAACCTATTCTCTCAAAGAAGCAGCTTCATTGGTTAAAGAAATTACCAATTCAAAATTTGATGCTTCTGTTGATATAGATGTACGCTTAGGTGTAGACCCTCGTAAAGCCAACCAAATGGTACGCGGCGTAGTGTCGTTACCGAACGGAACCGGAAAACAAGTAAAAGTTCTTGCATTATGTACACCCGATCAGGAAGCAGCTGCTAAAGAAGCAGGAGCCGACTTTGTAGGACTCGATGAGTATATCGAAAAAATCAAAGGCGGTTGGACAGATGTGGATGTTATCATCACAATGCCTGCCATCATGGGTAAATTGGGTGCTTTAGGACGCGTTTTAGGCCCTCGTGGCTTAATGCCAAATCCTAAGAGCGGAACGGTTACCAACGAAGTTGGTAAGGCTGTAAAAGAAGTAAAACAAGGGAAAATCGACTTTAAAGTTGATAAATATGGTATCGTACACACTTCAGTAGGAAAGGTTTCTTTTACTTCTGAAATGTTAGTTCAAAATGCCAAAGAATTTGTGAATACTTTGATGAAACTAAAACCGACAGCCGCAAAAGGTACTTATGTAAAGAGCATTTATCTTTCAAGCACAATGAGTTCGGGTATTAAGATTGAACCCAAATCAATTGAAGAATAAAATTAAAAGTTTATGAAAAAGGAAGATAAAAGCGCTATTATAAAACAACTCGAGTCCACTCTAGGTGAGTATGCTCACTTCTATTTGACAGATATAGGCGGTTTAAACGCTGCTCAAACTACCGAATTAAGAAGAATTTGCTACAAACAGGATATTAAACTTTTAGTTGTAAAGAATACATTGCTTCAAAAAGCACTTGATAGCTCATCAGTAGATTTCAGTGAACTTTATGGTTCCCTCAAAGGCGAAACTTCACTAATGCTTTCGAATACGGCTAACATACCTGCGAAAGTAATCAGTGACTTCAGCAAACAAAAAAGCAACAAGCTCAAAAAACCAATTTTGAAAGCTGCTTATGTTGAAGAAAGTTTCTACATTGGTGAAAACAATTTAGAAGCACTTATCAATGTGAAGAGCAAAAACGAACTTATTGGCGAAATCATTGGATTATTACAATCTCCAGCTAAGAACGTTATATCCGCACTCCAATCAGGAGGATCAACTATCCACGGCGTGTTGAAAACACTGTCGGAAAGATAAATTTATTGCAAATAAAAAAATAACAAAATCATAAAAAATAAGTAAAATGGCAGATTTGAAAGCTTTTGCAGAACAATTGGTTAACTTAACAGTTAAAGAAGTAAATGAGTTAGCTCAAATTTTGAAAGATGTATACGGTATTGAACCAGCTGCTGCAGCTGTTGCTGTTGCTGCAGGTCCTGCAGCTGTTGCTGAGGTAGCAGAAGAAAAAACAGCTTTTGATGTTGTATTGAAAGCAGCCGGTGCTAATAAATTAGCTATCGTAAAATTAGTTAAAGAACTTACCGGACTTGGCTTGAAAGAAGCTAAAGATTTAGTAGATGCAGCTCCTTCTGTAGTTAAAGAAGGTGCAACAAAAGACGAAGCAGAAGCCTTGAAAAAACAACTCGTAGAAGGCGGAGCTGAAGTTGAACTTAAATAACAAAACCTGATTATCAGGTCTTTGGTTTAGATTCCCTCTTATCGAGGGATTCTAAACCTTTTTCTGTCTATAAAATAATTGAGTTCACCGCACCAAATAACCTCTTTGAAAATGTCTTCATTAACAAAAAATCAAAGAATAAATTTTGCTTCTATTAAAAATCAGTTGGAATATCCTGACTTTTTGGAAGTACAATTAAAATCTTTCCAGGACTTTTTTCAGATGGACACAGCTCCTGAAAAAAGAAAATCAGAAGGTCTGTATAAGGTTTTTTCCGAAAACTTTCCTATTGCTGATACCCGAAATAATTTCATCCTCGAATTTCTAGATTATTACGTTGACCCTCCACGTTATTCGATAGATGAGTGTGTAGAACGCGGCCTGACATACAGTGTACCGCTTAAAGCCAAACTAAAACTATATTGCACCGATCCGGATCACGAAGATTTTGATACGGTGATTCAAGACGTCTACTTAGGACCTATTCCCTATATGACTGCGAAAGGCACTTTTGTTATAAATGGTGCCGAAAGGGTTATTGTTTCCCAACTTCACCGTTCACCAGGCGTATTTTTTGGTCAAAGTATACACGCTAATGGAACAAAATTATATTCTGCTCGTATAATACCTTTCCGCGGATCGTGGATTGAGTTTGCTACTGACATAAACAATGTTATGTACGCTTATATCGATCGGAAGAAAAAACTTCCTGTCACTACATTGCTTCGTGCCATCGGTTTCGAAAGTGATAAAGATATATTAGAAATTTTCAATCTTGCTGAAGAAGTTAAGGTAAATAAGACCAGTTTAAAAAAGGCTGTTGGTCAAAAGCTTGCAGCACGTGTGTTGAAAACCTGGGTTGAAGATTTTGTAGATGAAGATACCGGCGAAGTTGTTACGATAGAACGTAATGAAGTAATTATCGATCGTGAGACTATTTTAGAGAACAGCCATATTGACGAAATTATTGAGGCTGGTACTCCAACCATTTTACTTCATAAAACTGATGCTAATCAAAACGATTATGCAATTATTTATAATACACTTCAAAAAGATCCAAGTAACTCGGAAAAAGAAGCTGTATTATATATTTACCGTCAATTGCGTAATGCTGTACCTGCCGATGATTCTACTGCTCGTGAAGTAATCAATAATTTATTCTTTTCAGAAAAACGCTACGATTTAGGTGATGTAGGTCGTTTCCGTATTAACCGGAAATTGAATCTATCAACCAGCATGGATATAAAAGTGCTGACTAAAGAAGATATTATTGAAATTATCAAATATCTGATTGAGCTGATTAATTCGAAAGCAGATGTTGATGATATTGACCACTTGAGCAACCGTCGCGTACGAACAGTAGGTGAACAATTATATAATCAATTTGGAGTTGGGTTATCGCGTATGGCCCGTACCATTCGCGAACGTATGAATGTTCGTGATAACGAAGTGTTCACTCCTATCGATTTGATTAATGCAAAAAGTATTTCATCCGTAATTAATTCATTCTTCGGAACCAATGCTTTATCGCAGTTCATGGATCAACAAAATCCATTGGCTGAGATTACACACAAACGTCGTATGTCAGCCCTCGGGCCTGGTGGTTTGTCGCGTGAGCGTGCAGGTTTTGAGGTACGCGATGTACATTATACTCACTATGGACGTTTATGCCCTATTGAAACTCCCGAAGGTCCAAACATTGGATTAATTTCTTCGCTGTGTATTTATGCCAAAATTAACGAACTTGGGTTTATCGAAACTCCGTACCGAAGAGTTACTGATTCAGTAGTTGACATTTCAGAAAATGGAATTGAATACTTTACTGCAGAAGAGGAAGAAAGCCTGGTTATAGCACAAGGAAATGCAACTGTAAATGAAAAAGGCGAATTTACTAAATCTAAAGTTAAGTCTCGCTTAGGCGCAGATTTTCCTGTAATATCGCCATCGGAAGTAAATTTAATGGATGTTTCTCCATCGCAAATTGCTTCAATAGCAGCAGCATTAATTCCTTTTCTTGAACATGATGATGCTAACCGTGCTTTAATGGGCTCGAACATGATGCGCCAGGCAGTGCCTTTATTGCGTTGCGAGGCTCCTATTGTTGGAACTGGCATTGAAGCTCAGTTAATCAGGGATTCACGAACACAAATTGCCGCTGAAGGTGAAGGTATTGTTGAATTTGTTGATGCTACTTGTATTAAGATCCGCTATGATCGCACAGAAGATGAAGAATTTGTAAGCTTCGAATCGGCCGTAAAAGAATATAAATTACCTAAGTTCCAAAAAACTAACCAAAATACTACAATTGACTTACGTCCAATAATAGGAAAAGGTGAAAGAGTATATACCGGACAGATTTTAACTGAAGGCTATGCAACTCAAAATGGAGAACTTGCAATTGGTAAAAACCTGAAAGTGGCTTTCATGCCCTGGAAAGGTTATAACTTTGAAGATGCCATTGTAATCAACGAGCGCGTTGTGCGTGAAGATATCTTCACTTCCATTCACGTTGTTGAACAATTGCTGGATGTTCGCGAAACTAAGCGTGGTATTGAAGAATTTACTTCTGATATACCAAACGTAAGTGAAGAAGCCACAAAAGATTTGGACGAAAACGGTATAATCCGCATTGGTGCACGCATCGAACCGGGTGATATTATTATCGGTAAAATTACTCCTAAAGGAGAATCAGATCCTTCGCCGGAAGAAAAACTGCTTCGTGCTATTTTCGGTGATAAAGCTGGCGATGTAAAAGATGCTTCATTGAAAGCAACACCTTCATTATCAGGCGTAGTTATTGGTAAACGCTTATTCTCAAAAGCTCAGAAAAATCGCAAATCAAAACTTGCTGATAAAGCCGTTCTTCCAAAATTGGACGAAGAGTTTGAAAATCAAGCTGCTATTTTACGTAATACATTAGTTGAAAAATTAATTATATTGCTTGGAGATAAGACATCAGCCGGTGTTAAAGATTTCTTGGGTAGTGACATTGTATCACGGAATAGCAAATTTACCATAGAACGCTTGCGTGAAATAGATTATACTGCAGTTCAATTAAGCAAATGGACTACTGATTCGCATAAAAACGAATTGGTAAAACAGCTTATAATGAACTATTTGAGAAAATACAAGGAATTGGATGCTCAGATAAAACGTCAGAAATTTAATATCACAATTGGAGACGAACTTCCAAACGGAATTGTACAAATAGCCAAAGTTTATATTGCCAAAAAACGTAAAATTCGTGTTGGTGATAAAATGGCCGGTCGCCATGGTAACAAGGGGATTGTGTCGCGTATCGTTCGTCAGGAAGATATGCCATTCCTTGAAGATGGTACTCCGGTTGACATAGTATTAAATCCGCTGGGCGTACCATCACGTATGAACCTTGGACAGATTTTTGAAACCGTTTTAGGTTGGGCAGGTCAAACTTTAGGTGTTCGTTTTGCAACTCCTATTTTTGATGGTGCAGTACTTGATGATTTGAACGTTTGGACTGAAAAAGCGGGCGTACCTAATTATGGTAAAACATATCTTTACGATGGTGGAACCGGCGAACGATTTGACCAAACAGCTACAGTAGGTGTAATCTATATGTTGAAATTGGGTCACATGGTTGAAGATAAAATGCACGCGCGTTCTATCGGGCCATACTCACTTATTACGCAACAGCCACTTGGTGGTAAGGCTCAATTTGGTGGTCAACGTTTCGGAGAAATGGAAGTTTGGGCACTCGAAGCGTTTGGTGCAGCTCACATTTTGCAAGAAATTCTGACAGTTAAATCGGATGACGTTATGGGACGTGCCCGTACTTACGAAGCTATTGTAAAAGGTGATCCAATGCCAACACCCGGAATCCCGGAATCGCTCAACGTATTGTTGCACGAGCTTCGTGGATTAGGTCTGAGCATCAGTTTAGATTAAAACCTCAAAACGATTTTCACAAACTGGGAAATCGGTTATAAAATGGTTTTCTATAAATTGTAAGTTGTCAATTTATTAAATTGTAAATCAAAAAAAGTTATGGCTTTTAAAAACGATAATAAGGTAAAAAGTAATTTTAATAAGATTTCAATCGGCTTAGCATCGCCCGAAGAAATATTAAAATTATCTAGTGGTGAGGTTTTAAAACCTGAAACCATTAACTACCGCACATATAAACCAGAACGTGATGGTTTGTTTTGCGAACGCATTTTTGGTCCTACTAAGGATTTCGAATGCCATTGCGGAAAATACAAACGTATCCGTTACAAAGGCATTGTCTGCGACCGTTGTGGAGTAGAAGTGACCGAGAAGAAAGTTCGTCGTGAACGCATGGGACACATTCAATTAGTAGTTCCGGTAGCTCACATTTGGTATTTCCGCTCGTTGCCGAATAAAATCGGTTATTTGCTTGGTATGCCAACAAAAAAGCTCGATTCAATTATTTACTACGAAAAATATGTCATTATTCAGGGAGGAATTCTTGAAAACGGAGAGAATATTGCTCAAGGCGAATTACTTTCCGAGGATGAGTATTTAGATATTCTGGAAGCACTTCCACGCGAAAATCAATTGCTGGAAGATACAGATCCTGAAAAGTTCATTGCCAAAATGGGTGCTGATGCAATTCATGATATGTTGAGTCGCTTAGATTTGGATGTTTTGTCTTATGATTTACGTCACAAAGCAAATACCGACACTTCGCAACAACGTAAAAATGATGCATTGAAACGTCTTCAAATTGTTGAATCGTTCCGTGCTTCTAAATTGCGCAATAAACCAGAATGGATGATTATTAAAATCGTTCCGGTTATTCCACCCGAATTACGTCCGTTAGTTCCGTTAGATGGTGGTCGTTTTGCGACTTCTGATTTGAACGATTTATATCGTCGTGTTATTATTCGTAACAACCGCTTGAAACGTTTGATTGAAATTAAAGCACCAGAAGTAATCTTACGTAATGAAAAACGTATGCTTCAGGAAGCAGTGGATTCATTGTTCGACAATTCGCGTAAATCGAGTGCTGTTAAAACAGATGCTAACCGTCCGTTGAAATCGCTTTCCGATTCGCTGAAAGGTAAACAAGGACGTTTCCGTCAAAACTTATTGGGTAAACGTGTTGATTATTCTGCCCGTTCGGTAATTGTTGTAGGTCCGGAACTTAAAATGCACGAGTGCGGTATCCCTAAGGATATGGCTGCTGAGCTATATAAACCATTTGTAATTCGCAAACTTATTGAGCGTGGAATTGTAAAAACGGTAAAATCAGCAAAGAAAATTGTTGATCGCAAGGATCCTGTGATTTGGGATATTTTAGAATACGTGATGAAAGGACATCCTGTATTACTAAACCGTGCCCCAACACTTCACCGTTTAGGTATTCAGGCATTCCAGCCAAAAATGATTGAAGGAAAAGCAATCCAGCTACACCCACTTTCATGTACGGCTTTCAATGCTGACTTTGACGGTGACCAGATGGCTGTTCACTTGCCACTGGGAAATGAGGCCATTTTGGAAGCGCAAATGTTAATGCTTGCTTCTCATAATATTTTAAATCCTGCGAATGGTGCTCCAATTACGGTTCCTTCACAAGACATGGTTCTTGGATTGTACTATATAACAAAACCACGTCAGGGAGCTTTGGGTGAAGGTTTAATTTTCTATTCGCCCGAAGAAGCTGAAATAGCGTATAATGAAAGAAAAGTTGCTTTACATTCTTGGATTAAAGTCAAAACGAAGGATTTAAATGCCGAAGGTAAATTAGTTGATATGCTTATAGAAACTACGGTAGGTCGTATATTATTTAACAAATGTGTACCAACTGAAGTAGGTTATATTAATGAGTTACTTTCAAAAAAATCGCTGCGCGACATTATTGGTAATGTTATTGATATTTGTGGTGTTGCCCGTACAGCCAGATTTCTCGATGATATTAAGGATTTAGGATATTATATGGCATTCAAAGGTGGACTTTCATTCAACCTAAATGACGTAATTATACCGCCAGAAAAAGATGCATTAGTAAAAGAAGGAAATGATGAGGTTGAAGAGATTCTGAATAACTACAACATGGGATTCATTACTTTCAACGAACGTTATAATCAGATTATCGATACCTGGACGCACGTAAACTCGAAATTGTCGAACATTTTAATGAAACAACTTTCGACTGACAATCAGGGCTTTAATTCAGTTTACATGATGCTTGATTCTGGAGCTCGTGGATCGAAGGAACAAATTCGTCAGTTATCAGGTATGCGTGGTTTAATGGCCAAACCACAAAAATCAGGAGCTGAAGGTGGACAGATTATTGAAAATCCAATTTTGTCGAACTTTAAAGAAGGACTTTCGGTGTTGGAATACTTTATTTCAACACACGGTGCTCGTAAAGGTTTGGCAGATACAGCTCTTAAAACAGCCGATGCTGGATATTTGACCCGTCGTTTAGTTGATGTATCGCAGGATGTTATTATCAATGAAGATGATTGCGGAACTCTGCGTGGACTGATTGCTACTGAAATGAAGAACAACGAAGAAGTAATTTCTTCTCTTTACGAACGTATTCTCGGTCGTGTTTCTGTTCATGATATCTATCACCCGCTTACTGCTGAATTAATAGTTGCATCAGGAAACCAAATTACTGAAACTCTGGCAAGAAAAATTCAGGATTCACCAATAGAGCGTGTTGAAATTCGTTCGGTATTAACCTGTGAATCCAAAAAAGGTGTATGTGCAAAATGCTACGGACGTAACCTTGCAACAGGTAAAATGGTTCATATAGGTGAAGCTGTTGGAGTAATTGCCGCACAGTCAATCGGCGAACCAGGAACTCAGTTGACTTTACGTACATTCCACGTCGGCGGTATAGCTTCGAACATTGCTGCTGAATCAAAAATTGTATTGCGTTATGATGGACGTCTGGAATTTGACGAACTTAGAACAGTTGACGCAGTAGATGATGATAAAACTACCCACCAAGTGGTGGTAAGCCGTTTGGCTGAAATGCGCGTAATCGACAAAAATACCGGGATTGCTCTTACAACTCAAAATATTCCTTACGGTTCAAAATTATACGTGAAAGATGGTGATTTAGGGACAAAAGGTCAAACTGTCTGTGAATGGGATCCATTTAATGCAGTAATCATTTCTGAAACTGAGGGTAAAATTGAATTTGAAGATGTTGTTGAAAATGTTACTTTCAAGACTGAAACTGATGATGCAACCGGTTTGCGAGAGAAAATTATTATCGAATCCAAAGATCGTAATAAAGTTCCAAGTGCACATATTGCTGCAAAAGATGGCTCCATTTTACGCACTTACAACTTGCCGGTAGGGGCTCACTTGGTGCTTGATAACGGTGATAAAATTAAAACCGGTCAAATGTTAGTAAAAATACCTCGTGCAGTTGGTAAAGCAGGTGATATTACCGGTGGTCTTCCACGTGTAACCGAGTTATTTGAAGCACGTAATCCATCGAATCCTGCAGTAGTGGCTGAAATCGACGGTGAAGTAACTTTTGGAAAAATCAAACGTGGAAATCGTGAATTGACTGTAACTTCAAAAACCGGTGAAATCAAAAAATATATGATTCCACTTTCGAAGCAAATTTTGGTTCAGGAAAACGACTTTGTTCGTGCAGGAACGCCATTATCTGATGGCGCAACCACACCTTCGGATATCTTGTTAATTAAGGGACCAACAGCAGTTCAGGATTATATTGTAAACGAAGTTCAGGACGTATATCGCTTACAAGGTGTAAAAATTAACGATAAACACTTTGAAGTAATTGTTCGTCAAATGATGCGTAAAGTAGAAATCTTAGAACAAGGTGATACTCGTTTCCTTGAAAAGCAAATTGTTGATAAACATGAGTTCATGGAAGAAAACGACCGCATCTGGGGTAAAAAGGTAATTTTGGATGCCGGTGATTCAACAACTCTGAAACCAGGACAAATTATCACACCTCGTAAACTTCGGGATGAAAACAGTATGCTGAAACGTCGTGATATGAAAGTGGTTGAGACGCGTGATGCTATTGCTGCTACCTCGAATCAGATTTTGCAAGGTATAACCCGTGCTGCTCTTCAAACAAATAGCTTTATGTCAGCTGCTTCTTTCCAGGAAACTACGAAAGTGCTGAACGATGCTGCTATCAATGGGAAAGTAGACAGATTGGAAGGTCTAAAAGAAAACGTTATTTGCGGACACTTAATACCTGCTGGTACAGGACAACGTGATTTTGATAAAATTGTAGTTTACTCACGAGACGAGTATGACAAAAAGGTTGATGCACGTAGAAACGTTCTGGATATGGAAGATAAAGATTCTGAAGAATAACTTATAATCTTGATTTATAACTCCAAGTTAACGAGCTTGTCTTCTTTTAGAATGCAAGCTCGTTTTTTGTCATATTAAGCTTTGGTTTGCTCAAAAAAACGCTGTATCTTAGTACGATTTTTAAATTCAACTCGAGTTCTTAAACTCTAACCCTTTATTGCAATGAAAAACAACTTTTGTATAATAATGGCAGGTGGCGTTGGTAGCCGTTTTTGGCCTTTCAGTAGAAATGAGCGTCCCAAACAATTTCTTGATTTTTTTGGTACAGGTCGTTCGCTTTTACAACTTACATTCGATCGGTTGCATCATTTAGTGCCAACTGAGAATATCTTAATAGTATCAAATGTGCTATACAAAGACCTTATTTTGGAACAATTACCTGAAATAAAAGCAGATCAGGTTTTATTAGAGCCAAACAGACGAAATACAGCTCCTTGTATAGCTTATGCTGTAAACCGCATCAAATCAATGACTGATAAAGCAAATATAATTGTTGCTCCATCAGATCACTTAATATTGAAAGAAGCTGATTTTCTTGAAACGCTTAAAGTAGGATTAGATTTTGTAGAAAAAAACAATTCGCTTCTAACTCTTGGAATTAAGCCAAGCCGCCCTGAAACAGGATACGGTTATATTCAAATAGATGAAGGTGAAACAAATCTTCGAAGAGTAAAAACTTTTACAGAAAAACCAAATTCCGAACTGGCCCAGGTTTTTTTTGAAACGGGTGAATTTTTCTGGAATTCAGGGATTTTTCTTTGGAACCTACAAACCATTGATAAGGCTTTTGATGAATTATTGCCCGAAGTTGCCAACAAGTTTAGTGTTGGAAAAGAATTTTTCAACACTGAAAAAGAACAAGAGTTTATTGATCAAATGTACCCTTCATGCCCAAATATTTCCATTGACTACGGAATTATGGAAAAAGCTGCGAATGTGCATGTTTTATGTTCCGATTTTGGCTGGACAGACCTTGGAACCTGGGGATCACTTTACGAAATGTCTCCAAAAGATGAAAATAGGAATGTAACGTTAAAATGCAAAACGGCCTTTTACGAAAGTAAAAACAATATTGTGGCATTACCATCCGAAAAACTTGCTGTAATTCAGGATTTAGAAGGATATATTGTGGCCGAATCTGACAATATTTTACTTATATGCAAGCTTGAAGATGAACAGCGCATTCGTCAGTTTGTAAATGATATGAATGTGAAATTTGACGGAAAATTTAATTAAGAGTTACTAATTCATAGTTGACAGTTATTAATAGAGTTAAGCTCAATTATCAACTATTAACTGTCAACTTTTACTATATAAAATGACTGATATAATTCATCTTTTACCCGATTCGGTTGCTAATCAAATTGCGGCTGGAGAAGTGATTCAACGTCCGGCTTCAGTTTTGAAAGAGTTAGTTGAGAATTCGATTGACGCTGGAGCAACCTATATTCAGATTGTCATAAAAGATGCAGGTAGAACGTTAATTCAGGTAATTGATAACGGGAAAGGTATGAGCGAAACAGATGCACGCATGGCTTTTGAGCGTCATGCTACATCGAAAATAACTAACGCAGACGATTTATTTTCCCTCCGCACAATGGGTTTTAGAGGAGAGGCTCTGGCGTCCATTGCCGCAGTTGCACAAGTAGAATTAAGAACTCGCCGAAGTGAAGAAGAACTGGGTGTACTAGTCGAAATTGCGGGCACCAGAGTTTTTAAACAAGAAATGGTTCAATGTGATTTGGGAACTTCATTTCAGGTTAAAAACCTTTTTTTTAACGTACCTGCACGTCGCCGTTTTTTGAAAAGCGACAATGTAGAAAAAAGTCATATTCTAACTGAGTTTTATCGTATTGCACTCGTAAATTCATCAGTTGCATTTTCGTTTTTTGATGGTGATGAAGAAATTTTTCAGCTACCAGCTTCAAATAATAAAATCCGAATTGACAATATTTTTGGAAAGAATGCAAAAAAAAGGTGGCAGCAACATCTACTTTTTATAGAAACTTCCACCAATTTGGCAAATATCTATGGCTATGTTGGGAAGCCTGAATATGCACAGAAATCTGCAATTCAATATTTTTTTGTAAATGGGCGCTATATGCGTCATCCCTATTTCCATAAAGCCGTGTTACTTGCATATAATCAGATGATTCAGGCTTCGGAGAGTCCGAATTATTTTATTTACTTTGATGTAGATCCTCAAACCATCGATGTAAATATTCACCCAACCAAAACTGAAATTAAATTTGAAAACGAACAGGCTATTTGGTCAATACTTTCAGCATCAGTAAAAGAAGCACTTGGAAAATTCAATATTGTTCCATCTATCGATTTTGATCAGGAGGGTGCGATAGATATGCCTACAGCAATGTCTGTTGAAAATGTTCGACCACCGCATACCAATTTCGATCCAAATTATAATCCATTTGGGACATCAGGTTATAAACGCCAAAATTTAGATTGGGAACAATTGTACGGTGGATTTGAAAAAAAAGAAGTGTCTATCAATTCAAAGATTGATTGGGAAGAACATACGAACCTTACCATCACATCTTCGCTGATACAAAATGAAAAACAGCAGATTATTGAATCTTTGGAAACAAGAGCTGAGAATTATCAATATAAAAATAGTTATATACTGACTGGAATAAAGTCAGGATTACTTATGATTGATCAACATCGGGCACACACCCGCATTTTATTCGATTTATTCCTCAGCCAGATTGAAAATTCACAAGGTATTTCACAACAAGTGCTTTTTCCGGAAATTCTACAGTTAAATGATGATGATGATTTATTTTTCGAACAAATTTTAAATGAATTGCAGTATGTTGGCTTTGATTTTGAAAAATTGGGAAATCACGCTTACAGTGTAAAAGGAGTTTCATCACATTTAGGTGCGGGAAGTGTGATTGATTTACTTTTGGAAATGCTGGATAAAGCCAAAACTACGGCTTCAAATCCAACTACAAGTATACATGAGACTATCGCTTTATCTTTGGCCGAGAGCTCGTCAATTAAGGCAGGACAAAAACTAACAAACGAAGAAATCTGTGACTTGATTGATCGACTATTTGCCTGTGCTAATCCAAATTTCACACCTGATGGAAAGAAAATTTTGACGATCTTTTCGCACGAAGATTTGGGCAAAAGATTTTAACGCATTAGAGTTTTAAATAAAAAAAAATGACAGAGCTCATTATTTTCGATCTTGACGGAACTTTGCTTGACACTGTTGCCGACTTAGCTAACAGTACAAATTTTGCATTATGTAAATGTGGATTCCCAGCTCATGAGATAGCAACTTATAGGTTTTTTATTGGTAATGGAATCAATAAACTATTTGAACGAGTACTGCCTGAGGGAGAAAAAACAGAGGAAAATATTTTAAAAGTCAGAAGCTACTTTCTTGATTACTACGGCAAGCATAATGCGGAATTTACTACTCCTTATGACGGAATACTGGAACTTCTACAAAGATTACAAACTGCCGGACTTAAAATGGCAGTGGCTTCAAATAAATATCAACAGGCAACGGAAAAATTGATTTTAAATTTTTTTCCTGAAATTAAATTTATAGCCGTTTTGGGACAACGGGAGAATATACCTACAAAGCCAGATCCAACCATTGTAGAAGATATTTTATCAATTGCTGGAGTTGAGAGAAGCAACTCGCTCTACATTGGCGACTCAGGTGTAGATATGCAAACTGCACAAAATGCTGGAATAGAAGCTATTGGCGTTACATGGGGATTTCGTCTGAGAACAGAATTGGAAGCATTTTCACCGAAATACATAGTAAATAATCCGTACGAGATTATAACATTGCTATCCATTTAAAAAGCGTATTTTTAAGTGCTTTAGATATATAAGTGCAATAAAAAAACCGCTTTTGAAAGCGGTTTTTTTATTGTCTATAACTGTAAATTATCAGCAATTATTCTTCTTTTATTTGTGGAGTAATCAATTTATAGCCTTTACCGTGAATATTGATAATAGCCACATCTTGATCATCTTTCAAAAGTTTTCGTAATTTGGTGATGTATACATCCATACTACGTGCATTGAAATAATTATCGTCAACCCAAATAGTTTTCAATGCAAAGTTGCGTTCTAAAATGCTATTAGCGTTTGCAGCAAGCAGATTCAACAATTCAGATTCTTTAGTAGTCAATTTTTTGGACTCACCTTCAAAAGTAAGAAGTTGCTTTTGTGCATCAAAGCTAAATGCACCAATAGTATATGCTACAACATCTTTTGCGCGTTTCCCTTTTACTCGACGTAAAATTGATTCAATGCGGTACAACAATTCTTCCATACTAAATGGTTTCGACAAATAATCGTCGGCACCCAATTTAAATCCTTGCAAAATATCTTCTTTCATAGATTTTGCTGTTAGGAAAATAATAGGTACTTCGGAGTTCAAAGCGCGTACATCAGCAGCCAATGCAAATCCGTCTTTTTTAGGCATCATCACATCAAAAACACATAAATCGTATTTGTTTTTTGCAAATGCCTTGTAACCGGCTTCTCCATCAGGTTGCAAATCTGCATCGTAACCTTTTGTTTGCAAATACTCTCTTAGAAGCATGCCAAGATTTTCGTCATCTTCGCATAATAAAATTTTTACTTTTTCGTCAGTCATAATTCGTAATTTTTTAAAGTTGGTATTGTTATAATAAATTTAGTTCCGATATTTATTTCGCTTTCTACTTTTATTGTTCCTTTGTGTTCAGTGATTATTTTTTTTACATAAGCTAAACCCAATCCAAAGCCCTTAACATTATGGAGATTCCCTGTTGAAACACGATAAAATTTTTCAAAAATTCGTTTCAAATCATCTTTGTTAATGCCTATGCCATTATCCTCAATACTAATATAAAGATTTTCCTTTTCATTCCATGTTTCAATTGTCAATAGCAACGGTTTATCACAATACTTGAGCGCATTGTCCATTAAATTAAAAATAACATTGGTGAAATGTACTTCGTCAATAAGTGCCACGTCGCTGGTTGCATTGAGTTTAGAAGTTATTTTACCTCCTTTACTTGTCACTTTAAGCGAAAAATTACTCACAATATCAGCAATTAACGAATTAATCTTCATCTCGTTAAGCTTAAGCATAGACTTATCTTTTTCAAAAATAGCCATTTGTAAGACTTTTTCTACCTGAAAACTCAATCGTTTAGTTTCGTCCTTAATTACTTTTGATATTTGTTTAAGTGTTTCGGGAGTTTTACCCACGCCTGGGTCTTGTAACATTTGTGAGGCTAATGAAATAGTTGATATTGGAGTTTTAAATTCGTGTGTCATATTATTAACAAAATCGTTTTTCATATTGTTCAGTTGTTTCTGTCTGAAAATGATAATAATAGCCACAATAAAAATGCATAATATGAGTGTTACAAGTGCTATTGAAGGCAAAAGTAAATTCATCGAACTTAAAATAAAATTCTGTTTTGTTGGAAAAACTACTTGTAAATACGCTGCTTTATTTGATTCTTCTAACGGAAAGAGTTTTTGAGTATAAATATTGTTTTGAATATTTGCATCTTCATGCGGTATATCTTTATGACAGCTATAAATTACTTTTCCTTGCTTATCTACAATTGAATACGTAAATGGTAAATTAACGCCATTGTTTATCAATACTTTTTCCAAAATCCCGTTAAGCTCCTCAAAATTAACTCGTTCGCTAATATCTTTTTCATCAATTCCTTTCATCCATCTGAATACAGCCTGATCTAAAATTGTTTTAGATCGCGAAAAATTTTGTTTGAATTTTTCCTGTAAATAATGTGATGTTTCTTCGATAGTTGATAATCCATGTCGGGTTTTTAAACGTATGGTTGGCCTATTAAGCTGCTCCGAAGTCAATTTCAGATTTCCAGCCATACTATCAATATTATTCTTTAACTTAAGATTTTGAGCATCCATGCTCAAAAGTTTATTTTTATTTTCAGAATAATCAACACCTTCAAGTGTTTGTCCAAGATATTCGAGTGCTTCGTTCTCTTCTACCAAACTAACCGTCTGGTATAAACCTCGTTGCACATTATCATTAAATTGATTCTCAATCATTTCTGCGTTTACACGTACAAATCTAGCTTGTATGACAATTAGTCCTACTAAAGTTAGAATCATAAAAATAATGAGTATCCAGATTGTTGTTCTCTTCATAACTGCACAAATTTACAGCAAAAATAAACGCCATAAATCAAATTAACATTATTTAGCATCATTATTTTGGTAAAAATATACTTTATTGTGATTTATTTTCATTATATATTAATTTAATTTCACCAAATATTCGACTTAAAGCATAATTTTGCAAACAAATTGCTTCAATTAAATATTGAATTTAGGTTTTTATGTTAACTATAAAAATAATTAGATTTAAATTATGATTTATTCTGCTTTATAAGTATAAAAGGAAGTGATCGCATAAAATAAACTATCAACTCATTAAAATACGGCCTATTTTTTTGTTGCAATAAGCATGAACTGTTCATAATCAGTAATTTCACCTTTCACTCTTTCTCTTGAAAGCACGTTGTAAGTGAAAGCAGTAAGAACATCAAAACCGGTTTTTTGAAATTGTTCGGTGAGTTTGTCTGTATCAAAACCACAATGTGGAATAGGCTCAAACCTATGAAAAGATCCATCTTCGCTACGAATATCCCCAACTACAATTGTTGCGTTGGCTTTCGTTATATCAAACAAATGGGCTAACGCTTTGTCAATATCCGGAATATGATGAAACGCCATACATGAAAATACTAAATCTATATCTTGCTTTTGATAGTCAAAAACTTCTCCGTGAATAATTTCTACAGAATCTTTGTTCGAAAGCTTACCCCTTAAAACACCTAACATCGCCTCCGAGGTATCTTCAAAAACAATTGAATTAATACTCGGTAGTATCTGGAGTCCCACCAAACCTGTACCAGAACCAACTTCCAATGCTTTAAAGTCCTTTTTGAGCAAAACTTTCTTCAGCATTTCGTTTACAAAAATATTAGTCATTCCAATTTTTTCTGCACTATCCCATTCGGCAGCGCGACCAGCAAAATTATCTATCATATCAATTAAACTTTTAAATAATACATTATAACTGTTTTAAGAACCATTTTGTTTATTATAATTTTTCCACCTTTATCGATCCTATTATAATTGCATAATGATACAAAAAAGCTATATTTGCAGTCTACAAGCTAAATTTTGTACTACAAAATGAAATATTATACCCGTAGTGCATTTATAAAATAGTAATAAAAAAAGTTGTTCATGTCGGATAAAATCCGTATATTTATCTAACTACCAATCACATAAATATCATGAACAACTTCCTAACAAAGTACGAGAAAATTCTCGAGATATTAA
>JARLGX010000025.1 GCA_031292575.1 Paludibacter sp.
CTTTAATATCTCGAGAATTTTCTCGTACTTTGTTAGGAAGTTGTTCATGATATTTATGTGATTGGTAGTTAGATAAATATACGGATTTTATCCGACATGAACAACTTTTTTTATTACTATTTTATAAATGCACTACGGGTTCAAATAATATTCAAATAATTTATATGGCAAAAATTTTAGTAACCGGTGGAACAGGTTATATTGGTTCACATACAGTTGTAGAATTACAAAAGGTAGGTTTTGAAGTTGTCATTATTGACAATCTATCTAATTCAAATATTGATGTATTGAATGGCATCGAGAAAATTACAGGCATTCGTCCAGCTTTCGAGAATATTGATTGTGTGGATTATGTGAGTATGGATCGTATGTTTGAAAAATATAACGATATTGACGCAATTATCCATTTTGCAGCCAGTAAGGCTGTGGGTGAATCGGTTGAGAAACCATTGTTGTATTATCGAAACAACATTGTTTCACTTATTAATTTACTTCAACTGATGCCAATTCACAAGGTGAAAAATTTCGTTTTTTCATCTTCATGTACTGTTTATGGTCAGCCCGATGTGTTGCCGGTAACTGAAAGTGCCCCGATTAAACCAGCTTTGTCACCTTATGGAAACACAAAGCAAATCAGTGAAGAAATTATTCACGATACAATTCATGCAAATCCTTGTTACCAAAGTACAATTCTTCGCTATTTTAACCCGATTGGAGCGCATCCGTCGGGCGAAATAGGTGAATTACCCAATGGTGTTCCTAATAATTTGTTGCCATTTGTAACTCAAACTGCAATTGGTTTGCGCAAACAACTTCAGGTTTATGGAAACGATTATAATACACCCGACGGGTCATGTATTCGCGATTATATTCATGTGGTTGATTTAGCTAAAGCACACGTAATTGCTGTTCAGCGCATGTTGAATCATCATACGAAAAATCGTGTAGAAATATTTAACCTCGGAACCGGCCGTGGATTGTCGGTTTTGGAAATTATTGAAACATTCGAAAAAGTGAATGGAGTAAAAGTTCCATATCGGATTGTTAATCGCCGCGAAGGTGATATTGAAAAAGTATGGGCCGATCCATCGTTTGCAAATAATGAACTAGGATGGACAGCCAAAGAAACTGTTGAAGAAACACTTCGAAGTGCATGGGCATGGGAACAAAATCTGGCAAACAAGGCTAAAGAAGAATAATCTTACAACAAAATAATAGTAAATGAACAATTAATAAGCTAAAGTTTTATAGTATTATTAATTGTTCGTTTTTTTATAACAATGTAATTAGTTATCAACTGTCAACTATCAACTGCTTATGTTATATCCATTAAAATTCAGTCCGATACTCAAAGATAAAATCTGGGGTGGAACCAAACTTAAAAATCTATTCGATAAAGATACTGACACCAATAACCTTGGTGAAAGTTGGGAATTATCCGGTTATGAAGGAGATGAATCGGTTGTAACTAATGGTTTCTTAGCTGGAAATAATCTCGCTGAATTGATCGAAATATACATGGGAGAGTTGATTGGCGATAAATTATACGACGAATTTGGGTTGTCGTTTCCCTTGCTTTTCAAGCTGATTGATGCTAATGAGAATCTTTCCATTCAAGTACATCCTGGCGATGAGGTAGCAGCAGAACGTCATAACTCATTTGGCAAAACCGAAATGTGGTATGTGGTGGATGCTGATCCGGGAGCAGTTTTAATTATTGGTTTTACAAAAGATTGTACAAAAGCGGAGTATTTAGATGCTTTAGAAAAAGATAAAGTAGAAGACTTGTTGCAAAAAGTACCGGTAACTAAAGGAGATGTGTTCTTTATTCCTGCCGGACTGGTTCATGCCATTGGTAAAGGTGTTGTGGTAGCTGAAATTCAACAGAGCAGTGATATTACGTATCGGATTTACGATTATAAACGGAAAGATGACAATGGTAATGAACGCGAACTTCATACCGAACAGGCATTGGATGTAATTAACTTTGCCGCGGCAAGAAATCCGAAAACAAATTACAAAATCCAACTGAATGAAATAACACCGTTAGTTGAGTGCGAGTATTTCACTACTAACATGTTGCGTTTCGATGCTCCCGTAACCCGAAATTACGGAACTCTTGATACCTTTGTGGCATATATGTGTCTGGAAGGAAATCTGATTATCGAGTGTAATGATGAAAAAACGGTTGTAAATAAAGGCGATACAGTACTTATCCCCGCTGAAATTAATGAAGTCGGCTTAATTCCGGATAGCTTAGTAACTTTGCTTGAAGTATACGTGTTATAATTCAAAAATTATCATTGCTGTCCCATTAAAATATAAAAGTGTTCTTTGAAATTTTTGAAATTTAGTTAGTTACGAGACTTTTTAGAGCGCGACGATTTCAATTTCTAACTTTGCTGTCTTAAATATACGGCTGCAATGAATAAAGAGAAATATGTATTTGCTCAATTAATCTCATTTCTGAATGAAGATAAGTTTCGACGCATAGTCAATAAGTATCAAGCAAATCGCTACATCAAACATTTCACATGTTGGAATCAACTGCTTGCTCTAATGTTTGGGCAATTGTGTAACCGTGAAAGTCTGAGAGATTTGATTGTTGCTCTGGATGCTCATCACTCCAAATCTTATCATTTGGGCTTGGGCAAGAACGTATCAAAATCATCTCTGGCAAGAGCCAATCAAGACAGAGACTATCACATTTTTGAAGAGTATGCTTACTATCTGGTAAACGAAGCCAGGCAGAAACGAGTTTCTGATATCTTTAAACTTGGAGGCAATGTCTATGCTTTCGATTCAACGACGATTGACTTATGTCTTTCCGTATTCTGGTGGGCGAAGTTTCGCAAGAAAAAAGGCGGAATCAAAGTACATACATTGTATGATGTAGAGACACAAATCCCTGCATTCTTTCATATTACAGATGCTTCAGCTCATGACTCTACGGCAATGAAAGAAATTCCCTATGAATCAGGTTCATATTACATATTTGACCGTGCATACAACCACTTCAAAATGCTATATAAAATTCATCAGATAGGAGCTTACTTCGTTGTCAGAGCAAAGAAGAATCTTCAATACAAGACAGTCAAATGGAAACGTAGATTGCCCAAGAACGTACTTTCAGATGTAACTATAGAATTGACTGGATTTTATCCAAAGCAATACTATCCGGAACATCTTCGATTGGTCAGATATTGGGATGAAGAACAAGAGCGTGAGTTTATTTTCTTAACCAATGCTACGCATATTTCTGCACTTCAAGTTGCTGAACTTTATAAAAATCGTTGGCAAATTGAACTCTTCTTCAAATGGCTGAAGCAACACCTGAAAATTAAAAAGTTCTGGGGAACTACTCAAAATGCTGTTCGGATTCAAATCTATGCTGCCATATCTACTTATTGTCTGGTAGCAATCGTCCAAAAGGACATGCAGCTTGATAGAAGCACATATGAAGTTTTACAGATATTGAGCATATCATTAACCGACAAAACTCATCTTAGAGACCTCTTCGATAAAACTAAATTTCAAAATATCAAAGAACGTTTTAGGCTTAATGAGCCAAATTTATTTAATTTTTAATTCCTCCCAATTTTAATGGGACACTAGTGAAAAATTATAATCTATAAAAAACAGTAAGTTAATTATTTACTCACTGTTTTTTTCAATTTGGTTCTTTTTATTTTTAACTTGTGAATTTTCTTCTGCTCTGAATTTTACGATTTTGGTTATCAAATCAAAAGGTATTTTTTTGTTATATGGAAACCGAACAGTACCTTTAGAGCATTTATAACCGATCAATTCTTCTTTAAATATTTCGATAGCAGCCGTTTTTGGGAAAAAACCAATGTGATTTTTGAAACCACCAAACCATACCAATATTCCATTTAACTTATAACCGGGCATTCCGTAACTCATTACTTCCACAGATTTTGGTGCAGATTCTTTAATCGTTTGGCGAACTTGCTCCAGCAAAACCTGTATTTCAGGTGGAAAACCTGCAATATACTCGTTTACTTCAGTTGGATTTGTCATAATTTTTATTTATTGAACGAACTTCGGTCTGAAAAAGTTTGACTATAAGGGACAAATTTTCATAAATCAAACACCAACTATTTTCCGATTCACAATTTCTAAAATCTGACTTTCCAACTCAATGGTTTTTTGTTCTAAATTGGTTACTTTTTGAATCATCTGGCTCACAAATTCCTTGTCATTCAAACTTACTGCATTAATTCGTACATTTAATCCGGCTCCCAAAACAGCCGAGCGTGCTGCCAAAGCGCCAACACCAGCATCCGATACAGAATTTGGATTGCCTGTCTGAGCCATTTCCATCATTACTTCCATGGAATCATAACTTACCTGCATCACGCGAAATGGTATTTCCATTGCATGTTTGGTTGCAGTTTGAATGGCAGCTTTTCGATGTGATTTTTCTTCTTCGTTTTTTTGTGGTAAAGCAAATGCATCCATTATTTTATTGAATGCTCGGGTATCTTCATCAATTAAAAGTAAAAGTTCGTCATGGTATGATTTCCCTTTTTCGGCCCAAATCGAGAACTCTTCCCAACGGTCGTCCCATCCTTTTTTATGAGCTGACAGGTTTGCCACCATGGTTCCCAAAGCAGCACCCATTGCGCCCATACAGGCTGCTACCGAACCACCACCGGGAGCCGCCGATTCAGAGGCAGTTTCTAAAGTAAATTGTTTTATGCTCAGGTCAACTAAATTCTTTTTCGATTCATCTTCCAACAGGTATTCTATAATTTTCTTTTTCGGGTCAAACGGTGTTAATTCATCCAATCCAATTGATTTTATGGCAATCTTCAGTATTTCTTCATCCGAAATTCCAACCGAGCGATGCTGTTTTCGCAAAAAGTATTTCCCTGCATCGAGCATTACTTTCAAAGGAACAACTCCGACCAGTTCTGAACCTGTAACACGAATTCCTCGCGCAGCTGCGCGCTCGCAAGCAAGTTCAAAAAGCTGATGAAGTGATACCGAAGTTGTGTCAGTAATATTGAACGATAATTGTGCAATTCCATATTCCTCAATGTACCAACCAATTCCTTTTACACCTTTCAGTATACCGGGTTCATAGACTGGATTTCCAACTATATCTTTTATTATTTTTCCGGTTAATGGATTCCCTTCGCGTTTTATGCGACCTTTTTCACGAATGTCAAAAGCTATGGAATTTGCCCATCGTGTAGAAGTAGTGTTCAGATTCACATTGTAAGCAATCAAAAAATTACGGGCACTCACAGCCGTAGCGCCTGATTTTACAACTTGCGCAGTCATTTTTGTAGATCCAAAGTCAGGTTTCCATGCCGGATCTTCAAGTTTATGAGGTAAACCTTCGTATTCTCCGGCACGACAATTGGCTAAATTGCGGCGTTTCTCTTCTGTAGCCGCAAATTCATAGAAATAAATTGGAATTCTCAGTTCATCACCAATTCTTTTTCCTAATTTGTGAGCAAATACAACTGTTTCTTCCATTGTAATGCCTTTTATTGGAATTAATGGTAGAACATCAGTTGCACCAAATCGGGGATGTTCTCCATGATGTTTGCTCATGTCAATCAGTTCAGAAGCCATTTTTACAGCTTGAAATGCAGCTTCGCAAACAACTTCAGGTTCTCCCACAAATGTTACAACCGTTCGGTTCGTTGCTTTTCCGGGGTCAACATCAATCAGTTTTACACCATCTACCGATTTTATTTCATCCAGAATTTTATTGATAATTCCCATGTCCCTTCCTTCGCTAAAATTGGGTACACATTCTATAATTTTATTCATAATATTTAGATTAATCACACAGGTACTTAGCTTACTAAGAGGTACAATGTGAATGTGTCATGTAGTTTTAACTAATTATTCTTTGTAAACCTTTGAGTTCTTACTGTTTTAGTGGTGAAGCACACCATTTTTCCACACTTTTTCCGGTTTAAGATCTCCCTGTCTGTAAATTATTTCCCTGAAATCATTAGTTTTAAAAGCAATAAAATCTGCTTTTAAACCTGCTGTTAAAATACCACGATCAGTCTTGTTTAACGCAGCTGCAGCTCTGCATGTAATTGCAGCCCAAACTTCAGCCATTGCAAGTTTTTCATACGTTCCCAAAATTGATGCTTCCGTCAATAAATTTCCCATTGGTGCCGAACCCGGATTCCAGTCCGAGGCAATAACCAATGAAGTTCCAGCATTTAATAATTTATGTGCCGGAGCAAACGGTTGGCCCAACCCAATGGAAGCACCCGGAAGCACAACCGGAATTACATTCCCTTTTGCCAACAAAGCAATTTCATCATCATCGGCAGCTTCCAAATGGTCAATACTTAGTGCCTGGACTTCGTTTGCCAACGTTGCGGATCCACTTGTAAACTGGTCACCGTGAATCGTGATTTCGAACCCCATTTCTTTCGCTTTCAACAAATAATTTCTGGCAGCAAAAGTTGAAAATGCACTTTTTTCCACAAAAATATCAATTCTTTTTGACAGATTCTTTTTTTTGATTTCTGGAAGCAGTTTTTTTGCCATTTCTTCCAAATAATCATTTTCATCTCCATCAAAATCGGTAGGTAAGATATGTGCAGCAAGACAAGTAGAAATGATATCCACTTGTGAATTCCTATCAGCTAATTTAATAGCTTCTAATATTTTTAATTCATCTTCTACCGATAATCCATATCCGCTTTTTACTTCAATGGTTGTAATTCCTTGACTAAGTAATTTTTGAGCTCGTTGAGCAGTAAGTTCAGTTAGTTCAATAAGTGTTGCTTTTCTGGTTTTCTCTACTGTACTCCAAATTCCACCTCCGGATTCAGCAATTTCGAGATAATTTTTTCCGTATAATCGTTGAGCGAAATCATTTATTCGTGATCCAGCCCAACAAATGTGTGTATGAACATCAATCATTCCAGGTAAAACCAAATATTCTCCATCAATTCGTTCGAGTATAACATCCGGATTTTTATGTTTCAGTTGTTCGTATTTCCCTATTTCTAAAATTTTACCATGTTGATGCAAAATTCCGCCATCAGGAATGATTTCCAGTTGGTCGTCAGATAAATGTCCTTTTAAAGGCAAATTATCCATGGTTAGAATTTGTTTAAATGGTCCGGTTAACGTCATATTTTAAAAATTCAGTTCAAATTTTTTTCTGTTTTCAATCGCCGTTTCATATCCTGCATCTGCATGACGGTAAATTCCCATGGCCGGATCATTGAATAAAACCCGTTTCAGGCAATCTGCAGCCCGCTCGGTTCCATCAGCAACAACCGCCATTCCTGCATGTTGTGAATATCCAATTCCCACTCCACCCCCGTGATGAAACGAAACCCAGGTAGCTCCGCCACTCGTATTTGCCATCAGGTTAAGCAACGGCCAATCGGAAACAGCATCGCTTCCGTCAAGCATACCTTCTGTTTCACGATTTGGAGATGCCACCGAACCACAATCCAAATGGTCGCGACCGATAACAATTGGTGCTTTTACTTTTCCAGTTCTGACCAATTCGTTGAAAAGCAAACCAGCTTTTTCGCGTTCGCCCATTCCCAACCAGCAAATGCGGCTTGGCAATCCCTGAAATGCAATTTTTTCCTTCGCTTCAGTCAGCCATTTAATTAAATGTTCATTTTCAGGAAACAGTTTCATCAATTCTCTGTCGGTGGTAAATATATCTTCCGGATCGCCGGAAAGTGCAGCCCAGCGGAATGGTCCTTTTCCATCACAGAAAAGTGGACGAATAAATTTTGGAACAAAACCCTCATAATCAAATGCATTCAATTCGCCACCCTGCTGGGCAAATTCCCGTAAATTATTGCCATAATCAAAAGTAACGCTGCCAAGTTTCTGCATTTCGAGCATAAAGCCAACATGACGCGCCATACTTTTCAATGATTTTTCTTTGTAAAGAATAGGATTTGTTTTGCGCAATTCCATTGCTTCTGCCAATGAAAAGCCATTTGGTACATACCCATTTAATGGATCGTGTGCTGAAGTTTGGTCGGTAAGAATATCAGGAATAATATTGTCATTTAATAATTTCTCCAATACATCGCCAATATCACCCACTAATCCAATGGAAACCGCTTTGCCTTTTTCTTTTGCTTCCAACGTCCAATTTATAGCTTCATTATAATCTAATGTCATTTTGTCGATATAACGGGTTTCCAATCTTTTTTTGATTCTTTCCGGATCGACATCCACTCCCAAATAGGTTGCTCCGACCATGGTGGCAGCCAATGGTTGTGCACCACTCATGCCACCAATTCCACCTGAAACAATCAGTTTATGACTTAAATCACCTTCGAAATATTTTCGTCCACATTCGGCAAAAGTTTCGTATGTTCCCTGTAAAATACCCTGCGATCCAATGTAAATCCAGCTGCCAGCTGTCATTTGTCCGTACATCATTAAACCACGTGATTTCAATTCTTCAAAATGTTCCCATGTAGCCCATGCCGGAACAAGGTTGCTGTTGGCAATCAAAACACGCGGTGCCTGCGGATGGGAACGAACCAAGCCAATCGGTTTTCCTGATTGAACGAGCAAGGAATGATTTTCATCCATTTCGAGTAAAATGCGGATGATTTCCTTTACTGCTTCAGTATTTCGGGCAGCTTGTCCCGTTCCGCCGTACACAATCAGGTTGACGGGATCTTCGGCAACTTCTGCGTCTAAATTGTTGATTAACATTCTTAATGGTGCTTCCGTTTGCCATGATTTGGCATGAAGTTCATTACCTCTTGGTGCTTTATAATGAGGATGATTAGCGTATTTTTCAATAAATTCCAAATAATTCATGGTTTTCATTTTTAAAATCAATATGATGTTTTTTAGCTTCCAGATTAAGTTGTTCTATAATTCTTTTGGACTGAATCAAAGCAATGGATTTTTCAATGTCATCGGAAAAAATCCTGTCAGTATCAGCAAATGTAATTTCTTCACGAATCAATTTGTGGGCTTCGTCCACTAAAATTCCAGATTTCATAGGTTTTCTGAAATCGAATCCCTGAGCGGCAGTCAATAATTCGATAGCCAGAATTTTCTCCAGATTTTCCACTATTCGCAAACTTTTTCTAACTCCAATTGAACCCATGCTCACGTGGTCTTCCTGACCAAGCGAAGTAGGAATACTATCGGCACTGGCAGGAAAACAGAGAGTTTTGTTTTCGCTTACCAAAGCAGCAGTGGTATATTGCAAAATCATAAAACCGGAATTTAAACCGGTATGAGTCATTAGTAATTTTGGTAAACCCGGCACACTTTCCATCATCGACAAATAGACACGACGATCGGCAATATTGCCTAATTCAGCTGCTGCCAATCCGGCATAATCAATGGGCATGGCAATAGGTTGTCCATGAAAATGACCGCCACTAATGGTTTTATCTTCTGAAAAAATGATGGGATTATCGGTAACGGAATTGATCTCAATCAGCATGGTTTCTTTCAAATGCAACCACGCGTTACGCGAAGCACCGTGAACCTGAGGAATACAGCGCAAAGAATAAGGATCCTGAACGCGGTGGCAATTGCGGTGCGATTTTACAATTTCTGAATTATGAAGAAGTTTCCGCATTCGTTTTGCCACATAAATGCTACCAGCGTAGGGGCGAAGATTGTGCAGTTCTTCATCAAAACATTTTACTGAACCCATCATGGCTTCATGATTTATGGCAGCAATAATATCGGCATGGTCCAGACAATTCTGAAATTTTTCCAATAAAATAATGGCATGAGCACTCATAAACTGTGTTCCGTTTATCAGAGCCAAACCTTCTTTTGGACCCAAATCAATGGGTTGCATTCCAAAGATCTGCAAAACTTCAGACATAGGTTTAATTTCGTTATTGAAACAAACTTTTCCCATTCCGATTAGCGGCAAAAATAAGTGCGAAAGTGGTGCTAAATCGCCGGAAGCACCCACTGAACCTTGCTCGGGAACACATGGAATTACATTGTTTTCAATGTGCCAGATAATTCGTTCAACGGTTTCAATGGCTATGCCTGAATATCCTTTGCAAAGTGCATGAACCTTGAGGATCATCATTAGTTTGGCAATTTCCTTGTCGATACAATTTCCCACGCCTACGCTATGGCTCATTAACAGATTGTATTGTAATTTTTTTGTGTCTTCTTCGCCAATCAAAGTTGTACACAATGGTCCAAAACCGGTATTGATTCCATACACAATTTTCTGTTTATGAATAATTTGCTCTACAATTTTGCGGCTCTCTTGTACTTTTTCACGTACAGATTTAGATAAAATACCCTTTTTGTTATTTCTTGCAAGGTCAAGCGCAATTCCAATTGTCATCACGTCTTCACCATAATGAAAAATATTGATGGATGTATCTCTTTGCATGATTTTTAGTCTTCTGATTTAAAGTTTTTGTTTGAAATGAGTTCGTGATTATTCTTGTGTTAGACAAAAAAAAGAATATTCATTCCATTTACATGCAAATATAGAAATTGTTTTTTACAAATGAGATTGGAAGTCGAGAAAAAATGAAATAATTATGAAACAAAAAAACGTGAATTGATTTCAGATCTATTCACGTTTAGGGGATGATATTTTTGAGCTTTATTTGTTTTTATCTAAACCGTTGGAATACAATTATATTTTCGAAACCATCAGGTGTTTTTATCCAGTTTTTGAGCAATCCATTCGATTCGTAGTTTTCTTTTTCAAACATGTTTCGGCTTGCTGTGTTGGATTCAGATATATGACAATAGAGTTGGTTTATTTTAAGGAAATTGAAGACGTAATCCTCAATCAGATGTAATGCTACTTTGGCAAATCCCTTCCCCTGAAACGTAGCGTCCACAAAAAGCCCGAGCGCTATCCGGCTATGATGTATATCAAAATCGAATAAGTCCACGGTGCCTACAGTTTCACCTGTTTTTACATTCACCATCATCAACCGTAATTGTTTGTTTTCATAAATATCTTTGTCAGAATTTATGATATATTGCTTTAGAGCAAAGCGTGAATATGGATTACGTGCATTTCCAACAGCCCACAATTGAGGGTTGTTTTCCCACGCATATAACCGGTCAAGATCTTCCGGTTCAATAGCTCTAAGTTTTATAATTTCGTTTTCTAACAAACTGCGATTATTAACCGAAAATTGATTTTAAAAGACCTTTCTTTTTAGGCAATTGATACTCTTGATGGATTTCGTTTGTAATTGGGTCAAAATATTTTTTCGACATAATCATACGGTAAATAATTCCCCAATCGGGTAAACCGCCTAAGTTACGATCGTCTATAAATAAATCGGCTTTTAATTTACGTGGTTCGGGATTTTCTGTTGATTCTTCGGGGTAATTATTATTAACAGCATAGAACTCTAATCCTCGATTACGGCAAAATTCAATAGCTTCTTCTAATTCAATACCTTGGCGAACTGTCCAAAGAACAATTTGATGATCGGGAGTTGATTGTAAGCGCTTCAACGTATCAATAGCAAACGGTATTTCTTTGCCGATATTCGGGTATTCGTGTGTGACAATGGTGCCGTCAAAATCTACTGCTATAATCATTTTAGTTTACAAGTTATAAAGTTCATGTATCTGATTATTCTTCAGAGTCTTCCAGTTTAAGATCTGAAATAATTTTACCTTCGGTTGGTTTGCAAAATAAAAGTGCAATAGCTGCTATTCCTGCACAAAAAATCATTGATTCCGTGCGAATTATGTAGAAAGCGACAACGCTAAAAACTAATCCAAATCCGATAGCTAATAATCTCCAAGTTGCACCAATGGCATATTTTTCAAATTTCATATAATTGTCTTCTATTTCTGCCCACTTTTTGGTTTTCTTGTGAAAAATGGATAAAGCAGCTGGAATAGAAACGAGGATATAAAGAATAACAAATGAAGACAAGTTAATGCTTAACTGACTCTTGACATCGACTGTGTTTTCATTCATTGAAGTAAATATATAACCGACAATAGTTGCTAAAATTGTGATGGTATAAATCAGATAATAAGCTAAATTAATTCTTTTGACTATTCTTTCCATGTTTTTATTTAAATGAATTTGTAAATTCTACTCTGTTTAAAATTGATCGACCCAAGGTAATTTCGTCGGCATATTCCAGTTCGTCACCAATGGCAATACCCCTAGCTATTGTGGTGATTTTGATATTCATTGGTGCCAGCTTCCTGAAAATGTAAAAATTAGTTGTGTCACCTTCCATGGTAGTGCTCAGGGCTAAAATGACTTCTTTTACATTTTCATCCTTTACCCGCTGAACCAAACTTTCTATTTCCAGGTCACTTGGTCCAATGCCATCCATGGGTGAAATGATACCACCTAAAACATGGTATAATCCGCGAAACTGCTGCGTGTTTTCAATGGACATCACGTCTTTAATGTTTTCCACCACACAAACAGTTTCATGGTCACGACCCGGATTGCCGCATATCCGGCAAACCTCTGTATCAGAGATGTTGTGACAAACCTTGCAATAAATAATTTCTTTTCGGAGTTGGATAAAAGAATTTCCAAAAATTTCCACTTCTTGTTCCGACTGTTTAAGTAAATGCAAAACAAGTCGTAGTGCCGTTTTGCGTCCAATTCCAGGAAGCTTGGCAAACTCGTTAACTGCATTTTCGAGTAAGGAAGATGAAAATTGTTGTTGACTCATGTTTTGTTATTCAATCCAGCTGCAAAATTAGAAAAAAAAACCGTTCAAAACTATTTTTGTTCAACGCATTTCTTTTCGTCCATTTTTAGCTATTTTTGTACGTTTTTGAATTTAAAATTTAATGGTTCATGTCAGGACTTTCTATATTACTCATTATAGCTGTCTATTTTTCATTATTATGGCTAATCTCCTATATTGTAGGCAAAAAAAGTTCTGATAATAATGCATTTTTTTTGGGAAATAAAAAATCTCCTTGGTGGGTAGTGGCTATTGGTATGGTTGGCTCATCCATTTCGGGAGTAAGTTTTATTTCGGTTCCGGGCATGGTACGAGGCATCGATTTTACGTATATGCAAACCGTTTTCGGATTTTTTTTTGGCTACCTGATTATTGCCAATGTGCTATTGCCACTGTATTATAAGTTGAACCTGACAAGTATTTATACTTATCTGGAACAACGATTTGGTAAATACAGCTATAAAACGGGTGCTTGGTTTTTTCTGCTTTCGCGGACAATAGGTTCGGGTGTAAGGTTGTATCTGGTAACAATGATTTTGCAGGAATTGATTTTTAATGCATGGCACATTCCTTTTGTAGTGACTGCAATGGTGGCAGTGTTTCTGATTTGGCTTTATACGCACCGAAGTGGTATTAAAACCATTGTGTGGACTGATACACTTCAGACAATTTGTCTGGTTTTGGCTTTGGTTCTAATGGTTGTCCAGGTCTCAAGGCAATTGAACTTTAGTGTTGTCGATTACGCAAATTTAATAATTCAATCCAGCCATTCACGCATTTTTGTGTTTGACGACTGGTATTCGAAGCAAAACTTTTTCAAGCAATTTTTCAGTGGAATATTTATTGCCATCGTTATGACAGGACTAGACCTGGACATGATGCAAAAAAACCTGACCTGCAAGAACCTGCGTGATGCTAAAAAAAACATGTATTGGTACGGAATTGCATTTGTACCGCTTAATCTGTTATTCCTCACATTGGGAGCTATGCTTTTAATGTTGGCAACTAAAAATAATATTGTTTTGCCAAGCTCGCCTGATGAGATTCTACCTCTGTTTGCAACCAAATATTTAGGTCAGGTTGTAACGTTTTTGTTTGTAATTGGTATAATTGCAGCTACTTTTGCAAGCTCCGATTCAGCTTTGGCGTCACTTACCACATCGTTTTCTGTGGATATTCTGGGAGTTCAGCACGACGAGGCGAAAGTGGCTGAACGAAAGCGAAAATATACACATATTGGCATGTCGGTGTTGTTTGTAATAATAATGCTAGTGTTTAAAGAATTAAATAATAAGAGTATTATCGATGCAATATACACAATTGTTTCGTACACCTATGGTCCACTGTTGGGGATGTTCGCTTTCGGATTATTTACCAAGCGGCAAACCCGTGATAAAATGGTACCTTTGGTGGCTGTGGCATCGCCTTTCATTTGCTATGGATTGAACGTGTTATCGTCATCATTATTTAAATATCAGTTGGGATATGAATTGCTAATGATAAACGGATTAATTACTTTTGGAGGAATGTGGATTTTGTCGTTGAATTATAGAACAATTGAATTATAATCTTGTAACTTGTAACTAAAAATATATGGATATAAAATCTGCCGAATTTGTAATCAGCAACACTGATTATCTGAAATGCCCGGATAGTAAATTGCCGGAATACGCTTTTATAGGGCGTTCTAATGTAGGGAAATCGTCGCTTATCAATATGCTTTGCAATCGTAAAGACCTGGCAATGACTTCGTCAAAACCAGGGAAGACTTTGCTGATTAATCACTTTTTGATAAACAATAACTGGCATTTGGTCGATTTACCGGGTTATGGTTATGCTACAGCCGGAAAAAAAATGCGTGATCAGTTGCAAGAGATTATCGAGAGTTATATTCTCCATCGCGAGCAATTGACTTGTTTGTTTTTGCTGATTGACAGCCGGCTCGAACCGCAAAAAATCGATCTGGAATTTATGGAATGGTTGGGCGAAAATGGTGTTCCGTTTTCTATCGTATTTACTAAACTCGATAAACTTTCGCATGTAAAAGGAATTGAGAATATTCGCGTTTATAAAGAGAAGCTTGCGGAACAATGGGAAGAATTACCGCCGATTTTTCTTACTTCGTCCGAAAAACGAACCGGACGCGACGAAGTGCTTAACTATATTGATGGAATAAGTAAAGACCTGAAATAAAATATTTCCATATATATTTTCAACAAACGATTGCACATTAATTATTATGATCTTGTTTTAAGTTTGTGAAGCATTTTCGAAAAAAATGAATATCATTGTATTTTATTTATTAAAAAGGAGAGTTTTCATTCCTGTTTATAACATCTTTCATCTAAAAATACTATGCTGAACATTCAAAAGAAAATGAGCAATGCTTTTCTGGCATTACTCGGTTTACCGGCCACGGCTGTTGGCTTTGCGTTGTCCACTCAAATTGCTGCGCTGAGCTGGATACTCTCAAATAAATATCATTTAGACATTAACGACGTTGCTTTTGTTTGGCTTGCCGGACCGATTGCCGGAATTTTTGGTCAGGTAATTGTCGGGTTACTGAGCGATAATGTCTGGTTTATGGGAGGTCGCCGCCGTCCGTTTATCATGATTGGCGGACTGGTGAGCACCATTGCTTTTCTTGCTTTGCCTCATATCCGTGGAATTTCGCACATTACTGGTATTTCCGACATTATTCTGATTGCTTCGCTGATAGCTTTGTTCCTTGATTTATCGATAAATGTCACGTTTAATCCTGCACGTTCCATTATTGCCGACCTGACACCCGAAGGGAAAGTGCGCACTTCAGGTTACGTATGGATGCAGATTATTTCCGGTTTTTTTGGTGTATTTGCATATTTTCTTTCCATGCTTTTTGGCAATGAATTATTATTGTATATTGCTGCCGGCATTGTTTTCGTAACAGCGGTTTTCCCTATTTTATTTATTCAGGAAAAGAAGGATCAGGCAGAGGCAGAGGCAAAGAATCAGGTAGAGGCAAAATTCGGTGTGGTACAGATATTCAAAGAAATTTTCCCACTTTACGGCTTCCTTGTGTTTGGTTTTTACAGTCTGTTTTATCATTTTTTCCCCGAAGCATTAACTCCATGGCACAATCCGGTTCTGATTGCAGCTTTAGTTTATTCGGTGATTATTGGCATTGTGATTATTATTCAGGGTTTCAAGCAAAAATCCAATAGAAACGAGTTTCAGAAAATTATGCTGGCACATTCGTTTACGTGGGTAGCTTTCCAAAGCATGTTTATTTTATCGGGATTCTTTATTCAAAATCAGATTTTGCCGAATATGAATATCTCCAATATTACGGCTAACTGGTTTGCCGAAAAACTTACCGGTGTTGCGCAAAATTCGGCATCGTCGGTGGGCAATATAGTTTCGCTCGGATTTTTTATTTTGAACCTGATCGGAGCGATTTTTCCGTTGATACTTCAATCCATTGCCAAGCGAATCGGCCGGGTAAAAACCTATATATTTGCGCTGATTTTTTCGGCAATCGGTTACTTTTATATCGCCTATTTCAGCCGGGTGGAAATTGATTTTTACATCGGCATGTTCCTTGTCGGAATTGGATGGTCGGCGGTGATTTCTATCGTTTTTGCCATTATGAGCGAACGGGTGAATCCCGCCAAGATGGGCTTATACATGGGAGTTTTCAATCTGGCTGTGGTGCTTCCGCAAATGATGAGCAATGGGGTGGCCAATGTAATTAAAGCCACAGGGAATCACCAACTGTTATACATTTTCTGTGGATTATTTGTATCTACTTCCGTTATTTTCTGGATGTTTGTAAAAGAACCCGAATCGTCGACTACCAGCTCAGCAATACCGAAAGCCGGACATTAAAAAAGTTACAATTTAATCATTCAATGTCGTTTAATTAAGGATTTAGATTGAATTCAATCTTTGTGAAACTTAGTGTTTTTGTGACTTAGTGGCTATTATTTTCTTGCCACAAAGACTCTAAGTCTCAAAGTTTCAAAAAGTAATACACTAACTAAACAACATTGATTAATCATTTACAATTTACTTGTATCTTTGCGGTGAATAATTCCCGCAGATTACGCCGATTTTCGCAGAGTAATTCATTATTCTCTTCAGCGTTTGTGGGCATAATCTGCGGGAAAAATGTATATTGTAATGAAGAAACTACCTCTAATAGCCCTACTTTCGGTCTTTATTTTCTTTTCGTGTGGAAATAAAAGTGCAAAAACAAGTGATGCCCAATCTTCGGATTCGCTCAAGCTCAGTTATGCACGAGGCTTCTCGGTCAAGTATTTTCCGGGTTACAAAGAAGTCATTGTGTTTAGTCCATGGATTAAAGGTGGGGTGTACGCGCGCTATTATTTGGTGAAAGATGTCAAAACCAAAACCCCGAAAGATGGAATAAAAGTGTTGGTTCCACTGAAAACCATTGCTGCTACTTCGGTTACGCATTTCGAATTCCTGAGCTTGTTGGGCGAAATTAATACGATTACGGGTGTTTGTTCTCCTAAAATTATTTACAACAAAGTCATCAACCAGCGGGTAGGTGAGGGGAAGATTACCGATTTGGGCGACGCATTCAGCCTGAATGTGGAAAGAACCCTGGAACTAAAGTCCGGAGCTGTGATGATGAGCGGTTACAACCAAAACGACCCCGCGGCGCAACGCATATCTGAAGCCGGAATTCCAGTGATTATTAATAACGAATGGATGGAAACTTCGTTGCTGGCACGCGCGGAATGGATAAAATTTGTGGCTGCATTTTACGACAAACAACAGCTTGCTGATAGTATTTTTGCAGGTGTGGATAAACGTTATAACGAAGTTAAGGCGAAAGCTGCCGGCGTGAAAACAAAGCCTAATGTTATGGCCGGTTCCAATTTTCGCGGAACGTGGTATATGCCCGCCGGACACAGTTTTATGGGACGGCTCTTTGCCGATGCCGGGGCGAGGTACTATTATGCCAACGATACAACCACAGGAAGTTTGCCACTTAACGTGGAATCGGTGTTGAAAAACTTTTCGCAAACCGACGTTTGGTTGAATTGTAGTTTCAATTCCATTGCCGATTTGCTAAAAGCCGACCCGAAACACGGGCTTTTCCGTCCCGTAGTGCTTAAGCAGGTTTACAATTTCAATAAACGCCTGCTGCCTTCCAGCGCCAACGATTTCTGGGAAAGTGCCGTGGCACAGCCCGATTTGCTGCTCTCGGATGTGATTGCCATTCTGCATCCCGAAATTATGCCGGGGTATCAGTTGGTGTATGCACAGAAGTTGCAATAATCAAACAACATATAGGTAAGGGCAGGTCGTGACCTGTCCATTTTTATGTCAGCAGCGTTTGAAAATTAAGGAAATTTTGTATCTTTGGGCTCGAAAAATGCGTCCGAATGTTCGGAAAGTCTCGCTGACCCCTCGGCGAAGGATTCCGAAACTTCGGAACGGTGATCTGACTCCTCAGAACAAGATTCCGAAAGTTCGGAAAGTATTTCTGAGACCTCAGTGGTTAAATCCGAAGTTTCGGAAAGCATTTCTGACCCCTCGGCGGTAGATTCCGAATGTTCGGAATGGAAAAAGAACAAATAGTAACATAAAGTTTGAAAGTATAAATTTTTACATGAAATCCCGCACCTTTCTTTTATTCGTCATCCTTTCATTTCTCACGGTAGGTTTTTTCTTAGCCGATTTGGCTTGGGGAAGCATTCATATATCGTTGCACGAGATTCTGTCGGTATTTTTTGGAAGAGAATCGGATGGTATTAATTCGGAGATATTGCTGAATTTCCGCTTGCCAAAAGCCATTACTGCCGTGTTGGCAGGAGCTTCCTTGTCGGTGGCCGGATTGATGATGCAGACCTTGTTTCGCAATTCGCTGGCCGATCCGTATATCCTCGGAGTCAGTTCAGGCGCTAGTCTGGGTGTGGCCCTGGTGATGATGGCAGCTTCCGTTTTGCCTGTGGCTTTTGTCAGCAGTGGCTGGGCATTAATTGTGGCGGCAATTATCGGTGCATCGGTGGTGCTGGTTTTGGTGGTCGGCGTTTCGTTCAAAGTGCACAATGCCGTTTCGCTGTTGATTGTCGGGCTTATGTTCGGAACCATTGCCGGTTCCATTGTCAGCGTGTTGCAGAATTTTAGTAATCCGGATGCCATCAAACTTTTTGTTATGTGGACTTTTGGAAGTTTAAGCGCCGTAACCTGGAGTTACATGCACGTACTTTTACCTGTAGTTTTGATCGGAATTGGCATGGCTTTTTCACTTCAAAAACGCCTCGATGGATTGTTGCTGGGTGAGAATTATGCCCGCGGCCTGGGTATTTCCATTCAGCAAACACGGTTTTTGATAGTCATTGCCACCGGACTGTTGGCCGGAGGAGTTACTGCTTTTACCGGTCCGATTGCGTTTGTGGGTGTAGCCATCCCGCATATTGCACGCGGACTCTTCCGAACGTCGAGCCATAAAACATTGCTCCCGGCAACGGTTCTTTGCGGGGCATCGTTGATTTTGATTTGCGATATAATTTCTCAAATCCCAACATATACATTGCCAATCAATACTATCAGTGCGCTGTTTGGTGCACCGATTATTATTTGGATAATTTTAAAGAAAAAATAAAGTCCCTAAATCCCCCGGAGGGGACTTAAATATTAGTTCTGTAATGATTGAAGAAAAAGAAATAAATAAATTTACTGAAAAATCTCCCTCCGGGGGATTTAGGGGGCTGTTAACCACAGAAAATCTATCCATCGGTTATTCCAAAAAAGGAAAAGTTGATGTTGTACAGTCCGAGCTCAATTTGCAGTTGCGGGCAGGGGAGTTGGTGTGTTTGATTGGTCCGAACGGTAGTGGAAAATCAACGTTGTTGCGAACACTTACCGGTTTGCAAAAGCCATTGTTAGGTAAAACGCTGATTGATGGAAAAGAAATCTCCAGGCTTAAACAGAGTGAAAAGGCATTATTGATAGCATTGGTTTTGACCGAACGGGTAGATATTGAAAATGCCACGGTTTATAATCTTGTTTCGCTGGGTCGCCACCCGCACAGCAATTGGTGGGGAAATATTACCGAGGAAGAAGATGCCTTTATACATGAGGCTATAAAGCTGGTTCACATGGACCATAAAATGCATCAGAACATTAATGAGCTTTCCGACGGCGAACGGCAGCGGGCTATGATAGCCAAAGCGCTGGCACAAGATACACCAATTATAATGCTTGATGAACCCACGGCGCATCTCGATTTACCCAATAGGGTGGAAATAATGCTGCTGCTGCATCGTTTAGCTCATAAAACAGGCAAAGCAATTTTACTTTCCACGCATGAACTTGATTTGGCACTGCAAGCTGCCGACCGAATTTGGTTAATGAGTGCCGACAAAAAAGTTGAATGTGGTGTGCCGGAGGATTTGGTGTTTAATGGCAGTTTCAACAGGGCTTTTGAAAGTAAATCTTATTTTTTCAATGCTGCCAACGGGAATTTCTCGATGAATTATCCGATGACAAAAAAAGTGTGGGTTTCGGGCGATAAAACCCGTATGTATTGGACATTACGTGCTTTGGCACGTGCCGGTTACATGGTGGTGTACGATGCGGAAGTGCAAATTTTGGTAACTGAAGACGGTTGGACGCTGAATGAAAAAATTATTTCAACTGTGGAGGAATTGTTATTGGAGATAGATTGCTTGTTTCACAACTCCGATACTAATAGATAGATGATAAGATAATTATATCCTGTGTTTGTTATATCTTTGCTACGAATTCCATTCTTTACATAAAATAAATACAGATAAATTCCGTTAAAATAGGGTTTTGATCCTTATTATTTGAAGCGAAACTGACATTTCATGAAATACAAAATATTCATTCTACTTAGTATTTTACTTTTTTCGATGGGGGTGTCAGCACAATCCAAGGTACGTGTTTACGGATATGTAATCGATACTAATAACAGGGGAATTGAATTTGCCAATGTTCATTTCGAACATTCAGATACAGGCACCAGCACCAATCAAAATGGGTTTTATGAATTAACAATGAATGTGAAAGATTCAGCTACACTCATTTATTCAATGGTGGGTTATCAAACAATCAGGTATACCATTCATCCTCAAAAGCAGGTTATTCAAATTTCGGTTGAACTTCAAACTTTGTCAAAACAAATGGGTGAAGTAAACGTGATAGGACAACGACGCCAGACATCAACACTCGACAAGCTTGATCCTTCAAAATTCCGCATTATGCCTAATGCGGCGGGAGGAATCGAATCTTATCTGATCACTTTTGCCGGAGTAAGTTCCAGCAACGAACTTAGTTCGCAATACAATGTACGTGGTGGAAATTTTGATGAAAATGCCGTGTATGTCAATGGAATTGAAGTATACCGACCATTGCTTATCCGTGCAGGGCAGCAGGAAGGATTAAGTTTTATTAATCCAGATATGGTTCAGAATGTGTCTTTTTCTGCCGGGGGATTTGATGCCAAATACGGTGATAAAATGTCGTCGGTACTCGACATTCAATATAAAAAACCAACTGAATTTGAGGCTTCGGTTTCGGCTAGTTTGTTGGGGGCTTCGGCCTATATTGGCACCGCGAATAAGAAATTTACCCAAATGCATGGGATACGATATAAAACATCGGCCTACTTGTTGGGAACACTTGATACAAAAGCCGAATATACGCCGGCATTTTTTGATTATCAAACTTACATGACTTATCAATTGAATCCGAAATATGAACTGACATTTTTGGGTAATTTTTCTCAGAATTCGTATCAGTTTATTCCTCAAACCCGCGAAACTACCTTTGGAACGTACCAAACAGCCCGAAAACTCACGATCTATTTTGATGGACAGGAAAAAGATTTATTTCGTACTTCGTTTGGAGCACTCACGCTAAACTATAAACCGATAAAAGGGATGAAACTAAGTTTGCTGGCTTCATCTTTTTATACAAATGAGAGTGAAACCTACGATATTACCGGTGATTATGTGTTGAGTGAAGTGAAAGTGGATCCCGATCCTTCAAAACAAACCGGTGCTTCACTTGGTGTCGGCGAATATCAGCAACATGCCCGAAACAGGCTCAATGCAACGGTTTCGAACATCTCTCATTTGGGCGAATATGAGATTGCAAATCATAAAATGCAATGGGGTGTTACTATTCAGAACGAACAGATTTCAGATAAGATAAGCGAATGGGAAAGGCGCGATTCAGCGGGATATTCTCTCCCTCTATCAGCCCAGCAAGTGAATCTGTATTACAATTTAAAGTCGGATACAACTTTGTCGAGCTGGCGGTCTACAGCGTTTTTTCAGGATACTTATAAATGGAATAATGATGCGGGAGCATTTTCGTTTACCGGTGGATTGCGTGCCAATTACTGGACTTTCAATAAAGAACTGTTAGTAAGTCCACGTTTTTCATTTTCTTATTTGCCTCATTGGAAACGCGATTTTAGTTTTCGTTTTGCCACGGGAGTGTATTATCAGGCTCCATTTTATAAAGAAATCCGCGACACAGTTACCGATGCTTTGGGAAATGTGAAAGTTGAACTCAATAATCACATCAAAGCTGAGCGTTCACTCCATTTTGTGTTGGGTGGCGATTATTATTTTCGGGCAGGTGGCAGGCCATTTAAATTTACCACGGAAGCATATCTGAAACTGGCCGACAGGGTAATTTCCTACACAGTGGATAATGTTCAGATAATTTATTCGGGCAAAAATGATGCAAAGGCTTATACGGCAGGTATGGATTTTAAACTTAACGGCGAATTGGTGCCGGGTGCAGAATCGTGGATCAACCTCTCGTTGATGAATGCTATGCAGGATATTATCGGAGATTCATACGTGAGTCATACCTACGATAGCAATGGAAATATCCTGACTTCCAAAACGGTTTACCCGGGTTGGGTTCCAAGTCCCACCGAGCAACGCTATACTTTCTCCATGTTATTCCAGGATTATCTGCCAAATAATCCCAAATATAAAATGCAACTGAAATTTGTGTGGTCGGATGGATTGCCATTTGGGCCGCCTAATAATGTTGAATACCGAACTGCATTTCGCACACCTCCTTACCGTCGTGTCGACATTGGAGCTTCTCGCGTATTAGTAAACGGGGCAGACAAGGTGATGAATAAATCGTGGCTAAAACATGTGAAAGACATTTGGCTAAATGTAGAAGTTTTCAATTTGCTCGATTTTCAAAATGTCAATTCGTACTATTGGGTGTCGGATATTTCGAATAATCAGTTAGCAGTGCCAAATTACCTCACCGGACGGCAGTTAAACTTTAAAGTTATTGTTGACTTGAAATAGTTGACAGTTGATAGTTGTCAGTTTTTGAACAAATCAGCTTTTATTGTTTCAGAATTTGTAATTTATTTGCATGATTGATTGCAAATAAATATGCATTATATAAGTTACAATACTTATAATTTCGAATTCCAAGATAGTAGACGTTTTTTTTCTGAAATTTTTTCTGTTATGACCCCCAAACCCCCAAATGGGGGCTCAAGAGTGATTCTAAGAAAAGAATATCATTAAAGAGAATTTTACATACTTGGTCTTA
>JARLGX010000026.1 GCA_031292575.1 Paludibacter sp.
ATAGGCTCTGCTGAGGAGCAACCTATCAGCAATAAACTTTCTGCATTATACAGTAAAAATGAGAGGGATGGTATTTTAAATACTGTCCCTTTTTTACTGGTATTGCATTATGGCTTAAAAACCTATCTCTTTGTTTTTCTTCCTATTCCCAGTATTCCCCCAAAATAATAATCCTACAAAAACAACCTTCTATCAGTAGACAAAGCTACAATCCCCTGTTCAGTTTAGTAAGTAAGAAGTGCCACAGCCTATGAAAGCAGACGTTGCTGCAGGTGGCTTATAGTGGTCACTTCAGAAATTGATTGTTTTTGTAGATATCATTAAACGATTCCTGTGACATATTTTTTTTGGTGTTTTAATACCGAGTATATTCTATTGAGTAATTTACGTGCTATTCGTACAATAGCTTTATTTGGTTCCATTCGTTTACAATAATTGTAATAAGCAAAACTTAGAGCCGGATCTATTCGAACGGCAACCCAAGAACTCTCAATCAAACCTTTGCGCAATAAAGAATGTCCACGGGATGTCATCTCGCCATCTTTTTCTATCTCTCCACTTTTACTGCAATTCGGAACAATTCCTACAAGACCGGCTAGTTTATCACTATTTTCAAATCTATTTATGTCTTCAATCTCAGTCAAAAAGTCCATGCCTGTGATAAGTCCAATTCCAGGAACGCTAGTAATCAATTCCATGTTTTTTGAATAGTATTCTGTTTTAGATAAAACTCTTATTTTGGTTGTTGCCTCTAATAATAATTTACGCTGTAATTCTGCCTCGTTAATCAATAGACCTAATGCAGCTGTCCTTGTTGGATATCGAAGTTCAATCTCTTTTAACCAGTTTAGAAATTTCTTTGACCAATGAGTATTGCTGTTTTGAAACTCAATCGGATATTCAATTCCATAGAAATAAAGCATTGACTTTATGCGTTGTTTAATTCGAACCATATCTGTGACAATAACACTTCTTATGCGTACCAAGGACCGTTCTTCTAATGTTTCTGGTCGTGGAATATAGATTTCACTCAGTTCATTAGATCGAAGGGATCGCCCTAATTTGCTACTATCTATTGGATCGCTTTTACGCATTTTCTCTTTCTGTGTTGTTGGCACATCTGCTGGGTTCACCACGATATTATTAATACCCAACTCCTTCAATTTATAATGTACCCAAAATCCGCAAAATCCAGCTTCATATGCTGATAAATAAGATGCGTTTGGAAAATTACTTTTAAGATAATCCAATAATACTTCCGCTTTCGGGGGTTGATTAAAGGTCTTATGATGTAGGTTCTCCGTAAAAATAGATACATTCCAACTTTTCAGATGAACATCAATTCCGACAAATATACTTTGTCCTTCAAAGTTTAATTCTTTTCTTTGTGCTTGCATAAGTTACTTGATTTTTATAATTTAAGTTTGACTCCTCAAAGTTATAATACTCTTGTGACTTATGCTTTTTATCTGCACATTTCTTCTAAACTACAAACATAGGGACTATGCAGTGCGGTGCTGAGGTGGGTGAAATGAACTGAAAGCAATGGAGTGAAGGGTGGATGGCGGTGAGGTACAAACTGCCTCCCCCGAAACGTAATGAGTGAAGAGAATGAACCGACCGCAAGCACATGAAATAAAACAAGCATTTCTATCAATTTCCATTTAAAAAAATCTAAAATAAAAATTCGGTTTTTAATTAAAAAATTATTGACAATTGCACTTAATTTAAACATATTTTCATATCTTTGGACATTTTTATTTTACAAAAAGAATAAACTGATTACTGAAAATTTACGATAAATAATTATGAGAATCCATTTAAAAATTGATTCATCGAATCAAATTATCCCATTCGACCATCAACCTTTATTAGTAGGAACTATTCACAAATGGTTAGGTGAAAACACAGAACATGGAGAAGTGTCATTATACTCATTTTCGCGGTTAGATGGTGGGAAACCCGTGAAAGGAGGTTTAAAGTTCGGAAATGATGCCAGTTTTTTTATTAGCTCATATGATCAGGAATTGATCAAAAAACTGGTTTGGGGTATACAACAAGACAAGACAATGTTTTGTGGATTGAATGTAAAAGAAATAGTTTTAGAGCAAGATCCGGATTTGTCAAATAGAGAACGCTTTTTTGTGGCAAGCCCCATTTTTATTAAAAGACACTTTGAGTATGTTACCGAACATGTGCTTTACACCGACAAACGTGCACCTCAATTTTTGAAAGAAACCCTGCAAACTAAAATGAAGTTGGCAGGAATACAGGATGATGATTTTGAAATATGTTTCGACCCATCGCATACTAAGGCCGGACTAAAACTGGTAAATTACAAGGGGGTGCAGAACAAAGCGAACTGGTGTTCGGTGATTATTAAAGGAAGTACAGCTACTAAACTTTTTGCATGGAACGTGGGGTTGGGAAATTCGACAGGGATTGGGTTTGGTGCAATACGATAAGGACTCAAGGATTGAAGGATTGAAGGACTGAAAAATATAAAAGGAGAACTGCAAGACCTGTGCGGAACTACGCAAAATGCAAAAAGAGAGATGCAAGACGCGTGCAGAGATATGCAAAACATGTGCGGAGGTATGCAAAATGTGAAATGAGAACCGCACAATTCGCGCAGAGGTACGCAAAACCCATGTGGAGATATGCAATAAAAATGCTGCGGAATGAAAGACGAATAAAAAGAAAAAAAGGTGAAAGCCTTGTATTGAAAATAATCTAATAATAATTTTATGGAAGAAAAAAAAAATTAATTGTCCTGCAGAGGAATTACCAATTGCTTTGCGTATGGCTCTTACGAGTCTGGAAGTAGATTGGGCAGACTTTAATGGGTATGCACCTACAGTGTTTAACGATGGCTTTGTTGCGAAATCGGAAACAAAAATTGTTTCGCTCGAACAGCTCACCAAATCCGGGGATGTGCAGAAGCAACAGAAAGTGATTACCACTCAAAGTTTGCCGGCTGCATTGAAGGATTTGCAATTGCAGTTGAATCCGGTAGAAGGTTATCTGAAATTAGCGGGTACGACTTTAGACATTAATCGTGAAGATTTTGGGTTGGATAAATTACGGGATGCGCTACATACAAAAGATGTAGCCGCGATAATATCGGCAGGAAATTCATTTATTGTTCATTTGAAACGTAATGAAACTGCTTTGACAGCAAAGGGAATGAAACTGGATGCCATAACCAATATAGCTTCTAAACTTGCTGAGATTGAAAGCCTGAAGAATGCGCAAAATGACCTGAAAAACAAAACAGGACGCGTGTCGAGCTCTAATATTGAGGCGGGTAACGAAATATGGGATACACTGAAACTGATTACCGACACCGGTACTGCTCTTTATAAGGGTGTGGACAGCGTGAAACAAAAGGAATATACCTTGAGTGCAATTCTGAAACGCATCAGTAACAGTCAGAAAAGCTCCACCAATGATGCTACTCATACAACGGATACACCAGCCTAAAAACTTCATAACCCTACAGGCGGGAAACTGCCTGTGGGGGAATTTTCTGGAAAGAAGGGTTGGACAAAATTACAGAATTTACAGAGTTTATAGGAAAGAAAAATATGAAATTCGGAAATTTATAGCTGAATATTTTTAAAACAGGATTAACAGAAAATAAGAATATATATGTACTACGTAGTGAAATATTCTGGTCCGTTTGGGTTTATAAAACCATGGACAGCAGTGAGAGATAGTGAAACTTTTAGCCAACAGTTTTTGACTCCTTCGATTATAGAAGGAATTGAGAAAAAAATATTTCCAGAATTACTATCACAATACGGTAGCATATCAAAAATAATTCGATATAGACTGAATTATTGTGGTATTGATTCGCAACAAGAACGAACCTGGTCAAAAGGGAAGTTTGAAAAAGAAAAGAAAAAAGATTCTTTAGATAGGACATATTATACTGCGAAGAATATGGGAATTATCGTTAGGGGTGTCTTACTTCAACCCAATCTATATTTAGCATTTGATAATGAAATTGATGCAAAAAGAGCAAGTTCCCAAACAATATGTTTATGTAGAAATGAAGATTTGTTATTTCCTGAGGAAATTTCAGAAATTACAGAAGAAGAGTTCGATAAAATAGACGGATTTGAATTAATAGCCACTTCAATTGAAGCTGGTTTTAAAGTCGGATATAATCGATTTGATAATTGTAAGGAAATGTTTGGAGAACTTAAAGTTTTTGGGAATCCAATACGTAATTCATAATGAAAAGTCTCGACCAGATATTAGCAAAAAGTGTAAATTACGGCAACATAAGTTTGTTGGAACACACTCAGGAGGTAACCCAAGCAATTGAAAAATTCGCTAGTTGTTTTGATTTTCCTTTTGATGTAGAAATAGCCCGTAAAGGTGCAATTTTACATGATCTAGGAAAAGCACATGACCATTTTCAAAACAAGATACAGAATATCAATTCAAAATCTTTGGCAGAAGCTAGAGAAGAAAATTATATTCACAGACATGAACTTTCGTCGCTAGCTTTTCTTCCAGCGTTTCCAGAAGAAGAATGGGATAGTTTAATTGATATGGTTGTTGCACATCACAAATCAATTGAAAATGATATAAAAGAAAGAGGTATACTTGATTTAGACCAAAATAGTCGATACTGGATAAATAATCATTTAAAAAATTGGGAAGAATGGAGTCAATATGGCATTGAAATTATTAAACATTTTGGTTACAATTGCAATGATATAACACTAGACGAAGCAAAGAAGGCATTGCAATATGCTGTTGAATATTGCGAAACAAAAAAGAAAGGTTGGTCTGCTTTGCGTGGTTTGTTAATGTCTGCTGACCATTTTGCATCTGCTTTTTCAAATAAAACAGATGAAAATCTCAAACATCTATTTGAAATTCCCGATTTACGTTATTATTTCGATTCAGCACGAAAAAGTACACTTTATCCATTATCTGAAATTTCAACGGAAGATAACCGAAACCATACTTTAGTTGTTGCACCAACTGGAGCTGGGAAAACAGATTTTTTACTAAGAAGATGCAGTGGTCGTGTTTTTTACACATTGCCATTTCAAGCTTCAATCAATGCGATGTGGGAACGCATGAAAAATACAATTCCGAATAAAGACATTCGACTCTTACATGCAATATCACAAATAGTTGTAGGTGAAAATATTGAGGAACGGATTCTGCAACCATTGGTAGGATCATCAGTAAAAGTTCTTACGCCTCATCAACTTGCAGCTATTGTTTTTGGAACTTCCGGTTTTGAGAGTGTAATGCTTGACGTGAAAGGATGTGACATTATTTTAGATGAGATTCACACTTATTCAGATTATTCTAAATCAATGGTGTTGGAAATTGTAAAAACACTTTTGCGTCTAAATTGTAGAATACATATTGGTACAGCTACTATGCCATCAGTACTATATAATGAATTAATTACCATCTTAGGAGGAAAAGAAAAGGTATATGAAGTAAAACTATCAGACGAAATTTTAAACTCTTTCAATCGTCACAGAATTTATAAAATAATCGATGATGACATTTACAACATTTTAGAAGAGTCTTTTGAAAATAATGAGAAGGTATTGGTCATATACAACACTATAAAACAGGCACAAGACGCTTTCAAAATATTTTCTGAAAGGCATCCAGATATTCCAATGATGCTTATTCATAGTCGTTTTAGACGTGGGGATAGAGTTGAATTAGAATCTCGATTAAAAAGAAAATTCAATGGTGATGGCAGTAAAGAATTTGGAAATGGACTTTGCCCATGTTTGGTAGTTTCGACACAGGTTGTTGAAGTTAGTCTTGATATTAGTTTTGACAGAATGATTACACAATGTGCTCCACTCGATAGTCTTATTCAAAGATTTGGAAGAGTAAATCGGAAACGAAGTAAAGAAACCCTAGGAAAATACAAACCAATACATGTTATTGCACCATTAGATAAAGCATTGCCTTATAAAATGGAGATTTTGAAAAGAAGTTTTGACCAATTACCAAACAACGGTGAAATCCTCTATGAACCAAGTTTACAGGAAAAGATTGACAATGTATATCCGGTTATTGAAACGAAAGAAATAGATATTCATTTAATATACAAGAATGATAGATATTCATTAAGAGAGCTAACAAGTACAAAAAAAGCCGTATTAGTTGAAGCATTAGAAATTGAAAGTGCAACTTGCATTTTAGAGTCGGACAGAGAAAAATATTTGACAGCTGATTGGGAAGAACGAATATATATGGAGATTCCTATTAATTGGAAAACAATTGTTCGGCATAAATCAGAGTATGAACAATTGGATATTGGAGCTAATCCTTTTGTTATACCTCAAACTCTTAAGGATTATATGATATATGGGCTGCAATTAGTTGAACATGATAAATTTTTATAAATATGTATACAAGCTATATAGGTAAAAAATTTCTAAAACTCTATAACGAGAAGGAAGGAAAAAATCTTTCGGCAGAAGATTTTTTTGTCAAAATACAGTTCCCCATCTTTTTTGATGATGAGAAACATTTGTTACATGTTCATGGGTCAACTTTTTTTCAGAAAGTCAGTAAAGAAGACCTGTCTGGAGCTAAAAAAGAATCCATAGTAAGGTTAGAAAGATTACAAAAGGATATTAATCTAGGAAAAAAAAGTGGTTCAACTTACGTTGGATATGCTGCTGAAAAAATCACAGAAGTAACATCTGGTCAATCGTCAAATATAAATCCTGAGATTGATAAACAAGAATTATATTCTTCATGGATTGGAGAAGGCTTGTCATTAGGTGTTAGAGGTGGATTAATATTATTTGATAACGAAGAACTTCTCTGGCAGATTTTTCGAGGGTGGAAGGTTTATCGAAAATATTTGAACCAAACACCAAACTTAAAAGCACGACAAGTTGAAACATGGAATGGACAATTTATTTATTCGACCTTCTTAAATTTTTATGAATCACCTTATGATTTCAATCCACCAATTGGTGGGGACGAAGAAGAAAGTGGTGTATTGTCAATACCGACTATACCATGGATAAAACTAATTTTTGCCCTTGCTAAAAAGTTTCCAAAGAATTCTTTTATTGGCAATGCATATGTATTATCTAAAACTAATTCTTCATACGGTTTTATTAAGGTGTTTCTGCCTGAAATAAGAAAGGTCTTTGAATTAAGAGATGAGGTTTTCCTTGATCAATCGAATACAATCTTAACTGATGAAGAAATTAACTCCCTATCTTCCTTTTACAACTTCAAAGAAGCATGTAAATTAGGAACAATTGGACTTAAATCTATTGAGCCGGCAAAGCTCAGAGAATATATGCCAAAAGGTTCTGTATTATACGCTCAAGGAAAAGAATACAAGTTCTCAAATGAAGAATCATATACTAATTATAAACTTTTTAAAATTTGGATTATTGCTATGCTAAACAAAACAGAATTACTCAATTTAGCTTCCGATGTTGCAAAAGCATTGTCGGAATTTGAACAACCAAAACCCGATGATAGAGGGAAAAAGGTTCTTTCAACCTTATCGCAAGAAGTTCGGGAGTCAAGCAATTTGAGGTTGTTTATTGATAAACTTACTGAAGTATTGAATCATGCTCCTACTAATGCAGATGCATTTAAAAATGTAGTGGAAGAAGTTTTGAAAATGCCGTCAGATAATTTTCCATTATTTGTTACTCTCATTCGTTTTGAATATGCCTACTTAAAATCAAACAAATAATCAATAAAAAACTACAAATATGAACAACTCACCTTTTATTTACTTACGTGGACTTCGTCATGCAGAACATACTGTTTTTGGAGTGAATGATGGACAAAAATTTTACTATGACCCTCAATTTGGTAGGAAAATGGCTTATTCAAGTGGTCAACAGGTTAAACGCTCGATTATAGAAGCTTTAGATATGCCTTTTGCAGCTATAACATTCAATTGGGAAATAGACAAGAAAGAAAATAAAGCAAATCAAAAAGAACCACATTCTCCTTGTGACCCTACTTATTCTGACCAATTATTAGGTGGTTATATGAAAGCAGAAAGCGGAAATATGACTGTAAAGAGAAGAAGTCCTTTATCTATTTCTGCAATGCGTCCACTGCATCCATTACTTGGCGGAATAGAAAATCCAACAGAGAATCTTACTTTCGACCGAACTTCCCATCCTGACGATCACGATGTGAAAGTTTACTGGCTTGAGAACAAAAAAAGAGGAAATGAATTATCTACTGAAGAATTAGATGAATGGCTGACAACAAATCGCAGAAGTCTTCCTAATAGAGCCTTTATTCAAGATCAGACTCGTGCATCTGGTCTATTCGTTTATGATATTGCAATTGATCTCAGAACTTTATTCTGTGTATCAACAAACAAATTAGAGCCAGAACTTTTTCCGGAAATAGAAGAAAAGCTTCGTAATGAAGGATGGGTAGATGGTAAAAATATTTTTGGAAGCTGCTTAATTTGTCCAAAAGATAAAAGAGAAAGTATTATACCAGCTCTGGCTAAAGCTATTGTAAATTGGAGAATTACATCCAATCAGGCCCGTACTTTTAGTTTGATGGAAACTGTTGCTATTGCAATTAGCGATAATGCCAATCAAATAGCATATGCAATTCGCGGTGAATTAAGAGATGATACCGAAAGGCAACAAGCTGTTCCTAAGATTGATGAAACAGCAAAAGCTGATTTCTTTATAACACCTATTGCATCTAGTTTTATTGTTGGTTCAGTTGGTAGTGCTGATGCCATTGAATCGGCAGAACAAAAGCTTATTGATTTAATGATGGCATTCCCATACGAGAATCAATTATAGGATTATTGATTTTTCCTGGCAGACTTCCTCAAAACTCAGTCAGGAAAATAATTTCTTATGTACATAATTCATTCTGTCAAAAAAACCACAAACTCAACTAATTCAATTTTTAAAAGAAAAATAAACAATTTTATGGATGATTACATACAATTGCTAATTGAGAAAATGCATGAAGCACGCGAACGGAATCGCGCGAATAGTAATAATTTTGAATCGGATATGGTGGACGAAACAGAGCTTTTTTTGCCAAAATTTATGAACGAAATAACCTCGTCGTTCACAAACATGGATACCTTGGGGAATCAATTCGGAATTCCTTCGAATTATTTTCCGCCTGATGCAGAGTTAAACGATGATCAGGTGAGGTTATTGATTTCGGAAATGCTCTTCTTATGGTCCTCGTTTAATATCGAATCAGAATGTCTATTTCCCGAGTTACCTCAAAGGATTCTTTATACGGAAATGCTAAAATGTTGGAATGATAAGTATCCAAGAATTACAGGATCGAATGGCATTCTCCAAATTAAGTTGTGTAGCAACCCACCGGAGCAATGTCCTTTTCCCGATGGATATTGCATGTGTAAATCGGATAATACTATTTACGGTTTTTTAGAAATGAACCTTGACGGGAAAAAAGATTATTTTCAAAAACTAATGCAAAAGGAGTTAGGCAACATGACTTTTCTTGAAAAAAAGGAGTTAGGAATTTTAACTGACCTGATTTATACAAGGGTTACCTATGAAGATGAAGTAAAGCATTTAACTGAAAACTTTAAAAAGGAGTTTTTTATTCCGTTAACCGATAAAGAAGACTCAAACGAATATTTCGGTATTAACAATGATTATGTCATTAGCGAAAATGATTTTGAACTGATAGATATATTGATGGACTTAATTGAAGAGGATCCGAACGTGAAATATGAAGAAGAGGAAATACTTGAGAACAGAATTGGGTCAGATATTCCTTTTATTCTAAATTGGAAATTAAAAATTTTTGATACGATTGATCCCCCGAAATTCGAAAGAGAAATAAAAAAATATATGTTCAAATACCCTCGTTATTCGTTGTTCAAGCTCACTCTGTATTTGTATAATTTAATGAATTGTGAAGATATAGATAAAGTTGGAATAATTGATTTTGCGTCCACGTTTGAGGGCAGAAGTGCGATAAAAACAGCCGAAATGTCTGATTTTATAGAAAAAAGGGCATTATATTACCTTAAAAAAAATGATTTAGTTTCAATCGAGGCCTTATACAATACGGCCAAAGAAATTGATTTGAAGGAAAATGCCGAAATATGGTCCTATTTCATTTTATTGGTGAGATCAACGCTATTGATAAAACATCTTTCTGAAAAGGTTTTAAATATTTAATCCTAATCGCACAACGAATTAAATAATACAAAAGAGCAATGAAAAGCAATGATCCTGAAGAAGACGAATCGAAAGAGCGATTACGGAACATATTGGATATTGATCCGGATGAACTATTATGCACAGTCAGTAAGTTTATGGAGTTATATCAGAAGTTTCAGTTGTTGCAATTTCCATTAACAACTGATTTGAAAGATTCCATGAAAGAATTGTTTGAAAAGCAATATCCGGGTATTAAGCCTTATTACCAGATATGGTACGTCAACTGGGTATTTGAAGCCATGGAGGGAGTAGCCAATATGATGTCCATACGATTGGTAAATTTCTTCGAAAAAGTAAAGAAAGGCGAAAACTATAAGGAAGAATATGACGATTATAGTCGACTTGTAGAGTTATACACCAAACCTTACGAGGCACGTAAAACAGAGATTGATTACAGTCAATTACAACTCAGCACTGAACAGTTGAGGGCATATGAACAGGTTATTGAAGAAAGATATCAGAAAGATTTAATTGGATTCGACGCGATGAACCGGGATAGAACTGAATTTCTGAATATAGTATATCCGCTGGTACTTAAATATTTTGCTGATCAGACCATGACACTCACTCCCGACCAATGGAGCCATTATGATATTATAGCGGGAATGGGGTATGAAGATTATTATGACGAGTGCAAAGAGTTAAACTATTATCTTATTAAAAAAAACATGCAAGAATATCCGGGTCTCGATTATCATCATTTTATATTGAACGAATATGAAAAGTGGTGGGAGAAATTAGCTTAGGAGATTCAAATGATTCAGTTTTAAAATCAGGAGATGTTATTATTTATAAAAACATTTACCTGTGAATTATCTTCCGTTGGTTACTGAACATTGGTTTTGTAGCTTAGCTTGTCAGGAATTCAGTTTGTAAAAAACAACATGTAAACACTGTCTACTATAAATATGACCGGTACCCATTTTAATTATTATCAGGTTTGTCATCGCAAGCTATGGTTGTTTGCCAATGGCATCAATATGGAGCATACATCCGATTTGGTGTATGAAGGCAAGTTGATTCACGAAATGAGCTATCCCCAGCGCTCCGAACGTTATGAGGAGTTGGAGATAGATGGTATTAAACTCGATTATTACGACACGCGGAACAAAGTAATTCATGAGATTAAAAAATCAGACAAAGTAGAGGTGGCTCACGAATGGCAACTGAAATACTATATTTATGTGCTTGAACGTAACGGCATAGAGGGTGTAACGGGAATATTGGAATATCCTACCTTGCGCCAGACCGACAAGGTGGAGCTCACTAATCCTGATCGGGAAAGAATACGGGAGATTGAAGAAGATATTGGACGAATAATTAAGACAGAAAATTGTCCGGCAGTAATCAATGCAAAAATCTGCAAGCTGTGTAGTTATTATGAGTTTTGTTATGTAAGTGAATAGTTAATTAATTTATGAAAAAGACTTATTATTTATTTAATCCAGGCACTTTACAGCGTAAAGATAACACTTTGAAATTTACTCCGATTGAAGAAGACGCAAATGGTGTGGAACATAGTGGACAACCCCGATACTTGCCGGTAGAAGACATTGCGGAGTTTTACACCTTTGGTTCGTTAACAGCCAATAGTGCCTTGTATAATTTTCTGGGACAAAATGATATTGCCGTTCACTTTTTTGATTATTACGAAAACTATACAGGGTCTTTTATGCCTAAAGATAATTTATTGTCGGGCAGGATGTTGCTTGCACAAACGGCTTATTACCAAGACAAGAAGAAGCGGCTCATCATTGCCCGCAAGTTTATCGAAGGAGCAGCGTTTAATATGGTAAAGAACCTAAAATATTACGATAAGCGTGGCAAAGAACTCACGGATATTATTGAACGTATCGAAAGCTATGCTGCCAATATTCCATCGGTAAATGCAGTAGATGAATTGATGGGCATTGAAGGCAATATTCGTCAAACTTATTACGAAGGTTTTGATTTGATATTGAATGATTTCGAGATGGGAAACCGAACCAAACAGCCACCACAAAATGAAGTGAACGCGTTGATTTCGTTTGGTAATATGATGTGCTACAGTCAGTGTTTGAGAGCTATTCATCAAACGCAGCTAAATCCTACAATTAGTTATTTACATACGCCGGGTGAACGTCGTTATTCACTTTCGCTGGACATTTCCGAAATATTCAAACCGATATTGGTTGACCGGGTAATTTTTAAAGTGTTGAATAAACGGGAAATTCAGGAAAAGCATTTCGACAAGAAGCTCAATAAATGTGTTTTAAACCCAAGCGGAAAGAAAATATTTGTACAAGCATTTGAAGATAGATTGAACGAAACGATACAACACCGCTCACTTAAACGGAATGTAAGTTATCGACATTTGATAAAGTTAGAGTGTTACAAGCTTAGTAAGCATTTATTAAATATGGAGGAATATAAACCGTTTAAAATGTGGTGGTAAGCTTATGTATGTAATATTAGTGTATGACTGTGGGGAAAAGCGCGTTGGTAAAATGCTCAAACTTTGTCGCAAATACTTAAACTGGATTCAAAATTCGGTATTTGAAGGTGAGATTTCCGAAGTAAAATTAAATGAGCTAACTTTGAAGGCCAAAGATTTTATGGATGAAGATGAAGATAGTTTGATAATTTTCTCGGGACGAACAGAAAAATGGTTGGAAAAGCAAGTAATTGGAAAAGAGCGCAGTAGTATCGACAATTTTCTATAGCTACTTGTCGGTGATGCTCCGTGGAACTTATTTTCAATCATAGAGAACAAACGAACGATCTTTGACATATTGAAAATCAATCAATTATATATATTGTCGATGTACAGGGATTTTCTTATCATTGAACATCGACAACCAATTAAATAAAAAATCAATAATAGACAAACACTTATATAGCTGAATTTCAGCTATAATTTTAGCCGTTTTTGACGGCTTCCAATTGAACCCAATGGAATTGAAATGTAAATAGGTCTAAATTAATCTATCAAGGTGGAGACTTCCAATTGAACCCAATGGAATTGAAATAATAAAAATAAATAGTATGGAAAACTTGGAAATTTCTTCCAATTGAACCCAATGGAATTGAAATTGGTTAAGTCATAATTAGTAATTAATTGACTACCTCTTCCAATTGAACCCAATGGAATTGAAATAAAGAAGAACATGCTCCTGCTCAAAATACAACGGCTTCCAATTGAACCCAATGGAATTGAAATTAAACAAAAAGGTGATAATGTTGATTTTGCAACGATTCTTCCAATTGAACCCAATGGAATTGAAATAACACAATAAAAAAGAAAAATCTTAAAACCGGAGCTTCCAATTGAACCCAATGGAATTGAAATTTTTTACAGTGAGCGATAACATTAACGGCTATGGGCTTCCAATTGAACCCAATGGAATTGAAATTGTTTATCTGAAAAATGATAAATCATTTGAATTTCTTCCAATTGAACCCAATGGAATTGAAATATGTCATATCCGTTACCCTTGTAATCCTGTTCTGCTTCCAATTGAACCCAATGGAATTGAAATAAATAGTAACCTGCTCTGCTAATTTATCAACCTTCTTCCAATTGAACCCAATGGAATTGAAATAACGCAGGTGCAGATTCAAGCGATTTCCCTTATGCTTCCAATTGAACCCAATGGAATTGAAATCAATTAAAGCAGAATGAAACTAATGCTTCTTTTTCTTCCAATTGAACCCAATGGAATTGAAATTTGGATTTGGAAAGACCCAATTAAATTAAAATGGCTTCCAATTGAACCCAATGGAATTGAAATGTTGCTTATCATGTATTGTTGGACGACATGACAAACATTCCAATTGAACCCAATGGAATTGAAATTTTATTCCGTCGTTTCTACAGGTTGTTTTGATTGCTTCCAATTGAACCCAATGGAATTGAAATCTCGTAAAATTGACTAAAAGGGAGACTTTAAAGACTTCCAATTGAACCCAATGGAATTGAAATACAGTACAAACTGCTATTGCAGTAGCAAAAGCACACTTCCAATTGAACCCAATGGAATTGAAATTTGAAAGCAAACTCTAACATCATCGAGCGACCTTTCTTCCAATTGAACCCAATGGAATTGAAATAACGGTGCTATCTGTACGGAATCGTGCGTGTCAAACTTCCAATTGAACCCAATGGAATTGAAATAAAATAATAATCACTCTTCAGAAGAAGAAAATTGAACTTCCAATTGAACCCAATGGAATTGAAATACGAGAAAACTCAAAAGTATTTGTCCGAAGTTTTCTTCCAATTGAACCCAATGGAATTGAAATCAGCTCAATCGGCTGCAGAAAAAGCTTATAAAGAATCTTCCAATTGAACCCAATGGAATTGAAATAACGCTACAAAATCAATGAGACTAACCGGTACAGCTTCCAATTGAACCCAATGGAATTGAAATCACTTGAATGATTGCGGTGGCGATCTTTCAAAACAGTCTTCCAATTGAACCCAATGGAATTGAAATGGTTGAAAAACTTCCGGATCGGTGCGTGACGCGTTGCTTCCAATTGAACCCAATGGAATTGAAATACGAAAGGAAGCTGCCGAAAACCTTCACCGGATGGCCTTCCAATTGAACCCAATGGAATTGAAATATGCTATTTGCAACATTTACAGGGAGTGAAATAATCTTCCAATTGAACCCAATGGAATTGAAATGTGGGTTGGAATAAAATGTGGGTAATGCCTAAATCTTCCAATTGAACCCAATGGAATTGAAATTTCGTAAAACGTTGATATATAGCTAAAACGCAAACTTCCAATTGAACCCAATGGAATTGAAATATATTTGCCCGTGTATGCCGTTATAAGGACAAAGCTTCCAATTGAACCCAATGGAATTGAAATTATTATAAAAAACCTGAAAAAAGATATATATGCACTTCCAATTGAACCCAATGGAATTGAAATATCACAATTTCTGGGATTCCAGTAGACCATAAAGCACTTCCAATTGAACCCAATGGAATTGAAATGGAGATTTAGTAGATATTTATGCTCCTGATATTTTCTTCCAATTGAACCCAATGGAATTGAAATTCAAATTAATACAAGCCACTACGCATAGGCATTGTCTTCCAATTGAACCCAATGGAATTGAAATGTAGTTGTTAAAGTTATCGGAGCTTGAACGGATGACTTCCAATTGAACCCAATGGAATTGAAATGAATGCAGGGGTTTTTTCAAAGAAACGCACAAACACTTCCACTTGAACCCAATGGAATTGAAATGAAGAAGTAAAGGATTAGCCCAATAATCGTTCCTTCTTCCAATTGAACCCAATGGAATTGAAATAAGGTAAAAAAGAAGCCAAAGCAATGGCATCTGCTCTTCCAATTGAACCCAATGGAATTGAAATGCTATGACGGCTCCCACAATTGCAACGACAGCAGCACCTTCCAATTGAACCCAATGGAATTGAAATGTAGATAAATATGTGGTTCCACTTGGTTGTAACATTTCTTCCAATTGAACCCAATGGAATTGAAATCCATTTTAATCCCTGATTTAGCCTGATAAAACAACTCTTCCAATTGAACCCAATGGAATTGAAATGTGTATAAACATCTACATACGACATCAATTCTACACTTCCAATTGAACCCAATGGAATTGAAATTTGCAAGGCAGTGAAATAGCTCCAAGACGTTTATCTTCCAATTGAACCCAATGGAATTGAAATCTCCTACCAGTTCCGAAATCGTACCAAATATTTTCTTCCAATTGAACCCAATGGAATTGAAATCCCGAATCCAAATCGAGTACAACACCGGTTATATTCTTCCAATTGAACCCAATGGAATTGAAATATATTTATAAGTATGTTTCGCTTATCGAAATTATTACTTCCAATTGAACCCAATGGAATTGAAATCAAATAACAGTATATGCAGTTATGTTTTCATTCGTCTTCCAATTGAACCCAATGGAATTGAAATTTTGTTTGTATTGATTTGACACTTTGAATCGTATAACTTCCAATTGAACCCAATGGAATTGAAATCCCTGTCGGGGGCGTACCCCGACCCGCCGGAGGCACTTCCAATTGAACCCAATGGAATTGAAATATAACGTGAACCCTCATAGCTATGTTTACTGGAACTTCCAATTGAACCCAATGGAATTGAAATTTAGTTCCCGAAGTGGTTATAATCAAAAACATTTCTTCCAATTGAACCCAATGGAATTGAAATAATAGAAAAGGAATTTCGCCTTTTTACCGTCTTATACTTCCAATTGAACCCAATGGAATTGAAATCAGAAATACTATGCAAGCGAAATAGACCAACACGCTCTTCCAATTGAACCCAATGGAATTGAAATACTGGTGATTTTCCTCCTTCAGTATTTGTAGAATCTTCCAATTGAACCCAATGGAATTGAAATATGGTTATGACTAAGCAATTTTCAAACCATGTAACTTCCAATTGAACCCAATGGAATTGAAATTGCTGCTTGCACGTCTCCACCAGGACAATACATCCCTTCCAATTGAACCCAATGGAATTGAAATCATATAAGCTACCTCTATTCCTGTCGCACTAATACTTCCAATTGAACCCAATGGAATTGAAATACGGTTACGGTTTTGTGCGCTCACACGGTTGCTATCTTCCAATTGAACCCAATGGAATTGAAATAGAGCAAATAATGCGAATACCGTTGCAAAAGCTAATGCTTCCAATTGAACCCAATGGAATTGAAATATTGTTATCGAAATCTCAGTGCAGTTGGATGTCACTTCCAATTGAACCCAATGGAATTGAAATAAACATCAGTACCATTTCCCTGATCAGCACCGAATTCTTCCAATTGAACCCAATGGAATTGAAATTTTGAAAATTTGCGGAAAGGGTGTACCGGCAGTACTTCCAATTGAACCCAATGGAATTGAAATAAAGGATTGTTGCCGGATCAGTCTCTACAAAAATTCTTCCAATTGAACCCAATGGAATTGAAATTTGGGTACCAGTCCTCACTCCATATCCCCGAAGTACTTCCAATTGAACCCAATGGAATTGAAATACAAAATAGTGTTACCATACCTTTATCGCTCGAAAACTTCCAATTGAACCCAATGGAATTGAAATTTTGTTTATAACTCATATGCTCATAATACTCTTAATCTTCCAATTGAACCCAATGGAATTGAAATATCAGAGTGAAAATTATTTTGCAAAACCAAAATCCTTCCAATTGAACCCAATGGAATTGAAATGCACACCGCAACCTGAATCCTTATCCAGCGTAGCACTTCCAATTGAACCCAATGGAATTGAAATATCGCATCTGAAATATCCTTCACTCCGTCTTTTGCACTTCCAATTGAACCCAATGGAATTGAAATAAAGTTATTGCTGGCAGAGAAATTCCACAACTGGCCTTCCAATTGAACCCAATGGAATTGAAATTAAAAAACTAATATAAATCTAACATGAGTCTGACTCAAATATCATTTTAAGACAGCCTCCTTTAAGAATTGTGCAACATTTATAGTTCACTTTAGGTGATTAAACTATACTAATAGTATGATATGAAAGACAAAAGCAAACTAACTGGGGGATTTTTTATTCGTAATTTACTCATAAAAAAACACATATCTCTTGCTTGTTTTACTAAAATAGTTTATTTTTGCGACTTAAACTATACTAATAGTATGATAATGGAATCAAAAATAAACCAATTAGTTCAAAAACTACCCAAAGGGCTTGTTTTACTTTCCCCGTGGTTGGCAGCAGAAGGATATCCCTATGAGCTTCAGCAACGCTACCGCAGGAGTGGCTGGTTAAAGTCAATAGGGAAAGGAGCGATGGTAAGAACTGGTGATGAATTACAGTTATCCGGTGCAATCACTGCACTTCAGACTCAGGCAAAAGCAAGCATCCATATTGGAGGACGTTCTGCGCTGGGACAATTGGGCGTAGCACATTACCTTCAGGTCAATTCAAAAGAATTGACGCTATTTGCTGAAGGACAATTTACTTTGCCTTTATGGTTTAAAAAAAACAATTGGGATTTTGAAGCCAAATTATATTGTACAACTCTTTTTACCAGTAAAGAGCTTGGTTTAGTAGATTACACGGATGGAGAATTGAAAATGAAAATGTCAGGTGCTGCACGGGCCATAATGGAATGTTTATCGTTGGCTCCTCAACAATTTTCTTTGGTTGAAGCAAAGGAAATAATGGAGGGCTTGACAACGATAAGGCCAACAGTAGTACAAGAATTATTAGAGAACTGTAAATCAGTGAAAGTAAAACGGCTGTTTCTTTTTCTGGCAGAAGAAGCTGAACACAGTTGGTTTAAGTATATAGATATTCAAAAAATAGATTTAGGATCCGGTAAGAGAAGTTTGGCCAATGATGGAGTTTTAATTTCAAAATATCAATTAGTTGTTCCCAAGGAATTGATTTAGAAAATGAATTAAATATTTATTTTGAAAAGCCAACAATATGAATGATGACTATAAAAAACAGGTTGCATTGCTGTTAAAGATACTGCCGGAAGTTGCTGCAGAAAAAAGCTTTGCTTTGCATGGTGGAACTGCCATAAATCTGTTTGAATTAGATATGCCACGACTTTCAATAGATATTGACCTGACATTTACAACTATTGGAGAAAGAGAAAAAGATCTACAAACAATTCGAGTGTTATTGGAAGAATTAAAAGTAAGAATCCAGAAGAGAATACCTAATATTATATTTTCTGACCCAATAGTGGCATCGGAAAATTTAAAGATAAATTGTGTAACAAAAGATGCAACCGTCAAAATCGAAGTAAATCAAATAAACAGAGGATTAATGGCACCAACCAGGCTTATGCCTTTGTGCGAAAAGACACAAGAAGAATTTGATAGTTTTTGTGAAATGTCGGTTGTTTCAACAGAACAATTATGGGGTGGCAAAATAATTGCAGCTTTAGACAGACAGCATCCCAGAGATTTATTTGATATAAATAATATGTTGGCAGCAATTGGTTTTACCGATGACATTAAAAAGGGATTTATGTTTTTCTTATTGTGCAGTAAACGACCTATCCATGAGGTGTTAGATCCACTGTTTATAAATCAGGAGAATGTGTTTAGTAGTCAGTTTGATGGAATGACAGATGAAACATACACATATGAAAAATATGAAGAAGTTAGGATTCAATTAATAGAGACTATTCGTAAAAGCCTGAGCAAAGAGGACAAAGATTCCTTGCTAGCTTTTGCCAAAGGAGAGCCAAATTGGGATAATGTAGATTATAGCACATACCCGGCTGTGAGGTGGAAATTATTAAATATAGACAAACTTAAAAAAGCCGATCCTGAAAAATTTCAAGAACAGATTACTTTGTTAGAGCAGATTTTATTTTAATATTCCTCCTCCATTTTGCGGAGAAGAGCCATTTTTAGTGTGTCAATGAATTTAGTGGGGTTGGATCTTATTTTAATTTCGAGAAAACTTTAAAAAGTTCAAAAATGCGTTTTCTTTGATTTAGGCACAAGATGTTCATTGATTTAACTACTTGATTATAAATGCATTTAGAACAAATTCGGGCACCCGAAACTTTTTTCTTTAAGTACCCGAATAGGTTACCTAAAAATTGGGTTCAATTGAATATTTTGGTGTTCTTTTAGAAACATAAGAATCTTAAAATCATTGATTTTCAAACTTTCACTTTAAATTGAAATGGTTTTATAGAGCTGATTATCTAAGGAGCTCCACAATAAACAACAAAAGCCTCCCCAATTAAGGGAAAGCTCTACTTAATGAGATAAAACAGATATTACTTCTTTGAATTTTCTATTGATGATTTTCTGAACTCTTTCAATAATTTCTCCAATTCCAAAGAAGCTTTACGGGCACGAGAACCGGCAGCTTTAACACCTTTTTCTACTTGTAAATTTGCATCAATTGCAAAAGCTTCAAATTCAACTTTAATTTTGTTTACTAATTTTTCCATTTTCGATTAATTTTAAGTTTATAATTGGCTGTAGGTATTACAGTCGATAAATTTCATGCAAATATAATCAATTAAGGATAATTTAAGTATCTATCTTGCTGAAAATTGTCATCAAACAAACAATCTATTTCTTCCCTTATTACATTTCAACCAGTTGTCACCATTCCACATATGGAAGTTGATGTTACAAATTAAGTGTACTTTGACTTTAAGTTTCATAAATTCTATTTATCAGCCATGTAAACTATGAATTTTTCTGTTTATATTTGCTTTAAGTTTACACTAAAAAAACTTCAACTATATGACTGCTCAAATTGGCGATAAAATTAGTTACATCGGACAAGAATATGTATTAGCATCCGAACCCCTATCCCCTTATTTATACAGCAACAAGATTGAAAAGCTATTCATCGGATTCAATTCTGCCTGCTACAGGGGATATTATGCTACCTGGAAAATTGAAAACAAAAGCCTTTATTTGATGGATATCGAATCGCCTGCTTCTTTAAAAAATGAAGATGCAGATAAAATGGAAGAACAACGATCTGCCATGAATACCCTATTTCCAGGACAGACTAAAATCTTTGCAGATTGGGTTAACGGGAAGTTGAAAATTCAATCAGGCAAAATTTTAAAATATGTACCTATGGGATATGAATCTGTATATGAAAGTGACCTGTTTCTCACCTTTGAAAATGGGATATTAGTGAACGAAAAAGTCGTCATTAACACTCCAACAGAATAAGATTTATAGCTTAGAAAAACGAATAAGAACCAAATACAAATTTTCTGTTCACTATAACTTTACCACTATCAAAACCTAAAATGGTTATGATTCCCGACAACTAATAATTTGTTGGGAATTTTTTATTCAGGACACAATGCTAGATAGAGTTTCATTTTCAATTGATTTAAATAGCAGAATAGAATAATGATGCATATCACAAGTATCGATTTTTTGCAATGATTCAATAACAACGTTTATAGCCAAGCTTGTATACCCCAAATTCCAAGCTCAATTCAAAGTTTATATTGATTTCAACTAGTTTCAATAAAAACTTGCAAAGAAAGTTTTTATCTTTCACGTTAAATACTTTATCTCAATTGAAAATAAAGCACAAATACTTTGCATTTTGTGAAGTTATAATTATCTTTGCACATTGATAAACTGAAAATGAGAATAAGGAATAGAGAGATTTTAGACAAATTTGTAAAGAAACACGCTGATTCGGCTAAAGCTCTACAAAAATTCATAGAAATTGTTGAAGAAGCTGAATGGCATAATTTAAACGATATTAAATTAAATTTCAATTCGGTAGATTATGTTACTAATGAGCGATATGTATTTGACATCAGAGGAAATAAGTATAGAGTTATTGCAGTAATTATTTTTATTGGTGGAGTTTTTTCGATACGGTTTGTAGGTACACATACTGAATATAGCAAGATAGATGCTAAACAGATTTAATAGAAAGGAAAAAAAATTATGGAAAAAAAATTTATTGATATTACAGAAATTCATACACCTGAATTATTTAAACAAGTGTCTGAATATACCGATGCATTGATTGAAGAAGCAACGGCTAACGGTTCTTTGACTGAACAAGCAGCAGATAATGAATATACTCGTGAAATTGGGCGTGTCGGGCGTATGTGTGCTGATTATGAAAGTCTGTACTTGAAATTTGAGCACTTGAAATTTAAATCACCATTGGTAATTTCCATCGAAAACGAAATGGAAAAACGCCATATTAAACAACGTCAAACTGCCGTATTACTCGATGTAAAAGAATCTACCTTTAGCCAGATAATGACCGGTAAACGACCAGTGTCAATGCGTATGGCTAAACGCCTATACAAAGAATTAAATATAGATCCGGGACTTATTTTGGAGTTTTCGTAAATAATACTTCTGACTGTTAAATTATCAATTCGCCGCCTTTGCAAAGAAATATGTAAAGGCGGTTTTATTTTTTTTATCTATTCACAGAATTAAGTTCAGCTATTCCATTTTAAAAATACTAATTACGGATAGTACTTCAAATGATTTTTGCACTTGTGTTCCAATAATTTAAATTGATCCATAATACCGTTGTATAACTAGGCTTTGTATTACAACAGTCAGTTTAAAACTGACTGAATCAATATGAAACATAACTATCTAAACTCTTATTTCTTCACCAAATGACTTAATTCAGGATTGTTTCTGATTCGTTCCATCTCGTCCGTGATAATCTGGGCAACTTCTTGTTTAATCCGATGATAATTTTCATCAATAATTTGCTTTTGTATATCGATACCATCACTATCAACAAAGGAGGCTATTTCTGGAATTAATTTATAGCCTTTGGTTTCGGCGGCTACTTTCGCATTATCAACCACGATTTCAGCATGGAAAATCTTCTGTTCAATCCGTTCCTCAAAATTATCGGAAACCGCACCTACAAACATCCCCTGAGATAGATTACTAATCTTTGAAGCTGGAATAAGACTATCCATTTGCGTGCTGATGGAAGTTGATTTATCCTGCCTGTTAATAGTCAATGACTGGCGTTTTTGTAAAACTTTTCCAAATCGTTCCGATAGGTTTTTGGCTGTTTCACCCACCACTTGTCCACTGAAAATATTTCCGACCGTATTTTGAATTACTTTCGCTTCTTTGTCCCCGTAATCCCGGATCAACTGACTGTAATCCTGAAATCCCAGGCATACGGCTACTTTATTACTTCGGGCAGTGGCAATCAGGTTATCCAGCCCTCTGAAATAAATCGTCGGTAACTCATCGATAATCACCGAGCTTTTAAGTTGCCCTTTCTTATTAATCAGTTTTACAATACGGCTGTTATACAATCCGAGTGCTGCCGAATAAATATTTTGCCGGTCGGGATTATTCCCTACACACAGGATCTTGGGCTCATCTGGATTGTTTATGTCCAGGCTAAAATCATCACCGGTCATCACCCAGTACAATTGGGGAGAAATCATCCGTGATAACGGAATTTTGGCGGAAGCAATTTGCCCTTGTAATTGGTCTTGTGCACCTCCTTCCCAAGCATCCATAAAAGGAGACAGGTAATTTTCCAATTCAGGGTACGATGTCAGAATGGTAAAGGTATCGGCATAGCGCTTATTCAAAAATTCAATGGCATGGGGAAAGGTACAATAAATACCCCCTTTGTATATTTTCAGGTACCAGATAATGGCAGCCAACAGGATGATTGGTGATTCCACGAAAAAATCACCTTGTTTTTGAATCCAGGTACGGTTGAGGTTAAGCATAATGGTATAAGCACTTTCATACGCGTCGCTGATGTCTGTCATAAATTCAGGGTTTATGGGGTTACATCGATGACTTTTCCTGGGATTGTCAAAGTTGATTACATAGAATTTTGGAGATACGTTATATTTATCGCGATGTTTAAGCAAATGATTATAAGCTATCGTGGATAGATCATCAAACTTGAAATCATAGATGTACATGGCAAAGCCTTTTTCTATTTGCTGCTTGATAAAATTATTGATTACTGCGTATGATTTTCCACTTCCCGGAGTACCCAACACAGCGGTTGCTCTAAATGGATTCACTATATTTATCCAACCATCAAACTGTTTGTTCTGATACCAAAATTTAGTCGGCAGGTTGACCGAATACTCATTTTCCATCAACCGGATTTCTTGCATAAAGCTTTCATTCTTGTTATTGAAAACATCATCCATTAGATTATTTTTTAATAACCTACTCATATACAAACCACCCATCATCAAACAACTGTAACCTATCGTACAGGATGAAATATACAAGGTCACATTGGCAATTTTTGGTAAAGGCAGAGTAAGTATCCACCAATTAAGAAAGAATAGTTGTCCACCCACAATCAACAATACATTGATTTTGGTCCAGGAAATTTTTTCTTCTTTCACTCCTCTGGTTCCCAGACAGGACAATGCCAGAAAAACCAGTGCGAACAACTTTGTCCACAATACAGAAGAAAACAATCCGGTTGTTCGCTGAAAATTAAGCAGAACCTTATTAAGAACATTGTTTGTTAGGTTCCACACTAAAAAACCTTCAAAACAAAACCAGTAAATATTCATCAGTACGAATACGATACTGATAGCCCGCATAAATTCCATCACTTTTGCCAAGCCTCTTAAATCATCTTCCTGTTGCATATACTTTTATTTGATTTGGTTGATTGTTGCTAATTGCTTGTTGTTAGTTGTTTGATTTAATTTGAAATTTAATATTATTTCAACCGTCTTATCCGCTTTTTCTTTTTTCTCATTCTTCGAATAAATGCTTCCTCTTCGGGATCAACTCCCGGGTTATCCGAACTAAAGAGATTGAGAAATGAGCCTATGCCGGTATTGGTCTCTCGTTGAGGAACGAAGTCTGACTCAATCGAGTGTCCGATACCGGTAGTATATGGTTGCTGCGATTGCTGTGGTTGCTTCTCACTTTCCAAGTGAGGTGCATTGAACAGCTCATTGAATCTATTCGCCGAAAATTCTTTCCCCATCCTTGAACCATTGAGTACGCATTTGTTTTGATGATCTATAAATGTTACCCCATATATTCTGCCGGTTTCATTGTGTCTGAATACGACATTGATTCCATTTTGTTTCAGTGCAATTTGCAACTTCTCCAGTCCAGGTTGCTGCTGCAGAACTTTTGTGACAACGGCTTTCGTTCGTGCTGTAAGCTGTTTTTCTTTGATGATTGTACCTGACTGTTGCATGTGTTTTTGGATGGCTTCGTAACCCACCTGCTTTCCAAAAAGGGAAGACTTAAAAGGTTTGCCAACTCGTTCTCCCCTATCATCGAGAGCTGAATAGACCAATCCGGCATACGATTTCTCTCCAACTCTACCGCTGATTTCTTCCACTGAAATATTGTACAAGGATAGCAAGGCATTGTATTCTCCCATACTTTGAAAGAGGTAGGATTTTGCCATCGGACGAATCACGCCAGCCAATTGAGCTTTCAGATTTTTCTCCCCATATTGGATTGGTTTGATTGGGAATTCAGCTTGTCGGTCTTTCTTATCAGCCGGTATCAGGTGATATTGTTGTTCCAGTTTTCGACAAATCTCCATGGATTTTCGATTTTCAAAATTATGATCCAGTTTCTTACCGTTTTCGTCTACCCGAACCGATACAATGTGCAGGTGATGACGCTCAATATCTTCGTGCTTATATACAATGAAAGGCTGGTTACCGTAACCCAGTTTTTGCATATACTCCTGTGCAAGTTTCGATAATTGGGTATCGGTCAAATTGTCTTTCGGGTTCGGATTCAACGAAATGTGCAGAATCGATTTTTCCGTTTTCTTGTTAGCTGCCAAATATGGTTCAAAAGATTGGATACAAGCTCCAATTTTATATATTCCATCCTGTGGTTCTATCATTCGGTTGACCAAAAGAACTTTAGCCTGTTGATTATCCATCTTCTTTTGGTTATAGGCAAGTGCTGAAAAAATGGAAGTCCCTGAACTTATTTTAGCTACCATAGTTGATCATTCCTCTTGCTCGTTAGCAGTATTCGACAAAGGTTCCTGTAGGTTCACGCCATATATTTTATACTCTAGCTCCTGAATCAGATCCATAATTTGACGGTTCAATAGTACCAATTCCAAGGTTGCTTTTTCCAGTTTTGATATAAAAATAAGGGCTTTCTTCTCTCCAAAATTTGTTTTTAGGGCTTTCACTGCCTGATTATAATTCACACCGATAGCCCTATATTGTGCATAAAATGTGGTTAATCGCATATAAAAATCCAGGGTTCCCTTATCCATTTTGACTACCCTTAGGGTTTTATTGAAGATACAAGTCGTAATAAAATGTGCTTTCACGCGCATTCCCGACTCTTCAAAACGAGTCAAAAAAGAAGCATTATCGATCTCATTCAGACTGATCGTATACCGGAATTTAGCCGGGAATGATTTTGGATTCCGACCCATATTGCCTTTAACAGGCTTCTTTGTCTCTTCTTTTTTCATACCTGTTGAATTTTAAAACGAGCAATTTGCTCCATTAGATCATTTTTCTAACGCACCGACTTCGGAGGCTGCGTTTCTCCCTGAAAGGGCAAGTCATTTTGAGATGCTGAAAGAATTTCAAGCATCTCAAAATACAACTTGCCATTTGCTTTTTGCAAATGTGGTTAGCCTGATTGACTGCCTTTGTAATTCTACCAGACTTGCCTTTCTGATTGGAAGTGCAAAATTATAAATGATTTAAAAGCTTTACTATAGTGGATCACTGGACAAACAAAGTCATATTGAGCCAAGTGAAGACAGGTTGAAAAAGGGATTCTTTTTCTGATTTTCTTTGCGGGCAATATTGTTTCAACGCTTTCTTAACATCAATAATTCCTGATAGATCGAGCGAACCATTGCATGTCCCTAATCGATCATTCTAGGTTTCCTACATGAATGGACTTTTGTATTCTTGAACTCACGAACTCATGAATTCTTGAACTCATGAACTCTTGAACTCTTGAACTCATGAACTCAGTAAAACAGGAATTCAATAAGTCATTCCCAGGCCCATTATTGCATTCAATTAGGCTTTGATTCAATACAACTATCCTTATTTAAAAACATAAAAAATGATTGTTATGAAGAAAGAAACCTTATTTGTTGCCTTTTCTACCCAAAAAGGGGGAGTTGGCAAAACGACCTTCACCGTGTTAGCTGCCAGCTACCTGCATTATCTCAAAGGATACACAGTAGCTGTGATGGATTGCGATTATCCGCAGTACAGCATTCATGCGATGCGCAAACGGGACACCCAGCAAGTGGAAACAGATGATTATTACAAGCTGATGGCGTACAACCAGTTCAAGCAGTTGAATAAAAAGGCGTATCCAATAATTTGCTGTACACCGGATAAAGCAATTGTTACCGTAAACAGTTTCTTAGCCGGTTCTGAACTTGATTTTGATATAGTGTTTTTCGACCTGCCCGGTACCGTTCACAGTGTGGGTGTATTACAATCCCTGGCTAGCATGGATTACATCTTTACCCCCATCATTGCGGATCGTCTTGTCATGGAGAGCACACTCTCTTTCGCTCTTTCAATCAATGAGCTATTGGTTGGCAATGATCTTTTACGATTGAAAGGGATTCAGCTGTTTTGGAATCAGGTAGATGGAAGGGAAAAAACCGACTTGTATGATATTTACGAGCAAACCATCAAGGAATTTAGTCTACCCATGCTTCACACATTTATCCCCGACACCAAACGCTACAACAAGGAAATCTCCACGGAACGCAAGCCTGTATTTCGTTCCACCTTGTTCCCGGCCGACAAACGGCTCGTTAAAGGCAGCAGCCTGGAAGAATTATTAATTGAGATTGCACACATCATTCATCTGTAAGATCATGGCAAAGCAAACAATTATTCCCAAAGTGGATGAGGATTTTATGAAAGAAATTATTTCCCAGGGCTTTCCATCCAAACGGAACGTAACAAGCGAAAATGCCGTTTCGGCTTTCATCAATGAAGAGAAAGAAAAGTCCAACGAAACTCATCAAATGAAGGAAAGTTCCAAGCGAAAGCGAACGGAGCAACCCAACTATCGGGAGATGTATTTTGGAAAAGAGGAACTTGCCGACCGTCAGGCTATTTACATCACCAGGGAGACACACCAGACCTTGTTGAGAATCGTGAGCGTGGTTGGTGGTCATAAGGCAACGATTAGCAACTACGTGGAAAACATCATTTGCCAACATCTGGAGAACCACAAAGAAGAAATCAACAGTCTCTATGAAACTAAATTCAAAAAACCGATTTCCTAATGATTCCATTTTTAATCATATCCAGCCTTTTCTACCTCTTGTGGGTGACAGCCTATTTATCGCGAAAACAAATCCGGCAGTTCTTTTTTCCAGGGAAGAAATTATCCTCCGGAATCACTCGGGATTCAGGGCAAATGGAGGATGTTATGGGCAAAACAAAAACCCGTGTGGGTCAAATAAAGACGAATGACGACACGCTAAGACAGTTTGAAAAACCGATTGAAAAGCCAATTATATTTGCCACGTCCAACGAAAAAATCATCCCGGCGAGGATCGATGAAAGTGAACTGGATGTTGTCTTTTCAGACTCTCCCGAATTCATGGAGTTGGATATAGAGATGGAATTTAGCGATGATGAATTAACCCAAGAGGAAGACTTGTTGTGCTATGTTGGTGATGAGATAGTGAAATCGGCAACCGGCATTCAGTTTAATGAAATGGAGCATCTTATTCAGGTGATGCAGCATAGCAATGCTTCTCAAGAGGCGGAACGAAGTGCCGTAGATTCAATCCTGCAACTGAATCAAACCGAATTATTTCAGCAATTGATTACACAAATTGAAGGAGGGAAACAACGGGTTGCAGACATACTCGATAAATATAAGACTGATGCACTGAATCATTCTTTCGCAATTGCCGAAGATCAGAACGATGACTTCCAGCAGTTTGAGATAACAGATTTTTTATAAACCGATAAAGAATAACCATCATGAAGAAAATAGATTATGGCTAGCCGTCATTAGCCTTTCAACCATCCAATTTTAACCCAATTATTTACAGTCAGACGATCGATACTGATGGCTGACAAAACTAAAAATCATTGTATGAATAGAAAAAAATTGTTCTATACGGCAGCCTGCCTTGTGGCTGCAAGTTCTTACCTACTCGCCCAGGGAAATGGGTCGGCAGGCATCAGTGAAGCTACTACCATGGTTACCTCCTACTTTGATCCGGCTACCAAGTTGATTTATGCTGTGGGTGCCGTTGTGGGGCTTATCGGTGGTGTGAAAGTCTATAGCAAGTTTTCTTCGGGGGATCCGGATACCAGCAAGACTGCGGCATCGTGGTTCGGCGCCTGTATCTTCCTGATTGTGGCTGCGACCATTTTAAGATCCTTCTTCTTGTAAGAGTATGGCCAGTTATCCAATTAATAAAGGGATCGGTAAAACGGTTGAATTTAAAGGACTGAAGAGTCAGTACCTTTTTATTTTTGCGGGTGGGTTACTCGGTATATTTGTTCTGTTCGTAATCTTATACCTGGCCGGAGTGAACCAATTGTTTTGTATTACACTCGGTGTCATTTTGGCATCTATCCTCGTTTGGCAAACTTTTGCATTAAATGAAAAATACGGGGAATATGGGCTAATGAAGTTAAATGCCAATCGGAATCATCCGAAGTATATCCTCAATCGTAAAAGTTTTCATCGGTTATTCCATCTCATTCACAGAACAGCATTATGAGAAACGTTTTTAAAGCAACAACACTGGAAAGTAAATTTCCGCTTTGGGGTGTGGAAATGGGCTGCATCATTTCAAAAGATGCAGACATTACCGTGGCTTTCAAGGTGGATCTTCCTGAACTTTTTACAGTTACAGCGCAGGAATACGAGGCAATTCACTCCACCTGGTCGAAGGCCGTCAAAGTGCTCCCCGATTATTCGATTGTGCACAAACAGGACTGGTATATCCGGGAAAAGTATGAACCGGAAACCAAGCAGGAAGAGTTGAGTTTTCTTTCCCGGAGTTTCGAACGGCATTTCAATGAACGTCCTTATCTGAATCACAGCTGCTATCTTTTTCTCACGAAAACTACCAAGGAACGGGCCCGGATGCAAAGTGATTTTTCAACCTTGTGTCGAGGCTCCATTATTCCCAAAGAGTTTCGGGATACGGAAACGGTCGTGAAGTTTTTGGAGGCTGTCGGACAATTTGAACGGATAGTCAACGATAGTGGATTTGTTTCACTGACCCGGTTGAAGACCGATGAAATAGTTGGTACGGATTATCGGGCGGGGATTATTGAAAAATATTTTTCGCTCTCCCAGGAAAACACCACTTCGCTCAAAGATATCAGTTTAAAAGCTGAAGAGATGCGCATTGGCGATGATATTCTTTGTCTCCATACCTTGTCTGATGTGGAAGATTTACCGGGACGTGTCGGAACCGATTCCCGGTATGAGAAATTGTCCACCGACCGGTCCGATTGCAAGTTATCTTTTGCTTCTCCTGTCGGTTTGCTACTCTCGTGCAATCACATTTACAACCAATACCTGTTTATCGATGACAGTGCCGAGAACCTGCGCAAATTTGAGAAAATGGCTCGCAATATGCATTCTTTATCGAAGTACAGCCGGGGCAACCAAATCAACAAAGAATGGATTGACCGGTATCTGAATGAAGCGCATAGCTTCGGTCTGACATCCATCCGATGCCATTGTAACGTCATGGCCTGGAGTGATGACCGGGAGGAGCTTAAACATATCAAAAATGATGTGGGTAGCCAGCTGGCCTTGATGGAATGTAAACCCAGATACAATACTGTGGATACTCCAACCCTCTTCTGGGCAGGCATTCCGGGCAATCAGGCTGATTTCCCTGCTGAAGAAAGTTTTTATACATTTATCGAACAGGGGCTTTGTTTCTTTACGGAAGAAACAAATTATAAAAGCTCTGCATCTCCTTTCGGGATAAAGATGGTAGATCGGTTGACCGGAAAACCGTTGCATGTGGATATTTCGGACCTGCCGATGAAAAAAGGAATTATCACCAACCGGAATAAGTTTATTTTGGGACCTTCGGGGAGTGGAAAATCTTTTTTTACGAATCACATGGTACGGCAGTATTACGAACAAGGGTCGCATGTGCTCTTGGTTGATACCGGAAACAGTTACCTGGGGCTTTGTGAATTAATTCATCGGAAAACCCGGGGTGAAGATGGAGTCTATTTCACGTATACGGAACAAAATCCAATTGCGTTCAATCCTTTCTTTACGGAAGATGGCATCTTTGATATAGAAAAGCGGGAAAGTATCAAAACGCTGATCCTGACACTGTGGAAAAGAGACAATGAACCTCCCACCCGATCCGAAGAAGTAGCCCTCTCCAATGCAGTAAACCTGTATATCGAAAAAATAAAAACCAACGAACTGACTGCCGGATTCAATGCTTTCTATGAGTTTGTGAAAACGGATTACCAGCAGGTTTTAACCGGAAAGAATGTACGGGAAAAGGATTTTGATATCGCTAATTTTTTGAATGTCCTCGAACCCTATTATAAGGGTGGTGAATACGATTACCTGCTTAACTCTGACAAACAGATTGATTTGCTCTCGAAACGATTTATCGTTTTCGAACTGGATAACATCAAAGACCATCCCATCTTATTTCCCATTGTGACCATTATCATCATGGAAGTTTTTATCAACAAGATGCGCCGCCTAAAGGGAGTCCGAAAGCTAATCCTTATTGAGGAAGCCTGGAAAGCGATAGCTAAAGAAGGTATGGCGGAATACATCAAATACCTGTTTAAGACTGTTCGTAAATACTTTGGTGAGGCGATCGTGGTCACACAGGAAGTGGAGGATATCATTGCCTCTCCCATTGTCAAAGAATCTATCATCAATAATTCCGACTGCAAGATTCTGCTGGATCAGCGCAAATACATGAATAAATTCGATGCTATTCAGGCTTTGCTTGGTTTAACGGAAAAAGAAAAAGGACAGGTACTCTCCATCAATTTGGCAAATAATCCGAACAGGCTTTACAAAGAGGTTTGGATTGGACTGGGGGGAACGCAATCTGCCGTATATGCTACCGAAGTTTCCATGGAGGAATACCTGACCTATACGACGGAAGAATCGGAAAAACTGGAACTATTCAACTTAATGGAAAAGCTGGATGGTAATATTGAACTAGCCATCAAACAGCTTTCCGAAAGCAAACTACAACAAAAATAATCAACTAAAACTCGTATTAAAATGAAAACAAAAATTTCTTTAGCACTCATCATGCTGATGAGCTGTGCCTTGAGTTTAAATGCTCAATTTGTAACTTTTGATCCATCTAACCTCGTGCAGGGGATTGTAAACACAACGAAACAAATTGTTGAGACTTCTTCTACTGCCTCGAATATGATTAATAATTTCAAGGAAACAGTAAAACTGTATGATCAGGGAAAACAGTATTACGATGCTTTGAAGTCGGTGAACAACCTGGTCAAAGATGCCAAAAAAGTGCAACAAACCATCTTGTTGGTTGGCGAAATCTCCGACATCTATATCAACAGCTTTCAAAAGATGCTTCAGGATAAGAACTACAGCGTGGAAGAGCTTGGGGCCATTGCCTTTGGGTATGCCAGGTTATTGGAACAAAGTGGTGACTTGTTGGTCGAATTAAAAAGCATAGTGAATATCAGTAGCTTATCCATGACTGACAAAGAGCGAATGGACATTATTGACCGTACCTACAACTCAGTAAAAAAATATCGGGATCTGGTTAGCTATTATACCAATAAGAATATTGCGGTAAGCTTCCTTCGCTCCAGACAAACTGGCGATTTAGACAGGGTTGTTGCCTTATATGGTACAAACGACAGATATTGGTAAGCTATGGTATTAGTCACTGAATTTGATAATCTCCATCAAATCTTACGTAGCTTGTACGTAGATATGATGCCACTTTGCTCCAACATGGCAGGGGTAGCGAAAGGAGTCGCCGGTCTGGGAGCTTTGTTTTATGTTGGTTCCCGGGTGTGGCAATCCCTGGCAAGAGCCGAACCGATTGATGTCTATCCGTTACTTCGTCCCTTTGCTATCGGGTTCTGTATTTTATTCTTTCCTACCATCGTGTTGGGAACCATCAATGGGGTATTGAGTCCCATTGTTCAGGGCACTAACCAAATGCTCCAAACCCAGACTTTCGATATGAATACCTACAGGCAACAAAAAGATAAACTGGAATATGAGGCTATGATGCGAAATCCCGAAACGGCTTACCTGGTCAGTAACGAAGAGTTTGACAAGCAACTCGATGAGCTTGGATGGAGCCCGGGTGATTTAGCTACCATGACCGGAATGTATATTGAACGGGGAATGTACAGTATGAAGAAATCTATCCGGGATTTTTTTCGGGAACTGTTAGAACTATTGTTTGAAGCAGCCGCCCTGGTGATCGATACAATTCGCACTTTTTTCCTGATTGTGCTGGCGATTCTGGGTCCCATCTCTTTTGCCATAAGCGTGTGGGATGGGTTTCAATCTACCATGACCCAATGGATCACCCGGTATGTAAGTGTCTATCTCTGGTTGCCTGTTTCGGATCTGTTCAGTACCATTTTAGCCCGGATACAGGTGTTGATGTTGCAGAATGATATTTCACAATTGCAGAACAACCCGAACTATTCCATTGATGCTTCGAATGCTGTGTATATAATTTTCATGATCATCGGGATTGTCGGGTATTTCACCATCCCAACGGTGGCTGGTTGGATAATTCAAGCGGGAGGAATGGGAAATTATGGGAGGAATGTCGGTAACACAGCCAACAAAGCCGGAGCTATCGTTGGAGGTATTGCCGGAGCTGCAACCGGGAATGTGGCAGGTCGATTGCTGGAAAAATAAAATTTAATCAACAAAAAATATGGAATTTAAATCATTAAAAAACATTGAATCGAGTTTTAAACAAATCAGACTCTTCAGCATTTTCTTTCTTTGTTTATGCGGTGCTATTACCGGATATTCCCTATGGAGTTCCTATAAGTTCGCGGAAGCACAACGGCAAAAAATTTATGTGCTGGACGGAGGTAAATCGTTGATGCTCGCCCTGTCACAGGATCTTACCCAAAACAGACCGGTGGAAGCCAGGGAGCATGTGAAACGGTTTCATGAACTTTTCTTCACCCTTTCGCCGGATAAAGATGCGATTGAAAGTAATATTAAAAGAGCCTTGTTTCTTTCCGATAAGAGTGCCTTCAACTATTACACGGATTTATCGGAGAAAGGGTATTATAACCGGATTGTTTCCGGAAATATCAATCAATCCGTTCAGGTGGATAGCGTGGTCTGCAATTTCGACAAATATCCTTATAAAGTCAAAACCTATGCCCGGCAGATGATTATCCGGGAAAGCAATGTGACGGAACGGAACCTGATAACACGATGTGACTTATTGAACTCTGTAAGAAGTGACAATAATCCCCACGGTTTTATCATTGAAGGGTTTGAAATTGTAGAAAATAAGGACTTAAAAGTCATAAACAGGTAATGCCATGATAAAGAAAATCTATCAAATTAAGCCTTGGGTAGAAAAGAATCTGCAAAGCTATTGCAATGGTCTCTCCCCCCGAAAAAGGTTCGTTTCAATCATGATCCTTTGCGGTATTTTCGGTGTAACATCGCTGTACATGACTCTGAGTGCCTTATATAACATCAATAAAACAAATGGTGTGCAGCTGAAGATAGAACATATCAAACAACTGCCCCTTCATACAAACGATACTATCAATCAACAAAAATACAAGCTTTATGAAAGAAAATAAAGAGGTCAACAATCCTCAAAAGCAGCCGTTATCTGCTGAACAAAAACAACGACAAAAGAAGATGCTGGTTTTTCCCCTCATGTTTCTGGTCTTCGGTTTATGCCTGTGGCTCATTTTTGCACCAACGAAGTCTGACAAAGAAAAAGTACATACAGGTTTTAATACCAACATCCCGATGCCTAAAAAAAACGTGTTAGTCAACGACAAAAAAGAGGCTTATGAACAGGCTAAAGTGGAAGACAAAAAACAAGAGCAGATGCATTCACTTCAGGATCTTGCCTCCATGTTTAGTTCTGAGATGAAGAGTTCAGACTCCTTTAAAAGCGAATCTGAAACCAGGAATCCAATTCGGATTACTGGGAGCAGACAACCGATTGCTACTATCCGTAGTTCAAATAGTGCGTATAAAGAGATAAACAGGAACTTGGGAAGCTTTTTTGATTCACCGAAAACAGATACGGACAAAGAAAAGCTGAATCAGAAAGTGGAAGAACTTTCTGAAAAGATTCAGGAAAATGAGAATCGTAAAAATACGGTAGCCGAACAACTGGAACTCATGGAAAAGTCCTATCAAATGGCAGCGAAGTATATGCCGCAAAGTCAAAGTCAAAATGGGATTCCTTTGTTGGAAGGACAAAACACAAAATCGGGGACAAATCCCGACGCTGTTTCATCTGTTTATAGCAGGGATCCAACTAAAAAAATTCAGGTTTCAGCTGTCAATCCTGTTGTTGAACGGATTGTTTCCTTTTTACCGCAAACTGCAGATGATTCCGTTGTGACTAACAAGTATAAACAGCCCCTCAACAGGGAATTCAATACTGCCGTTGGCTCCGTTTCTAAGACAGCTAAAAACACAATTACGGCCTGTATTCACGAAAACTGCACGCTGGTAAACGGACAAAGTGTCCGCTTACGGTTACTAGAGCCTCTACTGGCTGGAACAACTCTTATTCCCCGAAACAGCATTGTCTCCGGGGAAGTGAAAATTCAGGGCGACCGATTATCGATCTCGATTCATTCGCTGGAATTTCAGGAAGCCATCATTCCCGTAGAACTTACGGTGTACGATACGGATGGACAAAAAGGAATCTATATTCCGGGCTCTATGGAGATGAATGCTTTGAAAGAGATGGCTGCTAATATCGGGTCAAACCTTGGCTCGAGTATCTCCATCACACAATCGGCCGGTCAACAAATTGCATCCGACCTAGGGAAAGGAGTCATCCAAAGCGGTTCACAGTATTTGTCCAAAAAGTTTCAGCAAATTAAAGTCAAATTGAAATCGGGATACAAAGTCCTGCTACTCCCCGATCAAGAATAATCAATCAACAAAAATCCTAATTCGTAAGTCTTTAGTCCTTACACAAACAACCCATTTAAAATGAAAAAAACAATTTGTATGATGGCTCTGCTTTTTGCTACCATCGCAGCTACCCAAGCTCAAGTAACCAAAGGTGATTATTATGAAGGTCTGACAAAGAAAATCACATTCGACAAAATGATAGCACCCTATGGCATGGAGGTTACCTTTGATAAGACCGTCCATATTATTTTTCCCTCAGCTATCAAGTATATCGATTTAGGCTCCACGAATATCATTGCGGGCAAAGCCGATGGAGCGGAAAACGTTATCCGGATAAAAGCTGCTGTTCGGAATTTCAAAACTGAAACCAATTTTTCCGTAATTACAGAAGAGGGAAGCTTTTATACTTTCAACGTAAAATATGCCAACGAGCCGCTTTTGATGAGTGTGGAAATGAAGGATTTTATACACGATGGTGATACTGTAAATCGACCCAATAATGCTCTGGAAGTTTATCTTAAAGAGTTAGGTGACGAATCACCGAAAGAGGTACAGTTGATTATGAAATCTATTTACAAGAATGACCGGAAAGAAATCAAACACATTGGTTGCAAACGTTTCGGCATCCAGTACCTGCTGAAAGGGATCTACACCCACAACGGATTGCTTTATTTCCACACACAAATCAGAAATTCTTCGAATGTTCCCTTTGATCTTGATTTTATTACGTTCAAAATAGTTGATAAGAAAGTGATGAAGCGTACTGCCATGCAGGAAGCGGTGATTGTTCCGATTCGGGCTTTCAACTATGCCACACAGGTATCCGGGAAAAGTAGTGAACGGACTGTCTTTGCTTTTGACAAGTTTACCATTCCGGATGACAAACAATTAGTTGTCGAATTATTTGAGAAAAATGGCGGTCGCCATCAGCGATTTGTAGTTGAATGTAGTGACATTGTAAAGGCAAATATAATTGATGATCTAAAAGTTGAATAATATCAAATAACGGAATGAATCTCCACTCCATAAGCGGATTGGTGTAACATGATAGATTTTCTTCTTCTATTTTCACGCTATTGGTAGGGAATTTACCAAAAAAGATCAAACACTTGAGTAGACCTTTGTGGATACATCAACCCGAAACTCCTGCAATGAGATCAGGTCTACGGCTTAAAGTTGGACTTCGTGCCATGATAGAACTTTTCTGAACTCGGGTCGTTAGTCGTTTCTATTGATTTGTCATTCGTCTGTTTGTTTTTATTGATGATTGTCACCGCTATCTAATGCAGTGCGACATACCACACGCACCACGCATAGGACATGTAAAAACAAAAAAAACCTATCTGAAACAGAATTCAGTATTTGAATTCTGTTTCAGATAGGTGTGAATGATTTAGCAGAATCATTCATTTTTACACAGCTTCTCACTTCTGTGCGGGTGTACAGGAAGTTTTCCCTACAATTCTCGGTATAAAGTCTTGATGTCGACTCGCCAGTGAATTTAAAATTCTCTTTTAAAATCTGTTTTTGTTGTTCTTGGTCTCTATAGTTTTAATTTAATTTAGGCGACCTAAAAACTATGATTGCTTGCGTAGAATTTATAAATGGAAAAATTCCAGCCATTTTGCCCGGTTCATTATAAATTACGCTCTCGTTTGTTGGAATTTCCTTTGTTTCACAAGTGGCAAAATAAGCTCCATAGAAAACTAAAAAATTGTCTTCGTTTCCAAAAATCATTTTTCTGACGGAAGAGTGAGTTCCGTCTGCACCAAATACAAAGTTAAAGTTTCGGTTCTCTCCATTTTTAAAACTTAACACTTACAGCTTTATCAGATTGTTCAATTTCTACGATTCTGTTTTGATAAAGAAAATCAACATTTTTCGGAATACTATCTTCTAAAATATCTAATAAATCAGCCCTATGGATTTCAATATCATTTCCTTCAGAATGATTCCAAGAGTAAAGTGTTTCATTTTTTGCATTAACCATTCTCTTATTTGTGTTCACTGTCAAACGTTTTGCTTTTATTTTTTCAAGCAACCCCATTTCTTTAACAGTATTCAAAGCTTTGCCCCGTATTTCAATTGGCGAACCTCCTTTTCAAATTCCAGAAGAAATTTCGACAAGGGTAACTTTGTAGCCAAACTGATTCAACCAATATGCTAAAGTCAGACCTGCAAAACTTGCACCTGAAATTAAGACTGTTTTATTTAAATCCTTCATCTATTTTCTTTTTGGTTTTGTAAATAACATTAATCCCTTATCAACCAAGACGAATCATTTTATAAGTTGATTATCGTTTATTTCTATTTCTTTACCCAAACATGGGTGATTTCTCCAAATACATATTTGCGATAATCGTTTTCATCATTATAAGCTTCGTTTATGAAGTCCTTGGCATGTTGTGAATAGAAATCAGTGGGATTGGGGGTTGTAATTTGCATCAATCCACATTCAATAATCAGTCTGGCTTCTTTGTATGACATATCTCCCGAAGGTGTTTGAACAGGTGTCAATTCAACTTCTTTCATTTTCTCACTATCTCTTCCTGATTTACTTCCCAAAAAGAGTAACTGTTTTTTATACTCTTCCGGGAAGAAAGTCAGCGTATAGGTTTGTTCTTTTTGAATCAATTCTAGCGTGTAACGGTCGGTCCGAAAACCACCCCAGACGATGGGCTTTCGCATAAGAATACCCAAACCACCTCCACTGCCTACCATAGAATTATAATGATCGGGCTTACCTGCTGTAACAGCATAAAAATCTATTCCCACTAACTTAAATACATTGTAAGAGTTACATATTTCTTCAGGAGAAATTTGTTTAAATAACTTGTCAAAATTCATCTCTTTGACATTTACCGATTTTGTTGTTTTCATCTTCTATTTATTTTTAAATTTTGTTATCAATTTATTATTAGCTTCAATAATTTTCTCAGCGTTTATCATAGTTGGGTTATACACAAAATCATAGTTGGCATCTTTCATCTTGAATTGATTCACGCCGTATGCTATACTGTTGTCGGGCATATCTTTTGTAATTATAGCACCAGCCGCTACAACAGTATTTTTACCAATTATTATGGGTCCTAAAATTTTTGCTCAATCAGCAACTACCACGTTTTTACAAATTATCGGATTACCGACATTTTCCCACCCGCCGGTTAGTTTGTTGTACCGCATATTTGAGCCAATTGTTACGTTTTGAAAGATTACAACGTTTTCGCAAATCTTCGAGGCAATAATTATGCATCCACGTGCATGGTGGGCAAACTGTACGCTTTTGTCTTTTTCAACGCAATTGATTTCGCAACAGTAAAATTTCTCAAGCAAGTTACCGGCTGCTTTTTTTATTATTCTATTGTTAGAATAGCAATTTATCTTTACCAATTTGTCAAACATATTCATAACACTTAGTTTTTATCTTATTTAAATAACAATGCAAAAGTAATGGGTATTTCAGAGATAAAATAACTATATTTGCCACAAAAATAGTCGCAAAAGACTTATCATGGAAAAAGACAAACAGCAAACAGTACCGAATGTCCTGAAAAGACTGGCTCAGCTATTGGGGACAGAAGTGAAAAACAGAAGACTAGAAATCCCTGAAAAATTTGGCAAGGGTTATTGTAGCGGATTCATTTTTAATGAGCATATCCGAATGCTAATAAGTAATTATGAGCTAAACGAGGACTTAGTGGTTGAAAATCCTGACATCAATGCTTCAGGAAGAATGATATTTTTTAAATTTCAAAATATCTTTCCTAAGACAGAAATAGTATTAACGGATAAGCATTTAATGGAAATGCCGTCGGTTTTGGTTGCGACCAGTAGTGTGAATACCGACGACGTAATTTCAATCCATACAAATACAGCGGTTATTAATATAGAAGTGGATGCTAACTATTTGAACGGATTGTTTGATTTGTCTGAAAAATCACCGATTTTGCAAAGTCTGTTACAAAATACACAGCCTTTACTATTCGAACAAATGATTTATCCTTCTTTACAGAAAATAGTGTATGAAATTGTGACAGAACCGGTTGATGAAACTTTTGAACTGTTTTTCCGGAGGATTAAAGCAGAAGAACTGATTTGCAGATTATTAATAGAGCTGGAAAGACGAGATGAGAAACAACTTTACGCGTTAAATATACATGATATACAGGCCATATATAAAGTAAAGGAGCAAATGCTTGAACATCTTGAAACTCCCCCGGTTATTAATGAATTGGCAATTTGTGCCAGTATGAGTCCATCTAAACTGAAACGGTTGTTCAAGCAAATTTTTGGCAACAGCATTTTTAGTTATTATCAGGAATTCAGGATGCAGGAAGCAGCCCGATTATTAAAAGAGGAAAAACTATCGGTTTCGGATGTTGGGTATCAACTGGGTTTTACCAACCTGAGCCATTTTTCAAGAGTCTTTACAGAACATACCGGGATGAAGCCGAAACAATATAGTCGGTCTTAAGATTAAACGTATTACTGATTTTCAAGCGTTCTGTCTGCTTAATTCTTTTTAAGTAGGAAACTTTAGTTGAGACAAACCAGCAGTAATAAGAAAGTCAACTTCATAACATTGTATTCTACTTTTGCCCGCCTAATTAGGCCCCCTCGCTGCCGCACGAATTCTATCGTGTGGCATTACTAAATCATTTATTTGTTTTCCCACGCGATACAATCCCTTAGGTATTCGTAGCATAAGGTGGTTTGACAACTATTCCTGAAAGTCGACGCCGAGAGGGCTAATCTCAAGTAATAAAGCATCAACAGTCGGATTAAAGGACTGTTGTTCAAGTCACACACGACCGAGGCGGGTTTAGTAGCTATATTTTATTTCAATAATTTGTCAAGGATATTTTCGACTTCGAAAATTGTAGGATTTACAGCCAATATAATTCCGTTTTTGTCAACTAGAAATGTTCCACCTCCACTGTTTCCCACTCCGTATTTTTCCCATATTTTTTCCTTGTCTTTTAACTCAATAAGGTTTAACCACGGATATTTATCTTTTTGTGCAGCCATAATTCCATTCTCCAAGCTGTCTTCACGAGCAACACCAATAATAGTAAAACCTTTCTCTTTATATGTCTCGTAAACAGGAATCATACTTTTAGCTTTTAATCTACATGGCAAACACCATGAAGCCCAAAGGTCTATGAACGCAACTTTCCCTTTGATTTGGTCTGAAAGTCTAACAGGTTTTCCATTGAAATCAGGTGCTATGAAATCAATGTATGGATGACCAACCAATACAGACATAAACCTTGATATCTCATCATTCATAACTTTTAAATATGGATGATTTGGATATTTCTTTATATAAATTGAATTGTACAAGTCGATGCATTCTGGAAAATACTCTCTATAACTTAAGGCCGCATCCTTTGTTGTTTTTATAAGCAAACTATACCCAACAATCGACGTATTCTCTCTTATATATTTCATTGTCCATTTTCTGGATTGTTCTTCCATTTCTTCCATTTGCTTTACTAAACTCATAGCTTCAGGAGTCAACAATTTGTCCTTTTCTTGTAGTGTTACTAAAATAGTTTTAAGGCTATCTCTCTCACTCTCATTATTTGTTGTTATGTATTGATCCATTTGTTTTCTAGCTACTTCAGAATAGAAATGATTTTCGTTTCTTAGTTTTTCATCTTCTTTATTAAAGCTGTCTCTATTAAATAACGAATCTTTTAAAGTCTGATATCGTAGCCATTGCTGATTAAGTGATCCTACATTTGTTAATTGTATCGTTTGTTTGGATAACTTTATATTCGTTGAAGTTATGCTTTTTACTACTACAGTAACAACATTTTCACGACGCCTGTCAATAGGGAAAAGCTTAAAATTGACAGTACCTGATTCGGGAAAGATAATAATTGGCCACCAAAGACCTCTTTTATATTCGTCATCAAATATCAAGGAATATGATTCTAAATAATGGCAGTCTAACTCATATTCAAATTTACCATTATGGATTGTAATATATTTACCTAAATTGTCGTCTTCAAATGTTTTGACAAGTTTTAGTCTACTACTTTCAAGTCGATCAATTACTTCCCCTTTTATTATACAATGAATAGGTGCAGTTGAGTTTGTTTTATGGGTTCTAATTCCCATAATCTTGAGTTCATTGTAACTTTTACCTTCTATAAAATCGAATGAAGTCTCCTTCTTATCCAGAGGTTCCATGTGCAATTTAAATGAAACCATACCAGATACAAGCATGAAAATACGCTTATCCATTTCAAAGTCTTCAGATCGAATGAACTTATAAATTTTACCCGATTTACCTTGTAGATAGATCTTTGATGATAAAGAGATCGACTTATTTGGAGTTTCAAAACCATCACAATACAAGACTGTTTCTGACTCTTTCAACTCTAATTTAGTGATTTCTAAGAATCCCCAATTACAACCTTCATATATAGGTAGTTCAACAGTTCTGGTTTGTGCAATACTAGTCCAAGAAATCAACGAGAATCCAATAATGGATAATAAAAAGCACTTTTTCATTTTATTGTCAAGTTAGTTTCCTTTAAATAGGTTTTTTAACTTTGTATGATGTATTTTTTCTCATATAGCTGCTAACAATATCTTTCGATATGTGCATTCTAATGTATATCTCCAAAGAATACCTTTTCAGTAGTACGTGGCTCATCCAATGGAACGATAATGGTTGACGGTCCAAGGTTGGTTGGTTCGTTCCATGAACGCAAAACCCAGACTACTTTTTTGGTCGGCGAAACTTCTATGGCTTGCAAAGGTTGATTATTGTTATCAATAACAGCATTACTCCATTGATTAAACCAGTTACTGATAATGGTGTTACCATTAGCCAATCGAATAGATACTTGCGGAGACCTAATCTGATAATCTGATGATGCTTGCAACGAGTATTCCCAAACCACTTCCGCCTTGCGGTTTACTTCTGTAATATTATTTCTGGTTGTTATTAAAAAATTGCCATTTTTAAGTGGCTCAGCTCCCCACACTCCCGGTGCATCAATAGTCAATAGCAATTTGCCGTTGGAATCGTACTCACACACATTTCCCATATCCATGTGCGAAACAAGTATTGTTCCCGAAGCAGTAAGTCGTGCATGACGGAATTGACCATGAATACTGGCTGGATTTGCTGTTGGCAAAACCAACTCCTTGACGATTGAATTATCTTTTTTCTTCATCACTATCAACTTAGCCGGATTACTGTTTTGAACGAAAATAACGTATTTTTTTCCGATAGGCTGACCTGTATGAATTTCGGTACCCTCGGGTGCATCATAGTTCCACACTACTTTTTTATTCTGAGTAACTTCGGTGATACCATGTTGGTGAGCAAAGAGAATGTTTCCATTGGATAACATAACCGCATCGCTAATTTCACCACTGGTCGGATGGGTGTACGACCATACGATTTTACCATTGCGAACAATGTACATGTTTTCTTGTTTTGCTTCGCCGGCATAAAAGAAATCGAAATGAGATAAAGCGTTGCCGGGTAATGCTGCAGGAGCAAAAGGTTTCGCATTTTGAGCAAATGATGGTTGGTAAAAACCAACTGAAAATGTTGCAAGAATGAAACCTGCAAACAATGAAAATTTGATTGATTTTATTTTCATAAATATAAATTTGTGATTAATATTATACCTGTTTCATTTTGTTTATATTGACTTCACATTTTGCCTAACCACTTTGTCACAGTCTTCAATAATAATGGCTTGGCGCGGATCTGTACATTGCAACTTAAATTCCACATGATCGAGTTGTAGTCCATTGATATACTTACAATAAAGACCGTAACTTGGCAAGTTTCCAAATGCGTCGGAAGATGGATAACTTGGTTTTCTTTCTTGCAAAATTTGAACCATATCCACGTCTTTATCTTTAGCATTTCCCGGATGAGTCAATTTAATATCGATGTTCTTTAAAATCACATTATATACTTGATAGGTATTATTTAATCCCGTAATCGATGAAGCTTTTGGACCTGCACCAGTCGCTTTTATGTTTGAAATTAGAATATTACGAATACTTCCAATTGCCGGTTTTGGAGCAGATGGCGTATATTTACGACTTCGGTTACCCAACGTTACGAAGATAGGCGTTTCGCAATCAGTAGATTCAATATTGTCAAACCAAACGTTCTCCATCTGTCCACCATCAGTAATAATGAGGGTAATAGCACTCTGCGTAGTTGGTATGCCGTTAATCTTGTGATGACCTGTAACCGATTGAATGGCTTTGCAATTACGAAAAATAATATTTTTAAAACCACCAGTTGATTCTGTTCCTAATTTTAACGCATTACAATGACTTGAAGCAACGCAGTTCTCAATCAAGACATTTTCGCAAGCAGATGGCCCGTTACTTTTCAGACAAATACCATCATCATCGCTATCAATTCGGCTATTGCGCATATACACATTGCGGCATCCGTCAATATCTATCCCATCGTTGTTTTGATGCGCATGATTAAACACGTTGATATTTTCTACCATCAAGTTCTCACAATCGAGATAATGTTGCAACCATTGCGGGGAATTCAAAAGCAACAATCCGCTGACATAAATATTTTTGGAACTTACAATGCGAATACCGAATGGACGACGTGGATCGTTGTTGCCAGTATGTAAATAAATGGGGTTAGTTCCATTAAAATCGATAATACCTTTACCTGTAAACGATATTCCATCCACATTTTCGCCATAGAACAGGGATTTATTTACCTGTGGGTCAGTGTTATTTTTATAGGCGGGATAAATTACCTGATAATCTTTTTCATCAGCACTTCCAAGAATTTTAGCTCCTTCGGCCAATTCAAAATGTACTCCCGATTTCAGAATAAGGGTTCCTGTAAGGTAAATTCCATTTGGAAAATACAGACGTGCCGGTCCTCGACTCGAACAACTATCGATGGCTTTTTGCAATTGTTGAGTTGTAATGGTCAGTCCTGTATTGATAGCTCCAAAATCTTTTACAACATCAAACATGGTCAAATTACTGCGATCTACTGCAAGTGACTTCTCTAAATTTCTAGCCATGATTTCGAGGTCACTTGCCAACTTGAGATTATCAAACTCGTTTTTTTGAGCAATTGAATTATTTACAAAAATAAATGCGAACAGGCAAACAATAGTAATTGTTAATTTTGTTATCATTGAAATTAATAAAATGAATATCGGTTTGTTATCTATTCATAATTTAAGGAAAGTATATTTCGGAGCTTGCACCTTATTTGACAAGAGTCTCAAGGGGACAGTGTCCAGAGATATTTGTAGAAATGAAATTATTGTTGAAGTATGAGGTGCAGAGCACTGATATATTTCTTGTTATTGTACAATTTATATGATTTAGGTCGACAACGAATATCATTTTATAGGTATAGGCGCTTAGACCGCCCAATATTTTAAATTAATTGTTGAGTAAAATATTAGTCAGGCAAACAAAATTCAATTTACGCTAACTCTGTTCTTCGGAATTAGCGCAAACTGAACAATTGTTATTTTAGGCACAATACGCTACTCTACTTTTTTCCCAGTGGAATGAAAATGAATTCAATCCCTTTTCCCTTTTTGGGATCTAAGTTACGAGAGTATTTCATGTCTTTGTCGTTGTTCCAATGTTCGAACACACCAAGACTTTTCACTGGTTTTCCGCCCTGCATATACTTAACGCCTGAAGGAGCATTTTCGGGAGTTGCCATTTCACGTAAAAAATCGTCAGCATTATCACGCACCAATATACGAGGTACATTGTGATAGGTTGGCTCTGTATTATTTTTGCTTTGTGCATACATAATATCAAGTCCTACAGACTGAATTGCTACACAATCGAACGAAGCCAATAAACATGCCGGCCATTCGGGGTTTTCGTACGGAACAACTTTGTTATTAAACGGTGGGTTAGGGAAATGCAGTGGATAAGTGCGCCATTTCCGTCCGCAATAAAGTCCATCCAGTAAATATAAAATTGTTTTGCCTCCCAAATTTGGAGAAGAAGCCAAATCAACTAATGGAGAAAAAGCATTCTTGGTGCCCATTTTTTTTGTATCCAAATAATCGTGCAATTCAGGAGTTCCTTTGATTGAACCAGCATGATTTTTTCCTGACATGGTTACAGCTGTTTGACCTTCATCTCCATCTTCCATGTAATTGTAAGGATAAGAATGAAGTTTAAGCAGCGCAAAATTTATCATGTAGGTTGCTTCTTTAATCTGTCGAGGAATAAGTTTTGCATCTTTGAAACTTCCGGCTGAGTAAGTAATTCCTTCAACCCAGTCAGCTGCTTCCAGTCCAGTATAGTCGCCATATCCCGGATTAACAGGTTGTTCTTTTTTAGGATCGCCCCATTGTAAAAAACGCACATCTTTAAATTCTTTCCAAACAGAGAGAAGCATATAGGGATAAATTTGCCTACGAGCATCATATACAATGATATCTTTTTGTGGTATTCCAGCCTGATTAACCAATTGTCTAACGAGTGCCAGCACCGTTTGAGGTGATGCATCGGTTTGGTTGTCAACTTTTGATGCGCCGCTGTTGTTCAGGTTAATTTTCACGGCAACCACTTCCCCTTGTTTATAGCCCTGATTTTCTATTCCCCTGGTATTTTTGTTGTAATATTTGAAAATTTTATCCCAGGCATCCTTATCTTTCTTTGTTTCGGTAAGCTTTTGAAGAGTTACTGAAAGCATTTCGCTAACCTTGCTTATATCGGTATTTTTGTCCAACCACCATTGATCTTCATCTTTTTTCCAGTTGCCTGCCCATTTGGTAGCTCGTGGGTCGCGTACCATAACTACACGTCCTGGATAAATTCCAGCAGCAACACCAATAGGTTGGTTAGATGGTCCCGGCTTCCAATCGAATCCTACTGCTTTAACATAAACAGTGTCGGTAACATTTGCGCCAAAGCTTTTTACAATTCCAAGTGGCATAACTGTAAACCACCCAATTAATGCAACCATAGAAGCCACACTACATATAGAAACAACGAGACGATGTTTAGCAAAAACTTTAGCTATTTTCTTAAATACAAACATACTCGAAAGCGTAGCCGAAAGCCAAATTACAAAAGCACTGGCTATAGGGAAGGCTGCTTGTTGGCAAGGATAAGATGCCCGGCTCGGTTTTGGAATAACTCGTATCAGAAACCATATCAAAGCTCCAAGTCCAATGATAAATGCAATGGATTTACTCCAGAGTTTTAAAACAAAAGGACTGATTTTGTTTATAAATTTAATGATTACAGATTTCATTTCTATTTGATTTTTATATTAGTTATTAAAATTATTCTCCAAATTTAAATATATTTTCCCAACAAATGTGCTTCTATCATACAGTTTTTTTGAACCTTAAAGACCTTCTTCGTTAGCATTTGAGAATTTAGTTCCAATAGGACTTATTCCATTTAATATTGAAATATCACCCACCAGAAATGGCGGATAAACGCCTCCTTTGGACTGAATCGGTTTTTGTAGGGTAAAGAGTTGTAAAAATGAGTCTTTCATTCCAGAAACAAAGGTTATTAGTAATTCTTTTGTTTATATTTTCACTTCATAAAAATTGGATTAATACCCTTTAAATTCTGGATATACCCAAGTTTGTCCCTTAATGGTGCTGTTATATTCTTTGTTGTTCACGAACTCTATAACATATTTATTTCAATCTTTTAAACCAGGCGATCTTAAATTCCGACTTCAATCGACTGTAGCAAAATAGTTTAACCTGATTATTATTGTTTTAAGTTGTGAATGGTGAATAAGAACTATTCTATTAAACCGGTTTTGTCTGTCGGTCTAAAAAATCATTTCTCCACCCTTATTAATCTTACCCCATGAGGTGCCAGTTTGAAACTCAGCATTTCATCAGACGGTTTAATATCGTGCTGACGCCATACGTCCCTAAATTTTTTATAGTCTTTCAAAACAGGATCTGAAACAGCAAGTTCGACAGTCTGGGATTCATCTGAAACATTAAAAAATCCTATTGCTTTGCCTCCATCCTTCAATTCCTTTACCCAAATCTGGTACTTTTCCTTCTTAATGTATTGTCGTGCACTCTTTCCTAAAGCATCCTGATTAATGGCCAGAACTTCAGCATTGGTTAGCAGATTTAATGTAAACTTATCAAGGTTACCCATATCGCAGCCAATCAATAATGGCGATGCCAACAGACTCCAAAGACTAACATGCGTGTATTGCTCATCAAAAGTAAGACGACTGTTATGAATGCTGGGACCCCAGCCTACCCTACCAACAACCAACATATCCGGGTCATTAAAATGTCCCGGCTGTGCGTAGGGTGCCATTTCATTTTGATTAAAACCGATAGATGACATACTCTGCCAAGTATCAGTTATATCACCAGTTGTACGCCAACTGTTACCACCTACTTTAGCACCCCATTTCCAAACTTCGTTCCATCCATACTGACAAAAGCTAAACAGGATATCACGATTAACTTTGTCAAGTGAATTACGCATTATTTGGTAAGGCTTCATGGCTGTAGCCAAATCAGGGTTACCTGATGTTATTTCAGAATAAGTGCACCAATCATATTTCAAATAGTCAACACCCCAATCTCCATATGTTTTTGCATCCTGATCTTCATGCTGCCAGCTGGCCAAATACCCACCACAGGTACGTGGCCCCGGACTGGAATAAATACCAAAGTGCAAGCCCAGACCGTGAACATAATCAGCAAGACCCTTCATATCCGGAAATTTGGCATTGGTTGCTATTTCTCCGTTATTCAATCGTTTTTCAGATTCCCAACCATCATCAATATTAATATATGACCAGCCATAGGCACTTAATTTATCGGCCATAGCTTTGGCTGATGTCCTGACTTTAGTTTCATTAACGCTCAAACCCCATGCGTTCCAACTATTCCAGCCCAATGCAGGGGTTAAACCAATTTCATCCCCGACTACAAAACTGATTTTTTTTGTGTTGCTACCCAACTTGTTACTTACAACAAATGTAACTGGATATTCAGCTCTTTGAGTTATACTGCCTGTTATAATACCTGTTGAAGCATCAAGTGTAAGCCCTGAGGGCAAACCCTTTGCTTTATAGCTTAAAGGTTTTTGACCTGTAGCCGGTATCAGATATATTAGCGGATGTCCAGGGCGGATACCATAGACATCAGGTCCGTTAATTTTAGGCTTCTCGGAAGCAACAGGAGTAAGAATATAGGGCGTGCTTTCTGTCAGAGAAATTTTTTTGCCTGTTTTTTCATCCGTAAATGTATAATCAATGACTAACGATTTTTCAATTAACGGAAGCTGATATTTGTTCGTATAAGGTTTACCTGCTGTAAACTCCACTTTTTCGGTTTTTTCATCAATTATGTCCCTTGTCTCAGGATCGGTAACTTTAATTACAAGTTTACCCTTATAATCATATCGATTTTTTGCTACCAACATTATTTGTCTACTCAGACTTTTATCCGCGTATTCATAATCGTTGTGGGCATCAAAATGAACGCCTGCCATTACATCGTCTGTACCAATATTCAAATTTGAGCCATATACGCCGCCATCACCAGCAACATCATAAATTCGAATAGACAGTACATTTTCTTTATCCCACAAAATAGCAGGATTGTTTCTTGAAATTGTATAACTGCGCAACCCAAACCGACCGTCTTTTATAGTACCTACACCACTGTTATCATATTCACCTATCAAAATGCCATTAAGGTAAACTTCGTCATTATCGTCGGCATAACCAAGGTTAAACACTACGCTATCCTTAAAAAATGCTTCTTTTGTTATAGATGAAGGAATAACAACATGAAGGCGATACCATCCAAAACCATCGTGATTGGGGTAGCCTTGTTTCTCCCAACTTTTTGTTATATCCACATTTTGCCAGGTGTTATCATTATAACCCGGCGACGACCATTGAACAGAATCGCCAATGGCCAATTTCCAGCCATTCATTAATGAGATGTTTTGTGCACCAGTTTTAAGAAATAAGGCTATTAAAAACAAAAGGATCAGTGTTTTCTTCATGTTTTTGTAAGAGTTTATTATTGATTTAAACTTATCATCTGGTTGTTATTATTAATTTTTTACCCTGCTTCAATTTCTCATCAGAAATAAAATAGCCATCCAATTTTTTACCTCCGTATGAAATGTTGGTAATTTTTTTGCCCGAATTCTCCTTTTGAATGGTAAATGTAGTCTGATCATTGAGCTTAACATCAACTTTATCGAATAATGGAACTGTGATGATATATTCTGGGTCGGCCGGCGAGAAAGTGTATAACCCAATGGCATTGAAAACATACCACGACGACATTTCACCTGCATCGTCCATTCCCGGATATGCCAGATGTACCTTGCCCATACCGTAAAAATGGTTCATTATGCTATCTAAGTATATCTGGCATTTCTCCTGCTTGTCTACAAAATAATACATGTATGGAAAATTATGGTCGGGCTGGTTACCTTGGCAATATTGACCAATAAAAGCTGAGATGTTATCAGCTTCCTGTCCTGTATAAGGAGTCGTAAAAAGCTGATCCAACTTTTTCTCAAAAGCCTCGTTGCTACCATAAAGTGCCACCAACCCTTTCGGATCGTGAGGTGCAAAAAATGATGACTGCCAGGCGTTGGCCTCGCGGTACATATATTCGTAGTAAATATAAGTAGGATCGAATTTTTTAACCCAGTCGCCATTAGCCAGTCGCCCACGCATAAAGCCGGTGGATTTGTCGAACACATTTTTATAATTACCGGTCCGTTTCATCAACATGCGATAATTGGCAGTATCGCCCAGTTGTTTGGCAAGCAAGGCAACGGCATAATCGTCGTAAGCATATTCGAGCGTTTTGGTAACCCCTGCATTGGCTACAGTTTGAAGAACAGGGTTTTCCAAATCTTGTTCAGGAACATATCCCTTCTCGATATATTCCAATATATGTGGCCGGCTTTTGTTTTCAAGTGTAGCATTGCGCAGAAGCAGATTGTATGCACTCTTCACATCGTAATCCCGAATTCCTCTCAAATACGATCCGGCAATAAAAACAGCTGCATGGTCACCATGAAAAAAGGTAGGCATAAATCCGCTTTTCTCCCCTTTATCAATCAATGACTTAATAACATCGGCAGTAACCTGAGGTGATAGCAGACCCAACAAGACTAATTTGTTGCGATAATCGTCCCACAACGAAGGTTCGGTGTAATAATTAAACCCTTTATTCACCACATTTCCTACCTGATCAGTGAAATCGCCGTTTGCATCGCTTCGCAACGCCGGCCAAAGAAACGACCTGTAAAGAGTTGAATAAAATAAACCCTTTTGTCTTTCGGTGCCGCCTTTTACCACTATTTTGGACAATAAATTATCCCATGTTTTGGTAGACTCTTGTCTAACCTGAGCAAAACTCTTTCCGAGCATTTCTTTTTCCAGATTCTCTTTTGCATTTTTCACACTTACAAACGAAAAACCGATTTGAATTTCTAACGGTTTCTTTTCATCAACAAATTGAACCAATGAAGCTAAGTCTTTATCGTCCTTTTTCAGAACCTCAATCTTCTTAATTTTATGATTGGTCACCGCATAAAAATACATTTTTTCGCTATTTTGTTGAAAGCCGCTAAAAATATTATCGCCTTCTTTTTCGAGCTTCCAATCCTTGACATTTTCATTCGATTTAGATAAGTTGGCAAGTAACTCTTTATGTTCACCGGGCTTAAAGGTATATTTATGAAAAGCACAACGTAAAGTAGAAGTTAACTCGGCATTTACCCCATATCGTGGCAAATAAACCTGATAATACCCTGGATGCGCCGACTCGTTTTTGTGGCTGAAAGAAGAACTATAATTATCGAGGATAACTTCGCCCGTAACCGGCATCAGTGGAATATGACCCAAGTTCCAGTGACCTTTGCTGGTATGTGCAAAACCGTAGATAACCGTATCTTCGTATTGATAGCCTGAACCGCTATGAAACTTGGTGATGGGCGTTAACTGCACCATTGCATTGGGCACCGACGATCCGGGAAATACCTCGGCACCCCAGGTACGATGAGTAGGCCGGTAGCCAATGTCGATGCTATCCCATAAGGTAGCAGTTCCTAAAAAAGGATTTACATAGTTGGTAAAATGCTTTTGTGCTTGTGAAAAAGCAATAGTAGCAAGTAGGAAAACAGCAGTAAAAAAGTTCTTGATCATGATTTTTTTGTATTATATTCTGCATAAAAAGCAGATTTGACGTATGGCAAGCCATTCGCCGAATCTGTCTTTTTAATTATTCATTTTGAAAGCTTATCTAAGCTTGACAAGTTTTTTCCCGTCAAATCATAATGATTTTCCAACCAAGCAAAGCGTGCCAGAATTTCCAACATTCCCCCCTGCTCCACTAAGTTATAAACACCATCTCTACCCACAAACAATCCCTGTTCATTCTTTTCTTTGAGCAAAGCGTGATCCAGGCATTTTTTAAATCCAAGAATGTATTTGGTATCTTTGTTGTATTTCAACAAATGTTGGTAAGCACGCAATAATACAGCATTGAACCAATAGCCATCTCTAAATGCATCGCGTCCATAAAAGAATAGAAGAGAAGCATCTGCAATTTCAACCGCATTTGTTAAATATTTTTTATTCCCAGTGCATTCGTATAAATAAATATTCGATTGGAGCATAGTTCCTGTGTTGTAGGATAATGTTCCTTTATCAATACTTCCATCTTTAGTTCTGATGTTATCATAATATAATTTGGATGGAGCTTGTAGCTTTTCATTGGTCCAATTAAATAATATCAATGCGGTATCAAGGTAATTTTTATTTTTTGTTGCCTTATACATTTGAAGCGCAACCAATACACCCGGCCCATTCGAACATGTATTTTTAGTGCTTTTAGAGCCTTCCTTCCAATACAATCCACCTCCCAGTACATTATCATATTCAGTCATCATGAATTCGTATATTTCTTTTCCTAGTGCTAAATCTGATTTCTTTTTTGTTCGGGCATAAGCATCCAAGGCTGCAATACCAATCCATTGATTATCGTCTACATAACGTTCGCCTGGTTTAAGTTTCATAATATAATCAGAATAACCCGGTTTTGGAGGAGCTGGATTACGATAATTACTCATGTTTTCAAGTAGTGGCTCCATAAGTTTTTCAGTCGGTTCAAGCTTTTCAATTTCATTAGCAGCTTGATACATTGCGCATAATGACCACAAATAAGTGTATTGGCGAATGTAGTCGCCTTTTTTTTCTCGTTTTGCAGGATCAAGTTCTACAAAATAAAATCCAGAGGCTTTATCATAAAAATTTTTCTGAATAGCAACTTGAAGCGATTGCATAGCTTTTTTGTAATAGTCATTTTTGATTTTAATACTTTTTTCTGCTAAAAGTAAGGTTGTGCATGACATCATAAAGAAAGCAAGAAGAAGACTTTTTTTAAGAATTTTCATAAGTGGTGAATTAATTTTAAATTATTATAGATAGTTAGTATTCAATTATTTTCATGAAATGAAAGTAGTATTTTAGTGTTGCGATTCGCCAGGCATTTCAGGAATACCTGGATCATTCAGTACTTGAACCGTAGTCACCGGACCAAGAGTTTTCCAATCTTGCAAAACCCATACAACTTTCTTGTCCTGACTTACTTCCACCATTTGTGGTCCATTACCATTATTGTCGCCCCGTGAGGTAAAAATGGTATTGCCATTTACTAATCGAGTACAAGTCTGAGGAGGAGTGGCAAAACGATATACTAAAGGTAAATCATTTTTGGTACTAAATTGCCATACCGTATCTTTATTTACGTTTAGTTCTACCGTCAAGTTATCAGCTTCATTTGTAATCAAGGTATTACCATTTTTCAAACGGAGTGCCGACCAAGGCAATTTACATTTTACTTTCCATATTTCATTGAAGTCTTTATCATATTCAGCTACATAACCCAATCCAAATACTGACAGAAGATAAGTACCCTGAGCGGTAACACGAGCTCGTCGGTATTGCCCGTGAATTCCATCTGGATTTGCCGGCAAACTGTATGGCAATTCGTGTTCCACTTCAGTCTTTCCTGTTTTAATATTGACTACCATTAATTTGGGAGGTAATCCATTCATCACAAACATAACCTTGTCCAATCCGATAGGTTGGCAGGTATGAATTTCGGTATGATTGACACCCGACTCCTTGTTGCAATCATAACGCCATATTACTTTTTTATCGGGAGTAATTTCAGCAACGTATTCCATCCGTGAAAATAAGATATTACCATTTGATAGCATCCAGACATCGTCGTATTCGTAGCTCGTACCAGTGGAATAAGTCCAAACTGCTTTCCCATCTTTAATCAGAAACATTTTGTCGTAATTTTCACCCACTACGAGCATTGGGTGTTGTGCCAAACCTTTGCCGGGCAGATTATCAGGTGTTACTCCTTTAGTCCAACCGCCTGCAGGTGCAAAGGTTTCGTCGACTCCAAGTACTGGAACATTGGGAGCCGTAAAACGATCGAGCACGCTCATGCACGGTGTTTGAATAATCAAATGATTTCGTTTAGACATGACATTCTCCTTCGCAGAAAGGATGGTAGCTGGAATGGCCAAACCCAAACCCAACAGAATTTTACTTTGAATGCTATTCATATTTTATATTTATTTGAATAAGAAATTATTACTTTTAATACGTTATTTATCAATGGCTAATATACCATCAGTATCTAACACTGTAATTATCTTTGCTTCACCTGTCGATAATCCTTTTGCCGATGCAGTAATGGTAATTTCACCCGGTTTGTCTGTGGACTGGATAAATGCCTTCAGCATCCCCTGATAACTGAATTTGTGGTCAACAAATTTTTCCGGCTCTGTACCATGCAAATTGGCATTTGAGTCGGCACTACCCAATCCAATGAGTTTGCCAACACCATTTACATCAACTGCAACTGTTACATCAGCATCAGGAATAATATTACCATTAGCATCTTCAACTGTAATAGTTACCAACGAAACATCACCGGCAGTGCCTATTTTACCCGGCTTAGGAGTCACCACTATCTTAGACGCTTTGAGCATGGGTTTAAATATCTGCGTATCCATAACAACCCCTCCATTTTTACCTACAAACTTAAGCGTACTACTTGGCACAAAATACTCAAAATCGGTAAGAGCAACATCTTTTTTAAAAAGTGTTTTATAGGCACTAAATTCATTTGTACCATCGTGAGTCCGCATGGTAATGGTTTTTTTCAACTCATCGTTGATATACACTTCTACTGTTTCGCAGTTTGTCCAACCCATAAAAGCTATTGGATCGCCCTCATATCCTTTCCATCCACCGGTTGATGCATCAATGTGTAACGACCATTTGTTCATTTGGAAACCGTATTCAGCTTTTGCTCTCCAAAACTTGGATGTTGGTTCATGTACCATATTCCAAAGTTTACCTTCACACGCCAACTCCGGCCAGGTATGTTCACCCTTGTACGCAAATCCTGTCCAAGGGCAGCTTCCAGAAATATAATCACGCTTCTGAATAAACTCAATTCCATCTTCGAAAGCAAACTCACTGATAAAAAATTTGCGATTAGGATAGGTTTTGTGATCTTCATCTATCTTATTCCAATCTATCCAGTTATATCCGTGTACATCCCAAATATTGGGATAAGCAGGATTTCCCTTCGAACCATCAAGTGCCCACGAAACATTGATGGCACTTGTAACGGGTCGGGTCGGGTCTTCTGTATTCGCAATTTTCTTCTGTTTATTGGCTACCAGAACACCCTCTTCAGTACCTTGCAGATAATCTTCGTTAGCCAAACTCCACAAAATAACACTTGGATGATTCCTATCTCTCCGAATCAAATCTTTTAGTGCTTGGGCATCAAAATCCGTATTTCTGAAATAACGTGTTTCATCCCAAACCATTACACCGTATGTGTCGCAAGCATCCAATTCCTCCGGAGAACGTGCACCGTGCGACCCACGCAAGAAGATAATTCCGGCATCCGCCATTTGTTTGATATTTTCATAATGTATTCGCTTTGGAATAGCACAGCCCAATCCGGCATAGTCGTCGTGATTATTCACCCCATTAAGTTTGTAGTGTTTTCCATTCAGGAAAAAACCTTTGTTTGGGTCAAAATAAAATGTTCGGATTCCAAAAGTTGTAGTATATTCATCCAAGACAACATCACCACGCATTACTTTCGAAACTGCTTTATACAAGGTTGGTGCTTCAGGACACCAAAGTTTGGGAGATGCCACGGTAAGATTTTGGTTGAATTCGTAGGTTTTGTTTTTGCCAATGTTTGACGAACTGTTGACTGTTGCAACTACATTATCATTCGTATCCAAAATGACAGTCTGCAGCTTGCAATTAGTGGAAGAACCGTATTCATTAGTTACTTCAGTTTTTATATTGACCGTTGCATTTTCGTTACTAACTTTGGGTGTGGTCACATAAGTTCCCCATTTTGCCACATGCAATTTATCGGTTACAACCATTCTCACCGGCCGATAGATACCACGACCTTCGTACCACCAACCTTCATTCAACTCGGCCTTAAGTTTTACAGCCACCACATTTTCCTGCCCAAACCGAATATAAGGTGTCATATCATAAACAAAACTGGTATAGCCGCTTAGATGGTTACCTAGTAAATTTCCATTAATATAAGTATAGCTATCGCGAAATGCGCCATCGAATTCTACAAATATCTTTTTATCCTTATAATTGGCAGGAACAGTAAACTTTTTGCGATACCAACCCATTTCGCGTGGCATATATCCTTGTGCTCCTGGTTTTTTATGCGTCGAATACATCGAGTAATTTTCTTCCTTCATAGTATTGTCGAGACTATAAGGTCCATCCATCGCATAATCATGCGGAATAGTAACACTACTCCAGGCAAAGTCGTTGAACCAGGCCTCCTTGGCTCCTTCAGGATCTGTGCCTTTCAAAAATTTCCATCCAGACCACCAGTTTTCGCTGTAACGTTGAGCATTAACAATTGAAGAAAAGCTAATTGAACAAAGAAATACTATCAGCATGAATACTTTTTTCAGACTTGAAAACATAGCTTTATTTTGGTTGTTTTTAATCATAAAATATCCTCCATGTATTAAATTTATTGTTTTTTTACGTAATACTTAATATAGAAATACACTTTACCATTCCAACTTGACACGAATTCCTTCCTGATTGTTTTCAAAAGTCATATCAGGTCGGTCGTCCATACCATAAACCATGGCTACGTCAGACCGGACATCTATCGTAGGTCTCCAGGGTATTCTGGTTTGAAAGCTTGTTTTTTCTTTAGTTATGGCTGTGGCAGATGTGACGCGTTGCGCATCTGCCAAAATGAAAACACTTCCAAAAACAAGACAAGCCAGCAATTTACACTTCATAATATAATGATATTATTTCTTTATAAAATTTCAATTCACTTGTGCTTCAGACATAGAAGGTGCTGCCGCATCGGGTGCACTTCCCCAATTCTTGTTTGGACGATTACCCATAACTAAAATGAGTTTACCTCCTTTTACTATATCAGTATTGTTAATCCAGGGTTTATTGAGGGCAGTCCCATTTAAACTTGCCGATTGAATATATTTGTTTTGAGCAGAAACATTTTGAGCTTCAATCACAAAGGTTTTTCCGGCTCCAACATGGATAGTTGTCTGATTAAAAATTGGACTTCCAATATCAAAAATTGGTCTGCCCGGGCATAGTGGATAAAAACCCATAGCATTAAACACATACCAACTGGACATAGCCCCGCCATCTTCGTCGCCACTAAGTCCAAGTGGAGTTACGTCATACCATAAATCCATGATTTGTCTGACTTTACTCTGTGTTTTCCAAGGTTCACCGGCATAATTATAAAGATAAGGAATATGAAAAGCAGGTTCGTTTCCCTGTGTGTACATGCCCATAAGCCCGGTCATATCTGGGAATTGGCCTAAAAAATGAAGTTTATCCATTGTGCGACCAATGGTAAAGAGCGAATCCAGCTTCGTTATGAACTTATTCCTTCCTCCCATCAAGTTAATAAGACCTTGAACATCGTGCTGCACATGCCAAGTATAAGTCCATGAATTGCCTTCAGCAAAATATCCTTCGCCGGCAAAACCGCCTGAGAAACGTGGATCAAAAGGTTCTATCCATTGTCCATCGGCCGATTTTGGAGCCATGAGCCCAATGGATGGTTTAAATAAATTTTGATAATTATGTGCCCGCTTCATAAAAAGCTCGTAATCCTGATTTTTACCTAAAGCTTGTGCAATCTGAGCCAGGCACCAGTCATCATAACAATGCTCAAGCGTTACTGAAACAGACTGCCGACGATGCCAAGAGTCAACTTCCTTTACCCATTCTTTCACTCCTACTTCGGGCATCCAAGTTATTTGGTAGGGCATTTTTGCCATATGATCAAATTTTTCTTTGACCGGAAAATCGTCTCTCACCGGTAATGCGGGGTAAAATCCTTTGTCAAAATAACATTGTTCCAATTCGGTAATGTAACCGGCATCGCGCCAAGGAATCATGGTGGCTTGTAAAGCATTTTTTTTCATTCCTTCGTATGCTTTTTCCACATCAAAGTCACGTAATCCTTTCATATAAGCATCCACAATAACGGCTGTAGAATGATTGCCAATCATAGCACCCGAACTCGGCAACCAGCCGGTTTCTTCGTAAGTTTTAATAAAATTGCGGATAGCTTTGATAGTTTCCTCCGGTTTAATAATGGATTGAAGCGGATATGCACAACGATATGTATCCCATACATTTCCCATTCGAAGGGCACGGGTGCGATAAAGTGCACTGTAAAAAATAGATCGCTGCTTTTCAGTTCCCCCATTTATTTCAATCAAGCTTAATTCTTTGTTCCACAATTCTTTTCCATGGTTTTTTACTTGCTCAAATGTTGAATTTCCAATTTCAGTGGATACAAAACTGCGAGCTTCCTCGACACTTTTTGCTGAGAAACCTATTCTTAATTCTATAGTTTCTTGTTTATTACCGATTGGATAGCTCACATAAAGTCCAATTCCATTACCTATTTGTTGTTTTGAGTCAGGAGTTAGCACATCGGTTTTCCATGTACCTGATGAAGCCATAGGTTTGCTTAGGTGTGCATAAAAATAGTTTTTGGTTTCGTTGTTACGCCCCTGGGAAGAAGAACCTTCCAAGGTCTGATTATCTTTTATGTCAATACTAGCATTGCCCAGCATACTTAGCAATACATTAGCGCTTTTATTGGCAGGAAGTGTAAATCGAAATATAAGGATATTATTGGTGAGGGTAAATTCAGTATTAATATCCGGATCTTCCAAAAGTACCTGATAATAATAAGGTGTGGCAGTTTCCATATCATGATCGAACCTTGAAGCATTCGCTTTAGTTCCTATCTTAACGTCACCTGTACTCACCATTAAATTGGCTATTCCTAAAGGAAATCCGTAGATTTTGTCGGCAAGATAAAGATCTTCCATCTCTGGTGTAAAAGTTGGAAACAAGGCGATATTTCCTCCCGGCATTTTGATGACCGGAATAGTAGACCTCGTTTTGGGATTGATAGAACCCATGTAGAGATTGACATAGTCAACAGGCGATTTTAGCTCCTCAGTTTTGTTTACACACTGAGTATTTTGAATCGTTAAGCACAATAATGCAACCAACGATAATAATTTTAGTCTTGTGTTCATGTGATAGATTTTAGCATTAGTGGGTACTATAAAATTAAATACGCTCTTTGAAATTGTTTGTATATCGCAGTTTCATGATATTTTGGTAGCGTGACGATTTGAATTGAAATTTTAGTTTTTAGCTTTGCGAAAAGAAAAAACTATGAATCAAGGCAAATATATCTTCGCCCAACTTACAGATTTTTTACCAAGAAGAGTCTTTGATAGAATCGTCAAAAAATACGATGGTAACAAATATGTAAGGTCATTTACTTGTTTGAATCAAATGCTGTGTATGATTTTTGGTCAACTCACAGGTAGAGATAGTATGCGAGATTTAATGTTAAGTCTCGAAGCTCATCAAGCTAAATACTATCACTTGGGATTTGGAACTACTCTTACCGGACGCAACTTTGGAAAAGCAAACCAAAAGCGGAATTATAAAATTGTAGAAGAGTTTGCTTATGTATTAATAGAAGAAGCTCGTCACAGTTGTTATAAAAACGATTTTGAAATCAAGATTGATGGCAATGTCTATGCTTTCGATTCTTCTACCATAGACCTTTGTTTAAATGTCTTCTGGTGGGCTGAATTCAGAAAAAAGAAAGGAGGCATAAAACTTCATACTTTATATGATGTAAAAACTTCAATTCCATGTTTTATGCTGATTACCACTGCAAGTGTACATGATGTAAACGTGCTTGATAATCTACAATATGAGATTGGCAGTTTTTACATTCTTGATAGAGGTTACGTTGATTTTCCAGATTACACAACATTCATTTACATAAAGCATATTTTGTTACACGTGCCAAAAGTAACTTTAGATTTAAGCGTATGTATTCAAATGTTGTTGATAAAGCTACCGGAGTACTATCTGATCAAATAGGTATGTTGGAAGTTTATCAGTCGAAGAAAGACTATCCAAATAAAATTCGTCGAATCAAATATCACGATAAAGAATTGGATAGAAACTTCGTTTTTATATCTAACAATATGGATCTCGAAGCATTCGAAATTGCTCTATTGTATAAGAACCGTTGGAAAGTAGAACTCTTTTTTAAGTGGATAAAACAACATTTCAAAGTTAAGACCTTTTGGGGTACAACTATGAATGCTGTCAAGACTCAAGTATATTGTGCAGTCATTACTTACTGTCTGGTTGCTATTATTGGTAACAAACTGAAAGTAGACCGTCCAATCTACGAAATTCTACAAATTCTTAGTATTTCTCTACTGGATAAATCCCCTATAAATGAAATACTTACGAAATGCGATTACAAAAATGTCAAAGAGCTCAATTATAAACAATTAGAAATCAGCTGGATCTAAGTGCCCAGCAATGTAATTTTATCTGTATTGAATGTTGATTCAAGTACTTGTGAAAATAAATCATTCTTTCGAGACATTAATCCGACAACATTCAGAAATTTGTCCTTTAGCTGTCACGGGTATGGCATATTTGGTGTAAGTCCAAAATGACTTTCATCTCCGAAATAAAGGTCAATATAGCCACTATCTTCCAGTTGTTTAAGGCCACTATTTGTCCTTGTCTAAGTTCAAACTCGTCTTTGTTACGCTTACGTTTCAAAGACAGTCGAGCTCTTTTCCATTTATAGCCAAGCATCTTTTAAACAGTTCCGCAAAATTCTTTTGCAGACTATTATATTATGTTCTTCTTTTAGGAAACTTAGTATGTTTTTTATGTTTTGATTATGAAGCTCTACTTGTTGCTTAATTACTTCCTCAAAGCCTTTTAATCGGGTTTTTACTCCTCGCCCAGAGGCAATTGGAAGTGAATTAGCACCATCTAATTCCCAACTATTGAACCATCGTTCAACTGTTTTACGGTCAACATCAAAAATCATTGACAAATCAGTTATCGTCTTTCTTTGATGCGATAAAAGAATGCACTGACTGTGCTTTCTAATGGTATTGTTGGTACTAGTTTTGACAAGCAACTCTAGTAGCTCAATAGCCTCTGTTTTTAATTTTATATATCTAATATTGAGACAGATATACTAATTATATCTCATATTAGCAAACAAATAGGGCATTATATTATTCCAACTACTTATCAGCAGAACATCTAGGCAGAATAAGGTGATTAAACAACCACCCCAAAGGAGGTGGATTTATAAATCATATTAAAACAATTAATTATGACTTCTAACTTAGATTTTTCAAATATTATTTTATTAACTAATATTAAATTACTAGATACAACTCCCATATATTCAAACACATTTATGGGAATTGTATATACGGTGATATTAGTTCAATTTTACTGTTTTCTTAAGTTTAATATCTTTAGAAGAACCGCCAACCAATATATCAAAATATCCTGCATCAAAACCAAAACTTTTGATTTTTTCTTTGTAGTAAGAGAATGAAGATTCGTCAAGCTTAATAGTTACACTTTTGGTTTCACCTTTTTTAAAGAAAACTTTAGAAAAGCCTTTCAACTCTTTCAATGGACGAACAACTGGACAAACCAAGTCGCTTATATAAAGCTGAGCAACTTCAGCACCATCTACATTACCAGTATTTTTTACATCAAAAGTAACGGTAGCAGTAACTTTGCCTTTTTGTTGTTGAACCGAAACCTTCAAATTGGAATAAGCAAAAGTGGTGTACGACAATCCAAAACCAAATGGGAACAAAGGTTCTACTTTCTTGGTATCGTAATAACGATAACCAACCATTAAGCCCTCTTTGTACTGAACATGTTTGTCGCCATCTGCGTCGTAATAGTTATTAAAAGTAGGATTGTCCGACCATTTTTTCTCAAAACTTACCGGTAGTTTGCCACTAGGATTTATTTTCCCTAAAAGAATTTCGGCAAGAGCTGTTCCTCCTTCTTGTCCTGGATAAAATGCATGAATCAAACCTTTCACTGAAGGTAACCATTTCTCCATGTATACATTTCCGCCGGCATTTAGGACAACAATCGTATTAGGGTTGGCTTTTGTAACTAATTTAATCAGACTGTCCTGAACTTCGGGAAGTTCAAATGGTCTGTTAGCTCCTTCGTGTTCAATTTGCTGGTTGAAACCTACACATACGACTGCAACATCAGCTTCGGATGCCATCTTAATTGCTTCATTGAAGTTTTCGTCTTTCGGTTCATACCATGCAAAAACAATTGCCGCATCTCCGGTACCCTGATAATATTCAAGTTTGATATCATACTCTTTGCCTGCTTCCAATTGTAACATTGCATTTCTTTCGATAAATCCATGATCGCTCCAATAGTCAATTACAATTTTGTTGTTTACCCACAACCGATACCCATCATCTCCTTTAACCGTGAATTTGTAATTTGATGTATGTGATGGACGAATAACGCCTGTCCAGCGTACAGAAAAATTATTCTGTCCAATTCCTTCAACACCGGGAGTTTGAACCCATTCATTGTTTACAACCTTGTCAACCCGTATGCCTTTCGGAGTACCGGACAAATCTCTGTTATCATAATACTCGGCCTTCAGGCCAATAGTAGTGGAACCCGGACTTGAATAAAAAACAGACTTCGTCGAAAGGTAGTTAAGGCTTGGTATACCCATGGTGTAATTCACCTCCATGTTTTTTGCAAGTTGTTTAAAGCCTTCTAATGTACTTACAAAATGGAATGGATCAGTTTGAGAACTTCCACCACCTGAAATATAGGTATCGGCGTTGGGACCAATAAATGCTACTTTTTTAATTTTCGAAATATTCAAAGGGAGAATATTATCTTGATTTTTTAGCAATACAATGCCACTTTCAGCTAATTTCAACGCCACTTTTGCACTATTCGGATCATCATTAGGAATAGATGCAATAGTTTGAGGGTGATCAAAAAAGCCAAAACGGAAACATATTCGTAGAATTCTGCTAACTTTATCATTTAGTGTTTCATTACTGATTTCCCCACTTGCTAATGCTGGTAAAATAGTTTCGGGTTTCATTCCCGAATTACCCGGCATTTCAAGATCAGTACCACCTTTAAATGCGGCAATTCCATTGTGAACACTACCCCAATCGGACATTAAAATGCCATCAAATCCCCATTGGCCTTTTAGTATTTCATTATTCAAATGGTTATTCTCTGAGGTATGCTCTCCATTCAGGAGGTTGTAGCTATTCATAACTGCGCCAACCTTTCCTTTTTGTACAGCGGCTTTAAATGCAGGTAGGTATATCTCCTGCAAAGTACGTTCGTCAATATCTGAGCTAATATTATCCCTGTCGTATTCCTGATTGTTTGCACAAAAATGTTTAACTGTTGCGACCACACCCTGACTTTGAACGCCAAGAATATAACTAACCACTAAACTGGACGCTAGAAAAGGGTCTTCACCCATGTACTCAAAATTTCGGCCTGACATAGGTGCCCTAGCAATATTCACGCCTGGACCAAGAAGAAAATTCACACCTCTGGAACGGCTATCTTTACCAAGGGCAACACCTAACTCGTTTACTAAATCTGTATCCCATGACGCTGCTGACAAAACACTGGCAGGGTAAGCTGTACTTTTCCCCCATGTTCTGACCCCAACGGGACCATCGCTCATTTTAAAGGATGGAATACCTAAGCGGGCAATAGGATATGTATACATCCAGTTAACTCCATTGATGAAATTTATTTTTTCTTCAAGCGTCATGCGTGAAACGAGATCTGATACCCGTGATTCAACGGGTGCTGTAGAATCTTTATATACTTGAGCATTTAAGGCAAATGTCAATGAAAGAATAACGAGAAATAATAACTTTTTCATTTTTATATACTTTTAAGTAAGTAATTGATATTTTTTATTGATATATTTATTAAAAACAGTTGAGTGAGTCGATTAAAATTTGTGTATTTAAACTATAATCAATTTATTATATATTTAATAAGACACATTATATTGACAGAAAGCGAACGAGTCAATTAGTACAATCTTATAAAAAAAGCACTAATTTTATTGAAAGAAGTCGGAGTTTTCAAATATTACTTTTCTGACAGAAAGAATTCAATGGCAGTAGTTTCAAGGATTACAAATATAGACATATAAGCCATTATAAGGTTATTTAATGCTTAGGAGTTTGTCTCTGCAGAAAACAAAATGAGCACCTTATCAATAGCTTCCTGGCGAGATCCAAAAGTAAAGTTGGAAAAAGTCAGAGATAAGCTTTCTAAAATAGTTAAAAACATAAATTAAACTTAAATAAAATTCTCTATTGGCTTGATATTGAATATCATATAAAATATTTCAAACAAGCTTTGCTAACTTTTTTAGAAGATGTTATGCTATAACCTTAAACGAGTTGGAGTTTTGATTAACACTTACTAAATGAAGAGCTATTTGAAAAACAACAATCAAAAAATTATTGATCTAATAGAATTACATAAACAAGGATATATAGATTTTTTTTCGACGAGAGTCACTTTGGGCTAACTCCAAATTTGCCTTCAGCATGGCAACATAGAGACAAACCCTTATTACCCCATATGCAGATCAAAGTCATTGAGAGTTTTAAAGTTTATGACACCTTGCTGCTAGCTATATTCGAAACCTATCACCAAACAATTAATTTTGATATTGCTATTGAATTCATTGATGATATTTGCCGATCAAATATCAAAACAAACAGTGGTTATACTCGAAAATGTACCGATACATAAAAGTAAAAAGTAAATTGTAAATTTTACTCGCTGGAGTGAACAGGATTTTTACATTTACATTCTTTCTCTATATTCACCAGAGCTGAACAAAATTGAAATACTTTGGAAATTCATTAAATATCAATGGATTCCATTGGATGCTTATCGTAATTTTCAAAATCTCAAAGATCGACTGATCGAAACATTATTTTTGTTGGTTAAAAACATATCAATAAATATTATTACCTACTTAGACAGCAACTAATAATAAAATCATAAAGAATAAAACAATATGTTTATTTTCATGAGACTTTTTAATAGTGAATAAAATATTATTACCTTTTATCGATACTCAACAATGATTCGTTCTGTTATTATCTCATTTTACTATATTCTCTATAAACTATAAAACGTCCCCAAAAGGATTAATAACGTAAAGTGGTCATATTCGTCACATGATTAGGATTTGTAATAGCGTAATGAGCAGCAGTTTGAGCTATTTTAGCCTCCTCTTTAGAAATACCTTTAGGATAAAATGAATTACCAATAACCAATCTTCCTGTCAACTTTTCATACCATGTACAAGCAGCTATGTAACGTCCTAACTTATAGGACAAATGATAACCATCCCGATTTAAATTATCTCCAAAAGAACTTGTTCTGGCATTTTGGATAGCAGTTCCTGAGGGAATTATGATATTAATACCTGTTTGCACTGACACTTTATTGTACGTATTAACAATTGAATCAAACATTTCTATTTGATTTTTGTGGTAATAATCATAATCTGAGTGAGTAGAATTAGCTGCATAAGCCCAGGTTCTATGAAGCGCATATTTTACATCTTTATTTGTTGCATTTCCCTTTACATACTGTAATAGATTAGTTATATATGGAAAGAATGTTTTATATCTCCCAGAATACTGACTGACCTGTTGAAATGTAATATAATCCCATTTTTCATCCTTAACAGCATAAAAAATCGACTTTTTATCGAGGACGGTAGTGTCACCATTAACAATTTTCCGATAGGAATATCCTTTGTTATTTGTTTTTGCATTATTCCAGTGTGTTTCTAAAGAACATCCTCCCCAGTATAAGTTTGCAATAATAAGTTTAACACCATCAGCTTTAGCTAAATCATCAACATACGACTCCGCTGCATCTTCTGAGAAACTATTCCCGATAGCTAAAATTCTAATCGGATTCTGTCCATAAATACATGATATATACAAAAAAAACAAAAAGGAGACAGTTAACAAAAACGGTCTTAGTCCATATCTATTCATAGCTTAATATGTTAAATTTAAATTACGTTAGTGCACAAAATTTTATCACTTAAATATAAAAGACTTATCTACTTGGAAATTCTTATAACAGAAACAAATTGGTTGTGTTAATCAAACTTGTCCGTTCGTTTAACACAACCAACTCTTTTTATTTTTCAGCTCTCAATTTAAAATCAGGATTTCCCAGAAAGTTATCATACAAAGGTTGTAACGGAGTAATATCGTCGGAGGTTGGTTTTGCAACTGTTATTGCCAATATCTTGATTTTCTTGTTATCGGGCAAAGTCAGAGTTTTTGCACCTGCCGGAATTGCAATCTCGTATTTATACAAATAGCAGTATTGATAAGCTTCATTTCGGGAAGGATATCCATTGTGAACATGGGACGCAAACCAGGCAATGTCATCTGTTTTGGCAAAAGGGTTTTCCATTTCTACTACTGTATTTTGGTCGCGGCTTAAAATTCGATTATAAAACTGTCCTATTTTACCAGTCCATTGTTGGATATTCAGCGATTTTGTTTGCCCATCAATAGTAAAATCAGCCTGAGTATCTTCGTTTGCCGCAGCCAACAAATAAAGCTTTGTGTAATCTCCCTGAGGCAGACTGATTGTTTGTCCGGCACAAGCAACCGCATTATTTTCACCATCAGTTTTGTGATTTATTGAAAAACGGATATCTTCACTTTCAATCACATCGGGAAGTAATTCTGCCGGTAGCGATTGGTCGTCAGCAAAGTTTCCATCATCCCTGTTATCATCAAAACTGATTACATCCGTATTGTAAGGAATTTCTATATTTGCCTGATTTATGGTCTTTTGAGTAGTTATTGGAGATTTAAGCTTTACAGCAAAACTCCGAATGGTATAATGACTCAAATCAAACTGAAGAGCGTCATGTTTTGTGTCAGCAGAACCTATTCTTTTTTCCTGCCCGTTTACTTCATAAGCATCTATTATTTCAGTCGGAAACGTAAGTTTTATATTTTTCAAATCTTTACCTGAAAGTTCATTTACACGAATCAAATAATAATCACCTTGCTCCATCTTTTTGAATGCCATCAAACCTACCTGAGGATTATTAATCGAAAGCATGGAGAAGGATTGACCTAATTCACCAGAATGTTTTGGAGCTTCAAAAGCCATAAGCGGTTGATTGAAAAACTTCGCCTGCCAGGGTGATTCGGCCATGCTCCAATTCCCTTTGTGACCATATACTGCATACTTGAAATCATGAATTCCCCAGTCCTGCGTGCTTTGGTAAATAAAAGAACTGTTGAATGCAGTAGCTTTTGGTGTGTATAAAAGCGTTAATCGCAAGGTATTATTGTCCGGTTTATCGGATCCGTATTTACAATCTTCGAGAATAGAAACTCCATATTTTCCTGAATTATCAGTCAAATCGAACCATTCTTTTGATGGCACTTCAAATTTCTTTTCGTTGTTATTCCCACGTGAAATTGTTCCTACACCTAAATTATACGTTGCATTTTCATTCGAAACAGTCAATGGGAAAGAAGCTTTCAGACTCACTTCGCGCGATTGCCAGTCAATTTTATTCGTTACTTCCAATCGTTTTCCTGCTTCTCCTGCCGAAAGGCTAAAAAGCTGTGTGATTTCAGAGTTTTGACCTTTTCTTTCAACTTGAAGAGTCACACGAACAGGACCATTTTCGACAACCGTCAGGACTGCATCTTTATCCATAAAATCGAATGGAGGTTTTTTTCTGTCTTTCCAATCCATATTCCAGGCTGGCCATTCATTCGGTTGTTCACGCTGAAATTCCAATCGAGCGGGTTTCGATAAAATCTCTTTCGACGCTTTTTTATCCCAAATACTCAGCATATCACCGTTGTCAGCAAATTTTACTTTGTAGTATTCATTTTCTAAAGAACGATCGGTTGCTGTAAGTTTAGTCGGAAATTTTGCATCATTGACTTGACGCACATCGTAAACCGAGAACCCGGAAGATGGTACTTGCGCCAGAAAGACAATAGTCACCATTGTTCCTTTTTTGGTAATAATTTGCGAAGGTGTTTCTTTCCCGTTTTTATCGAAAACAGCAACTGTTGTTGGTTCTGTATCAAAATTTAAACTGGCTGTTACTACATCTTCCCTTGATTTTGCAACCGGATTATATACAACTATGGCTTTGCCCTGAACCTGTGTATTGAGTTTGGAAGAAACGCCACTAACACCATGTTTTAAAGCTTCGGCAAATCCATTGGCAGCAATAAATTCATCGTTCCAGGCGTACACATAAGCTATTGGAATGGCAGTTCCTGGTAAAATATCGTGAAACTGGCTTCCCAAAACCAAATTCCATGCGTTATTGAGTTTGTTTTGTGGATAGTTTGATCCCATTGTCCAATTAGACATGACTGATGCTTCTTCTGCAGACTGCGCCAACAATTCATTTTTGCGGTTCATACGCTTCATAAAAGCTTGTGAGGTCATGGAACCTGCACTATGTTCAATCAATAGTAAATCGCCGGAATACACCGGAAGTTTTTTTCGTATTTCGGGAGTTATATCTTTGTACATTTGGTCTGAAGAAGTGAGCAATACTCTAAAATTACTGTCACTGTTTCTCAAACTGCCTTCTGCACGTTTGACGTCATTTTCACGTGGAGCGCCGCCCTGATCACCAACACCGTAATAGCGGTAATCAAACGCATAGCCTGTTTTTTTCTGATCAGCATTGATCCTTTCTATCCATTTTGGGTCTTTATCAAGCCGGCTTTCAATATGACCATTATAACTGGTCGCATTTAGTGCTGCAATCACACCTTTTCCATCTGGTCCGTTCCAAACCCCAACGTTAAAAGGGATACCCACAGCTGAACGCCAAGTTAGTTTCTGGGTAGAAAAACCCAGCAAGCCGCAATGATTGAAAACTGTAGGCAAATTGCACAAGAACCCAAAGCAATCGGGCAGCATATAATCAAAACTCTCTTTACCAAATTCCTTTTTGAAAAAATCATTTCCATAAAGAATCTGACGAATCAGCGATTCGGATGATGTGATATTCACTTCGCCCTCGTCAACAGAAGAACCTGACACACACCAACGTCCCTTTTTCACGTATTCCTGAACCTTTTTGTATAATTCGGGATAATATTCTTTCATCATTTGGTATCGCCGCGAACCAGTGAAATTGAAAATGTAATCGGGATATTTCTCAAAGAGGTAGAAATTCTCGGTCATGATTTTTAAAATGTGTTCATTGATAGTGGTTGGGTAATCCCAGTTCCACTCCGTGTCAAGATGTGCATAACCCACAGTGTAAAGCAGGCGATCTTTTGTTATATCATATTTTTCTCGCTGTTGCATGGGCTGTGCGTTGGAAAACTGAAAAGACAGCAGGCCTAACAGTAATAATAAAATTAATTTCTTCATATCTATTTTGTTTTAAAATTTTAAAGAATATAAATCAATACGTATTTTTGGTCTATTTAATTTATACCTACTGTAGCGAACCTGACCAACCGCCATTACGTTCCATTTTGATGGTCAACTTGGTGTTACTATTTACAGTGGTTGTTTTCTTTTTATAATCTAGTGCTTGACGGTCAGCATTGATTCCGTCTTCGAATGATGTAAGTGTAAATTCTTTTCCCTGGGGCAGAAAGTCAAAACTCAAATCAATCGTTCTACTTTTGTCATTGGTCATTCCACCTATAAACCACTTAGCACCTTTGCGTTTGGCAACAACTACAGCTTCGCCAACTTTAGCATACAGCACTTTTGTTTCATCCCAGGTAACCGGTACACTTGTTATAAAATCGGTACATTCACGTTCACGGTAATAAAGCGTTGGATTATCTGCCAACATTTGCAATCCACTTCCAAAAATGACATACATAGACAATTGATTTACCCTTGTGCCCACAGCTGCGTTGTTTGGACGTTTTGCACTATAAAATTCAGGTTGCATATTGATCATTGCACCTGGAGTGAAATCCATTGGGCCAACAGCATTACGGATAAATGGAAGAAAAACGCTATTATCTGGTTTACAATTTCCACCTTGTTCTAATCCCAATACTCCTTCGAAAGAAAGCACATTTGGATAAGTAATATTGAGTCCGGCTGGTGAAAATGCACCATGAAAATCAACAAACATTTTATATTTTGCTGCCTCTTTCGCAACACGTTCGTAGAAATTCACCATCCATTGGTCGCTACGATTCATGAAGTCAATTTTGATTCCTGGAATTCCCCATTCGCTGTATTTTTTGAACAAATCAAAGTTGTTTTCAACTGTTAACCACGACAACCAAAGTATTAGTTTTACATTTTTATCTTTTGCATATTTTATCAATTCAGGCAAATTCAAATCTGGGTTAGCGTTAAACGGATCGCGTGTGGTTTTTGACCACCCTTCGTCAAGAATGATATATGGGATTCCAAATCTATACGCAAAGTCTATATAGTATTTATAGGTAGCGGTATTAATACCCGATTTAAAATCAACTCCATAAGGAGAAAAAGTACCGTTCCACCAATCCCAGCTTACCTGCCCCGGTTTTACCCAACTAACATCGCCCAATACATTCGGCTTTGATAATTTAGATACCATTTCATTTTCAACTAACTGTTTGTCCTCTTTGGTAATGACAAATAAGCGCCAGGGGAAACTACGTGTACCTGAAGTTTTAGCTATGTAATCGGCTTCTTTTGTTATTTTTAAGCTACGATCCCCATCTTCGCCAAATTCCAAAGGGTATTTAGGAAAAGCTGATATCATGCCATTATTACCTGTACTTTTAAGAAACATACATGGATAATCCAACAAGTCAGCTTCCGCGATAAGAATCTTGTATTGCTTATCAGTTTCAAGCAATACAGGTAAGGTTGTCATGCGATCAGTCTCTTTATAATCGGTCGTTTTTAAATGCGAATAAGGATATTCATATGAACTAATGAATGATCCAGTTAAAGATAATTGTGCTAAATAGGTGGTTGGAAATTGAATATCAAAGCCCTCGTTGCGCACAATTACTTCTCCTCTTTTGCGAGTGATAAAACGATAAGCAACTCCATCATTATAAGCGCGAAACTCAACCGTAAAATCATTTTTAAAGTTGAGCAACAACACATTGCAATTATTGCTAAATGTTGCGTTCTTAAAAGGGAATGTAGGCGTTATAGTTTCGTTGATTGTAGAAACTTTCTTACTTTTTAAATTTGGATTTATTCCCAAGGATTCGTTTTGAAGGTCCAACTGTAACGAGCAGTTTTTCAAAAGTTCATCCAGCCCGTAAAATATGTTATAAGAAATCTTATCTTTCAGATATACAAATACTTTTATCTCTCCATTTGGCGATTTAAGTTCTAGTTGTGCTGCAAAAGCATTACCGGAACAAAAAAGAAAAAGTGCAACAATGATCAACGACCATCGTTGTTTCGTAATTATGTATTTCATTTTTAATCCTTTTATTTAAAGTGCTCTTTTTGCATTAGAGAAAAAATATTTGTAGATTTAAAATGTTATGATCAAGCCTTTTGAGTATTCACAAAAAATGCACAAAACAAAAGATAAACAGCACTAGAGAGAATAACAATCACTGAACCAACCTGTGAACCAATAGCATCAGAAGTAATACCCATGAGAAAAGGAATCACTGCCCCACCAAAAACGCCTGTAATCATTAGACCAGAAATTTCATTGGCTTTATCGGGCCGTATTTGAATAGCCCGGGCATAAATAATTGGGAAAACATTGGCGATAGTGAAACCTACAACAGCAAATAAGGCAAAAATGGCGATTTTACCTGGAATAAAAATCAATGCAGTCAAAGCCAAAACAGCAATCACAATGTTGATTTTAAAAAACTTTTCGGAAGAGAATTTAGCTAACAAGATGGCACCGATAAATGCACCAGCTGTACGGAAAGCAAAATAAGCACTTGTACCGAAACCCGCCTCAGCAGCCGAGAGTCCGCAGCGCTCCATTAAAATTTTTGGAGCAGCTGTATTCAAACCAACATCTACACCTACTACGAAAAGAATTCCAAGAAATAATTGTAAGATTCGCATATCTGTAAGCAAACCAAGCACTTCTCCAAATGAAGAAGCTTTACCATATTCTCCTTCTTCCTCAATTGGAGTAGCCATAAGCCAAATTGTTGACAAAACAGTTATAATAGCATAAATTGGAAAAATAAGTTGCCAATGACCCAATTGATTGGCCGCAAATACAGCAATAAATGGTCCGCAAAATGATGAAATTGCTTTTACAAACTGACCAGCGGTAAGGCTTGATGTTAGACGATCACCTTTCACCACATTGGTCAACAAAGGATTTAGAGAAACCTGAAGGATAGTATTGGCAATACCCAATAGTGCAAAAGCAATAAGTGACATCGCAAATGTATACCCAATCAAAGGAATAAACATTGCAATAATAGTGATAACATTACTTAAAAGAACTGTTTTTTTACGACCAATTTTATTCATTAAAATTCCTGTTGGTACAGAAAAAATTAGAAACATGGAAAACAAGGCTACAGGTATCATGTTTGACATGGTATCGCTCAGACCAAAGTCTGCTTTTACATGCGTAGATGTAATCCCTACCACATCGCAAAAGCCCATAATAAAGAAGCCGAAGAGTACCGGCAAAATCTTAGATACTGAATTTGTTTTTTTCATATATTTGATATAAAGAATTAGAATTATTTTATATTATAAATTGCCGTAAACTATTGGTTATTTATACATTAGGTTCTTATTCATTCGAAATTGAATATGGGAAATCATCTTTTTTAGTTCCTCGTTGCAGATTTGGCTTCGAAGACATTTCTAAATTAATAATTGCGCCATTCAATAAATCGGCATGTTTGAAATAGTTTTTATCATATACTTTTCCATTCAAAGTCAGCTTATTTATATATCTGTTTTCTAAATCATTGTTATTTGCATTAATAACGATTTTCTTTCCATTTTCCAGATTCACCGTTACTGATTTGAACAGTGGAGATCCGATTACATATTGGTTTGTTCCCGGACATACTGAATAGAAACCTAAAGCAGATAATACATACCATGCTGACATTTGCCCATTGTCTTCATCTCCACAATAACCATCAGGAGTTGCATGATACAATCGTTCCATTACTTCACGGGACCAATATTGTGCTTTCCAAGGCTGACCAACATAGTTGTATAAATAAATCATGTGTTGAATTGGTTCGTTACCATGAGCATATTGCCCCATGCCCACTATCTGCATTTCGCGTTGTTCGTGAACCAAATCCCCAGCTTTTTCAGTGCTACCATAATTTGGTGATACAACAAAAACAGAGTCCAACATAGAAATAAATGTCTTCTCACCTCCCATTAGCCCAACCAATCCATTAATATCGTGAAAAACCGACCATGTATAATGCCAACTGTTCCCTTCTGTAAAGGCATCCCACCATCTTTCAGGTTTGAAGTTTTCAGGAAAAGTGCCATCTAGGTTACGACCACTCATCATGTTGAATTTTTTATTGAAAGTGTTTTTATAATTAAAGCAACGTTTTCGATATACCTCTATTTCAGCTGCAGGACGGTTTAGTTTTTTACCCATTTCGTAGATACACCAGTCGTCATAGGCATATTCCAATGTTCGTGAGGCATTATCTCTGATTCCAACATTATAAGGCACATAACCGAGCTTATTATAATATTCATAGCCAAAACGCCCAGATGATTTCACAGTAGTGTCAACGTTGTTAGCTCCATGCAACATACCTTCATACATTTTAATAGCATCTTCTTTTTTTATAAGACCTTTGAAGAAGGCATCAGTAATTGCAGAAGCAGTTGCATTTCCCACCATACAATCTCGATGACCGGGACTTGCCCATTCGGGAAAAAAACCACTCTCTTTATAAGAGTTCAATAAACCTGCCTGTATTTTTTCCCCAATAGAAGGATATACTAAATTCACATAAGGTAGTAGAGCCCTGAATGTATCCCAAAAACCCATATCAGTAAATAGGTAACCCGGAAGTACTTTGCCATTAAATGGGCTATAATGTACAGTTTCACCTTGAGCATTAATTTCATAAAATTTTCGTGGAAAAAGTAAAGTGCGGTATTGACATGAATAGAAAGTCCTCAAATTATCAATATTATCATCCTTTACATCAATCCGTCCAAGTGTTTCATTCCATATCTTTTTACAATAAGTTTTAGTTTGATCAAAAGTTGGCTTTAGCTCTTTTAAATTCAAGTCAGCCTGTTCAAAGCTAATAAACGAAGAAGCTACGCGAGCATGAACAATCTCACCTCGTTTAGTGGAAAAACCAATAATACCACCTGAGTGATCCGCCTTGACTTCCAGTTCATCTTGTTTTATTTCATTGTTGTCTACAGTTGCTTGATATGTGAAAGGTTTGTCAAAAACAATGACAAAGTAATTCTTAAAATTCTCGGGAACACCCCCACTATTCTTAGTGGTATAACCAATAATTTTATTCTCCTCAGGAATAATTTTAATATACGACCCTTTGTCAAAGGCATCAATAACTACAAAAGAGTTCTTCTCTTCTGGAAAAGTGAACTGAAACATGGCAGCCCGTTCGGTGGGTGTAATTTCAGTGGTTATATCATAATCGGCCAAGTAGACACGGTAATAATAGGGTTTAGCAATTTCTGTTTTATGAGAGAACCAACTAGCTCGTTTTTCTTGATCAAACTCCGGTTTACCCGTTATAGGCATAATCGAAAATTGACCGTAATCGTTTATCCAAGGACTAGGTTGATGGGTTTGTTTGAATCCTCTAATTTTGTCAGCTGCATACGTGTATGCCCAACCATCTCCCATTACTCCTGTTTGAGGCATCCAAAAGTTCATACCCCAAGGCATAGCAATAGCTGGGTAAGTATTGCCATTGGAGAGTAAAAACTTCGAATCGGTTCCCATCAAGGTATTTACATAATCAACATAGTTCGTTTTTTGTGCATGCATCATTGTGTACAGGCATATCAAAAAACAGAGAAATACCATTTTTAATCGTTTCATTTGCAATATCAGTAAAGTTTATTTTTATAATTGAATTCTATCTATTTTGAGATCTTCTTACTATTATTCTATAGCAGAATGGCGTGCATACATCTCAGCCATGCCACCTCCTGAGTTAACAACCATTTGGAGGGATTTTTCTTTTTACCCGTCCAAGTCTTCATCAAATAAACCATTTTCATCTCTTCCATGCTTCCAGGCTGTATCCAAGATGCATTTGAAAGCATCCAGATATGTTCTATTTTTATCTACTAATGATTATATTTAAAAGCTTCTTATCTCTACTTTACTGAATTAGATGATATCATATGAATAGACAAGATTAGCATGATATACAACTAATAAATTATACTTTTTTAGTGTCTCATGTCCTATAATTTCTGTCAAAAAACTTGTTTACATAATTTTAGTAAATTAGAATTATTAGTATATTGACTATTTTATAGTAGATAAACGTGCATACATCTATACTATGGTACCTTGGGCTAACAACCACTGAGGGATTTTTCTTTTTACCCGTCCAAGTCTTCATCAAAGAAACCATTTTCATCTCTTCCATGCTTCCATGCTGTATTCAAGATGCATTTGAAAGCATCCAGATATGTTCTATTTTTAGCTACTAATGAATATATTTAAAAGCTTCTTATCTCTACTCTACTGAATTAGATGATATCATATGAATAGACAAGATTAGCATGATATACAACTAATAAATTATACTTTTTTAGTGTTTCTTGTCCTATAATTTTTGTCAAAAAAAACTTGAGTATATAATTTTAGCAAAGTAGAATTATTAGTATATTGCCTATTTTATAGCAGACAAACGTGCATACATTTCCACCATTGCACCTTGAGCTAATAACCATTTCGAAGAATTCTTCTCCTTTCCAGTCCAATCATCCTCAAAAAGACCATTTTTGTCTCTAGAATTTTTCCACGCTAAGTCTAAGCTATATTTGAAAGCATTTAAATACGTTTTGTTTTTGTCAACCAGATAAAGTTCAATATACCCTCTGAGCATGATAGCTGTAAACCAGATATTCCCTTGCTTCACCAGTTTTATACTTTTACCGTTAGCTCCCAGGTGTGTTTCAAAAAAGAAATTATACCCTGCAGAGGCAATACTCCGTGCATCGGTCAAATATTCTTTCTCTTTTGTTATATTGTATAATAGAACCGCAGCTTGGAGCATTTGTCCGCTATTGTAGGCAAATTTTTGTTTCCCTATTAGACCATTCAAATTGATATTGTCGTAATACAAAAGATCGGATTTATCCTGTAAATTGAGCTTTGTCCATGCATAAATCTTTTTTGACCATTGCAAATATTCCTTGTTTTTTGTAGCCTCATATAATTTAGCCGCAGCTACAGCAGCCGGTGCATTTGAACAAGTATTCTTTGAGCTTTTCTTTTGTTCGCACCAATAAATGCCACCGCCTAATTTGTCGTCCCAACCACTTATTACAAACTTCCAAATTTCCTCTGCTTTGCTAAGATACTTTTTTTCTTTTGTTTCAAGAAATAGACTTGCAAAATCAATATCTAACCACACATTATCATCATAGTAGCGGTCTTGTTTTCCATCTGAATTCAGATACGACTGATAACAGGCAGGTTGGCGGCTTATATCGTAATAATGCTCCAATCCCGGTAATACATCGGTATCTAAAATAGTTTTATATCGTTTCTCATTCGTGTTTTCAATTAAAGCAACAACACCCGAAAGTACAGCCGAAGTTGGCCATAGATAAGCAACACGCTTCTTGGTAGTTGTATCCTGATTGATAACATAGGACACAATAGACTTCGGGTTCACTGGGTAGGTTTCATTCAACAAATGATTTCCCACATCTGCTTGGTAAAATTTATATATCTGGACCAATGTCCTATCAGACCTGACAATATACAAATTAGAGATACTACTCCCGAAACATAATCCCGATGCAATTAAACTAAAAAAAACAATCACAACCTTCTTCATACTCTTAAACTAAAACTCTAAATAAACAACCTTAAAATTGTTAAACTAAAAAACAATCACAACCTTCTTCATACCAATAAACCAAAACTATTAAATAATCAACCTTAAAATTATTAACCTAAAAAAAACAATCACAACCCTATTCATACCAATAAACCAACCCCATTAAATAATTACCCTTAAAAACAAAAACTAAAAAACAATCACAACCTTCTTTATATTCCTAAACTAAGTTATAAACAATGAAACTATTAAATAAAAAAACATCAATCCCTTATTCATACATCAAATCGAGATATTTCAAATAACTTTATTTAAAACATGTAAATAATTTTGTGGATTTGAAAATTACAAACCTTATTCATGTTACATATTATCATTCATTTATAAAATAACTGTTGTTGCGTATTGGGATGTATTCTCATTAAGTTATTATAAATCATACAATATACTTATATTTTAATTGAACAAAGAACCATTAAACTACTCCAATTTTATTACAATTTTATTTGATCCAACTATTTGATATGGAATATAATGGGTTGATTTGTTTTGTCCATTTAATGAAAATTCTTTGATTTTCGTTCCTCTTCCCTCGATAATAATATCTAATGACGAATGAAGATAATTAACATCTTTAAGTTCTAAATAATGGATATTTTCAGGTAAATAGGGTGAGAAACTAATACCACTGTTTGTAAAGCGAATTCCCACTAGACCATAATAAATCATATTTAGGTAAGCTGTTGCCGACCACGTTTGATATCTACATGATTGCCAGTGAAAATTGAGATTTTCTTTTCCCATAATCTGGTAACCTCCATCAGGATGACCAGTATTAGGATTATAAATTTCCCAGAAATTGTAATTTCCTTTATCTTCATCCAATGCCAAATGAGTGAGACCATTTAACTCAGAAATAAATGAGCTATAATTGCCCGCTATAACGGCTGCTTTTGCAAAGAAGCCATTAACCATAGGCCAGATTATATTGTTGTGTCTCCCAGGTTTGTCAACTGTAAATCTTGGGAATGTAGGATATATTGAAGTAATTCCATATTTTGAAACAACAGCATTTTGAATCAACTGATTTGCTTTTTCACCCTCAATAATACCAAATATTACTGCAAATGAAATTCCAAGTGCCTCCTGCGACTTATTAACGACTCCATCCTTGTCAATTAGATAATAAAATGTATTATCCTCTTTATTGTATAAGTGTGCTAAAATACATTTTTTCAAAGTCTCAGCTTTAAGCTGATAAGCTTTAGTTTTGCTGCTATTACAGTTCAATTCATCACACATCTTGCTTAAGGCAATATAAGCCCCATAGTAAATACAATTAGTACTAAGGCATTTAATACGCTTTGAATTATTGTGTTCAGAAACTCCACTTGAATAATTACCCTGATCGTAAACAGATTCAGGATACCCTGAAATACCGTCATTAAAAACGGAAGGACCCATGAACAAACCGTATTTATCATCGAAGGTTGTTTCCTCAAGTTTTTTCATTGTATTAGCAGAACAGGTGTAGGCTTGTTTAAGAAACGCTTTATCTCTATTTATCAAATAATGATTGTAAGCAGCTATAGTCCAAATAATTTTATCCCAGTACTGATGCCCTATAGTATCTTTGTTAATAGTAACACTCCACAACGATTGTTCAGCAACTACTGGTCTAAGGAAGCTTGCGATATTCCATGAATTGATAGCGATATCACGTGTCCATTCGCCACCATAATCGCCGCCAGCAGCCAAAATTCCTCTACGTGTATTTATATCAACCGTGTTGAGGGCGAGTTTATAACCATCGCTAATCGCAGGATTGTCACATACAATTTTTTGAGCAAACAAATTCGTTGTTATCAGTAATAAAGCATATATTAGCTTTCTCATAAATCTTAATAATTAATTTAACATATCTTGTTATCTGCTTTAAATCAATGGCTTAATCGACTTTACTCAATAATTCCGGGTGTTCCCTCTCCACTTTGATAAGCAACTCTCCAAACAAAGTGTTAGCCCAGGCAAACCATGAACGGGTGTAGTTGGAAGGATCATTCTTATTGAATGTTTCATGCATAAAACCAGTGCCTGCTTGTGAATTCTTAAGCATTTTCAAGCAAAAAGCTATTTCGGTTGGATCTTTCGAAGTAAGTGCTCTCATAATAATTGCCATTGGCCAGATCATATCAGGTCCCACATGCGGTCCACCTATTCCTTCGGCAGCTTTCCCTTTATAGAAATAAGGATTATCCTCACTTAAAGCAAATTTACGGGTATTTTCGTAGATTGGATTATTTTCTGAGACATAACCCAGATAAGGTAATGACAATAATGAAGGTACATTGGCATCATCCATCATCAAATAATTACCGTAACCATCGACCTCAAAAGCATAAATTTTTCCATATTTTGGATTATTTACAATTGCATATTTTTTTATTGCACTGTCTACTTCTCCAGCTAATGCTGTACATTCATTTGCAAAAGTCACATCATGGGTGATGCCTTTCACCATCTCAGACAACTGACGAAGCGAAACCACAGCAAACGCGTTAGACGGAACTAAAAAACCGTAGGTTGTAGCATCATCAGAAGGGCGAAATGCAGAATAAATCATGCCCGTAGGACGAATAGGATTGCCGAATCCATTACCAAACTGCGTATCAGATGCTTTTTCTGTTTTACGCATAAAGCTGTAAGGACCCTGACTGGTTTTGCGTTGTTGCTCTTTGAAGGTTTTCACTATCAATTTCATAGCATCCAACCACTGAGTGTCGAAACACGAATTGTCACCAGTGAGTTTCCAGTAATGATAACCCAAACGAATGACATAGCACAATCCATCCACCTCCCATTTGCGTTCATGAAGCTCGGGACGCATTTTTGTATTATCGGACATAAAGTCACCACCTTCTTTCCCAAAGTTAAATGCATTAGCATAAGGATCAATCAACACAGATTCAACCTGACGATTTATGACTCCAGCAATAAGTTGTTGTAATTTGGGGTCTTGTTTCATGTAAGGCATATAGGGCCAAACCTGAGCAGAACTATCACGTAACCACATAGCATAAATATCACCTGTAATGACAAAGGTGTTAGGTTTACCATCTTTCATCGAAAAGTTGACTGTTCTGTCCAAGGTATTAGGGAAACAATTACCAAACATCCATGCTAATTCCGGGTCTTTTATGGTTTCCTGCATTTGAGTAATCTCACGTTCGATAGCTGGACTAACAAAATTGCACTTAGCTTCATCGATACGAACTTTAGGAAAACTTAGAGCGTGTATTTGAAAAAAAATACTCAACATTATCATTATTAATAATATGTATCTTGAAAAAAACTGTAATTGAATTTTCATTTCAAAAAGATTATATTTGTTTTTCATTTTTATAAAAGAGCTTGAAAAATATTGTCAAAAAACTATCTCGTTATGATATTGAGTCTTTCAGTCTATTTCTTGTTAGGAGTTTTATTTTAAAATAATATTTAGTCATGTTATCGCATTATTCATTCTTTAACCGAGTTTTGTACCTATTTCAAATTACGTCCTTTGATTAATTGAAAACATGTATCAAAGATTGCCTTTTGTTATGATTAAGTATGTAGTTCATCCTCCTGATTGATAAACGGTATTTTCTATTTTTCAGAAGTAAATGTAGAAGCAGGCAAACCTTCTTTGTTAAATAGAGTTGCTGCAAAACCATCGCTCCAGGCATACCTCACGTAAAAAGGATTAGTTATTGTGGAATTTGAAACCACTATTTTATTCCCCGACATCTTAGCTTCCACTTGTAAGCAGACTTTATTATCTCCTGCAATTTCGAAGTTGACTTCAATTTTATTTTGCTGAAGAACCATATGGTCAAAAAATAAAAATGATAAACTAAACTTCTGCTTCGTCATTGCAAGAACTGGAATTCAGGCGAATCCTAAAGTTATAAATAGCAAATAACGTATTTATTTAAGCTTAGTCATGACCATAACTTTATTTAGTGTCGCCTTTTGTAATCCCATTTTCACCGAACGCATCTATTGCAAACCAATATTTCTGGTCTTTATTCAGGCTGCGGATCGTCAAAGTAGTATCATTATAAACCTGGTAAACGCGGTTCAGGTTTTCTTTTACCACACCAAACCTAATATTGTAGCCCGTCGCGTTAGCTTGCTTTTTCCAGCGAAGGGTGACATTTCGTGAATCTGTCGCATCTCTCGTTGCCTCAAAGCTGGTAACCTTTGTAGGCTTTTTATTATTGCCTGTACCGAACACCCTGAACCCGGAAACAGCGAATGTTCCACCGGGTACGCGGTAATTAGTAACCTTAAAGTAGCGTGCTTTTACCGGTGTTTTAAAGCTATGGTATTGATGCGTCAGATCTTCCTCGTTGGCGGTTTGGTCGATCAGCGTTATCCAGTTTTTATTATCGTTTGAATATTGCAATAGATATTGCTGTGCCTTTATACCTTCACGGCCGAAAAGTTGCGTATTGTTCTCAGCGAAATTGAGTTGTATCGCCTTAACAGTGCATACTGAGCCGAGATCAACACTCAACCATTCTCCTTTATCACCCGTTCTAGCACTCCAGTAATTGCGAATATTTTCATCAACAGCAAGTGACGGTGGATTGGCGTCCAGACTTGATGAGGCCTCAACCTTTTTATTATAAGATAGCAACATCCAGCCGGGATAAAGTTCGCTGACGTCTTTGATCTTATGATCGGGCATGATCATTGGATAATCGCCAAATTCAGTATGAGCGATCATTTCGCCTCCTTTATCAAAGGTGACGGGAAATAACCCCAGTCTTCGCTCGAATATATCCTTAACAGAAATTGTCATGGTTGAAATATGCCAATAGTTACCGTACTTATCCTGAAATGTTGCACTATGACCGGCACCATCAATAAAACCTTCAGGCTTAGCAGAAAATGGGTTGTTTGCCGCGTAGACAAAAGGGCCTAGCGGATGTTCAGACACGTAATAACCATCGGCATAGCTTTTATACTGCGTACCAGGAGCAGAATACTGATAATAATATTTACCGTTATGTTTGGTCATCCAGGGTGCTTCGGTCCAGGGGCGGTCGGTCATGGTATTGTAATCGCCGGGTCTTTCCCAACCATGTAGTGCAGGGTCTCCTTTCAAAATATTTACAGGCTTTCCTATCGGATCAAGTTTATTATTCACATCCAGTTCAACTGCCTGTAAATAATTGTCACTGGTACATCCAAAATACATATAAACCTTGCCATCAGTATCCTGGAACATATCAGGATCACCTACCGCCAGTGGAAAGGAATCATTATAGATTTGCCACTTTCCGCTAACGGGATCATCCGATTTATAAATGATATGACTGGCCATACCGATATAATAAAGGGAACCATTTATGACAGTTACCGAAGGCGCATCCTTTTCAAACGGCAGGTCCTTGGTGGTTATAAAATTCCATTTGAGCATATCCTTCGAATACCAGTAACCTCCGGATGCCGTAGCAAATAAATAATAGTTGTCTTTATATAAAACTATAACCGGGTCGGCCGCCGTGCGGCGTGAGGGTTTCGTCAATTGAAATCGGTAACTAATATTGAGCGGGTTGCAAAACGTTTGCTGGCTTTTTGCTGCCATTGGTGTAAAGAGGAAGCAGCCAAGTAAAAAGCAAATAAAAAATCGAAAATGATGATATTTAGAATCCATAAAATAATTATAATTTATTATTTTCAGTATAACATATCGGACAGTGATGCACTGCTAATCTTAAAAGTTGACACAAAATAGTCGGTATAAAGTTAGGTCGGCTATTTTGTGATGCTTTTTCAGCTGATTTGATGTAACAATCTTATTTTGAATCAAGCATTTTAATTTTATTCCAAAGCTTTATTTATTGCTTTACTGCATAATTCCATCATCACAATGTATCCAGCTTTATTTGGATGAACTCCATCTTTAGAATACTCAGTCTTCATGCCTTTTCGGTCATCTACCATCGATGAATAATAATCAAGATAAATCATGTCATGGTTTTCAGCGTAAGTTTTAATCATTTTATTTAGTTCTGTAATTTTTTCAGCCGGTTTTAGCCCAGGCTTCCAAGGATAATCATAAACAGGCAAAACAGAACAAAGAATTACTTTAATCCCATTAGCTTTAGCTAATTCTGCCATTGAGTAAATATTGTCTGCTATCATTTCAAGTGTAGAAGGTCCGGTATTCCCAGCAATATCATTTGTTCCAGCCATAATATGTACAACAGCCGGTTTCAAATTTATTACATCAGCTCTAAATCTTACTAGCATTTGAGGACTGGTTTGTCCGCTTATACCACGATCAATATAATCATTATCTAAAAAAAATTTAGGATAATTATTAATCCAAAAATCAGTAATTGAGTTCCCTATGAATACCACCCTTCTTTCTCCGGGTTTAGGTAACCCTATTTCTACGTTTTCATCTTTATAACGATTTAAATTTGCCCAGTCTTGAGCATACGATACATTGGTTATAAGCAAAAAAAGAAATAAACTAATACCTATTTTTAATTTTCCCATTCCATTTTTAATTAATTCATTAGTATTCAGCAAAATAAAAAAACAAGCTCATAAACTACTCCCTAAATTCATGAAGCTTGTCTTTGTTAATACACATTACAAGCTGTTCTTTTATTTATGATTCAATTGGATTTCATAACTAAAAGTTGTCGGTTTAGCATACACTCTATACTGTTCAAGGGGTATAGGTCCACAACCATTTGATCCTACTCCCAAAGTTAGATGGCTCACACATAGAACAGTTTTGTTACTCTTAGGAAGATCAATCCGATATTCGGGCTTTTCCAGCTCTTCGTCACTGTATGGCAGTGCTGAAACTTGCAAAGCACTTGTATCATTTTTAACTAAAATGCCACACCCTACAACATTTTTCAACATTGCCCACCGAACATCCTCATGATTGCCGCATTCCATTGGTTTTTCATATGGTGTAAGTTGATCTTTCACCGAACTGCTGTAAAGTCCTATATCAAAACCGTGTTTACGATCAGAGTAATTCTCCATCGGACCTCGGCCGAAATAAGAAAATTGGTCGAATTGCTTGTTTAAAAACATACGAACACCCATTCGAGCTACAACTAAGTCAGGCATATTCGAATTAACAACATTGTCAACTTTCATAGAGCCGTCACCAAAAATGGTATAATGCACTTGATGTATCACCTTAAAATCATTTTCTCCTTCACCTGTAAGTGTAGCTTCGATAGTTATTGAAGACGGAGTTTTTTGCTGCACTTTAATATTCGAAGTATTCCACTTCAAATTCATTATTCCAAACTTTTCCCAACTTCGATAAGCCCACATATCATCTATCTGATGAGGAGCACGCCATAAATGAAGCATTGGGCCACCACCAACAGCTAATAAGTTAATGCCATCACTTTCTATTTTGGTGAAGGTTCCACTTAATTTATCGAATGTCAAACCAAATCCATTCCCCTTGACTGTAATTTGCTGATCGTCTTGATCCAAAGCAATAGGACTCATTTTAGAAACATCCGGTTGAACAGCAGGTATAGAAATTGGCAACTTAAACTGCTTAGAAGCTACTTTGTACCCCTTATTTGCCCATAATTCATCATTTATAAGAGAAAAAAATACACTTAAATAATAATCGGCACCAGGCTTAATATTTGCCACTTTGTATGGGATCTCAATTATTTTTTCTGAGGAAGGAGCTATTGTGGGAAGATCAATTATTCCTCTGGCAATTTCTTGTCCATTTTCTGATATTATCCAAGTTGCAGCAAATCCATCGAGATTAATAAATTGATACCGATTTTTAATTTCAAATTCTCCTTTAGCCAAGTCTTTCGCTTTAACATCAATCCATTGATAGGCATACTTTAGTTCTACATAACTCGGTTTTAATGAGCGATCAGAAAAAACTACTCCTTTGTGAATAAAATAATGGTCATTTGGATATTCACCAAAACCTCCACCATAAGCAATTATAGGATGTTTCGGATTACGGTTATTATAAATGCCCTGATCCTGCCACTCCCAAATAGCCCCTCCTAATAATGAAGGGTATTCATTGAACAAATCATTATATTCCTCTACTGATCCCATTGAATTAAACATAGAATGTGCATATTCACATAGGTAAAATGGTTTTGTTAACTTATCATCATTTGCCTTTTTTTCCAGTTCTTTCGGGTTGGTATACATTTCACTGTCAATATCGGCAGGATTATTAGTTCCAATACCGAAACCCTGATAATGAGTTGGTCTTGTAGGATCAATTGTTTCTATTGTTTTCAAAGCTGCCCTAAAGTTCGATCCGCCACTGCCGCATTCGTTACCTAATGACCAAATTATTACAGATGGGTGATTTTTAAAATTCTCCACATTAGCAACATTCCGACCAATAATAGCTGCTTTCATTCTTGGTTCTTCATTAAATTGGTCCCATGCTCCATGACATTCCAAATTAGCTTCAGCTACAAGATAAATTCCATATTCATCACATAATTCATACCATCTCGGATCATCTGAATAATGGCAGGTGCGTACGTGGTTACAGTTGGCTTGCTTGATTAGTTTGATATCCTGAATCATCTGCTCCTCAGTAATAGCATGACCATCGTCCGGCCAGTTTTCATGACGATTTACACCCTTAAGTTTTATTGGTATACCGTTTACTAAAAATAGACGCCCTTTTATTTCTATTTTGCGAAATCCTATACGTGATGACAAAGTTTCAACAGTAGCTTTGCCATTATTTATTTTGAGAACAGCTGTATATAAGCTAGGAGTTTCAGCAGTCCACTTTTTAGGATTATTCACATGGAAACTCACATTCAACGTTGCTTCTTCACCCGCCTTGAGCACTGGTATCACTGTTGAATTTATCGAACCTAGAACAGGAGTCGTTCCATCATACAATTCAACTTGCAACTGGTTTGCTTTAATCGTCTTATTTCCGTAGTTCTTCACTTTAGCAGTTACAACTACATCGGCATCGCGATATTGACTATCAAGATTAGTTTTTATAAAATAATCCCTGATATGTTCTTGAGGAGCACTCCACAGGGTGACATTACGAAAAATTCCGCTTAAACGCCACATATCCTGATCTTCCAAGTAACTACCGGTAGTAAAACGATAGACTTCTGCTGCAATTATGTTTTTACCCTGTTTCAAATAGTTTGTCAAATCAAATTCAGCAGCATTACGGCTATTTACACTGTACCCCACCTTCTTACCATTAACCCATAAGAAAAAACCAGCATCAACTCCGTCAAAAGTAATAAAGGTGCGTCTTCCACTCCATGAAGCAGGCAACGTGAATTCACGTCTATAACTACCTACAGGATTCCGCTCTTTATATGTTGTATACATTTTGGGCGGCATACTCATTACTCGTGGAAAATCTTTTTGAAAAATATATGTAAAATTACTATAATCGGGTGTTCCATATCCTAGTAGCTGCCAATTTGATGGCACTTTAATGTCTTTCCAACCTGAAACATCAAAGCTTGGTTTATAAAAATCAACTGGTCGTTGTTGTGGCCACGAAACCCAATTAAACTTCCAAAGACCATTTAAACTCATACATAGCGACGATGCATGACGATTAGCTTTTAAAGCCTCATCTAAGTTAGCATAAGGCATAAGGGTTGCATGATAAGGTTCTTTGTTGATGCCAAGACATTCAGGATCCTCAATTTCTTTCGGTATGAATGCTCCGGTAACTATGGTGTCTGGAGCCGAAACATCTGGATTAGAGGCAAATGTGTTGGAAATTATAAGTATAAATAGAGAAAATAGAAATACAATCTTCTTCATGATTATTTGTTTTTTAATTGAAATATGCTTTATAGCGTCGGTGTTTCTTGGTTTGCATTTTGTCAATAGTCTTTTCCATATTTCACCTTATGCTGGATGTTCTTATTCTTAACTTAGCAGATGAATGCAACTTTTTTTATTCATAATATTCCTATTATGCAATGAGTATTAAATATGTAATACCACATGCTCTTTCAAGTAAAGTTAATGAACATGGATATTCGAAAATTTATATAAATAAGCTAATAATTTTTATATTTCACAAATACGGAGGTTGCCCTATTAATAGAAACAACCTCCGTTTAAATTAAATATTATCCAGAATGATTAAAATTTAAAACCCTGAGGTTGATGGAGAACCTGCTGTTATTGGCCATCCCGGATTTTGGTAAATAGGTGATGTTGAAACATCATTATTAGTACTCGTAATCAGAAAATGCTGAACAGCAATTGGATTCAAGTAATGTGCCATTGTCCATTGTAAACCACCATATGCAAGATTTGTCTTCGCTCTTTCCATTGGTCTTATATATAAACTAATTGTAGGTGAAGATACAGTAGCGACATCAGAACCATCATAAATTAGCAGCCCTGAATACCAAGCTTGCATTGGTCCCCAAAGTTTAAACCCTTCAATATGATAAGGTGTAGTTATCAGTTGATCCAATGACCTCCATCTACGTAAATCATTCATGCGAAATCCCGGCTCAGATATAAATTCTACAGCCCTTTCTTTACGAATATTGTATAATGTAGCATCAACCATTTGCCCTGCTGAATAAACGCTCCAGTTATTAGCGGCCTCCTTGTTTAGATCAGTTGCTGCTATTGTTTTTTCATAATCGGGATCAATTCCAGCTCTTATTCTTAATTCCTTCCAATATTTATCGGCATCCGCATCCAAGGCTCCAGTGGATTCATAACATGCTTCAATGTAGTTCAGATAAGCTTCAGATGCTCTATAAACAATTTCCCCACCTGAAGCACCATTATTCGAATCTTGAGCTTCATCATAATTCATTCCCTTGCGGTTACAATAGCCTAATGGTTCATCGCTATGACCAAATCGATTCATAATATCAGGATGAGGTTCAATCGGTGTTGAATGGTCTCCAGCAGAATTAAAAATTAAAACATTCTTTTGAAAAGGTTGTTTTAAGTCTACCTGTAAACGAAAATCCCTGTTCTGGCGTACAAATTGAATAGAGTCATCACCGGCGTATCCTGAACCTGCAGCATAAATGGGTAATCCGTTTGTCATCAGGCAACCGTCTACGAAACCTCTGGTATAACCTTTACCGCCTGTTCCATATCCAGCTTCCATACTTTGTTCATTGGTTACACCTAATGCACGATCATAACGTTGCCAAAGTAGAATTTCACTATATGGTTCCAGATTAATATCACCAAACATATTGAAATATGGGTTAATTGGGTCTGTAAGTGATTGCTGAACAAGTCCGGTATTAGGAGTTAGCGGAGTTGCATCGGCCACGATTTTTGCCGAAGTCATAGCTTCTTTAAAGAAATAGGCAATTTCGTTATCAATTGATCCGCTTGGAAATGCATAGTTCTTATTATAATCCTTAGTCGCACCAGGCCAACCTGTTCCATTAGGAACATAAGCGGTACCTTTAAAATACTTCAACCAGGTTGCCTCATAAAGTGCAACACGCGATTTAAGTAATTGTGCAACAGGTTGTGATAATCGATTCCTATGTCCATCAGGTGACACATTTTTCATCAACAAAATAGCAGAATCGAGATCCGAAATAATAAAACGTGCAACTTCATTTTGAGGCTGGCGTTTACTGGCATCAACCAAAGGACCCAATTCATTCGGTAAAGTTGTTTTTACTATCGGAAAGTCGCCCAAAGCCTGCAGCTTTTGAAAATAGAGAGCCGCTCTAAAAAAATACATCTCTCCAACATTATGACTAACAAGTCCTGGATCTCCACTTATTGTGCCTGCTTTGAACCTGGGTACTACAATTTGTAAAAAGTAGTTAGCTGTATAAATTTTTGAGAAATCCCAATCGCCACCTGTCTGACCCACTTTCCATTGGCCCTTTACATACATATTTTCTGCATTTCTACCAGATGACATGTCATTTCCCGGTTCATAAGCGTATGGATCACCCCCTAGTTGGGGCCAAACACCATTCCAATACATATTAAGATTATATGCACTCAACTGATCCACTGATTTCAAATATTGCTCCGGTGTAACCGAAGATAATGGTTGCTTGTCTAAGAAATTATCCGCACATGAAGATAATAAGCTTATACAACAAACACCTATCAAAAATAATATTTTATTTGTTTTCATATTATGTAAATAAATTAAAAGGTTATATTCAATCCGCAAGAATAAGTCTTCATTAATGGGTAAACATCTCCTCCACTTCCGGTTAATCCGTTTGATCCTGCACCAATAGTCTCAGGATCGAACATTTTAGCCAGCTTTGTAAATGTCAGGATATTTTCACCGGAAACATAGAATCTGCATTTCTGAATAGCCAATTTCTTAGAATATTTTGCTGGAACGGTATAACCCAATTGTAAGTTTTTAAGCCTTAAATAAGCCGCATTTTGCAAATACCTACTTTGAACTTGTGTGTTTTTTCCATCACCATTAAGAGGACGAGGATAATACGCATTCAGGTTTGTAGGAGTCCAGTAATCCAAGGCTTGTTTAACAAGAATCTGACCCCATATACCCGGACCGGATTCACCCCAAAACATTGCACCGTTTTGAAAATAATCTCTTTTTCCAACACCCTGTAAGAATGCTCTAAAATCAAAACCTTTCCAATCGGAACCTAAAGTAATTCCAAACAAATAACGAGGTGTAAAATTACCAATTACTTTTAAATCACCGTGGTTAGTCAATGTATTTGCACCATTGTTTATTTTACCATCACCATTCAAGTCGGCATACATAATATCTCCAGCAGCCCAATGGTTACCTATTGCAGTTTGGTCAGCCTTTGCTAAATGGGCATCCATCTGAGCTTGTGAATTAGCTATACCTAGAGTTTGGTATCCCCAAATGTCACCATAGTTTGCACCTTTATAAAAGACATTTCCATTCCCATCAGCCGCCAGAGTTCCTGTTACATTCGTGTAATTAGTAATTGTCGAACGTGAATCAGAAAGGGCTAATCCAACATTATATCCAAGTCCATTTGACAAACGATCTTTCCAGGCTATTGACAATTCCCATCCGTTCGTTCTCAGAGACTCATTATTTGTAGTTGGAAGACCGGTTCCAAGTATTGCTGGAAGCTCAGGTGCTGGTCCAACCATATCGTCGGTGTAACGAACATAGGCATCAAATGAACCGGACAACCGATTTTTAAACATTGCAAAATCTAATCCAACATTATATGTTTTGATTTTCTCCCATGTCAATGTGGAACTGATAAGTCCTGGAGATGAAGCTGTATTTTGTTTCTGATCGTTAAGAAGCCAATAACTATTGGCTGTACCTACCGGCATTGATTGATAAGTTGGATACCAATTATCTAAGTTCTGATTTCCTAATTGACCATACGAACCTCTAATTTTGAAGAAATTAACAACATTCTCAAGCTGTTTCCAAAATTCTTCATTAGAAACAATCCATCCTAACGATGCGGAAGGGAAAAAATTCCAGGCCTGAGATGCTCGAAAACGAGAAGATCCATCGTAACGACCATCTAATTCAACCAAATAGCGATCTTTGAAGCTATAATTTATACGGCTAAAATATCCTTCTGTAGACCAACTGGCATAATTACCTCCGACAGTTGGGGGAACAATTGCACCATTCGGATCTTGCCCTGAAGTAAGATCAACACTTGGTAACGATGGAATTATAAGCCCAGCACGCTCTGCAGTTAATGAACGATCATTTTCAAGTTCGGATTGAAACCCTGCCATTACCTTAATACTGTGTTTTCCAAAGTCCTTTGAATATTCAGTATAGATGTTAGACGTAAAATAATTCATTTGTTTTTCATCCTCATGAGCTATTGTATTATTTGTTCCGAAATACCAGCCCTGAGATGCATAATAGGGAACTCCGTTTACATCGTGGTTATACATGGGTAGCACATCCCAATGATGATGAAAATCTCCGGTATTAGAGTTTAAAGAAGCTACTGTTTTCCAGCCTTTTATTGGTTCAATTGTAACAGTTACCTGTTGGATATTGTGGTCAGTTTGAGTTTTATCATTTCCTCCATCTCTAAGAGACAATGCCGGAGATGGCGATGAATATAAAAACCCATTCGGATCATAAAAAGGCAAAGTAGGCCATGCCTGACGACCTAGATTTCCGTACAAATTACCATTAAGAGCAGCAGGTTGTTTGTTATTTTCTCTGGTAAAACGGGTGTTATATGTTAATGAAGCCCAGCTATTTAATTTTGCAGTAAGCTTTCCATTAATTGTATATCGATCATATACATCCTGATTCAGAGCCATTAATCCTTCCTGATTTAGATAATCTCCAGCCAAATAGAAAGTAACATCTTTGCTGCCACCACTCACACTCAAAGTATGTTCCTGAGATGGAGTTGAAGATTTATATATTTTTTGATACCAGTTGACATTATCATTTCCGAAAGAATAACCATCATCCCATAAATTGGAGCCGGGTTTTTGAGTAATTGTTGATTTGCCTAATTTACCGGCAGCATAATCTAATACTCGTTGTACTTGGGTTGCATTAAAGAAAGGGGTATTACCTTCATTCGTAAATCCAAGATTTGTCAGATTAACAAATTCTGTTGAGTTTAGCTGTTGTGGCAACACAATTGGTGCATTACTACGTAAACTAAGATTATAGTTAATTTGCATTTCGCCGGAATGACCAGCTTTAGTTGTAACTAAAATAACACCAAAAGGAGCACGTGAACCATAAATAGCCGACGCAGCAGCATCTTTCAAAACTGACATGCTTTCAATGTCGTTTGGATTTAAGGTACTGATATCTCCTTCCATGCCATCAATCAGAATGAGTGGAGCTCCGGAAGAACCTTGTCCAATAGTAGTAAGACCACGGATATTGATTTGAGGTTTACCACTTAGTCCTTCTCCGCCCTGAGTAATATTTAAACCGGCTACAACACCCTGTAATCCTTCAGAAACATTTTGAATTGGTCTAGAATCAAGAGCCTTTTCATCTAACACAGCAACAGCCCCTGTTAAATTTACTTTTTTCTGTGTTCCAAAACCAACTACTACAACTTCATTTAAATTCTGCGATGAAAGATCTAGTGAAATCTTATAGGATTCATTTCCATCAAGATTAATTAACCTAGTATTATAACCAATATAAGTCACTTCCAACTGACCTGTTTCAGGAACGAGTAGTGAAAATTCACCATTTTCATCTGTTATAACTCTACTTTTAGAGTTTTTTAACATTACATTTGCACCAATTACTGGTTGTTTATTTTCATCGTAGACGAAACCAGTTATCCTTTTCGATTCACTATTCGGTTTATTTTGAACGTCTTTAATCGAAATTGTGATATTTTTATCTCTAATGTTATAAACAATTTCTTTACCTTGAAATGCTTTATCAAGTATCTTCTCTATTGTTGCATTTCTTTGGTCAACTGAAACTATCGTTTTGGCTACCTGTTCATCAACAATAAAAAACGAGTAATCGAAGTTTGACTTTAGATTATCGACTAGTTGCTGAACTGTAACATTATTCATTTTGATATTTTTCTTAACTTGCTCATGAATAGTTTGAGCATGAATAGAAATCGAATTCGCTGAAATGATTAATGTTACCAAAATAAAGCGAATGATTCTCTTTAAATTGATTTTTTTTTGTTTGTGAAGTTTGTTTTTCATATTATTATTAATTATCTTTGCAAACATTTTTTACATGTAAAAAGCCTTGCTCCTTTATTATAAAGATGCTAACACTTTGAATGTAAAAAGATTAATTAAAAGGACTCAACGTTTATTCCCCAATAGACGAGTCCTTTTTTTTGTGGAGAGAATGTGTTCTTTTCAAGTATTTATTACATAGGCATTTGTTTTTTTAAGGTTTGACTTATTATGTTTATTTGAGCTGAATTTTTTCTTATATAGCTGAATTCCATTTCAGTCTTCAGTGCTTTTAAAATATCTTCAATAGGTTCATTGTTGAAAAATGAAGCAGAAACAATTCGATTTGCTATCTTTTGATTTGAAATTGCAATTTTCAATTTATATATATGTTCCAACTTGACAACCAAATCACCAAATGTTATGTCGACATAGTTGAATCTCCCCGAAACCCACGCTGTATTATACTGAGTATCTGTTGTCTGAATCACGCTCTTTTTTGATTTAGTATTGTATACAATTTCTTCACCAGGTTCCAATAAAACATTACAATTGTCAGCCCTAAATCGAATTGAACCTTCAACCAAAGTGGTTGTTACATACGAATTTTCCTTATTACTCTTCAAATTAAAACTTGTTCCTAAATCCTCTGTTTTAGTTCCTAAAGCTTCAACTATAAATGGTTTTGTTTTATTTTTGATGACTTTGAAATAGGCTTCTCCTATTAGTTTTACATTTCTTTGTTTATCACCATAGTCCGATTTAAAAGTCAAGGAGCTATTTTTATTTAATGTCACCTTTGTACCATCCTTCAAGATATATTCAACTGGTGTTGATTGTGCCGAATAAGTATAAAATTCACTGGAAGAAGTTGTATAAAGATATACAAAAGCACATGTCATCACAAAAAATAAAACTGCGGCTGCACTTGAAATTCTTAAAAAGAATTTTCTAAACTTTAATTTTTGAACTTCTGGTTTAAAAATTAGTTGAGACAATATCCTGTCTTCAAAGCTTTCATTATCACTTTTATTAGTTAGGTTCACATCTGCATCCCAATACTCTTTAATTTGATTATATATCAAAGATTGCTCACTACTTTCCAGCAGCATTTGCTTAAGGGACTCCTTTTCGATTTCACTCGCCTCACCGGCAAGAACTTTAGATAATAATTGAGAAAATTGATCATTCATAATTGTGGGGAACTATTTACAATATTAAAGACACAGTTATTTCAAAACACCCCCATCTTATTTTGAAGTATTTTTAAAATTTTGATCTTTTACTTTTTGTTGATGGATTGTATTAATAAGATGAGCATGATGCGCTCAACTTCACAGTTGGTAAGGCAGAGTAAGCAAGTAGAGTTATATTATTGTGAATTTTCAAGTCAACACTTTTTCAAATCACCTCATTTACTCAGTTTCTCTTTCAGTTTTGCTACGGCAGAAGCAACTTGTTTTTCTATAGTTTTAATTGATACTCCTAAAATTTCGGCAGCATCTTTGTATTTCATTTTGTCTTCACGTACTAAATGAAAAGCTAATTTTGTCTTTTGAGGTAATTCATTGATGACTGAGTTTAACAAATCAACAGTTTCCTGAGTTATAAAAATTGACTCAGGCGTTGTCTCAGTATTATAAAATGCATCGACGTGAAAAGATTCGAGATCAATCAATTCCGTTTTTTCTTTTCGTAAATGATTCAATGCTCTATTTCTTGCCATTATAAAAATATAACTATCTAAATTTGTCACATTGGTTAATTTATCCCAATTAGTCCATAGTGAAATAAAAACATCAGAAGCTAATTCTTCACATTCTTGATGATTATATACAAACAAAGAAATAAATCGTATCACCTTATTTTTATAGGTCTGAACGATTAATTTGAATGCACGCTCAGAATTTCCATCATTAAGAAGTTCTTGTATTCTATTCATTTAAATTCAGTTACACATGAAATACAAATAAAATTAACTTTAAAGCATGCGATTAAAACGATCTTTAAAAAGATTGTTGATTAAATCATGTATTTTGGCAAATATAAGTTTTTGCCAATTAAGGTGCGACAAAGATAGTATTTATTTGTTTTATTCTATATTAAAATAAATAATTATACCCGTAATGAATTTAGACTACAAGTGATTTTAAATTATTTATATTTGTATTTAAAAATTTGATTATCATTTGAATAATCGTTACAACCGTGATATTTGACAATATTCTTGTTTTATATCCGTCAAAAGACTTAGCGTAGTTTCGACGAATCATAAATTGGTCACACAGTTGAGAAAAGAGCGTTTCAATACGTTTTCTGGTTTTTCTCAGTAGATAAGGTTGTTTCTGATAATCATGCTGATTGACTCTCATTGGAACTTCAAGTTTTATTTGGCTTGAAGTAAACAAATCAAGTTGATAATCAGCACTCAAATAACCTTTATCACCAATCAAAACACAAGAAGACAAGTTGGTTTTTATGTTTTTCAAAAAATGAATATCATGTACAGCGGCTTGTGTGAGTTCAAAATTGGTAAATACACCATTAGAGCTACACACAGCATGTAATTTGTAACCGTAAAAATGTAACTTCTGGCTAGCACAATAACCTTTGGAAGGACTTGTTTGATAATCTTCTTTGCAAATACTTGTTCTAGAAGAACGTGATAACTTGCAAATCTCCAAAGGCATACTGTCAACTATAAAATAGTTTTCAGTATTTGTCAGCTTTTCCAACAACGCTTTGCGGATGCGTTCTTTTACAAAAAATAATTTTCGTCTTCGACGATTATAAACACTGCGTTCAATCTTAGAACTTAATGACTCAGGCAAAGTCCTAAATAATTGATATTCTGAATCAATACTTAGCGATTCTGCTGACAAATCGACTGAGATTAGTTTGATATCACTTAAACGTGGACATCGTTTTTGATTCAAAAAATTACTTTTTGTCTCAAATTGCTTTAATATCTCGAGAATTTTCTCGTACTTTGTTGTGAAGTTGCACATTGTTATTTAATTGATTGGCAGTCTTTTAAATATACAGATTTTATCCGAATGAACAACTTTTTTTATTCCTATTTTATTAATGCATTACGGGTTAATTATAATTTATTATTTTCAGTATAACTTATCGGGCAGTGATGCTAGCTAATTTTAAAAGTTGTCACAAAATAGCCGATATAAAGTTAGGTCGGCTATTTTGTGATGTTTTTCTGCTGATTTGAAGTAACAATCTTATTTTGAATCAATCATTTTAACTTTTATAAACGCTGCTGCTTTATTTGATATGTTAACAATGATTGAACTACCTTTTGAGACCGTCATGTTATCTTTCTGCGATGCTGTCAAAAAACCGTCTTTATATATTTCGATAACATAGTTGCCTGTTTTCTTAACCATTATCTCTATCGGTACATCGGTCTTGCTTTCCAAAGTCTTATCCTCCACAGCATCCGGGAAATGCAGGATTCCAAGAGTTGCGTTATTGCCTTTATGCAGGCAACTTACTCTTGCTCCGCCACTTGTTGCAGTTATTGAAATATTATCTCCTGTGCCGGGCAAGCCAGGCCATATGATGTCTTCATTTGCTTTAACCATCGACATGAACTTTTGGTAAAAATCCCCGGTTGCATTTACTACACCTTTTGAGTTTACCATATTGCCGTAACAATAAACTGCAAACCCCTGCGAACCTCGTTCAAGGAAATTGATCATAAATTCCTGAGTATATGGCAGGGTATTAAGCCTTCCTATGCCGATTTCTGTACTCATTAAAATAGGAAGCTGCGTGGGATAACTATAGGTATTATTAGCTTTGTAAACCTGATCAAGATTATTCCATATCTTGGAAGCTGAAGGGCCATAAAACATGGTAGCGATCACATCTATTTTACTGTCGCGAAAAGTGGTGGCATCTATACCGCTATGTGCAATGATGGCAGAGTCGCCCTGTTCCGGTCCGCCGCCAATGGGGTTAAACATGGTGAGCTTATACGAATCCTGCAAATGATAAGCAGTCGTAAATCTTGACCACCATAATTTTACTATTGCTAATTTGAACCGGGGCCATGAGATTTTGCCGGTCAGCTTTTTCCATCTTTCAAATGAGGCAAGCGTATAAGGATTGAAATCGGCGTCTGATCCCTGGTAACTAATGCCTTCCTCATTCCCGATCTGCACCCCGATAACTGATCTCGAATTTTTATAATGAGCCCCAAGTTGACCAAGCATCCTCGTGATCCGATTATATACAATAGGATTTCCATAACAAGGTACTATTTCGGTGAATTTCTGTTTTTGCGTCGGAATATCTTTTATGACAACTCCATTTTTGTCCTTAACCCATTGTATGGCATAATTAACGCCGTCTCTGGTATCAAGATTATACATCCACAGATTTTCTGGCGGAGGTAAACACTTCATATCAAAACTATGTTCATGCATAAAAAGCACCCATACTATTTTTATGCCGTGACGTTGCGCTTTTGCCACTATACTGTCAGTATACGAAAAATCAAATTTACCATCCATCGGTTCAATGTCGCTCCAATGTATCAGGAACATAGCTGCGTTAGCATCCAGTTTATGGTAAGTTTCAAAAACCAGGTCATAATTGGTGCTGTCTTTTCTCGTGTCCCAAAAGCCTGTTTCAATACCTCTCATGCAAAAGGGCTGCAATTTCCCGGTACTGTCTTTAGCCATAACTGCTAGTTTATTGTTAGCGTTACGTACCAGGCTTAAGGGAACAGCCGAATGCTGAGCTTCTTTTTGTGACAGTATCGAAACAGTTTTTATATGGAATGCCGGATCAAACAGGCACTCAATATTTTCAATCGGCACAGACTGAGAACCAGTTTCGTTATGACGTTTCCCATTTTCTTTGTTTAGTGTTTGACATGTAACATTCAAACAAAAAACCAAAAATAATAACCCAATTAAATATTTTTTCATCATGATCACGAATGTTGATTTTAGTTGATTTATAACTTTATAATATTATTTTTTTTAGAGTTTCAATTGTTATTTCAGAGTCTTTTAACCCATTGGATGAAACTTTAATCTTGATGTTTCCCTTTTTTTGAGTTGACTGTACGTAGCCAAGAATTAATCCGTTAAAAGCCTTTTTGATTTTTGATGTTGGCGAAGTAAGGTCTCTTTGGTTACCGTTTTCTACTCCAATTAATTTCCCTTCACCCTTTACTTCAAACCGTATTTCATTATTTGCATCAGGAACGACAGTACCATTTACATCTACAATTTCTACTTTAATGTGAACAATATCTTCACCGTCTGAGTTTATGCTTTTTTTATCGGCAGATACCCGAAGTGCTGCTGGTGCCCCAGCTGTTGCGACAGTTGTCGTATAAACGATTTCACCATTTCTTTTTCCCACAGCTTTCAGTGTTCCCGGTTCATAGGGTATATTCCATGTAAGGTGTAAGTCTGCGGTTGTACCATTTACCGGCGGTTTATCGTAGGTGTTCCATGAACCAGAATTGCCAGGTCTCGGAAATTCCAGTTTTTGTTCGCCATATGATTTACCATTAACAAATAGTTCTACAGCATCACAATTTGAATAGGCTATTACCGGAATAATTTTCCCTTCTTTACCTTTCCAATTCCAGTGTGGTAAAAGATGTATCATTGGATCCTTTGTCCATTGACTCTGATAAAAATAATACCCGTCTTTCGGGAACCCAGCCATATCAATGACGCCGCTTGATGAAGCTCTGACAGGCCAACGTGATTCTCCTAAATAATCGATACCTGTCCACATAAAATCGCCACATACATAATCGCGTGTCGCCGTAAATTTCCACAACTGTTCGGCGCGTATCATAGATGTTGGATAAGCAAGGCCATATTTGTTATTGCTATCATCTTCAAGAGAATAGGCTCCCCTTACCCCACGAACACTCACATTTTCAGTCCCGATCATTATCCATTTTGGATGATTAATTTTATCGACACTGTAATATTGTTCCCTTCTTTCATGCCAGCGATCAACATAGTTATATCCAACTACATCTTCCATTTCAAGGAAAGGAAGTAAGGTTGGATCTCCATCCGATCCAATTCCGTCATTTGCGGTAGTCACCGGTCTGGTTGTTCCTTCGGCATGAAATACATCAAGAAGTTGCTTCAAAACTTTCTGTCCATGTGTAGTAAACTGTTCCCGAATTTCGTTACCAGCGCTCCATATTACAACTGACGGGTGATTTCTGTCGCGATGGATAAAAGACAACAAATCATTTTTCCAATTTTCTTTGAAATAGATATGATATGCCGACGTTGTATTACCTTTTCCTTCTTCCCATTCATCAAAAGGCTCGTCCATCACCAGAAATCCCATCCGGTCGCATAAATCCATAAACTCTGGTGCCCTCGCGTTGTGTGATGTACGAATGGCGTTGCATCCCATGTCCTTTAATATTTTGAGTCGCCTTTCCCATACTTGTATCGGTACTGCAGCTCCCAGACAACCAGCATCATGATGCAGGCAGACACCGTTCATTTTTACCCGCTTCCCATTTAGCAGAAATCCTTTCATCGCATTAAATTCGATCGAACGAATTCCAAAGGGCGATTCAGAATTGTCTACCACCTTATTATTTAGCTTAATAAATGATTTCAACTTATACATTGATGGAGAATCAACCGACCACAACGATGGATTAGCTACATTTACAAACTGAGTAAATTCTTTCTTTTCACCTGCGTTGACTATTACAGGATTTTCGATCTCTGCCACAACTTTTCCTTGGCTGTCCACGATTCGGGAAACTAGAACCAAATTTTTTATGTCGGTATAGTTATTCTCAACTTTTGTTTTTATGCAAACAGTTGCCGACAAACTATCTATAAATGGTGTAGTAATATATGTTCCCCACTGTGAAATATGTAAAGGATCTGCAATATCCAACCAAACGTGGCGATAAATTCCAGAACCGGAGTACCACCTGCTGTTGGTTTGAACGGAGTTGTCAACCTTTACGGCTATCACATTTTCCCCATCCTTCAAATAAGGAGTCATATCATAATAAAAGCTGATATAACCGTTCGCATGTTTACCGAGATAATTTCCGTTGACCCAAACCTCGCTGTTCATATATACACCATCAAACTCAATCCAAAAGTTTTGTGAACCTTTGGAAATATTAAAATTCTTTCGGTACCAACCGATACCTGTTGGCAAATATCCACCACTACCGCCAGTACTGGCCTTTTCATCATATTCACCTTCAATACTCCAGTCATGCGGAAGTTTTAAAGAGCGCCATCCTGCATCGTTAAAACCAACCTTTTCAGCACCCGAAATATCGCCCTGATAAAATTTCCAACTTTCATCAAATAAAGATCGATGTCGCGAAACTTTATCCAGCTTAATATCAGATGGCAATGCATAAATATTCAACGCGGCAAACATGAAATAACTTATTCCAAAAATTATTACAATGCTAATTAACCTTTTGTTTTTCATAATATAGCGAATTTATTTTTTTTGTATACCTATCATTAGATAGTGACAATTATCTTTTTACAAATAAACCATTGAAGTAGTGATTAATAGAAAAAATTAATGCTACCTCACCTGAAACGGTGAGGTAGCATATTATCAAATTATAGACTAATTATCCAGCCCGTAATCAGGTCTCTCATATAATTGGGTAAGTGTTTTTCCGTAAGATGTAGCCTGTTTAACAGCGTAATCAGGAATTGGTATGTATTGACTAGTTGGCACTCTTCCTTTTATAGCCGTAACATTGTGGCGATATTTATTAAAGCGGATCAAATCAATTTTCCTGCATCCTTCATAAAGTAATTCATGACCACGTTCTACCAAAAGGGCATCCATAAATCCATTGTAACTTGCAGTTGCATCTCCACTCAATGGTGCAAGACCAGCCCTTGCTCTAACATCATTTACTCCCTGCATGGCTTCACCAGTCGGAACAGCTTTTGTTTTACGGGCAACAGCTTCAGCGTATAGCAGTAACACATCTGCCCAACGGGCAAGTGGGATATCGGTTGGCTGGAACTGGTTGGCTATTTCAATCGGATATTTATTGATGATAAAACCTGACCATTTTACACCAATATCAGCAATAGTTATATTTGTTCTGGCAGCATCATTTTGGACATAAGATGTCAGAATCACATTTCTACGCAAATCGCCGGGTTCGTATGTGTTGTAATAAGCAAGAGCAACATTATAATACTGGCCCCAGCCACCGCCCTGGTATACAAACGGAGTGGGTATTGTATTTGCGGCATCGGCATATTTAGATGCATTACCGGGTACAAGATACCATGATAGTGGATTAAAATTTCCATTGGCACCCGATCCATCGCCTGATGCACTTGTAGAAACGGCCTCGATAACCTCTACATTGAACTTATGGGCCTGTTTAAACTGGTCGGCATAGGCAGTGGTACCTCCGGTAGTATATAATCCGTACCCTGCAGTTTTTAATTGATTGTACATGTCAATCGCTTTATCATAATAGCCAGTCATATACGAACCTTCATTTAAGTAATGACGCATTAAACAAAAACGGGCATAATCTGCAGTGTACCTTCCGTGTGGAGCAGTAGCAGCCATATTGGCCACTCCATATTCCAAATCTGCAGTAATCCATTGGGTCATCTGAGTCAACGTTGGACGTTCAAGATTTTGTTCGTCTACCAAATTACCAACCATTGTCGGATCAAGAATAACCGGAACTGGTCCATAAATATGCAGTAAATAATACATCACCATGCCACGCAGGAATCGTGCTTCGCCAATGAAATTTTGCTTTTTTGTATCCGAAAGTACTGTTGAATTTCCCAGAATACCAATTATTTCAGTAAAGCGGGTAATATCCCTGAGTTTCTCGAACTCCGGAGGATTGCTGTTGTCTGTACGTACGAATAAATTAAAATTGGCAAAGTTGGCTTGCGTATATTGCTGCGCCGAACCACCACCGGTATTCACATCCCATGGAGCACAATAATCTGAGGTAGCATCGAAATAACGATAGAAACCATCTCCTGCAACATAGAAACCATGTTGCCATGATCCTCCGGCTAAATTATAACTCCAGTTCACCGAAAAAGGTATATAGCAAGTCATCAGGAGAGCTTCGTAATCGGATTCCGTTTTAGGAAAATTCGATGTATAAAGCTGACCATACATTTGAGGATCGAAATTATTTTCGCAACTGCTTGTAAGCAATGTGATTGCAATTAAAATCGAAAATATGATTTTATTTTTCATGATTGTACTGTTTTTTTAATTATAAAGTGATTTTTACTCCCGCTGAAAAAATCCTGATCTGTGGAAATGCAGATCCGACGTTTCCATTTGAGTTAACTTCAGGATCAGATCCTTCAAATTTGGTAAATGTTATCGGGTTCTGTGCATCAATATAAATCCGGATGTTACTTACATACTGGCCAATTGTACCTAAAACTTTCCCGGAGATATTATATCCAAGAGTAATATTTCTTACCCGAACGAACGAAGCATCCTGATATCCGATATCAGTGCCTGCACCACCGGGAAGTGTTACGGAAGCCAGATTCCATGCAATTCCTGGTAGCTTTCCATTCGGATTGGTTTGCGAATTCCACATATCAAAAGCGAAAGAATTTGAATTACTGAGTTGGTTGGCTAGACTACTTCCTGAGGCCCAAGCAAGTGCATTATTGTATTTGTGTACACCAAGTTGTGAATACAAAAAGATATCCAAATCAAACTTTTTATAATTAAATGTATTGCCAAACCCAAAATAAAGTGTGGGAACTTCGTTTGACATCTTGATATCGGCAATCGTAATTTGTCCATCCTTATTCTGATCTACAATAATCGGATAACCCGGTTTTTGAGCAGCTGCTGGCTGAGAAGCCGGCATATTGCTCATATCGGCATTGATTATTCCACTTGTTTGATAGTAATAACGGGCATTTGAGGCCACTTTGCCCTGAATTTCGTAAGTATTGTAGTAATAATTTGGCATTCGGTCAATCCACAACGAATTGTATCTGGAAAGCGTCAAAACAGAAGTCCAGAGAAAATCCTTAGTGTGAATATTTTTCGAATTGATTGTTGCGTCCCAACCATATCGTTGTATATGACCTCCGTTCACCGGGTAAGTTCCAAACATAGATAATGCGGCGGTGTTGGCGGATCCCAACAAATCAGTAATATCATTTTGGAAAACATCGAAACTACCCCAAACTTTATCTTTTAAAATGGAGAAGTCGATCCCAATATTTTTCATGGTAGTCTTTTGCCAGCTTACATCCGGGTAGTCAATACCGTTTTGAACAATAGGAATATACTTAATAGTATTGTTCGCAAACAAAATTTGATTTGAAGTAAAAGGTCCATAAGTACCGTATAACGATGTTCCCAGATTATCGCTTCCGGTTTCGCCATAACTGGCTCTAACTTTTAACTGATTTAGCCAAGAGACACCTTTCAGGAACGATTCGTTTGAAACTTTCCATGCAGCTGAAACTGAAGGGAAATATGCATATTTTTTATCAGGGAAAAATTTATCGGTACCATCGCGGCGAAGCGTTAAAGCAACAACATAGCGATCGAGAAAATCGAAATTTGCACGAATGAATTGAGATCGCTTTTCGTCGGCATTGCGGTACGATCCAGGGGAAACACTTCCGGTTATTGCACCGAGGTTATCGTTCTGAATGGCATCCTTTTGACCATCGTAGGACACATTCATTCCGTCATAATTGTTATTGTATTTTCCCACTCCCACTACGGCATCCATATTCAAAAAATCACTAAAATTTTTCTTGAATGACAAAGTAGCTTCCATTGTTTGATTCATGCGGTTATCCATTCCTAAATTTCCACGTGATTTGTACATTTGGTCGAAATAAACGTTCGAGGGAATAAAAGTTGTCCGACGTGAATTTTCAAGATTGTTACCGTAAAGTAATTTTGCTGAAAGCATATCTTTGATCAAATCAAAATCAGCAGAAAAATTCAGGAGTGTACCGTTGGTTGTAGTTAAATCGACAATGTCTTCCATGGCAACCGGGTTTGGAACATTCATGAAAACAGTATAAATCCCAGTATTATCTTTTAACGGAAGATTTGACGGATAAGTCAAAGCAGCTGTGAGTGGACCTTCTGCCTGCTGTCCGCGACCAAACGATGTACCTCCAATAGTTGAGTTGTTGTAACTATTCCGGTTGACATTTATAGCTGAGGTTAACTTGATAAAAGAATTCAGCTGAAATGAAATATTACTCCTTAGTGCATAACGTTCCATACTAGAATTGGATACAGTACCAGTTTGATCAAAGTAATTGCCTGAAAAATAGTAATTAACCGATTTAGATCCACCGTTAATTGTGATGTTGTGGTTGGCAATGCTTCCGTTTCGCAATACGTAATTTTTCCAATCAGTGGTTTGTGCACTGGCAATCTGGCTATCACTGAATGGAGCGGTCCAGCCATTTGTGTAAGCGTTAGATCCATAAGGTGCCATTTTGCCGTTATACAAGTACTGTTCCTTATTAAAAACATTCACTAGCCCCATGTATTGCTGAGCATTCAGACTGTTGATATAGTTATAATTCATGACAGCCGATTGACTTCCATCGTACGTAATCTTAAGCGAACCTTCTTTCCCCTTTTTAGTTGTAATCAGAATTACCCCATTGGCAGCACCAATACCATAAATTGAAGCAGATGCATCTTTTAAAATCTCAACTGACTCAATATCTTCAGGATTTATACCGGCCAAACCTGCACGATTAACTGCTGAAGGAGTCACAGTTACTGAACCCCCCGATCCACCTTCAAGCGAACCACTTGGCATCATAACCCCATCAACAATGTAGATTGGATCACCTGCACCACGAATTGATATATTTACATTTCCACCAGGCTGCGTACTGGCAACAGTTGCCTGTAAACCAGCTGCACGACCCATCAATAATTGAGTCGTGTTGCTGCTTGCGGCCTTGGTAATTTCATCAGTTTTAACCTTCGAAATTGAGGTTGTCAGGTTTTTCCTGGATGTTGTACCGTAACCTACAACAACAACTTCTTCCAGATCTTTATTCTTAGCCGATAAAATAACATTGAATGTTTTTTGACCACTTATTGGAACTATTTTATTATCCATTCCAATATAAGATAAATCAAGATATCCATTTGAAGGAACACTAGCAAGAGTAAAAGCTCCATTTATATCAGTTATGGTTCCATTTACACTTCCTTGAATTTTTACAGAAACTCCAATTAAAGGATCATTTTGGTCGTCACGAACTACACCGGAAATAGATATTGGCTGCTTTGATTCATTGTTGGAAGTTGATTCCAAATCAACAGAAGGAACACTGATTATTATATGTGATTGTTTAAAAATATATTTACAATCTGTTCCCTTAAATAATTGTTTTAATAAGTTATTTAAATTGCTTGTTTTTGGATTTGTTTTGATAACTTTTGTCACATCAATTACTTTAGCATCATAGTCAACAGACAATCCCGTTTGTTTTTCTATTTGTTCGAAAGCCACTTTTAATGTAATATCATTCCCAGTCAGTTTTACTTTCTGATTTTGTGCTTGCATGATAGAAGATATTGCCAATAAAAACATCATGGTTAACGTTCTTGAAAAGATTTTTCTTATTTTCATATGTATTAGAGATTTAATATAATTATTTTCATATTATTAAAAATTTATATGTGGTTATTATATAACCGTAAGTTCAAAAACTTAAATTATTGCATCAAAACTTTGGGTTTCTGTAGGAAAAATTTTCTAATCCATTAGTAGGTATTATAGATGAATATACTAAAGCTTATTAAATTTATGTTCACCCCCAATATTAGTCCTCTATTTGACGAAAATAGATATAATAATGAAATCTGTGATTTATTACCCAAGTTTCTTTTTTTTCATTTTCTGTCCTCCTATATTTTGTTTAACACTAAATTTATCAAAAATAGCTAAACACCCTTTATATATATAATAACCTAAAATTAGTTCAATTTTTACAACTAAATCTTTACCTTTAAAAAGCAAATCACATTTTTAATCATTCATATTATGATTGATATATATATAGTAAGATATGCAAGGAAAAACACACAGTCACATACAATATTATTTTGAAAAATAATGAATAAGTTATAGCTACAACCTAATTGAATAGAAGTTAATGTCTGTATTTTAAATAAATATAGTCAAATGAATTAAATTTGCAAATCACATTAAAACAGCTTATAAATAGATAATTAGCTACTTTTTACAATAAAAAAAGCGAAACCATTAAGCTTCGCTTTGTTTAAATAAAAAGAAATAATTGTGTATAGTGATATTAAAACTTATGATAGATATTGGTTTGTAAATTTTCCTAATTTGTATAGAAATACACATTTGAACCTTCAATCTTATAGCTAGATTTATTAATTAACATACATAATACATCTAGAACCTGCTTAATAGACTCGTCGGGATTGAACTTTATGTAATACGATTGTTGATTAAGCTTTCGACCATCGTAATTAAAAACAATATTATATTTCCGTTCCAATGTACTTGTTATTTCATCGAAAGTTACACCCTGAAAAATCAAATAACCATTTTCCCAAGAAGATAATTTTGCGGCATCCACATTAACTATAGAAATACTATTATTATTATGTGAATAAGTAAGTTGGTTATTAGGCTTCAAGATATAGGATTTGCTTTGGTCTTGTTCCATATTCACCTTCACCTTACCTTCAATAAGTGTTGCTTTTGTGTAATCTGCATTTGGATAAGATTGCACTATAAATTTAGTCCCAATAGCTTTGACATCTAAATACTTAGTTCTGACAATAAATGGCTTGTCTGGATTTTTTGCAATACAAAAATCACCTTCACCAGTCAAAAAAACGCTTCGCGTATTAGTTGTAAACAATTTAGGATAAATCAAAGTAGAGCCCGCATTAAGGGTTATAATAGATCCATCAGAAAGCGTAATTCTTTTACTTTCACCGTAAGATACTGAGAGCTGTGTGTACTCCATCTGCGGCGATACAGCAAATTTATAAGTTAGAAAAACTGAAGAGACTATTATAAGTGCAGCAACAGCTGCATAAGCAAGTAACCGTTTATATAAAGGATATGAAGGTATAATCTCAGCAGGAGACTCTTCATCAATCTTTGCTTTGATTTTCAAAAGATCCTCCAATGTTTGGACACTTATTACGGATGAACTATTTTCCCAAAGTTCTTCCATAGCCTGATCCTTCTCCGTATGATTTTCATCCATTCGAAACCATTTGCGGAAAAGAAACTGTGTATTCTTTGATGAATCATTTTCAAAGAAAGTACTAATGATATCTCTAATATAACTATCTTTCATAACACCTAATTGTAATTATAAGTAAGCAAATCGATACTCTACACACGGGTAAAGGCCAATATTTCAGATAAAAAATACAATACATATCTTTATTGCTTTTCTGATGTCGCCCAATGCAGCCGTTAAATGATTTTCAACAGTACGTTTATTAATATTGAGTTTTTCAGCTATTTTGTTATTGGAACATCCGTCAATTCGGCTCATGATATATATACGCTTTCGTCGAGATGGCATTTGACTCACTGTTAAATCAATGAGACTTTGAAGTTGATGTGCAAAAATAAGTTCTTCAGGGTTTTCTGGGACACTGGGATTGGTCAGTTGTTCGGCTACAAATTTTTCGTTTACAAGGGAATGATCATAGTAATTACAAATCGCATTTTTTCCCAACTTGAAAATATAGGCTTTGAATGATTTTATTTCTGAAAACTTCTCTTTGTTATTCCAAACACTCAGAAAAATATCCTGTGCCATATCACGTGACAACTCAACATTCTTAATAAAACCGTTGAGATAATTTACCAGCTTAGGTTGATAATTTAGGAAAAGCACTTCAAAGGCTCTTTGATCTCCTTTAGATAATGCTTTTATATTATTTTCTTCGATAGTATTATTCATTTCTTAGTTGATTTAAGATAATCTTACTAATTTGTCCAGTCAACTGCTTCCCATGCAAATGAAGGAAGTTTTGTTTCAAGAATATGTCGCATTTGATGATGCTCTTAATAAACAAGAAACATACTTAGATGTTGAAAATTTCTGAGCAAAGATAATGATATTTTAGTCTTCTCCAAAAATGAGACAAGAGGATAGTTTATTTAACCCTTAGTGAATTTATAAAATAGAATAATTTTCTCATTGGTATTTTTCCACAAACCCAACTTCAAGTTTTGCCTCCAAAGAGCTTTTCTATTAGCTTCAATTGGCATGAACAAAAAAACAAAACAAAAAGTTAATTGAATTGAAAGAACAGGCTAAGAAAAATTTAATCAAGCTTATTTTACTTTCTCTTAAACTTACTTTTCAAGACTTTGTCCACTTCACTAAAAAACTTACTCGTGAATACTGAAATTCAACACAACTTCTCCTGCTGAGTTCAAGTGGATCACTTTATCCGAAACATATCTCTTATATACAATACCTGTGGATTACTTTTTCAGAGATAAACAGCACAATGGAGGTTTGAATGCAAACGTCCTTTTCGTATTTATGTGGATTGGCTTATTGATTTTTTTAGGAACGAAAAAAGTAGTACATCAGATCTTTGTGGGTTGAAAAAAGTGTGATTGAAAAAGCAACAATAGGCTTCGTTGTACAGAATCAGGTAAAAAACTATGCAAGAATAGACTGAAAGTGAATTTTGGCAACTAAAATTTGTTAGACATAAGCTAATGCAGCTTATTACTAAATGCAGTTACCATTACTCATTTAGCAATGACAGTTTATTTAACTATATTAACTTTTTTTCAAATCAGATGAAATTTATACCAAATGAATCATTATAGTTGTAGGATAACGAGAATCAAAATGCCATGTTATTGTAAAATAAAGTATTTATCTTTGACACTCATTCGATACAAATTATCATGGAAGAAATTAAACGGTTTGGTGCATTTGATATTGCGCAAAAATTCGGGTTAGATGTTGAGTCTGAAGATTTCGTTTTCAAACCTCAGGAAACCACTCTCAACCGTCATTCTGAACCTCACCGGTCGGAAATGTATGGAGTTGGTCTTTTGCTAATAGGATATGCCGAACTCAAAGTTGGGTTGGAGAATTATGCTTTAAAGGCTCCCGGATTGGTAGCAATAAATCCCGACGATATACGACAATGGGTTCATAAACAGGATAATCTTACAGTCAGAAGTATTTTCTTTAGCGAAAAATTTGTTGTTGAAGGATTGTCTGATACTTTATTTCTCAAGAAATTAGATATTTTCAAAAGAAAAAGTAATCATTTTATCCCACTGAATTCTGATGCATTAGCTACTGTACAAACTCTTTTTGACCAAATAGAAAAGAAATACATTTCAAATTCTCCTTCTAAAAGAACCATTATTCAGGCACTATTAAGAACATTGCTTTTAGAGACTGAAAGTTTAAAGCAGTTTCAACCTACATCTGATTTCGATAAGTATTCACAACCATGTCTGCTTGCCGAGAAATTTAAAGAATTACTGCTCTCCAATTTCAAGAGACAAAGAGAGGTGACCTATTATGCCGAAAAACTCTTTGTAACACCCAAATACCTATCTCAGGTATTGAAAAAGCAAACCGGAAAAACAGCCAGTGAGCTGATTGATGAAATAGTATGTTTAGAAGCAAAAGTATTGCTGCAAACCAACGAGTTGAATGCTTCTCAAATTGCTGATTACCTCAATTTTGCCAATCCATCATTCTTCGGGAAGTTTTTCAAACGACAAACCGGAATGAGCCCTGTGGAATATCGTAAATCCTTCTCACAGTATAAACCCGACATTTAGACTATTTTAGCGGCTATTCAGACCTTTCTTTGCCCTTTGTCTAACAGTATCTTTGCATAGAAATAATTAGAAAAACAGATTGTATGAAAACAAGAAAATTAGGTATAAATGGCCCGGAAGTTTCGTCCATCGCCATCGGTTCACGAATAGTATCAGACGTAGAAGGTGCAAAAGAACAAACCATCAAAACCCTGCAAACGGCTATTGACAGAGGAATTAATTTTTTAAACACCGCAGATTTCTACGGTATGGGATTGAATGAACTGCACATTGGCGAAGCCATCGAAGGGCGCAGGGAACAGGTGTTTTTGAGTGTGAAAACGGGTTCAATGCGCGATCCTAAAGGCCGATTCATTGGGTTGGACTGTCGTCCGAAAGCGATTAAAAACTTCTGTTCTTATTCATTAACCCGCTTAGGCGTTGATGTTATTGATCTTTATCAGCCCGCTCGGGTTGACCCCAATGTACCAATAGAAGAAACGGTTGGGGCTATTAAAGATTTAATTCAGGAAGGTAAAGTGCGTTACCTGGGTCTTTCGGAAGCCAATGCCGACCAGCTGAAACGAGCTTATGCGGTGCATCCGGTTTCTGCGTTGGAAATTGAATATTCATTGGCCACACGCTTTATCGAGAATGAAATACTGCCTACTGCCCGCCAATTGGGCGTTAGTGTAGTGCCTTATTCGGTATTAAGTTATGGTTTGCTTAGTGGAAACATGACAAATCAGCTATCCGAAGGTGATTTTAGGAAAGCATTTCCACGATTTCAGGGAGCGAACCTGGAATATAATTTAAAACTCATCGATATTCTGAAAGAAATGGCTGCTCAAAAAGGCACTTCGGCAGGCAGTTTGGCACTTGCATGGGTGTACCAACAAGGCGAAGACATTATTCCAATTGTAGGTATGAGTCGACCGGAGCGGGTAGATGATAACTTGAAAGCATTGGAAATAGAATTTACCGCCAGTGAAATGAACCTACTGAACGAAACTTTTAAAATTGGATCAGTCAAAGGCGATCGTTATCCGGCAATGGTGCAAAAGTGGGCAGCACAATAACCGAATGATAATCGATATTACCGGAGTTTACAGTAGATCTTTTTAGTTTCATAACAATTATTTTAACTGAAATACATCTGGGGTTCGTGTTGAATTTTGTACTTTTACGTCACTATGGAAACAACAAGTAAATTTCCCGATCCGGCATTGAAGGCACTCTTAAAGCTAAGAGGTTTTAAAGTGAGTAGGAGCAATGTCCCGAAAAGTGGACCATCGCCCTTTGGTCGTCGGCATTTCTACTTAATCTTCCTCAGCATTGGTAATAGCAAAATGCACTACGATGACCATGTTTTCCATCTCAATGGGGTGTACCTTTTCTTTGCGAACTCTCGTGTACCTTATGCCACTGAGATTCTGGCTGAAAATCACACAGGCTACTCTTGTGTGTTTACCGAAAATTTCATCAAACCCCTTGAGCGGTTAGAGAGTTTTCAGCAATCACCGTTGTACAAAGTGAGCGGTACGCCTGCTTTTAAACTTGACGCGCAGCAACAAGCCCGGCTCACTGAGATTTTTGAAGCCATGATTACCAACGACTCCACCGATTATCTATATAAAGATGACCTAATGCGCAATTACATTCAACTAATTATTCACGAGGCATTGCACATGCTGCCTACTGAGCATTTCCTTCAGTTCAGCAGTGCTTCGCTGCGAATAACCACTCAGTTTATGGAGCTGCTTGAGCGGCAATTCCCCATAGAGAATATCAATGAACCCTTAAAACTCAAAACTGCTCAGGATTACGCCAGTCAGCTATTTATTCATGCGAATTACCTGAACCGGGCAGTGAAAGAGATCACAGGGAAATCCACCACCACCCTTATTGCGGAGCGAATCATTGCGGAATCTATTACCTTATTGCGACATACCGATTGGAGTGTAGCCGATATTGCTTACGCACTAGGATTTGAATATCCCAACTATTTCAGCAATTTTTTTAAAAAAGCAACCGGCAATGTGCCCAAGTTTTATCGTAATCGCGAGGTTTGAAATTTATACTTCTTGGTTTGAAAAGTTTATCACCTTAGGGTAAAACAACCCTTATCTTTGTGCCGATGATTGAATGTCCAGTCAAATTGGTTTTTGACTCAATCAGAAGTAGATAATACTAATTTCTAAAATTACAAAAGTTATGGAAAATCTTAGAAAAATGCAGGTTTTCGAACCAGCTTACCGTTACATTGACGACGGAAAAGAACACGGAATCTTAAGTCCATTCGAACCAGGCACCCGGGTTTTACCGGCAGGTTATCAGGTTGATCCCCGATTTCTTCCTATACCAGTGGATATCGTTTTTGAAAAAGATGTGGCAGTTACCCTGCGCGATGGCGTTACCATCTATGTAGATGTATTTCGTCCGGTTGGTACTGAAAAGGTTCCTGTTATAATAGCCTGGAGTCCCTACGGTAAAAGTGGTGGCACAGCACCTCGTACAACAGTTCTTTACGACATGCTTGGACTTAAAAACAGCATGCTCTCAGGGCTGGCAAAGTTTGAAGGTCCTGATCCGGCATACTGGTGCGCAAAAGGATATGCCGTTTGTAATCCGGATGCGCGAGGTGTAGCCCATTCAGGTGGGGATATTTCGATGATTGGACGACAAGAAGGGAGAGACTGTCACGATTTGATTGAATGGCTGGCCGTGCAAGATTGGTGCAACAGCAAAGTAGCCATGAGCGGTACTTCTTATCTCGCCTTTTCGCAATGGTTCACCGCTGCAGAACAACCACCACACCTTGCCGCCATCAACCCTTGGGAAGGCTTGAGTGATGCCTATCGCGACCTTTCGATGCGTGGAGGAATGCCCGATTTAAATTTCACCAAACGTTTACAGGTGAATCATGTGGGGAACGGAAAACGCGAAGATGTTTACGAAGAAGCATTACGCTACCCATTAGTAAACAACGAAATATGGGAAGATAAAATAGTAAAGTTTGATAAGATTACTGTGCCCGCCTTTGTGGTGGCCAGCTATTCTAACACCTTGCACACCGCTGGTACTTTCCGCGCATGGCGCAGAATGGCTTCCACCGAAAAGTGGTTGCGCATACACAACATACAAGAGTGGCCCGACTATTACGAAGAAGCCAATAAAGAAGACCTGCTTCGCTTTTTCGACCACTTTTTGAAAGACATAGAAAACGGTTGGGAAACAACGCCTCGTGTTCGCTACTCTTTGCACGATTTCCAGGGTGGTGACCGCGTGAACTTGCCGGCCGATCAGTTTCCACCCAAAGAAGTTAGCAACCAGAAGTTTTATCTCGATGGTCGAATACGCAATTTGTTACCCACTGTTCCTGCCAACGAAATAGCCGTTACATACGATACAGAATCAGAACATGGATTGGCATCTTTCGGCATTCGTTTCGACAAAGAAACGGTGATGGTGGGTTACCCCAAAGCACATTTATGGGTAGAAGCCAAAGGCTCGGACGATATGGATCTGTTCTTTATGGTTCAAAAGCTGGATCGATTTGGTAATCATCTGCAACAGTTTGTTATCCCTAATCAAGGATCAATGATGCAGGATTTCAGCGAACGTGGTGCTTCAGTGCTTCGATACAAAGGAGCTAACGGTCGTTTGCGTGTTTCGGCCCGTCATCTGGACGAAAAGCTCACAACCGATGAAGTTCCGGCATACACTTTCGATAGGGTAGAGAAACTACAACCGGGCGAGATTGTGGAAATCGAACTCGACCTTTTTCCAATGGGTATGATCTTTTATCCAGGCGAACAACTCCGATTTGTAATCAGTTCCAGAAACGATTTGGGAGCTATTATGCCCGGAACACCCGGCTTTGTACCCCAAAACAAAGGACTGCACATTATCCACACCGGTGGTTCGCATCCTTCGTACCTTCAACTGCCAGTTAAGTCGATTTAATTCGGACTGTTTGATAGTAATAAAAAAGCCAGATTCGAGGATATTATCTTCGGGTCTGGCTTTTTTATAATGAACGTAACATATACCAATGAGTTTTATCTCATAAATATCTTTTGCAAAAACAACATTATTTTATGCTTGAAGTTTTGATATTCACCAAACAAAGGATCCCATTCAACAATTGAAAGTTCTCCTACCTGACCTTCAATGGTGTATGGATCTTTTTTTACTAATTCTTCTGCCTCTTTTAAGCTGGCAACTTTAAGTATTATCATTGCCGATTTAACTGGTGTATTTACAAGCGGACCTGATGCCACCATTTTTCCTTCTGCCAATAAATCCTCTAAAAAATTTATATGAGGTGTTAAGTATTTTCTCCTGCCAATTTCATCAGGGTGGGTATAGCTTACTACAAAGTATTTCATAAGTTTATGAATTAAATTAGAATTTCGAATCACAAAGTTAACTAATTGATAAAGATTATGCAATGATTAAAAGTTGCTAATAAAAATATCTAAAATACAAACTCTCATTTTTAAAGATAAGATGTTGTGTCTGGATATAATTTATCTCCAAAAAGACGTTGACTAACGTCTAAGTAAAAGTCATGATAAATTTCAAAAATAAAATCTATAGTCAATATCATTTTGATATTAACAGCTCTATCGAATTATTTAACACAAACTACTATAACTTTATTTTTTATTTAAATCTGTACATGAAAGTATGAGGTTCAGTAAAATGATCATATTTTGTAAGATAAAAAAAACTATTTTTGCAAACTGAGAAAAACAATCAATTTATTAAGACAGAATGGTGGAAACCAACAGCACGTTGCACTTATTCAATAATACTACCGGAGATTTTAGAAGCATGATTCGGGATATTATTACTTCCGATGAGCAAAAGATAGATCGGATAACGTCTTGTTTCACCAAACTAACACCCATAAAACGCAATACAATTATCCTTGCTAAAGGTCAGGTTTGCAAGCATTTTTATTTCATTGAAACAGGCTGTGCCCGTACCTATTACATTACCAAAGAAGGACAGGAAAAAACGCGGTTAATCATGTTCGAACGTTCGCCACTTACAGTTTTATCAAGCTTTATTTCCCAACGACCGACTGTTGAATACATGGAAACACTCGAAGATACGGTATTATATTCCATATCACAGGTCGATTTCTTTTTTCTACGCAAAGAAATTCCTGAGTGGGATCAATTTTACCTAAATATGTTAGAGGATGCCTTCTTATTTCAAAATCAAAAAATCGAGGAACTTGTAACTTTATTTGCTAAGGAGCGTTACGAAAAACTCAGAAAAGAAACCCCACACTTTATTCAACGCATTTCCAACAAGGTGCTGGCTACTTATCTCGACATTTCGCAAGAAACATTGAGTCGCCTAAAGTCTAAATAGTATTTATTGACTTAGGTCAATGCAAGTGAGTTTTCATCACTGTATTTTTGCAACATAATTTTAGTAACAATCATTTCAGAATATGATTATACAAATATTTAACTGCAACAATATGAAAACAATACTGAAAAGACCTGCTGCAAACAGCGAACAAAACATCAACGACAAATTCAGTGTAAAAGAATTGATTGAGTTCGAACGCTTCTGCCGCGACAACGCGCAATGGGACGAAATGAGAAAATGTTTTGCCGATGACTCCAAAGTGACCATTTCCTGGTTTCAAGGTACCGGAAAAGGATTTGTGGATGCATCGAGCAAGATGAAAACCTATGCACCTCACAAAATTTTCGATACGCTCGTTTGGGTCAAAAATGACAAAGCAGTATCCATCACGCTGGCTACCATTCAGGCTCGCAGCATCATTAACGGACACGTGTTGGAATTGCATTCGGATGCCAAACTGCTGTATCGAACACAAAAAATTGACGGTGTCTGGCAAATTATATCTATGGACGGCATGTACGAAAAAGATGCACTGGTTCCCGTATCGCCCAATCCTGAAATTGTTATTCCTACTGAAGAAATTGCCAAATTCCGTCCTAGCTATGCGCATTTGGCTTACGTGCTGAGCCAAGAAGGCTACGCCATCGATGCCAACCTTCCGGGTATAGATAAACCCGAACTGATAAATGAGCTTTACGAAGAAGCTGACGAATGGTTGAATCAATAAAGAAGAAAATTAATATGAAAACTACAGCAATTACCAATGTACGTGTTTTTGATGGCGAAGAATTATCGGAACTAAGAACCGTGGTTATCGAAAACGGACTTATCTCTTCGAAAACGACAGGCGATATTACATAGGACTTCATGTGGTCGGTACGACCCAGCATGAAGTCAGAGTTGCACTACATCCTGCGGTGCTTTTGTAGAACGAGCGTTAAAGTAAGTGTTTGTAACCCTATGGAGTTAGCGGTGTATTTTACAGAGTTTGTTGA
>JARLGX010000027.1 GCA_031292575.1 Paludibacter sp.
TCCCCTAAAGGGGAAATAAGATACACACTTCACAGTGTGTCGTTGGTTTCAAGACTTCTTGTGTGACTATAAAATAGCTCCCTATTCTATAACTTGGCTTTGCTTTGCTTTCAAATTTTGTAAGCGAAATGGGCTGCAAAGATACTGCTTTTTCTCAAAATACCAAACTTCATTGTAAAAGTTTTTCATTTTTATTGAGATTTTTGATTTAGTTCGAAAAATAAAATTTCGCGTCTAACTATTTTTTAGCCAGCAACTTAATTTCATTCTTTCTATTCAAATCCTTTCCTCTGAAAGCGGCTGCAAAGGTAATGGTTATTTTTAAACTGCCAAACTTTTTCGAAACTAAATTTCAATTAAATTTTGAAACAACTTATTGTACCAGGTTAATGTTTTCAAATCCCAACAGGCACCTTTTTTCAGCAATTGTACTGTGCTTCTCTCTTAAAGCGGGTGCAAAAGTAGTCGCTTTACCAATACAAACCAAATGTTTTTCATATTTATTTCTGAAGCGAAACATGGTTTACTTTATAAGCTACTGAACCAAAATAGCTTTACCCGAAAAAATAATTTCAAATTTATTTCAAAGCGGTGCTTTTCTTAGTCCAAACAAACCTTATGGATGATATCCATCCAACCTATAAGCACACGGAAACGCCCGCTATTACCCGAAAGAAATAACTGAAGATACTATTATGAATACCAAATTCAGCGGAACTTACAGAGAACATTAAACACAAATTTGTGCGAAAAACGGAAAAAGAACTGAAAGAAATAATGTTCCTATTTCCAAAAACGGAGAAAAAAAATCAATATTTAAATTATTGGACTATGATATATAGTCCTGTTTTACTATGTCATTTTTACGCTGGGACGCACAAAAGGATACATTTTATTTGTTTCACCCCTACTGTTTATGGTTTTAATGCATTCAATACCTTTTCCCAGGTTGTAAGAGCCGGTAAGTATTGCTGAAACAATTTTATGTTTTTCGCATCCGATTTATCAAAAAGTAGTTTAGCATCCAACGCAAATTTTAAACCGTCATTCTCATTAAAAACCTCATCCAATACTATCTCGTAATAAAATTCCGTGTCGGAATCCTCTTTTCCCTGTATTAGTGTCTTATGTTTTAAGTCGATAGTTTTAATTTCACCGTGCAAGCCCGTCAAAACAGTTGGCTTACTCCTACCTCCTGAATATAAAATCAGCCTGTTCGCATCGAATAATCCGACAGGAAAATCCTTTACATTATTTTCTGATTCTACCGCATGAAAATAAAACACCTTTTCGGACTTCAGCTTTTTTAAGTCCTTAGCCCGACAAAACCCCAGAATGACCTTAATGTCAGTCTTCAGTTTTTCGCTTTCGAGAAATTCATTCAACTGACTGTTATCAATGAAGCCGGCTATTTTTCTTCTGAAAAAATCGGCTTTCTGCGGATTTTCTATTTCAAGCCTTCGGTTTTTGCTTATATTCAGAAATTCTATGTCCTGATCTATACCAAGAAATTTCCTGTTTGCCAGATTCGCTGCAATGCCTGTAGTACTGCTACCGGCAAATGGGTCGAGAATCCAGGCACCCGGTCGGGTTGAAGCAAGTATTAGTCTGGTTAAGACTGATAATGGTTTTTGTGTAGGGTGTTTTCCACACGATTTTTCCCAGGGAGCTATTGCCGGCAATCGCCAGACATCGCGCATTTGCTTGTCGCCATTCAATTGCTTCATCAAACTATAATTGTAATAATGCGGCACTTTATCGGATTTGCGGGCCCAGATAATCAACTCGGTAGAATATGTAAAGTAGCGACACGAAAAATTGGGTGGTGGATTGGTCTTTTCCCACGTAACTACATTCAGTATTTTGAATCCCAGTTCGTTCAGAATCTGACCGAGTGAAAAGATATTGTGCATGGAGCCGCTAATCCAGATAGTGGCATTATCTTTCATCTTATCGCGCACCAATGTAAGCCACTGCCGGTTAAAATCATTGATAAAATCAAAACCACCCGACTTATCCCAATCTCCTTTGTTTACGCTTACTATCTTTCCACTTTGTATCGAAAGCCCATCATTCGACAAAAAGTAAGGTGGGTCGGCAAACACCATATCAAACTGATGGTCGAACTGACGCAACAACTCCATACTATCTCCATGAAGAAGATAAAAGTCTCTCTCTTTTGACTGATAATATGGAAAATTGCAACCCAATAGTTATATACTTTATTAGCTGCAAAGCAACTAAAAAAATACATAACATACTGACATAGATCACATTATAACTTTTAGGATCAACTTTTAAAATAGAGTATTTATTCTTTATGTTGATTCTCCGTGAGTTAATAAAATCCAACAATTCACTAATTATTAATTTATGATCACAAATAAAAATGATTAAATCGTTTCCCTACTAAATTCACATATTTGATGTTCTATAAAATCTGAAGAATCTAATACAATTTCCTCTGAAATGTATTTTTGAGTTATAAGTTGAATGGCTAATTCAATACTTTCTGATTCTATTTCTTCTACTCTTTTTAGGATTTCTGTGATTTCGATTTTAAATGTTCTCATTTAATCTTTCTATAGTTTCCACGTGTTGTAAATTCGACAAAGCCTTTATCTCTCAAATACTGTAATTGTTGTCGAATTTTGTCTTTAACAAATTTATTATCTGGGTGTTTGAGCTGAAGTTCATTTTCGAAAAAATAAATATCATTTAAAGAAAAGCTATCAGAATGAATTTTTCCAATACAATTTAAAACATCCATTATCCAACCTCTACTTTCAAGATTTGTAGTTTTAAGTGCTTTTGTTTTTGAATAATCATCGACAACCTTGTGTTTGTCAATTTCTTGACACTCTTTTATAATAAATATCTTCCCACTTTCTGGAATATTGGAAATGTCAATATTACAACCAATCCAACCTGCTCGCCTAGCAGTTTCGGCTAGTGGTTTTCGTTTAATAATTATACTAGGAGTAAAGAAATGATTTGGTATTAATACAAAATTATTTACTGTCCAGTTATTTGTATATGTGAGAAAGAAAAAATTAGGGTTTTGATTTGAATTAATGCGCTCTATCATTGTAGAATAGGCACCATCTGTAATCGTATTTGAAAAATTTCCATTTTTGCTCTTTAATTCAAATTCTTCATCGCAGTTATTGCAAAAAAAATCGGCAACTGGTCTATTGTTCTCAAAATCATTCAACATCAAATTGCCACAGCAAGGACAATAAGAATTCATTTTAACCCAATCCTCGGTTAGTACCCTTGCAATTTGCGAGTTACTCGAATAATTTTCTATTAGTTGATTATTGAATTTTAAATTCATCTATACTACTTATTTATGAAACAATATTATTGTATTGAAATGAATAATGACGTGGTTATAGAATTCATAATATTGCGTTGTTAATATAAACTTAATATAATACAGCTTCTCCACTAATAAATGGTTCAATATAATTCAATTGTATATATTAATTGTATCCTACCACCAAACCATTTCACAAAAGATTTAGCTGTAGATGTTTCTTGTGTATTTTTGTTCTTTTTATTCCTTTATTTTAAAGGACATCCCACAAAAGTGCTATTATTTTTCCAGTCGAAAATTGAATTGTTGATAAGTAGAATTTGAATCTCCAAAATTAAACATTTCGTTTTAATAAATCAACATGTCTGTTAAACAATTTATCAACAGGATGAAATAAAACAATTATCCGGTATGCCGGAAACGGAATTTCGCACACTTATGGAGGCAGAATTGCTTGCCCTTGCGTCACAGTTTGTCGAAAAAAGCATCAAACATCGTCCTCACAACTTCGGTGAAGAGGACTTTGTACGGTGACATCGTCCTCACAACTTCGGGAAAGAGGACTTTGCACGGTGACATCGTCCTCGCAACTTCGGGAAAGAGGACTTTGCACGGTGACATCGTCCTCACAACCGCGGGAAAGAGGACTTTGTCCACGTGAATTATTTCAATTTTTTGCCGATTTGAGATAAAGTTGATGCTGAAAATGCACATTTTCTACCTTCATCGGGTAGAAAGATTGAAACAAATTGAAACAGATTGAAAATAATTTAAAAAAATACGAATTCATTTTGGAAAATATTCTCAAAAAATAATTCTTTTATTTCACTATATATCAATAATTTAAAATTTATTTTTGGAAATAATTTATTTTTATGATAGAAAAAATAATATTTTTTATTGTAAATATAAAAAATTAATATTTACTTTGTAGTGCATGTTTCGAATGGCTGAAGAGAAAAGCCTAACGGGATTTGCAGGATTATGTAAAAGTAGTCTTTCTTTGAAATTTTGAAATAAAACAGGATGTTTCTGCAATTAAAAATGAGAGCATTTCTTTTACTAATCTTCTTTAATTATTCATTTAATATACTTTTAAAATAATGAGAAAGGTATTAGTAATTTGTTCTTTATCGAGAGTACGGAAATCAGAATTTCCGGAAATCATGAATGCTATTCTGACCATCATTGAAAAATATGATCCGGTAGCATTGAAAATTGTAGGAATGTACAATTTGTTGTTAGAGTTAAAACCTCTGCTCAACCTGTTAGCAGTAGAGTATGATGGTTATCCGATTTCGAAAGATTTTGTGGCTCAGCGTATGCAGAGAAACAACCTTTTGAGAAGTATTTTGTCGCAATTATCGTCGATAGAAAACGCCGCGATAGCATCTACAGCCCAACAAGCCGACCTGGCAGTGCCTTATTTGAGAAGTTACCTGAATGGAATAACAAAACAAAGCTTTTCGGTGAAAACCGGACGAGTGAATCAATTGTTAACCGACCTGGAAGGTAACGAACCAATGACAGCTGCTTTGAATGTGCTGGGACTTACTGTTTACATCGATGAGTTAAAAACGTTTCAACAAAGTATGAATCTGGTTGAGAATCAACGCAGGGAAACCTTATCGGTTAGTTTGAAAAACAATAATGTGAATGCAAAGGAAGCAATTACCAATGCCATTTCAAATTTATTGGATTCAATCGAGCTGGCCAGGGTTGAACATACGGAACTTGACTACATGCCGTTGATAAACGAACTGAATGTATTGCTGACTTCTAAACAGTCGATGATTAAAAGCCGCATTACACGGAGGAAAAACTCTGAAGCTAATAAAACAACGACAGCCGCTTCGTCTACCACAACTACCGCGACTGCCATTTAGCAAAGCACATTCCTTTTGAATGAAGATGAGCCCCGTATTCCTGTTTGCGGGGCTTTTTTTGCCCCTTAATGGAAGTAATTATTTTTTGAGGGATGAAACAAGCATTAAACCAAACGCTTAAACCAAAAAAAATCCTCCTGCGAGTTTCAAATATCCTTCACGTTGAAAGACAAAAAATAGTCACACGAGCATAATTATCCAAATCACAGTGCAAATATAGTATTTAGATTTTTCTCAATCATGCAAAATTAACAGAAATATTGACCTCCTGCATTGCTTAACTGCATATTTAACTAAATCTGTAGCCTATCCTGCCATTTTTAATTTCAAACCCACACAACATAAAGAATAATAATGTCGCATTTTGACTTTTCGACTATGATAATATTTAGTTCGAAGTCGTCAAAAAAACCAAGTCGCACTAAGACCGGCATGTAAATTAACGTGAGTTCGATATAAAGATTAGTCCGTTAGGACTTAAATATCAATAGAAAGCACATTTTGTTTTGATTAATTTCCCGTAGGGAATCGATATATTTATCCCCTAACGGGGAATTTAATCCCTGAAATAACATATTCTATGGATATAAATTCCCTACGGGAATGTTGACGCATGTATCTCAATTAGTTATATAAATTCTTATATCGAA
>JARLGX010000028.1 GCA_031292575.1 Paludibacter sp.
CTACGCTAAGTCTTTTGACGGATATAAAACAAGAATACTATCAAAAATCACCGCTGTAACGGTTATTCAAATGATAAACAAATTATTAAACAGAAATATCAACAATCTAAAATCACTTGTGGTCTAAATGCACTACGGGTTACATTTGTAATGTTTGTATTTGAAAATATTTTTTATGGAGGTGAAATCATTATTCCAACTTGACGGACGTTTACTCTTTTTTGCTTTCCAGGCTGGTGGAAACCGGCTTCTACAACATCAGGCGGAAATAAACAATATCAACGTTTTCCCAGTCAATGATAAAGATACGGGCACAAATCTGGCTTCTACCGTTCGCTCTGTATTGGATACCATAAAACCAACCAAATCCTATAAAGAAACCATTTATTTAATTGCAAATAATGCTTTAATGGGTGCACGGGGAAATTCCGGAATTATCTTTTCCCAGTTTTTGTATGGAATAAGTTGCGAAACACCCGAAAAAGCAACTATTTCGCAGGCTGAATTTGCCGAGAGTATAAAAAAATCAATTCCTTACATTTACGAAGCTGTTGCTAATCCGGTGGAAGGAACTATCCTTACGGTTATCAAAGATTGGTCGGATTTCCTTTCGGATAAAAAACACAATTCAAAAAGTTTCAGCGAAATAATCGTGGACTCACTTGAACTACTAAATGAATCGCTAAATGAAACAAAGTTGAAGATGAAAATGCTTCAACAACAAAATCTGGTAGATGCCGGAGCAAAAGGTTTTGTGGTATTTATCGAAGGAGTGATTGATTTTATTCGGAGTACGAATATTCGGGAATTTGTGTTCCAGTCAGCAATGAATATTCCGTTAATCCACACCGAAGATATTGATTATGATATTCAGTTTCGCTTTTGTACAGAGGCTATTATTAAAAATGTGAATATCGGCAAAACCGAACTGCAGTATTTTCTGAGCGATAAGGGCGATTCCGTTGTTGTGGCGGGCTCTGAGAAACTTTGTCGTGTTCATGTTCATACTAACAATCCGGCTGAGTTGTTTTTCAGATTGAAAGATTTTGGCACTATTACTTTCCAAAAAGCCGATGATATGATTCGTCAGAACGAAGCCGTAACACGTCGGAAATGGAATATAGCTCTGGTAACCGATTCTACTTGCGACTTGTCGCAGGAGTTGACTGATTTTTATCAGGTTTACTCACTACCGCTTAATATCAATTTTGGCGACAATCATTATCTGGATAAAGTGACCATCACGCCCGATCATTTCTACGATTTGCTCGAAAGTAGTGTTGAACCTCCAACTACATCGCAAATAAACGAACAAAGTTTTACCAATTTATATTCTCATTTAGCATCACATTACGATGCGATTATTTCTGTTCATCTTACTTCGCAGTTTAGCGGTACGTATTTGAATAGTGTGAAAGCAGCAGAAAAAATTGCTGCGGAATTCAATAAACCGGTCTATACGATAGATTCCAAAACGCTTTCGGGAGCATTGGGACTGCTTGTGTTGCGGGTTGCACAGGCTATCGAAGCGGGTTTACCCATTGATAAAATTGTTGAATTAGTCGAAAAGTGTAGAACTGATGCCAAAATATTCGTTAGTGTAAAGGACTTGAAATACATGATTAAAGGAGGTCGTGTTTCTAAACAGAAAGGATATATTGCTAATTTGTTGGGAATTAACCCCATCGTATCGATGGATGAAAGTGGAAAATCCATATTATTTGGGCAAACATTTAGTCAGCGTGCCAATATTAACAAGGTAATGAAGCAAATCAAAAAAATAAGTACCGGAAAAACAATATGGAATTACTCGGTTTTGCATGCTCACAATCCTTCCGGTGCTCAAATTTATGCGGACAAAATGCTTATATTGACAGGAAAACAGCCAATATCTGTGGTAGATATTTCTCCGGTCATTGGCATGAATGCCGGTAGTGGAACAATTGCAGTCTCTTTGTTGTTTGATTGATAATATTTAAATTTAAAAGAATGGTTCCACTTTATATTCAGGGTTTGTTTTTAATCATAGGTTTAATGACTACGCTGTGGATAGTTAGCGTAATTCTCAAAAACGTCAGCATTGTCGATCTGTTTTGGGGATTGGGTTTCATAATTGTTAATATGTTTTATTTTTTTAAAACCGAAGTTACACCGACTAAAATTGTTCTGCTTGTATTAGTGGCTATTTGGGGTTTGCGACTTTCCATTTATCTTGCCTGGCGAAATATTGGCAAAGGCGAAGACTTTCGATACAAAGAATTCAGGAAAAAATACGGTGAAAAGAATTATTGGTGGATTAGTTTTTTTCAGACTTTTTTGCTTCAGGGCATTTTAATGTGGGTAATTTCTTTGACTTTGTATGGTGTGAACAATTATTCTGCATCTCAAAGGTTAAATTATATTGATTTTTTTGCTGTTTTAGTTTGGCTGTTTGGATTTATTTTCGAAGCCGGTGGCGACTTGCAATTGGCACGATTCAAACGGAATGTTAATAACAAAGGAAAAGTTCTTGATTCCGGGCTTTGGCGTTATACCCGACATCCGAACTATTTTGGCGACTCGGCAGTGTGGTGGGGTTATGGTTTGTTCTGTCTGTCAACCGGAAATTATTGGCTCGTCATAGGCTCCGTTTTAATGACTTTACTTATAATAAAGGTCTCCGGTGTTGCTTTGCTGGAGAAATCATTAAAGCAGCAGAAACCTGAATATGCCGATTATATTCAAAATACCAACTCATTTTTACCCTGGTTTCCTAAAAAATAGATTATGAATTTCAATATCCATACTATCTGGCTTATTCTTTTTATTGGTTGGGGCTTGCCTTTAAGCATTTATAGGAGTAAGTTTCGTAAAATTGTTTATCAAACCGATAGTTGGGTTATCAATATTAAACCCGTTTTTTTGAAAGAAATCAAAGGTTTGTTCGGCAATATTTATCCAGCTAACCATCAATATCTTAAATTTAGGAATTTTTATCGTTTATACCTGGGTATATACTTGCTGTTATTTATCTTGTATTTTTCCTTCAAATGAAAACTGTGTTCGAAATAACGCTGATATCTTTGGCCTATCTTTTAGGTTCAATACCTTTCGGGTATATCTTTACAAAGAAATTTGCCGGAAAAAATATTCAAGAATTTGGCAGCGGAAACATTGGCTCCACAAATGTTCGTCGGGTGGCAGGATATAAAGTTGCTTTACTAACACAACTTTGCGATATGATGAAAGGACTTCTGCCGATAGCTGCTATTTTGCTATTGCGTTATTATAATGTATACGTTTTTGATAATTACATACTATATATAGTGGCATTGGCGGCAATTTTAGGCCATAACTTTAGTGTTTTCTTGAATTTTAAAGGAGGCAAAGGCGTAAACACCACACTGGGAGCGTCAATTTTGCTTAGTCCTGTTACGGTTTTAACCTCAGTTTTAGTTTATTTTTTTGTCAAACGGATTTCAAATTACGTCTCGTTAGGTTCAATCTGTCTTGCTATTACACTACCTGTTTCAGAATTTATACTTCATTCAGCAACCCTCCGGTTTTATTATTTTGTTATTTGCTCACTTCTTATTATCATTATGCACCTTCCCAATATTGTCCGATTAATTAACGGAAATGAAATTAAGTCGAAGAATTGATATTTTTTGTCAACAATCAGACCACAAAAGCGAGTAAAAAACTGAATATTTTGATGTCGGATTGAGCCTTTTTGTGGAATACTTGAACTTTTTTCTTGCTTAATTCAACTAATAAATTGAGATATTTCTGTTTGATTTTCGAATTAACTTCGTGTTTTTATATACAGCTTTGTACTCGTCGGGGCTATTCGTGCCAGAATTTTGATAATAAAATCCAAAAAAATCTGGTTTTAATTTGAATTCAACCGGTTATTTCCCATTTTTTTTCGAGTTATAGTTTTTTTTATCAGTTGATTAGAAACTATTTATATTTTTCATCAGAAGAAATAGAAAAAAACAGTTGCATGGTAAATAAAAAGTCTCTACTTTTGCACCCGCTTTGAGAGAGAAGCATTGTTGGTTTCCGGTTTGCAGTTCAAGGTTTGCGGTTAAAA
>JARLGX010000029.1 GCA_031292575.1 Paludibacter sp.
ACAGGGTTCCACCTCTTCCCATTCCGAACAGAGAAGTTAAGCCTGTCCACGTCGATGGTACTGCAATTATGTGGGAGAGTAGATAGCCGCCGTTTTTAAAGCCTCAAGTAAAGTAATTTACTTGAGGCTTTTTTTGATATACACTAGTGGTGATGAAATATCTAAGCCTACCTACAATTAAACTCCGAATGATAATGACTCAAAATAAAAATGCCTGACAAACTTTAATTGCCAGACATTATTGATTATAAGGATTTGGTTTTTTTTATTATTGAACTAAATTTTTTTTAAGTTGGATTTAGCAAAATCAAGTACACCTTGTAAATGCTGTTGCATTAGGTTAGATGCTTTTTCTCCTTCATAATTTCTTATGCATTCTAACATTTGTTTATGTTCTTCAATTACCATTGTATTTGGTGCGCATATTCTGTCGCGCTGATAAATGGCAAGAATATCGGGTATAATTATTAGTAGCATAGCTTTAAAAACCGGATTATGACTTGCTTCGGCAATAGCGCGATGAAAGGCAAAATCATGACTTACTCGGTCAGCAGTCTCAAAATTCAAAACGAAGCTTTCATATGCCTTTTCGAGCGTTTTTAAATCTTCTTCGGTTCGTCTTTCTGCACAGAGACGTATAGCATTCATTTCCAAAACAATCCGCGTTTCGACAAGCGAGAGGAAATCATAACTTTGAAGATTAAGTACATCTGAAATAAGTCCGTCTAACGTATTAATATCAAGGCCATTAATTACCGATCCACTTTGAGGTAATGTTTTAATTATGCCATAGAATTCAAGTTTATGTAAGGCTTCTCTAATTTGGGTTCTGCCATAACCAAATTCTTGTACCAATTTTCTTTCGGCCGGTAGTTTGTCTCCTGGTTTTAGTACTCCTGAACGAATAAGTTCTTTAACTTTAGATATTACTTTGTCGGCCGGACTAATTACAGATTGTTCTCTTAGTGCTACAAATGTTTCTGACATATAATTGTATAGACTTTTCCTTAATTATTTGTTGATTTATTAAAATATCTACAAAGATAAGTTGAAAAATATAATTTTGAACAAAAAATAAGTGTTAAACAGATAAACCGAGCTGAAATTTCAATTTAATACAAATAACTCCCGGAAGTTTAGCTCCCGAGAGTTAGATAAAATTAATTGGTTGAGAATTTTTATAGACCAAAAGTATCTGCCACTGCTTTGCAAACTACTTTTCCTTTAACGATATTAAGACCTTTGTTTAAGTCATCATGTTTTGCACAAGCTGCTTCCCAACCCATATTTGCAAGAATAAGAGCATACGGTAATGTTGCATTAGTTAATGCAAGGGTTGAAGTAAAAGGAACAGCTCCTGGTATATTTGCAACACAATAATGTAAAATCCCATCTACAGTATAAACAGGGTCAGCATGTGTAGTTGGATGTGAAGTTTCAAAGCAACCGCCCTGATCTATTGCTACATCCACTAATACCGAGCCAGGTTGCATCAGTCTCAACATATCTTTGGTAATAACGTGAGGTGCTTTAGCCCCAGGGATGAGCACTGCACCAATTACTAAATCTATATGTGGTAACATATCTTCTATGTTGGAAGTGGTTGACATTAAAGTGTCCACATTTGCAGGCATTACTTCGCTTAAATAGCGCAAACGAGGCAATGAAATGTCGGCAATAGTAACATGAGCTCCAAGTCCGGCTGCCATGAGCGCGGCCTGAGTTCCAACTACACCACCACCTAATACTAATACATTTGCAGGCTTTACTCCTGGTACGCCACCCAATAAAATACCTTTTCCACCTTTAGGTTTTTCTAGACAACGAGCTCCATCTTGAATAGACATACGTCCGGCAACTTCGGACATTGGAATAAGAAGAGGTAAAGTATGATCAGCTTTTTCAACGGTTTCGTATGCCAGACAAACTGCTCCGCTTGCAATCATTGCCATAGTAAGTTCTTTTCCGGAAGCGAAATGAAAATAAGTGAAAAGCAACTGATTAGGGTGAATAAGTTTATATTCGCTTTGTATAGGTTCTTTTACTTTCATAATCATCTCAGCAATGTCAAAAATTTCTTTAGCTGTTTGAAGTATCTGCGCACCAGCTTTCAGATATTGTTCATCACTGAAGCCACTGTTTTCGCCGGCATGTGTTTCTACAAACACCGTGTGACCATTCATAACAAGAGTCTTAGCTCCGCCAGGGGTTAAAGCTACTCTGCTTTCGTTGTTTTTAATTTCCTTTGGAATTCCAATTTTCATATACTTTTAATTTTAAAAGAATAGTTTGATGTGTTAATATCAATCAAGATATTGAAATATATTGGTTGAAAACGCTGTAAAAATACAAGTTTAATTTCAAATTGGAATATAAAATGAGGAATATTTGATTTTTTACTTCAAAATTATTTATAACTACTTATGAAATAAACTATAAATCATTGTTTCAATTTTGTTATTATTGATTATAAACAATGCTTTTTCCGACAGAATATGAAGAAAAACTAATAAAAATAATGAAATTAAATCAAAAAAACAGCAAGCTAATTACAGATTGAAAGTATGATACTTTCATAGTTTCAATAATTTTTTTCTACTTGAATTTAAATCAATATCAGTTTTATATTTACAGTTAAAAAGGTGTTTGACACAATTTTAATTGTTACGAAGATCTTGCAATTATTGCATTAAAAGGTGATATGTTTTATATTGTAAATTTCCACTTAAAGTAACCAAATAAACACCTGTAGCTAAGTTAGGTAAAGTTACAAATAGCTCTTGCGCTAGTGTGACTGTTCCAATTTCTTTTGTGAAAACCTTTTGTCCATTCAGAGCAAAGACAGATAATTGAACATTGGAATCTGCATTCCCAAACAAAATGCCCAGTATTCCAGAGTTTGGATTTGGATAGATTAACCAGTTTTCATTTGATGCCTCAATCCTTTGTAATTGAGCCATTTTTAGGCACTCCTTTATGCCATTCCATGCATCAATTTTCCCATACCCCCAAATGTCACTTCCACTTGAAGGAATTGTTCCTGTGTAGGAATCTGTGATAGCCGTTTTTTGTAATATGGTGCGAACTTCTTCAGGTGTTAAATCACTTTTGGCTTGTAACCAGGTGGCTAAAATTCCTGTTACCATTGGTGTTGACATAGATGTTCCTTGCAATTGACCGTAATAATAAGTATTTCCGTTGACTAAACTTTTTTTAATTATATAGTCTTTATAGCTTGAATTTGAAATAATTGCACTAGAATAAGACGAAACTATCATTGAACCAGGTGCAGTAATATCGGGTTTAGTTCTTCCATCGATTGTAGGTCCAGTACTGGAAAAACTTGCGATATTATTAAGAGTCTCAGCTCGATTTATATAAGAAACATTATTTACATTTGTAAATTGTGTTTTTGTAACATAAGCACCTACTGAAATAATTTTTTTCCCTGTTCCACCTATTTCACCAACCGAATTGTTTGAATCTCCATTAGTCCAGCCAGTTACATTGTTAGCGCTGAAATAAGAGTAAAAATCATCTGCCCATGCGTTAACTTCTTCATTTTGAGCTGTAACAATAATACCGATATAATCTCCGGAATTTATACTTGTCATGGTAGAAGTTATGAAAGCATTTGGCTTGCTATTATTTGCGTTTCTTTCGGTATAGATTTGAATTTGACCGGTAGCTCCATTTGCTGAAGTTAAAGTATAAGTATTGTATGCAGATGTGGCTGCATTAAAACTTGGAGTACTGTAAATCTCTTTACCCGAATTTTTATCAAAAATTACTACCCGAACAGAAAATGTTTTATTAGCTTCACCCCACATATCTGTCATTCCAATCAATTGTGTGTTATCATAATAATTGAAAAAGGTTTTTAGTGTGTCGTTTGAAGAAGTAAAAACATGAGAAATATGTAAGCTGTCCTGACCTTCATTTCCTGCTGCACCCACTAATAGTCTGCCTTTACCTTGGAGCGCATCACAAATCTGATCAAAAGAGGAAGTGCCGTCGTGCGGTCCTATATGAGTTCCTAAACTCATATTGATAACACATGGTTCGTTTAAAGTTGTTGCATAATCGTATAGATACTTTACTCCGTCTGAAATACTTACATTATCAGTAGTTTGGTCTTTCAAATTGTAACTAACCATTGCGATGTCAGCTTCCGACGCAACTCCGTAATAAATATTATTGTTGTTTCTATCCGCCCCTGCAGCAATACCTGTTACGTGTGTTCCGTGAGTTTCGGTTTTATTGTCAAATTGGGCGGCAAGTATATCTGCCTGGTTTGTATATTCTGTTCCATAAGTAAAACCCGTAGGTGGTGTTCCGGAAATATTCTGATCCCAAACATGTTTTATGCGCAAAGTTGTACCGGCAAAATCATAAAAATTTATATGTCCATACTGTATGCCACTATCAATAATCCCGATAAGCACATTTTTTCCCATAAAAGGTGTTACTAAATCTGTACCTGCTTGAACCTGGTCAACATTAGTAGCAGCTCTTGCTTTATCCATCTTTTTATGAACGGGTATTCCAATTTGTAAGTTTTTTACCTCGGGAAGTAACGAGATGGCTTCGAGATTCTGAATTGGAACTTGTGCTGTAATAATGTTTGGTAAAATGGTATTAATCAGAACACCATTGGCTCTCAAAACATCCAAGTCGGCATTTTCATTTAATTGAATAAAGGCATTGACATAAGTTTGATTATCTAAATTTTTTACTAAGAATTGCTTTTGAAGTTTTCTAATTGAAGTAGTATCAATAGTAGTGACATTTTTCGTTTTTACAGTTACCGAGGATAAAAAATAAGCAGTGTATGGAGATATTTTGCCAGCAGTAAAGGAGGCTTGAGCAAAAAGGAAAGTAGGTAGAAAAAAATATATTAAAAGGATGATAATTCGATTCGGGTAAAAAAAAACCAGTGCATTTTTACTTTTTTGGATGCTCATGAATACAATTTTATATGGATGAATAATCTTTTTGAATGAAGCAAATATTCAACTACTGTGCCAATTTAAATACTTCGTCCAAATTATAGGATAAAGAGTCTTTTTTAACAGCCGAATTTATCATTGCCTGGGCAACTTGGTGAGCTTGAATCGGTTTGTACCGCATGAACAATCCTAATTTATTGAGAAAATACATGGCCGAAAGTCCTATTTTTTCAGTTGCTCGGTTTTCAAGCCTGTTGCCAGCTAACTGGCCTGGGCGAATAATGCTGATAACCTGAAAAGGCAATTTCTGAACTGCATCTTCCAATTTGCCTTTCATATTCATATAGAAGACTTTGGAATTTGAATTGGCTCCTGCAGCTGAAACTAATACATAATTTCCAACTCCATTTTCTGCCGCAATTTGGGCAACACTAAACTGATATGTGAAATCGACTTTAAACTGGTTTTCTTTCGTTTTGGCTTTCGCAATAGTAGTTCCAAGGGTTGAGAACAAAACATCCCCCTTAATCTGATTTTTCCAGGTTTCAGGTTGATCAAAATTTATAATTACCTCTGTAAGTTTTGGATGTGTAACGCCACTTGATTGCCGTACAAGCGAAATTATTTCGGAATAGCTTTTATCTTCAATTAATAATTTGATTAATTGTGAGCCAACCATTCCGGTTCCTCCAATAACAATCGCTTTTTTCATATGGTTTCAATTGTTTTTTTATTGAATTAATCTCAGAATTTTTTCTTCAAATTAATTATCAATATGAATATCTCTGAATCCCAAAAAATACAATATTCCATCTAACCCAATAGTGGAAATGGATTGTTGGGCATTTTCTATAACTTTAGGTTTAGCATGAAAAGCAATTCCTAAACCGGCTAAATTTAGCATTGGCAAATCATTTGCTCCATCGCCAACAGCAATAACCTGTTCCAGATCAATTTTTTCAACCTGGGCAATTAAGCGAAGTAGCTCGGCTTTGCGTTTCCCATCAACAATATCGCCCAAATAATTTCCTGTTAATTTTCCATCAATTATTTCCAACTCATTAGCATAAACATAATCTACATCAAAAAGTTTTTTCAAATAGTTGCCATAATAAGTAAAACCGCCCGAAAGAATTGCAATTTTGAACCCGATTTTTTTCAATATGGAAATTAGTCTTTCGGCTCCATCCATAATCGGCAAATGATTTGCGATATCTTCCATTACCTTTTCATCTAGTCCTTTTAGCAGAGCAACACGTTGTTTAAAACTTTCGCTAAAATCAATTTCGCCCCGCATCGCCGATTCGGTAATGGCTCTGACCTGATTGCCAACACCTGCACGTTCGGCTAATTCATCAATTACTTCAGTTTTAATCAATGTAGAATCCATATCAAAGCATATTAGCCGGCGGCTTCGGCGATACATATCATCCTTCTGGAAAGAAATATCAATACCTAATTCAGACGAATATTGCATAAATTTTGAAGAAAGCGCATTCTTATCTATTAAAGTACCACGTACAGACAATTCCACGCATGACCGATTTGTGTTTTCATCAATAAATTCAACTGATGGTCGACCTGTGAGACGAATTATTGAATCAATATTCAAGTTTTGTTCTGATACAGCCTTTGTTACCATTGATAATTGTTGGGCGGTAATAAGTTTTCCTAAAATAGTGACAATATAACGGCTTTTGCCCTGACTTGATACCCAGTTTTCGTATCTATCAACTGAAATTGGAGTAAATCGCACATTTACATTTAATTCTGAGCATTTAAAAAGAACTTCTTTTAAAATATGACCAGATTGAGCGTCATCGGACATTTTGAAAAGTATACCCAACGAAAGAGTATGATGAATATCGGCCTGACCAATATCTAGAATGGTTGCATTATATTTTCCTAAAATTTCAGTTATTGCAGAAGTAACTCCTGGTTTATCATCTCCTGATACATTGATAAGAATAATTTCACTTTTTGGCATAGTTAATTTTATTTTAATTTAGAATAAGCATTTATGATTTGATTATTTTCTTTTTTGATATTTTTCGTATGTATTTAATGTGTTTTGGACATATTTTACAGTTTCTTTTCCGCTAAAATATCCATATTTCACCACGGGATCGTTGTAAAATTCTGGCTCATTCTTTTTAAGTAAGAAGTACTCCACATTTTTAAACCATATATGAGGACTTCTGCCATATTTCTTTGCTAAAGCTATGGCATCGAGTATATGAGCAGGACCACAATTATAAGCTGCAAGGATAAACTTGATACGTTCATCTTTGTTGGATATTTTGCTAAAAACGAGATTTAAACTTTTAATATATTCCACACTTGCTTCTATATTCATTTCAGGATCTAGCACAGTTTCTTTATTAAGTCCAAATTTTGCTGCTGTGTGAGGCATTAGCTGCATTAGCCCCGATGCTCCGGCCCATGATTCGTTGGAAGGATCGAAACGGGATTCATGATAAGCAAGGGCGGCAAGCAACCGCCAGTCCCAATTTAAATCGGATGAATATTTCTTAAATAAATTATCGTAAGGAGAAATTGCACCTCTCGGAATTTTTATTCTTCGTAAAGAAAAGTAAGGGCTCTTTTCCCAGTATTTGCTAAAGAGATTTGACTGGATTTGAAGTGTTTCAGCTTGTTTACTCCATTTCTCAATAGCAGCTATTAAATTGCTGCTTTTTTTGCGAACCAGCCAGCCGTTGTGCTGGTCAAATCCAACCGACATATGGCAATCAATATTTTTATTATAGGATTTATGGAGCATGGCCACATTGTGGTAAGCAAGAGTGTAGTTGATTTTATTGTCGGCAACCATGTCAATCAAATCATCGTTGGTGAGTGAGTCATTTGCCAATACCACGTTTATTGTTCCACCAATTTCTTCGTTTAATGCTTGTAGGCGGTCATAATAAATACTGTTTTCTTTTACATAAACGCTTTTCCCTGCCAATTCTGTTACATCCGAAATGGCATTTGCGCTTACCTGCTGAACTAAAACCTGATATGATTCGGATTGAGGTAATACAAAATCAAATTGTCGTTTCAATTCTTTTGTCTCAATCATATTTCGTGCAATAAGGTCTACTTTATTATCTGCCAACCATTCAGTCATTTCTTGCTGAGAACTTGCAACGCTGATTTCAATATTAACATGAAGGTAGTCGGCCAGATTTTCAACCATTTCGTAATCAAAGCCCATTAACTCGTCACGGAACAAGAAGTAGGAAGTTGACCCGTACATGGTTGCCACTCTAAGGGTATCTGATTTAATGATATCTTTCAGGTCGTTTGATGTATTGAACGACAATTTCCCCCTGTTTTTTATGCCACATGCTGTGAATAAAAAAATGGAAAGTAGCAGGAGAATAAATGTGTTCCTATTTTTCATGCGTAAATAATTGTTTTCGGGTGTAGCATAGAACTCGTATTTCAGATTTTCAGACTTTTGGAGAATACCCCTATTTATGCTCGTTTCATAAGCGATTAAATAAATTGGATATGCTCGCTTTTTATCAAGTCAATGCCATTCATTCGCAAAAAAACCTGAGCAGTTGCCACAACATCTTTTTGGCAATACAATGCAATTCGTTTTACGTTTTTTTCTTTGTAGTAAACCTCTGCCACCTGACTTCCATCAATATCATCTTTGGGAGTTGGAATTCCGAAAACGGCAGTTAACAGTTTCAAGGCAGTGTAGTTTTTATAATCGCCGAATTTCCACAATTCAAGTGTGTCGATAAACGAAATTTCCCAGGGTTTTTTCCCTGCAATATTGAAAATTGTGGGTAATTTGAGCCCGTTAATAAGTATTCTGCGACAAATGTAGGGTATATCAAACTCTTTGATGTTATGTCCGCAAAGTGTATGCTCTTTGGTGGTACAAAATTTATGTATTAATTCTATAAATTCGGTGAGAATTTGTTTTTCGTCATCTCCGGCAAATGATTTTGTACGAAAATGCATTTGTTCATCCTGAATAAAAATAAACCCTACCGAGATACAAACTATTTTGCCAAATTCCGAATAAATTCCTGCACTATTATTGAAGCCTTCGGCAGCTGTGGTTTCTTCGGTATATTTTTCGGGCATACGTTTGTGAATCAGATTAAATTTATCTTCCCACAGATGAGCTAAATCAGCCGGTAATTCAGAAAAGTCAGATGTCTGAGGAACTGTTTCGATGTCCAGAAACATGATTTTTTGTAGTTCGTTATTAAGCATAAGGTCTTTTTGAGTTAACACTAATCAATCAACAGTTATCAGTTTATTGCTGCTTGTTCACTGATTAATTTATTTTTGATATAATTTGTCAGAATATCAATGGCTATATGGTTGTTTCCTCCTTGTGGAATAATTAAATCGGCAAAGCGTTTGGATGGTTCAATAAATTGTAAATGCATAGGTTTTACAGTGATTTCGTAACGTTCCATCACTTTATCCACTGTTCGTCCGCGTTTAATTGTGTCTCGGTTTATAACCCTGATTAACCGATCGTCGGCATCGGCATCTACAAATACCTTTAAATCTATCATCTTGCGCAGTTCAGGATTTGTGAGGACTAAAATTCCCTCAATAATAATAACATGCGCAGGTTTAATTTGAATTGTTTCGGTGGATCTGGTACATGTAAGATATGAATATATAGGTTGTTCGATAGTTTTACCTTTTTTCAAATCTTTCAAATGTTTTACCAACAGGTCAAATTCAATTGAATCGGGATGATCAAAATTGATTTCGAGCCTTTCTTCGAGTGGTAAATGGCTACTATCGCGGTAATATGAGTCTTGTGGAAGAATAACTACTTCCCCTTCGGGCAGACGTTCCATTATTTTTCGAACAACTGTAGTTTTCCCTGAGCCTGTTCCACCAGCAATTCCTATTATAAGCATAAAGTTTCTGTATTAGTTTTCAGACCACTAAAGTATGAATTTATTTTTTTTTATAGGTATTTGTGCTTAATTATTTTTGACATTGGAAGGCTTAACTTTTCTATCTCATTGATAAGTAGTAAACTATAAAATTTTACTTTGCTTGATTTTATTTCCGATTTAACTTTAAAATGAATATTTATGGAGAATTTTGGTTGAAATATAAAAACTTATAACTTAAATAGTATTATATTTGTACGTCTTAAATTTAAAAATAGCATAATAATATGATAAAATCTTCATCTTTTTTTCGCAGACACTTTGTTGGAATTTTTATGCTTGTCGGATGTTGTACATTTAGTTCATTATCGGCAACTGAATTTAATATAATCCCTTATCCCCAAAAACTTACACCTCAATCGGGTTCATTTACGTTTAATAACCAGACGGTAATTTTTTGCCCGTTTGATAAACCTGAAGTATTGAAACTGGCGCAACAGTTTTCCACTCAATTTCAACTTGTTTCGGGGATTAAAATTCCTGTTAGAAATATTACCAGAGCCCAAAAGCGTAATGCTGTGATATTTCAGGTTAGTACGACACTTGCAAATGCCGAAGCCTATGAGTTGAATATTTCATCGAAACTTATAGGAATAAAAGCAAGTGCGGCCAATGGTTTTTTCTATGGGTTACAAACTTTATACCAACTGTTGCCGGCTGAAATTTATGGGAAAACGAAAGCAACGGACAAAAAATGGCTTGCTCCGGCTGTTGAAATAAGCGATGCTCCACGTTTTTCATATAGAGGTTTGCATCTTGACGTTTGCCGCCATTTCTTTCCGGTGGCATTTATCAAAAAATACATTGATGCCATGGCCATTCATAAACTGAATACGTTTCATTGGCATTTGACCGAAGATCAGGGATGGCGTATCGAAATAAAAAAATATCCACTCCTTACCAAAATAGGATCGCAGCGCAACGAAACTTTGGTAGGTGAGTATTACGATCGGCTGCCACAGCTGTACGATGGGAAACCTTACGGCGGATTTTATACACAAGAGGAGGCTAAAGAAGTAGTGGCCTATGCTAAAACAAGGTTTATCACCGTGATTCCCGAAATAGAATTGCCCGGACATGCCCAGGCTGCCATTGCGTCTTATCCTTTCCTATCGTGCAGACCCGATTCCAGTATTAAAGTGGCAACTACATGGGGTGTTTTCGACGAAGTTTATTGTCCGCGCGAAACAACGTTTAAGTTCCTCGAAGAAGTATTGACTGAGATTATGGATATTTTTCCAAGTAAATACATTCATATTGGTGGCGACGAATGTCCAAAAACTGAATGGAAGAAGTCGCCCGAATGCCAGGCGATGATTAAGAAACTGAATTTAAAAGACGAAGATGGGTTGCAAAGTTATTTTGTACATCGAATAGAGCAGTTTATAGATTCAAAAGGGCGAAAGATAATTGGTTGGGACGAAATACTGGATGGCGGGCTTGACCCGAATGCCACCGTAATGTCGTGGCGTGGAACACAGGGTGGAATTACTGCTGCCAAAGCCGGAAATGATGTTATTATGACTCCGGGCGCGTTTTGCTATTTTGATCAATACCAGTCCGACCCTGTGGGAGAGCCCCTTTCAATTGGTGGTTTTTTGCCACTACAAAAAGTGTATCAATTTGAACCGATTCCGACCGAAATTTCGGCAGAAGAGGCCAAGCATGTATTGGGTGGGCAGGCTAATGTATGGACAGAATATATACCTACAACCGAAAGTGTTGAATACATGGTTTTCCCTCGCCTGGCTGCCATGGCCGAAGCTCTGTGGAGTAGCAAAGAAAACCGGAACTGGGAAAGCTTCCGTAAACGCCTGCCATCCGAATTTGATCGTTACGAACAGCTGGGAATTAAAGCTTCCAAAGCTTTTTATGATGTACAATTCAATTCGAAAATAACACCTGAAAATAAATTGCAAATTACGTTGTTGTGCGATTGCCCCAATGCCCAAATCCATTATTCAATAAACGGTAAGGATAATTTATACAAAGATTCATTTAAACTGCCTGCATCAGCAGATATTTCTGCCCGGGCACTTGTTGATGGAAGACAAACAGGGAAAACCATTACGAAATCATTTTTGGTAAGTAAATTAACCGGACTTCCGTACACCCAAAGTATGAAAAGCCTTTGGTACACTGGTGGAACTACGTATGCACTTACCGACGGAGTGACGGGCAACGATGTTGATTACTCGCAATGGGTGGGCTTTGGCAAAGGCAAAGATGTGGAAGTAATGGTGGATATGCAGTCGGTTCAACGTATCGAACGTTTTGCTTTAGGAATGCTGAATGCACCGGCGAAGTGTGCACAGATTTCGCCCGATATTAAATTGTACGGCTCGACGGATGGAATCAATTATCAACTATTGTCGGAAAAACAACAGATTGCACCCACGGAGCCCACGCGCGTAATTGTCCGGACTGAACTTACTTTTCCTGCAACCGATGTGCGCTACCTGAAACTCCAGCTCAAAAATCCCAATTATTGTCCGGCCAACAAGTTGGAGGGAACCGAATGTGGTGCCATGTTTTTGGATGAAATAGGTGCGTGGTAGCTTTAATTTGAAATACAGAATAACCCGAAAATCTGGAAAAGAGTAGGGGGCAGAGGCCGAAAAGCTTACGAGTAGGCAAACAATCAATTGAAAAATAATTTTTATGAAAAAAACATTTTTACTTTTCATTGGGTTATGTATCACGGTTATGTCACAAGCCATGATACCTTCTTTCTCGGTAGTGAGTACTGCCGGAGGATTGTCGGCAGCAATAACTACTGCCGGAGGAGATCCGGCTACCATTAGTTCTCTCACCATTACTGGCACCATTGATGCCCGCGACTTTGTAACCATGCGCGACGGTATGCCTGCATTGGCTTTGTTGAATATCAGCGGAGCCACCATTGTGGCTTATACCGGAGCCGGAGGCACTGCCGGTACTACCAGCATCACCTATCCTGATAATGTGTTGCCGCAATATGCTTTTCTTACTCCGAATACCACCTCGGGGAAGACAACGCTAATGACAATTCAATTGCCTTCATCTCTTACTGCTATTGGGAATGATGCTTTTATGTATTGTAGTGGTTTATCAACTGTAACGTTTGACCCTTCGTCAATTGTAACAACTATTGGAGATGAAGCTTTTAATAGTTGCAGTAATCTACAGTCTATCACTATTCCTGAGTCGGTGACTTCTATTGGAATAAATACTTTTAATGGAAGCGGGTTGACCTCCATCACCATTCCGTCATCGGTAACAGCAATTGGAAACAGTGATTTTGCCTATTGCCATGGCTTAACTTCTGTTACTTTCGAGTCGCCTTCGTTAGTTGGCTCTATCGGAAGTAGTGCTTTTGCCAGTTGCGATCATTTACCTTCAATCAGTATTCCATCGTCGGTGACTTCTATCAGCAGTTCCGCTTTTTCGGGTTGTTCTTTTTTATCTTCGGTAACAATTCCAACATCGGTTACTGCAATTGGTGATTATGCGTTCCAGAATTGTACCAGCATGACTTCAATCACACTTCCGTCAACTGTTACGACGATTGGAAAAGGCTTGTTTAAGGGTAGCAATCATCTGAATTCAGTGGATTTGCCATCAGGTATGACTTCCATTCCTGACGAAACTTTTTGGGGCTGCACCCTTTTGGCATCAATTACCTTGCCGGCTAATATAACTTCGATTGGAGATAACGCGTTCAATGCTTGTGCTCTCAATGCTCTTACTATTCCAACGAATGTAAAAACAATTGGTGCCAGTGCTTTTTTAGGCAATCAATTTACTTCCATTGATATTCCTGCATCGGTTACTTCGATTGGAAATGCTGCTTTTCAGGGTTGCAACAAATTGGCTTCATTTACCATTCCTTCTACGGTAACTTCCATGGGAACGGAAATGTTTCTTTATTGCATCGGCTTAAGCTCGGTAACTTTTGCATCTCCTGCCTCGGTTACTACCATTGGGAATAATTTTTTTAGTGGTTGCACCAGTTTGAATTCGGTCACCATTCCATCGTCGGTCACTACGCTGGGGATGCAAGCTTTTGTTAGTTGTACCGGTTTAACTTCAATCACTATTCCATCAACCGTGACTTCTATCAATAGTTGGGCTTTTGCTGATTGCACCGGTTTAACTTCGCTCTATGCTGATGCAGCCACTCCGATAGATTTAAGCACATCAACCAATGTTTTTTTGAATGTTCCAACGTCTACATGCACACTGTATGTTCCCACGGGATCGCTGGGTTTATATCAGGCAGCCAATCAATGGAAAGATTTTACATCCATTGTAGAGATGACGGCCACAGATGTTAATTCAACCGTAGTGTCTGCACTGAGAACAAGCGTTGAGAACCAAAACTTAGTGATTACAGGCACCTCACACGATGAAATTATCAGGATATATACTGTGCAAGGGACTCTTATGTACAGCCACAAAGCCGATGGAAATTCAATGTTTGTCAATCTTCCGGCACATGGCATTTACATTGTAAGGGGAGGTATGCAGAACTTGAAAGTGGTTTATTGATGTAAGTTTTGTAATTCCACTTTGTTTTGCGTGGAGAAAATATAGGGCGTAATGCCCGGGTTGGATATAATAACTAAATTGCAAGGGACAAGTCATGACTTGTCCCTTTTTTTGCGAAAAGATGATTATTTCCATGGTAGGTCGCAGTCTGTACCGCTGACAAAAGTTTAGCCTCCCCACCAAATCCTTATCCGGTTATTTCACAAAAAATATTTTAAAAAAAATACGCATAACATTGTCAATAATTCAATTTTTATATTTATTTTTGTTCCGTTTTGATTAATAAAAAGTATAAATCGTTCTTTGTTGTGAAAAATTGACCCTGAGATTACCGAAAGTTCATCTACAATCGGTAGAAGTTCCAAAAGTATTCCAAAAGTTAATCTACAGTCTGTAGAAGCTTCAAAAGTACTTCAATGGTTAATCTACAATTTGTAGAAGCTCCGAAAGTACTCCAATGGTTAATCTACAATCTGTAGAACCTTCTCGGGTCATCCGTTGAGCCATCTACAAGTTGTAGCAGCTTCGCGGGTCATTCGTTGAACAATCTACAAGTTGTAGAAGCTTGGCGGGACATGTGTTGGCATTTCTACAGATTGGAGAGACTTCAACAATCAAAAAATCGTATTTTGCTGTCAATTAACCGGACATAAATTTTCAATTATTAATATTTAAAAATCTGTTTTTATGAGTAACCTTTCTTTTACTTCGTTGCATGTCAATAATCAGACTATCAACAACGCATTTGCACTTTTCAAATCGTCAATCGACATTGCTGTTCCTGTCAAGAGCTATCTTGGTGAAATTGTAAATGCTGCACTGACTAAGCTGATTTCCGACAATGAGAATTTCGGGCAGCAAATCAACAAAAATCAAAAAAGCGGACTTACCGACGACCTCAAACCGTTGGATAAAGACCGCGATGATACAGAAGCTGAGATTAACCGTACCGTTACGTTTTACGCCAAAGGTAGCGATACTACTAAAAAGGCATTTGCCCAAAAGTTAAAACTATTCCTGACACCCTATTGGGATGCAGCAGCACTTCCCCAAAACACACAAACAGGCGTGGTATCCGAAATGCTGGGTAAGTACAAAACCAGTCCGGAATTGGTAGCTGCTGCTAAAGCATTGGGCATCGATACATTGTTTACGGCACTCGAAACCAAAAATAACGCTTTCGATGCTGTTTACAAATCACGAAACGATGAGTCGTCCCAAGCAAAAATTTCGGGAAGTTCGCTGAAACCGGTGGCAGTAGCAAGTTATAATCAGTTCTGTACAGCTATGGAACAAGCCGTCAACCTCACACCCAATGAGCAAAATATCGCTCTTTTCTACAAACTCGACGAATTCCGCAAGAAATATCATGCCATGGAAGGCGGAAAAGATACGCCGGCACCAGTAGATACAACAACAAAATAAAAATCAGATTTTCCCCTGCTACGAGAGTGGTGGGGGAAAACTCACATAAATGAATAAATAGGAATCTTGATAAGTTTTTTAATAAAATTGAATCATTTCACAGATTGATATACTTAGATAATTAAACACTAAAATTTAAATTTAAATGAAAAAAAACCTAATTGGAATTGTATTATTAATGATTACTATTTGCTTGCCTGCGCAAAAACAAGTGGTAAGAGTTGAATCCCAAATACAAGATGTTAAACCCGAACAACAATTCTTAAAGAGGAAAGTTGCAATTGCTCGATTTTCGAATGAGACAGAGTATGCCAAAGGTATATTTTACGATAAAGCAAATGATCCTTTAGGAAAACAAGCTGTTGATATTTTATCCACAAAATTAGCTGCATCGAATAAATTTATTTTATTGGAACGTGAAGACATGGATAAAATATTACAAGAAATGAAAATCACAGGTCAAGAAGGCTATCAAAAAGTTGGTGCTGACTATATTATAGTTGGCTCAGTTACCGAGTTTGGACGAAAAAATGTTGGAGGTGTGAAAGTTTTTTCAAGAAGTAAATCTCAAATAGTTGAGGCGGGTGTTAGCATTCGATTAATTGATGTTTCTACTGGTCAAATTATTTACTCCGAAGAGGCTAAAGGTGAAGCAGAAACTACTAATAAAACAGTTTTAGGACTTGGAGAAAAAACTGATTACGATGCCACTTTAAGTGATAAAGCAATATCAGCTGCAATTTCAAAATTGGTAGAAAATATTATCAACAATTGTATGGATAGACCGTGGAAATCATATTTTTTGGCGTACGATGAGAATGGAATTATTATTTCCGGTGGTAAGAGTCAGGGAATCAAAATTGGAGAATCTTATGATGTAATTGAAAAAGGGAAAAGCGTAAAAAATCCTCAAACAGGAATGACTTTTGAACTTCCTGGAAAATCTGTTGGGAAGATTAAAATAGATTTCTTAGGGGGTGATAATCCACAAAGTGAATTTTCAATGGTTTCATTTACTGAAGGTAGTATTGATAAATCAAATTTAAGTAATTACTATATTAAAGAAATTAAAAAATGAAAAATTTATTTATTGCAATTAGTTTGATTCTATTGACTAGTTGTGGAGGAATAAAAACATCCTCTTCAGGTTTAGAAAAAGAATCATTTTTGGAGTTTATAGGTAGCCCCAGTAATTACTCAGGAGGTGTTGACGTAAGTGTAGATAATAAAACTACATTTAATGCGGAAGTCTATAATGATAAAGCGAGCCGTGTAAAAGGCAAAGTGTATGCCATTTCGACTGGGCAGCATGTTATTTCGGTAACATATAAAAACAGAGTAATTTTTAATAAACAGATATTTTTATCCACTCAAGAAACCAAAAAAATATTATTACCATGAAGAAAATCATTTATTTCTCAATCTCATTATTTCTATTGTGCTCGTGTACAACCCAAAAAAAATTATATTCTTGGGGCAAATATCAAACAACGAGCTATAATTATTTAAAAAACAGTGATGATAAATCGACACAGGAATTAATTAAAACTTATCAAGATATCATCTCAAAACAGACTGGTACTCGTGGAGTAGTACCTCCTGGAATTTACGCCGATTATGGTTTTTTACTTCTGCAAACAAATAAAATTGCTGAAGGAAAAAAAATGTTATTAAAAGAAATTGCATTATATCCTGAGTCAAAAATATTTATTGATAGAATCCTTCAAAAATTAGAAAAATGAAAAAAACAATTATATTCTTCGCAGTTATAGCAATCGCTTTCTCAAGTTGTACTACAACTAAACCTGTTTTGAAAACAGTTGCTTATAAAGGAATGTATAGTGAAAAACCACTATCAATTCTTATTATGCCTCCCATTAATCAAACAACAGCTGTTGATGCAAAGGAGTATTTTCATTCAACATTAAATGTTCCGTTGGCCAATGCAGGTTACTATGTTATTCCACCTTTTTTATCAATGGAAATATTAAAGAAAGAAAGTGCCTATGATGCAGAATTATTTCTGAAATCATCACTCGCTAAATTTGGTGAAATTTTCGGGGCTGATATGGTTTTATTCACAATAATAAATAAATGGGATAAGAGTTACGGAAATGTAAGTGTTGGTGTGGAGTATGTTGTAAAATCGACTAAGACAAACGAAATTTTGTATGATAGAAAAGGTACTATAAATTATAACACAAGCTTTTCTGGTTCAGGAGGTGGTCTTGTAGGTGCTTTGGTCAATGTTGCTGCTACAGCTATCAATACCGCTGCAACTAAATATGTAGATGTTGCAAGAGTTTGTAATGGCTATACTTTGAATGATTTACCGAATGGAAAATATGCTCCGGAAGATCCAAAAGAATCCGAAGAATTTGCTGGTGAAAATAATTTTAATGTGAATTTAAATTCAAAATACGGTTATTAAACCAAGTGAGCATCCTATATTACAAACCAAAAAACCCTTGTTGCCCGAAAGCAGCAAGGGTTTGGCATTTATATATAGTGTCCACAGGGTTGCGCCTGCGGGAAAATAGTTCTTTGTCAGTGAGCAGTATTCAGTGAACAGTTTTGTTTACTGATAACTGCTTACTGATAATTGATTTTACATCATTCCGCCCATTCCGCCGCCCATTGGCATTTGAGGAGCTGGGTTATCTTCTTTCTTTTCGGTAATTACACATTCGGTTGTCAGGAACATACCTGCAATAGAAGCTGCATTTTCCAATGCCACGCGACAGACTTTAGCAGGATCGACAACGCCGGCTGCAAAGAAGTTTTCGTATTTATCGGTTTGAGCATTATAACCGTAATCGTCTTTACCTTCAAGTACTTTCTGAACAATTACTGCACCTTCTTTACCTGCATTAAATACAATCTGACGCAATGGCTCTTCGATAGCGCGTTTCACTATTTCTATTCCGGTTTGTTCGTCATCGTTAACCGCTTTAATAGCTTTCAACGAAGCAATAGCACGGATGTAAGCCACACCACCACCAGGTACAATGCCCTCTTCGATAGCTGCACGGGTTGCACTCAACGCATCATCCACACGGTCCTTCTTTTCTTTCATTTCCACTTCCGAAGCAGCACCAACATAAAGTACAGCCACACCACCCGACAATTTTGCCAAACGTTCCTGCAATTTTTCGCGGTCGTAATCCGAAGTAGTTGAAGCAATTTGTGCTTTGATTTGAGCCACGCGGTTAGCAATAGCTTCTTTAGTGCCTGCTCCGTTTACAATCACCGTATTGTCTTTGTTTACGGTCACTTTTTCGGCAGTACCCAACATTTCAAGAGTTGCTTGTTCCAGTTTAATGCCTTTTTCTTCCGAAATAACAATACCACCGGTCAGGATAGCAATGTCTTCGAGCATTTCTTTACGACGGTCACCAAATCCGGGAGCTTTTACAGCACATATTTTCAGGTTGGCGCGTAAGCGGTTTACAACCAATGTTGTCAAGGCTTCGCTGTCAACGTCTTCAGCAATTACCAGCAAAGGACGACCCGACTGAACTGCCGGTTCCAATACAGGGAGCAATTCTTTGAGGTTCGATATTTTTTTGTCGTGGATAAGAATGTATGGTTTTTCCATTTCCACTTCCATTTTTTCAGTATTGGTAACGAAATAAGCCGAAATATATCCGCGGTCGAATTGCATACCTTCCACCACTTCAATGGTTGTGTCGGTTCCTTTAGCTTCTTCAATAGTTATTACGCCATCTTTCGATACTTTGCGCATGGCGTCGGCAATTAATTTTCCGATTACTGCATCATTGTTAGCAGAAATAGAAGCAACCTGTTCAATTTGGTCGTAATTTTCGCCAACTACTTTAGCTTGTGAAGCAATGCTTTTTACCACTTCAATCACTGCTTTGTCGATACCGCGTTTCAAATCCATTGGGTTAGCACCGGCAGCAACGTTTTTCATACCAACGCTTACGATTGATTGTGCCAAAACGGTAGCAGTTGTTGTCCCATCACCTGCATCATCGCCTGTTTTCGAAGCAACTTCTTTTACCAATTGTGCTCCCAGATTTTGGAATGGATCTTCCAACTCTATTTCTTTTGCTACTGTTACACCATCTTTTGTAATGTGTGGTGCACCGAATTTTTTCTCGATAATTACATTGCGACCTTTGGGGCCAAGCGTTACTTTTACGGCATTTGCCAACTCGTCAACCCCTTTTTTAAGCTGGTCGCGAGCATCAATATTGAATAAAATTTCTTTAGACATTGTATATTTTTTATTAAAGATAACCCCTAACCCCTAAAGGGGGACTGAGTTACCATTGTTTGTTATATAGATTTTTAATAATATGAAGAGACTGTGCTAATTTAATTCCCCTTTAGGGGTTGGGGTCATTTTAAATTATTGCCAAAATATCCGATTGTTTCATTATCAGGTATTTTTCGCCTTCCCATTCCAGTTCGGTGCCGGCATATTTGCCATATAATACATTATTTCCAACGGCTACTACCATTTCTTCCTCTTTCGTACCCTTACCAACGGCTAATACTTCGCCTTTCAATGGTTTTTCTTTAGCAGAATCAGGAATAATGATTCCGCTGATAGTTTTTTCTTCTGCCGGTGCAGGTTTTACCAACACACGGTCGGCTAATGGTTTAATGTTCATATTTCTCAGTTTTTTAATTAAATTATTATATATGAGTTTGTAAAGTTGCAACTACTGGAGTATAATCCGGTTTTGCCTTTTGCTAATTTTGTGCCAAAGCTGTTTATTGACCTTTTTGACAGAAATAACCGCTTTTGAACTAAAAAGTTTAGTATACGCTGACATCTTGTCATTCAAACAGGGATGTTTTGCAAAGAAAAAGTATTTTGTATAAATCGTAGACTAAGAGTGAGGGTGACCTGCTGCAAAGTTGGCGACGTAATAATGATTTTAAAAGATCATATTTTAATGCTAATAATCGAGTAAGTCCGGTCTTGTGTATTTTGATATAAGTGTTCAGTAGTTTTGATTCGTCAGCTAAGAACGGATAACGTCCGGTCTTGTAAAGTCGAAATAAATTACGTGTTCCTTCATCCGTTTTATACAGAAAAGTTTCGTTATCATCCAGTCCTTTGTGGATTAATGGATTTTCAATTTGAATGAATTCGTAACCAAGTTGATGTAACTGATGACCAAAAAGCATGTCTTCATGACCGTAACCTCGTATACTCTCGTCGAAACGAACCCGATTAAAAATAGATTTTGAAATCAGGAAATTGAAGGTTGAAAAGTTATTCTTGCTGCGTTCGGCAGCTGTTCTGGCTTCCCTTTCCCGTCCATATTTCAAGCGTAAACTGTAATTGGCATTTGTTTCAGTTGTTTCGTAAGCAGTTCCGCCAATCACCACACAATCTTCTTTGCAGAATGTCACATATTTCTCAATATAATTCTCTGAAAAAACTTCTGCATCACAATCGATGAACAATAAATGGTCGTATTTTGCAGTGTCTGCAAGTCTGTTACGTATTGCCGACCGACCAATATTTTGAGGTAGAACAATATATTGACAAAACTTCAAATCGCTAACAGTCTTGTTCTCATCTTTGAACAATGTGGAACCATCTTCCATTACAATAATCTCAAAATCGACATATTGATTCAACGCTTGCTGGTGCAAGTCGGCAACAAGTTTGGTGATATTGTAATTATGTGTAGGCAGAAGGATGGAAAGCATGTTTTAATTTAATTAGAGGTCAGACTTTTTGATGATTTCCATCAATACCTTTTCTTCGTTTTCCCAACAAAGTTCTTTCTTGGCTTTTGCGGTGTTTTCTTTTACTTGCTTATATCGGATTTCATCCTCAAAAATGCGTTTAATCACTTCGGCTATGTGTTTTGGATCGTGGTTTTGAATATAGTATCCAATGTCGTATTTGTCAATGATTTGTTTAAGCTCTACTAATCCTGAAGAAAGCGTTGGAATACCAGAATGAATATAATCAAACAACTTATTAGGCAACGAAAAATGATAATTCAGGTTGGTGTCTTTGTCAATTGCCAGCCCAAGGTCGCTATTCATTGTATATTGCCTGAGTTCGGCAAAAGGCATTTTTTGTTTGAAAATAACTTTGTCCTGTAAGTTCTGTTTGCAAACCATTTTTTGCAAAACAGGAAAAACATCGCCGCTCCCTACAACTAACAGAACAACGTTTTCAAGATACTGCATGGCTAAAACAGTTTCTTCAGCACCACGTTCAATATTAATACCGGTTCCTTGTAAAATTAAAATATGCTTGCTCTCAGGCAGATCCAATTCCTTTCTGGTTTTTAACCGTTTAGGCGCAAAAGTTAGGGGAATATTCCGGCTTACACGAACGGTTTTGTTATATTTGTCGCCATAAAGTTTTGCGATGGATGCATTTACAGTTAAGATGTCAGATAACTTCGGAAATAAATAATCTTCTATTTTCTTCCAAATAAATTGTGTCAGTTTTCTGTTTACAAGTTCGGGTGTTTCAGTAAAATATTCGTGGGTGTCGTAAATTAGTTTTTTATTACGTAGTTTGGCAGCCAGATAAGCAGCGGGTAGGGTGTCTAAATCGTTTGCAAAAATCAGATCCAATTGTTTTGTCATCAAATAGAAAAATAATCGGATATTGAATTCAGCATAGAATTGTGGTCCTTTCTTAAATAAAAGTTTTTTCCGTAATGTAAAATACGGTCGTTCCAATGGTAAGCTTTCAGGGAGCAACCGACCATATTCAATTACCCAATAACCACACTTTTCGAGTGTCAAACAGGTTTTATGAACTCGTTGATCTGTACTTAAATCATTTGTTACGCAAACAATGGCTGTTTTTTGCATTATAACTACTCTCTTTCTGTAAGCTGCTTTTGTTTCAAGTATTTAATTATATCTTGATATAATTTTCTATGATATGATTGAGGTTTATCCTCTACAGAAGTATTGTGCCAAAGTAATACTAATTCACCATTCCAATTCTCTACCATATTTATCAGTCTGATGCAATACTCGTATGCATCATGGGCATTTAAGTTCATATAACGTTTGTCGCTCAAGCTTCCGTCCATTATTATAAGCGGATGTAATATAAGCGAAGTGAGTTCCTTTGTTCTTGGGTTTATCCATCTGACTGGTCGGCTAGTTCCTATTCGAAAACCTGCAATATCTGCATAACCCAATGTAAAATCATCAGTAATACCCACGTCTATTAATGTCTGCATATCATCAGGTTCACGTGTATCAAGAAAATGATGACGGTTGTATTTGATTGATTTTTTAGTAACTCGCTCTAAATGTTTCTTTTCATCTTGAATTCGGTTTGGGTCAATTCCTGCGGCATAACTCGAATGTAGTCCGAAAGTGATATTTTTCTTTTTGCAAAGTTTTATTAATGATTGAAAGTCTTGAATATGATGTGTTATAAATGGTTTATCTTCTTTCTTGTTTCCACCCCCAACTTTTATAAATACAATTGGTTCACATTTATTTGTACCAAGAGTTTGGCGCACGGAATTATCCAGTTTATACAACCAGGGGAGAGTGTACCATGGATCATTTTTTAAACCTCCAAAATAGCTCTTTATAGCTTTATTCCCCTCTTTTGGCCTACGAATACCTCGTAACAATCCACCCATAAATCCACGTAGATTACGATAATGAGATAGCTGATCTACATCATGTGTGAGGTATATTTTCCGTATTTCCTGTGGCGGTTCAGGAACTTCTATGCCACATTCCCTGAGTTTTAAACGCAATAATTTCCCATATTCATCTACCAATGGTGAATCAATAAATCCGGCGCGATAGGGTACAGATTCTTTGCCTGGAAACCGTCCGTGTACATCGCGCTTGTCAGCCTGTACAATCTCCTCATACCTACTGATAAGAAAATAAGTACTTGCAATCAAATCAGCATGTATTACAAGTGTTTTTTCTATTTGTTCTACCAATGGATTTCCAAAGAGAATGGGTGCCTCTTCCCATATTTGTAAAGGTAAAGTTGGCAATGAGTCACGGGTACCATATACATTAATAGAAAAGAAAGTAGATGGTATTATTACTAATTTGTAGTTATGGAACTCTTTCGGATTAGCTGTATATCCTACTTTATCAACAATTTCACGCGATAAGTCCTCACCGAGCAAAAATCGAATTATATAATTTGTAATATCTATCATTTCTACGTCTTATTTCAGTTTCTTTTTTCGTTCATGCGAAAATGTCAATATTAATGCTACTAATGCCCCAAGAAGAATATCTTTTTTCCCAAATAATCCGAAATATTCGTCATCAGTTGGTCTATGATTTGTTATAAATTTTAAAAGCACAGACAATATTGTGAATACTATAAATGCACTTACTGCATATAAAATCGGTTGTATTTTAGGTAACATGGTTGTTTCGTTAAACAAAATTGAATTTTTTATAAACGTAGTATGACAATATGATTTATCAAGCTTCTACTTCATTATCTTTTGCTGCAGATTGTTATATGAGATAAAGCTAATTCAATGATATTTTAAGCTTTGTATGAGAAAAAATAATAAATACGGATGCCAAAAGTAGTCAATAAATTTTAATGGTGCATTTGTTGGGCTAAAAATTATGAATGTAGATGTTACAAATTTTTTACTAAAAGTTTAGTCGTCATGTCTTGAATCAATGTATTTATTTGGACTATAAATATTTATAATGCCCTTTTTGATTATTGAACTCATAAATACTCTTTGAATGTTTATTTCATTTATCAGACTGGCAGAATTTTTTAGTGAGAACAATATTTCAAATTGATATATTTTTCTGCTTTAAGTTCTGTTTTTCCAAGACAAAATCAATAAAAAATGGGTGTTAATCGATCATTGAATAACTTACAAACTGTAACTATTCCTAATATAACCAGTCAATTTATAGTTAAAATACAAGAACGCCTAAATAAATTTTCCCATTTTTTTTCGAGTTATAGTTTTTTTTATCAGTCTATTAGAAACTATTTATATTTTTCATCAGAAGAAATAGAAAAAAACAGTTGCATGGTAAATAAAAAGTCTCTACTTTTGCACCCGCTTTGAGAGAGAAGCATTGTTGGTTTCCGGTTTGCAGTTCAAGGTTTGCGGTTAAAA
>JARLGX010000030.1 GCA_031292575.1 Paludibacter sp.
ATACTTAGAATATTACTGCGAATTTTCTTCTAAGATAATGATTTTCAGAGAATTGAACAAACTGTTTTACACTTATTTTCTTGATTATAAACACTTTAAACTAACAAAGAATTACGGAGTCTCTACTCCTGATTCGCATTATTTATTAATTCAATAAATTTATTCAAAATGAAATTATCAAAATTTGATTTAGAAAAAAGAATGTCAATTGCTGACATGAAAATGATTAAAGCCGGTTGTGCAGAAACATGGAGCGGTGGTGGTCATTGTACAAGTTCAGGTTCAGATTCAGAAACCAATGGTTCTGAATACGATCATTAACAATCTTTCTTAATTTTAAGAGATAGTAATTATATAATTACTATCTCTATTATTCAAATACCTTAAATTGATAATTAGAATTAGAAAAAAATAAATATCAAATATGAAATCTACAAAAGCTGATTATAGTGTGGTTGTTCTTCAAAGTTTGATACTGACAATGATTAATTTATCAATCTAGGTATAAAAGCATTTCTAATATTAAAATTCAAAAAAATTGAAAATCTCAAAATTTGATTTAGAAAAAAGGATGTCTATAGGAAAGATGAAAACTATAAATGCAGGGATGCACAGTTGCTTCTTTTGGTGGACATAGTGTTACTAGCTCTGACTTTGATACAGATTTTTTTGTGGCTGTTTTAGTGATAATGGATAGAAAATAACAAATTACAAACTAAATAATTAACACAATTATATATTAAATATATGATTGTGTTCTAAACTCAATTTACAAAGTTAATATATAAATGATACTTATTTTTACAATAAAATTTGATTATTCAAGTACTTGTGTTATCAGATGGCTGAACCATTATGGTGTGAAAGTAGTCCGAATTAATGGAGACGATAATACTTATCAGTTTGATGCTATCAATAGCAAAGGTATATTTTTTAGAAATACTCTTACAGATGAATTGATCAATCTGCGAGAAGCTACTGCTTGCTGGTGGAGACGTACTGGTATAACACATAATCAGTTAAATGATAAAACATTTCAAATAGATAGAAATAGACTAGTATCTACTAATGAATTTTTATTGTCTCACATCAAGGGACATGTTAATGAAGAAATGTTGGCGCTAAAAGATTATATATTTGAAATATTATATAATACTATTCCTATCAATTTAGGCAAACCATTGTTCGATCTTAATCGATTGATAATATTGGATTTAGCCGATAAATATGAATTAAAAGTACCACAATTTGAAATTATTAAAGATGGGAAACAACTAATAGAATCACAAAAAAAAATAGGGAATGTAGTTACAAAAGCTATTTCAAATGGGATTTACAGTGACTATCAGGGAAAAAGATATTATACATATACAGAATTATTGGAAAATGAATTTTATGAATCTAATCATCAAAACACGTTTTCTCCTTCTCTGATTTCTGAATTAGTTGAAAAAAAATATGAGATACGCTCGTTTTATATCGAGGGAAAATTTTATTCAATGGCTATATTTTCACAATCTAACGAAAAGACAAGAATTGATTTCCGAAAATACGCCAATAATAAAAATGTACCTTATCAATTACCTTTGGAAATTGAAGAAAAATTAATCCGATTGTTTAAAAAGTTGGATTTGAATTGTGGTTCTGTGGATTTGATTGTAGATAAACAAGATAATTTTATTTTTTTAGAAATTAATCCGGTAGGTCAGTTTGGAATGACTAGTGAGCCCTGTAATTATAATTTAGAAAAAATAGTAGCAAATTATTTAAGAAATGGTAGAATTAGAACAAATTAATTTGGATGCAGATAACTTAAAAGGGTTACCTCTGTTTTATCGTAAAATTTACTTTAATCAATTAACTGATTGGCAAGAAGAAAATAAGTTAATCACATATAGTGCTTTAATACAAGCTGACGTTATGAGAAGCGTAGAATCTACAAGAAATATTTCAAAGACAGTAAATAAAAAACTTATTTTGGAGAATAATGATAGACAATAATTTATATTTTATTTTATCAACTACCTGTAAACTAATAAATGGTTATAAACGAAGTTTAATCGTTGATTATTCTCGTGATGAATTATTTTTTATCAGTAATGAGTATTATGATTTATTACTAAAATTAGACAGGCAACGGATAATTGACGTTGAAAAGGAGTTAGAAGATGTTGAATCTGTCAGTTATTTTAATGAATTTTTATCTTTTATGATAAATAATGAAATAGCAATAATGACAAATGATGCAAAAAAATTCCCCCCTTTAAGCGAAGTTGTGCATGATGAATATGTAAAGATACAAGATGTGATAATTGAATTAGACGAATTGTTTTATGATGACGCATCGTTTAGAAAATTATGTAAAGAGCTTACAGAGGTAAATTGCACAGAATTTCAAGTTCGCATTTTATCAATTTTAAATTTAGAATTTTTAGAAAAAATAATGCAGTTAATAAATACTACTGAAGCTAATTATTTAGAAATACATGCTACCTACAATGCTGGCATTGATATAGATTTATTACATAAATTTATTGAGAATAATGCAATAATAAGCAATATTTATTTATACGGCTCGACAAAAGTAAAGAAGTATTCTATAGTTAATCAAGTAGATAATTATCAACCCATTAGTTTGGGAACAGTTTATTTTCTTAATTATCCTTTCGATAATGGAAATTGTTGTGGGCTTATTAATTTTGAAAGTTTAGATTTCTCAGGGTTTTATTATACGCACAATAAACACAAAACAAGAAATGGGTGTTTAGACAAAAAGATTTCAATTGATAAAAAAGGTAATATTAAAAACTGCCCTTCAATGAAAGAAGTTTTTGGTAATATTAATGATGTTACTATAAAGAATGTGTTAACTAATCCTGAGTTTTTGAAATATTGGTACATTCATAAAGACAAAATAGAAATTTGTAGAGACTGTGAATTTAGGTATAATTGTAGCGATTGTAGAGCATTTATTCAGAACATAAATAATATTTACAGCAAACCATCCAAATGTAGTTACAATCCATATACTTGTGAATGGTAACCCGTAATATACTACTATGAAGTTATTTAAAACTTTCCCATTTGTTGCACAACACGATTCAATGGATTGTGGCCCTGCTTGTTTAGCAATGATTTCGGAATATTATGGAAAAAAACACTCATTACAATTTCTAAGAGATAATTCATATTTAACACGCGAAGGAGTCAGTTTAATTGGGTTAACAGAAGCTGCCACAAAAATTGGTTTTGAATCAATGGCCTTAAATCTGACGGTTAATGATTTAATAACTGAAAAAGTATATCCGTGTGTATTATTCTGGAATAGCGGTCATTTTGTTGTATTACACAATATCAGGCAGAATTTTATTACTAAAAAGTACTCGTTTAAGATTGCTGATCCTTCGGTTGGTTTTATAAATATACCTGAAGAAAAATTTAAACAATCATGGTTGAATAGTGAGAATGAAGGAGTAGTTTTTGCAGTTGAACCAACAGAAAATTTCTTTGATTTTGAGCAACAGAAAGAAAAAAATTATAATCTCAAATATCTTTTTGACTATGTTTCACCATACAAAAAACAGTTACTTCAATTAATATTTAGTTTAGCTGTTGGCAGTTTACTAACATTAATTCTCCCATTTTTAACACAAGCATTAATTGATAAAGGAGTTAGTGCTCATAATCTGAATATCGTATTTTTAATACTTCTTTCTCAAATATTTGTTTTTCTGGGCTCTGTAATCATTGAGATTGTACGTAACTGGTTAATTCTATATATTGGAGCTAGAGTTAATATTTCTATCATTTCTGATTTTTTTCGAAAGATTATGAAATTACCCCTTAAATTTTTTGAAACAAAATTTTTGGGAGATTTTTACCAACGTATTCAGGATCATTCAAGAATAGAAAACTTTCTTACCTCACAAAGTTTGACTACTTTTTTTTCTCTAATAAATTTTCTAATTTTCTTTATTGTCTTACTTCATTATAGTTTTAAAATTTTATTTTTATATGTAACATTAACTTGTTTAGCGATTATTTGGTCCCGTTTTTTCTTAAAAAGGAGAGAAATTCTTGATTATTTCAGGTTTAAAACTAATTCACTAAACCAAGAGGCAGTAAATGAGATGATTTATGGAATACAAGAAATAAAACTAAATAATTTTGAAAATTATAAGATAGAAAAATGGGAAAAGGTACAGATTGATGTTTTTGGCGTAAATCTTAAAGTGTTAAGGTTAGATCAACTCCAATTAATAGGATTTGACTTTATTAATCAAATAAAAAATATTATTGTTACTTACCTTGCTGCACGTTTAGTCATTCTTGGATATATTACTCTTGGTGGAATGTTAAGTATATCGTATATAATTGGACAAATGAACTCACCTGTTAATCAGCTAATTGCATTCTTTCGTTCTTTGCAAGATGCACAATTAAGTATGAAACGTCTTACAGAAGTACAATATTATCAAGAAGAAGAATCAGAAGAATTAATAACTCTTCCAAAAACTAACAATACATCATATAAAAATGGTACAAAAGGTATTCAAATGAATAATGTCAGTTTTCAATATGAAGGTCCTTTATCCCCATTCGTATTAAAAGATATAAACTTATTTATTCCTGAAGGAAAAACAACAGCCATCGTTGGAGCAAGCGGTTGTGGTAAAACAACATTAATGAAACTTCTTTTACGATTTTACGAACCTGTAAATGGCGAAATAATCGTAAACGGAACTAAATTAAATCAGATTTCTCCTTTAAACTGGAGGAAAAACTGTGGAGTAGTAATGCAGGATGGTTTTATCTTTTCGGAAACAATTGCCCGGAATATTGCTACAAACGAAATAACTATTTGTCCTGAAAAATTATCAAACGCCATTAATATTGCAAATATTACTGATTTTGTTGAGAGTTTGCCACTGAAGGAAAATACAATAATTGGTTCAATGGGCAATGGCATTTCAAGCGGTCAAAGACAACGAATATTAATAGCAAGATCTGTTTATAAACAACCGCAATATATTTTATTTGATGAAGCAACAAGCGCATTAGATACTGAGAATGAAAAAATCATTCATGATAATCTGAATAATTTTTTTATGAATAAAACAGTAATTATCATTGCTCATAGATTAAGCACGGTAAAAAATGCTGATCAAATTGTAGTTATGAAAGATGGAGAAGTTGTAGAAATAGGCAATCATATTGAATTAACGAAAGCTAAAGGAATATATTTTAACTTGGTAAAAAACCAATTAGAATTAGAAAAATCATGACTTATGGATTCCTTAAAAAATGAACTCGATAAAAATAAATTCTTTGTTATAAAATATGCAACAATCCTTAATGTTTTGGTTTTGATTTGCATCTTTTTATTTCTCATTTCAATAAGAATTGATAAAATATCAATTCTTTCGATGACTTTAGATTATTATTTTAAGTAATTCTCAAAAATGAATCTTATCCAAACCCTTTACATCGATCCATCAAAACGTCCATTTACAGATAGTTTTGGTTGGTTAAAGCCTGAATATCATTTAATGAGTTGGGCATTGAGCTGTTTACAGTTGCAAAAGTTATATGGTAATGTTGAGCTTTATGCCAATAGTACTGCGGCTGAGTTATTAATAGACATACTTGAGTTGCCTTACACGACTCTACATACTAATCACGATGATTTGAAACTTGCTGATACCAATTTGTGGGCATTACCCAAGATTTACACTTACTCGTTACAAGATGAACCCTTTCTTCATATTGATGGTGATGTGTTTATTTTCAATAAATTTGCTGACTCATTACTTCAAAGTTCTTTAATAACACAAAATATTGAAGTTGCCACCGATTATTATACAATCACACAAAAGCAATTGATGGAGAATTTTACTTATTTTCCTCCATGCGTTAAAGCCGATTTCTATTCAAACATTCCTATTAATGCTGTAAACGCAGGCATATTGGGAGGTAATAACATATCATTTATAAAACAATATACTACAGAAGCGTTTAAGTATGTAAATAGTAACATCAACCATTTCCAGAATATAAATATTGATAAGTTTAATGTTTTTTTTGAGCAGCATTTATTTTATTCATTGGCAAAAGAACAAAATATCCCTATTAATTTTCTTTTTAATGATATATTTGAAGATCGAGGTTATTTATATCTTGGAAATTTTCAAGAAGTACCTTATGAAAGAACATATTTACACTTATTAGGTCATTACAAGCGTGATAAGATTACTTGCATGCAAATGGCTGCTAAACTGAGAGAATTGTACCCAGAATATTACTATAAAATTATAGCACTTTGTAAAAAGCAAAACGTGACACTTTTTACTAGTTTCTATAACGATAAGAATATTGATAAAAAAAGTGAATATCAGCAACTCATCGACAAAGCAACTGAAAGTTTTCAAAATGATATTCGTATTGATAACAACGAATGCTCCAAATCCAAAGCTGAACCAGATTTATCTTTATTAAAAAAAATCTTTGATATGTATGTTGTAAACTCTCATGAAAAACTTGACTTGCAATATTTAAAAAATGATTTTGATGTTTTCACGCAAAAACTAAACACAATTCTAAAAGAGAATGCTCTACTGTCAGATTATTACCTGTACGGAAGAGACATTGCTGCAGCTGGATGGTATGCTGAAATTTTTATAAACAATAATTTTTTAAATAAAATTATATCCAGAACTGAAGGTTTAAACATTATAGAATCGGAATATAATTGGGCAGGTTTGATAAATAAACATACTAGAATAGGAATTCAATATTATGAAACATTAACGCTATCACAAGAGCATTTTTTTAATTTAGTAATTCCAGAAATTATCGGAAATAAGTTTTTACTTTATGATATTGACGAATTAGAGAAGAAAGTACTGGAACATTTGTCAGAACCTTTATCGGTAAAAGATCTTTTTACAACAATGCAACAATATTTTGATGATGATGTAATTCAAAATCATTATGATGCTTTTGAAGACTTTATCGTAAAAGTTATCAAACAGTTAGTTGTAAAGAAAGCTATTAAACCTTCATATTGTTAATTATCTCACTCCCCCTCTACAAACGAGGAGGAGATGGGGAGAAAGAATAACTTTAAAAAACCTGCCTAAATTTATACACATCAGCATAAATATTAAAATAGTTTATTATATTTGCAGGGTTAAATTTAAGTTAAGAATACTAACTAACGTGAGTTCGATATAAGGTTTCTGTCTGCAATTATTTTAAATAGCTATTAAATAAGGGAATATGGGCTTTTATCCCTGGGATTATTTTTCTACTAAGGGCACAAATCATTTTTTTAAATAAGGTTCTTATTGAAACCCTTAGTAGCAACCAATAAACCCCATCAAATCTCACCCTTATTTTATTTTGTTCATATGATTACCAAAGCGTTAAGTTTTTTTATGTCGAACTCACGTTAACTAAGAAGAGCAGAATTTACTTACTTTGTAGTAACAATTGAAAAACACAAAGAACACAAGAACTGGGATAACATATTCATGTGTCAGACCGGAGCTTTTAGCATTTTAGTGCGTATAACTTGTTGGGCAGAAAAAAAACTTTAAAATAACTTACTCCTATGAACGTATCGAAACAAAGACTCGCATTCATCCCATTAATGCTACTGGCAATGACCCAACAACTGGTATTGTCGCAAACAAAAGGGGTTATCGCTGATAAAGCAACTCATCAACCCATCCCGTACGTTAGTGTTTACACCAAAAGCGGTGATAATGTTTTTGGCGAAATGAGCAATGAACAAGGTCAATTCACAGTTGATTTCCCTTTTCAAACTCTCTTTTTCTCACACATCAATTATCAAAAGATTGAACTAACCAAAGAAAATCTTAGAGATACTGTTTTTTTGACTCCAACATCTGTTTTGATCAGCGAGATCGTGGTTCGAAGCAGTGAACCAACCTGGATACCAAGAATCTTAAATGAAGTGGTTAAACAAAAGAACAAGAATTATCAAAATACAGAAAAACAATTTGCGTATAATTACGAATCGTATACCCTCGGAGACTCATCTGGCTACGCCTTTAAAAGCAAAGGCAATTTACTTGTACCCAAATTATCGGGGAATCCACAATACTACATTGATGCTCGAAACAACATCATAAAATATAAAGATAAAACTGCTGGTGTTGACTTTACTAATTTGAAGACAATGCTATACGCTGATTTTATGACTTATTTCAATGCTAAGTTTATAAAAAACAACACATTTAAACAAAATCCGCTGTTCCAGTCATCAAGTCCCTATTTGGTGCAACTCAGGTTTAATGACAAAAAAGACCTTGCAAATGAGGGATATGTAGTCATCGACACGTTGAACAAAGTCGTTGTAGAATCGGCACACAATACGGATACCGGGTACAACATCAAAAACAACACAACGCTTTTCTCTAAGGTTATGTCACCCAAATTGGGCATAAAGTACACTTTATGGATTACAAAAAGCCATACAAAATACAGTAAACAGGGAGGTAGTTATTATATAGCTGAATCGACGTACAAATTTAGTTTAAGAAAAACGATAAAAAACAAAAAAACAGATGCTCAGTATTTTACCACTATTGAGTCTAAAGTCTCGTTGAACAATCAGCCGGTAAAAACCACTAAAATGATTGCACTTATAAAACCATTTAATGCCATTACTTTCTATACAAAGAAAATGCAAAGCAATGAAGCCGCTTTAAATAAAGTACCTGTAAGTTCTGAGAAATTCTAATGCATTTTATAAAAAACACGGAAAGTATGGTAACAAGCGGAGCACAGGTTAATAAGGATTTTATTCCTTTTTTTAGAGAACCCAAAGTAGAGCCAATACCGAAAACAAGTTTCAGCCAAAACTTTAAATTTTCTGAAGTTGTTGAAGTAAAACCCAAAAAAGTTTTTTACTTCACCAACTTCATTATTTCAGGATTATTCTCAATATATTTATTCGCAGCATCATATCCATATCCGTAGATAGCCTGATAGGCATCGAAACTAAATACATTGTATTCCTCAATAGCTTTTGGCTCAATAATAAAACGGCATAAGTTACGTCCTGCTTTTGAATTTTGAAATTGAACAGCACGAACAGCATACACAAGCGTGTCTATTGGTTTCTTTAATTCCGTTGGAACGCGGTGCGGAATCACATCCACTCCGATAATTGTGGGGCAAACATTTTCTATCGCCTGAGCCGGCATGTTGTTGAGCAAACCTCCATCGATATAAAAGATATCATCGAGCTTTATTGTTTCAAAAACAGCAGGAATACTGGCTGAAGCAGCCACCCATTTATCAAGTTTTGATCCGGTGTCAACTATTTCCCATTCGGCTTTATTCAGGTTTACAACACAGATATATAATTTCTTTTGCAATTGTTCAAAACTATTATGCGGAATCAATTCCCGAATTAACGACCTAAGCATAGTATGCGTTGACAACCCCGACCGGGAAAAAGTGGGACGAAAAGTCATCAGCTTAGTGACTTTGTATAGCTTATCTTCTTTAATCAGCTGAAGCATTTCGGCAGGCGAATAACCCGCAGCATATAAAGTCCCCACAACGGCTCCCATACTTGAACCTACAATGTGAGTAGGATAAATTCCATGTTCCTCGAGCGATTGTAGTACACCGATGTGTGCAAAACCCAATGCACCTCCCCCACTCAAACATATACCGAGTGAATTGTTTTTTTCGGGAGATTTGAAAATGTTTTTCATTATCTTTATCATTTTAGTTTTTATCAAGTAAAACTTAGGTCTATATTTGTTAATGGATTAAAATCTTTTCAGAATAAAGCCGTTTAAAAGGATTAATTGACTTATTTTTGTAATAAAAATTTAGAATTTATCTATTCTGACTTCAAAGATAGAATATATTTTTTGATTTAATCTTTTGTCTGTAACTGAAACTTAAAATTGCTCGTTATGAAACGTATAACACTTATTTTCGTATTGACATTGTGTGTTAATGTCATGTTTGCCAATTTATTGTATGATATAACCGATGGCAAATTCAGAGTAAAAACTGTGGAAATGCCACGTTCGATGAATGATGGATTGCATTACACCATGATGGTGAATGACAAAGCTGTGGTAAAATACAATTACAAAACCGGTGCTACCATCGATACTATTTTCAGTATTTCGAGACTAAAGAAATCGCCCATTAAACAAATATCGGGGTATGAACTGAGTCCGGACGAAAACAAGTTATTGGTTTACACCAATGTAAAATACCGCTACCGCCGCACTTTTACCGCCGATTATTATGTTTACAACATTAAGCATAACGAATTTGAAGCACTTTCGGAGAATGGACCTGAGGAAGTTCCGCTATTTTCACCCGATAGTAAATACATTGCTTTTGCCCGCCAGAACAATATTTACATGAAAAAACTCGAATACGATACTGAGATTGCAATTACTACCGACGGACAGGCAGGAAGTATAATTAACGGAACACCGGATTGGGTATATGAAGAAGAGTTTGAAAAAACCCGTTTTTTTGTATTTAGTCCCGATAGCAAAATGCTGGCTTTTGTAAAATTCGATGAAACTAAAGTTCCCCAATATTCCTTTCCGGTTTACAATGATAAGTCTGCGGATAAAGACGAATTGACTTTATACCCTTCTACTTTTAGTTTTAAATATCCTAAAGCCGGACAAAACAATTCTAAAGTAAGCGTGTGTGTGTATGATGATTATTATAAATCAATCAAAACAATGAAACTTGGCGATGATGATCAGGATTTCTACATTCCGCGCCTAATGTGGACGAACTCTGTAGATCAGTTGGCTATTTTTAAACTTAACCGTAATCAGAACCAACTGGACATGCTGCTTGCAAATCCAAAATCAACATTATCAAAACTTTGTGTACAGGAAAATGACAAGTATTATGTCGATTACCAAAATATAGACTATATTCATTTTTCTACCGATAATACATCCTTTATCGGAGTAAGTGAAAAAGATGGTTACCGCCATGTGTATTTATACGGAATAAATGGAGTGGTAAAAAAAGAGCTTACAAAAGGAAAATGGGATGTGACCAATGTATACGGATATGATGAAAAAAAACAGGTTCTTTATTATCAATCTGCGGAAACATCGTCAATGCAACGTGACATATTTTCAGTAGACCTTAAAGGGAAAAAAGTCCGGTTAACCGATGGTAAAGGAACACACGATGCCAACTTTAATTCAACACTTACTTACTTTGTGGATAATGCTTCAAGTGCGGAAACTCCCAACGTTGTTACATTACGAACCAACACAGGCATCGATATCAGACAAATCGAAAACAATGCTGCATTAGCCTCACAAATTAAATCGTTGAATTTTCCGAAAAAAGAGTTTTTCAATTTCACTACTTCCGAAAACGTGAAGCTTAACGGTTGGATGTTGAAGCCTGCAGACTTTAACCCAAACAAAAAATACCCCGTTTTGATGGTTCAATACAGTGGACCAGATTCGCAGGAAGTACTTGACAAATGGCATATCGATTGGGAATACTACCTGACAACCTTGGGTTATGTAGTAACTTGTGTCGATGGGCGTGGAACCGGTGCCCGTGGATCAGAATTCAGGAAATGCACGTATGAACATTTAGGACTTCTGGAAACAACTGATCAAGTAGAAGCCGCAAAATACCTTGGACAACAATCGTTTATTGATAAAGACCGAATTGGAATATGGGGTTGGAGTTATGGCGGATATATGACATTAATGAGTATGAGCTCGGGCGAAAAAGTATTCAAAGCAGGAATAGCAGTTGCTCCTGTTACCGATTGGCGATTATATGATTCGGCTTACACCGAACGTTATATGCGTACTCCCCAGGAAAATTTCAAAGGTTACGACGAATCGTCAGCTTTACTTCGGGCAAACAAATTGCAGGGAAACTTACTCATTATCCACGGCACTGCCGACGATAATGTCCATACTCAAAACACCATGCTGTATATCGACAAATTGGTAGCTGCCGACAAGCAATTTGAAATGCAACTCTATACCGACAAAAATCACAGCATTCTTGGCAAACAAACCCGACGACATTTATATACCCGCATGACTGATTTTTTATTAAAGAATTTGTAGTTTCTGTAAATACAAAGAGCCGAATATATGTTTTAAAACACTATTTATAAGACGTTTCTTATTTAGCATATTGTTATTTCTTTAATAAAAATTTATAACTTTGCATATCAAAAAATTATCAAACTATTTAATTATTAAAATCTTTTATATGAGCACAGAAAAGAAAAATTACGCATTGCCAATTGCAATGATGTTTGCCTTGTTTTTTATGATTTCATTCGTCACTGGTCTTCCAAGTCCAATGGGTGTCATTGTTGCAAAACAATTTGGAGCTTCTAATTTCGAGTCACAGTTAGGTTTCCTTGCAAACTTTTTAGCTTATGCATTCATGGGTATTCCGGCAGGTATAATGCTAAAGAAATTTGGTTATAAAAAAACAGCTTTAGCTGCTGTTCTGGTTGGTTTTGTTGGAGTTGGAGTTCAGTATTTTTCGGGTGTCTTTGGAAGCTTTTCAATCTATCTTACCGGTGCATTTATTGCCGGTTTTTCAATGTGTATGCTTAATACAGTAGTAAACCCAATGCTTAATACTTTAGGAGGAGGAGGAAACTCAGGTAACAAGCTTCTACAATTTGGAGGTTCTATTAACTCTATCGGAGCAACTATTACGCCCATGTTGGTTGGATATTTAATGGGAGCTGCAGCCGGACGCACAATTGAAAAAGCAAATCCTGCTCTTTTTATCGCTTTAGGAATTTTTGCGTTAGCATTTGTAGTACTTTTCTTTGTCAACATCCCTGAACCTCATATGGAAACTGCGACTGAAAGAAAAGTAAAACACAGTCACAGTCCACTTTCTTTCCGTCATTTCACTCTCGGAGCTATTGCAATTTTTATTTATGTAGGTATCGAAATCGGTATTCCAAGCACTGCAAACTTATTTATGACAGCCTCATCAACAGTCGGAACTCATTTAGGATTAGGAATAGATGCTACAACAGCAGGATTTGTAGTTGGTATCTACTGGTTACTAATGTTAGTAGGACGTTTAATTGGAGGTGCAATAGGTTCTAAAGTGTCAAGTAAAACAATGTTGACTGTAGTTGCATCTTTAGGTTTGTTATTTATCATTTTAGCTATTTTTAGCCCATTAACTACAACTGTAAGTATGCCTTTGTTTAAGTCAGATCTTTCATTTGGAATTACCCAAGTGCCTATAAGCATTATGTTTCTTATATTGTGCGGTTTGTGCACGTCTATTATGTGGGGAGGTATTTTTAACCTTGCAGTCGAAGGTCTTGGAAAATATACTGCAGCTGCCTCAGGAATTTTCATGGTGATGGTTTGTGGGGGTGGAATTGTTCCGCTTTTCCAAGGATTTATTTCTGATCACTTTGGATATTTAAATAGCTATTGGGTAATGTTTGCGTGTTTAGCATATATGCTTTTTTACGGCTTAATTGGGTCTAAAAACGTTAACAAAGATATTCCTGTCGAAAATGTTTAATCAATAAAATTTTAAATTATAATAACAATGGAAAAACCATATGTAATCGGCATGGATATGGGTGGTACAAATACCGTTTTCGGTATTGTTGACACCCGTGGAACTGTTATATCAAAAAGTGCAATTAAAACATCAACTCATCCGGATGATGTTAACTTATATATCAATGACATTTATGTTGAACTTTCAAAATTGATTGATGCAGCAGGTGGCATTGACAAAATAAAAGGAATTGGCGTAGGAGCTCCTAATGGTAACTATTATACCGGAAATATTGAATTCGCTCCAAACTTACCGTGGAAAGGCGTTATTCCTTTTGCAAAATTAATGGCTGAAAAGTTTGGAGTACCTGCTGCTCTGACAAACGATGCAAATGCTGCTGCTGTAGGCGAAATGACTTACGGAGCCGCTCACGGTATGAAAAACTTTATTATGATTACACTTGGTACGGGAGTTGGCAGTGGAATCGTTATCGATGGTAAAGTTGTTTATGGGCATGATGGATTTGCAGGAGAACTTGGACATGTAAATGTTATGCGCAATAACGGTCGTTTATGCGGTTGCGGAAAATCAGGTTGTTTGGAAACCTACGCGTCTGCAACAGGAGTTGCACGTTCAGCGCGTGAAATTCTGGAAACAAGCACTAAAGACAGCCTTTTACGCAACATTCCTGTTGACATTATTACATCGAAAGATGTATATGATGCTGCAATTCAAGGTGACGAAGTTGCAAAAGAGATTTTCAACTTTACCGGAAAAATTCTGGGTGAAGCAATTGCTGATTTTGTTGCGTTTAGCGCACCGGAAGCAATTGTGCTTTTTGGTGGTTTAACCAAAGCCGGAGATTTAATTCTTAATCCAATTGTTGAGAATATGGAAAAGAATTTATTACCAATTTGGAAAGGTAAAGTAAAAGTGTTATTCTCTGATTTAAAGGAAGCAGATGCAGCGGTGTTAGGTGCAAGTGCTTTAGCTTGGGAACTTTAATCAATGTAAATGTTGACAATTCATAGTTGACACTGAATAATAAAAAAACCCTTTCTGAATTCAGGAAGGGTTTTTTATTGAACATTTGTTGGTTAAGTTTTCAATGAAATATATTCAAAAAATTGCGAGGTACCTGCGTTTCAAAACTAACAACTTCGGTAGTAATAGGATGATAAAAGGCCAATAGCCGGGCATGTAATCCAAGTCTGGCAATGGGACTGATTCCAGCTCCGTATTTTTTATCTCCAACAATTGGATGACCAATTCCTTGCATGTGAACCCGAATCTGATTTTTGCGCCCTGTCTCCAGTTCTATTTCGAGTAACGAAAAATTATCATTTGACTTTACGCATCGGTAATGTGTAATGGCTTGCTGACCACCATTATCGGTATTGCTCGAATGTATTTTCAATGACTTTTCATTTTCCGAAAGCCACGTAACAATGGTATCCTGCTCTTTTTCCATTTTTCCTTCAACCAATGCCACATAAATACGACGGGTTACGATACGATGCCAGTTTTCTTGTAAAATAAGTTGAACTTCCTTTGTTTTTGCAAACATTATTACTCCCGAAGTTTCACGGTCCAGACGATGAACAACATAAATGCGATTTTGTGGTGAACTCTTCTTCACGTGGTTTTTTAAAATTGAGAAAGCCGTAGTTTCATCTGCATTTCCAGTGCTTACAGTAAGCAGTCCTTCTTTTTTTTCAACAACTATCAGATAATTATCTTCGAAAATGATACGAAGTTTTGGATGAGAAAGTTCAATATTTCCCCTACCGCTGTTTACAGCAACGATGTCGTTAGGTTGTAATTCCAAATTAAATTGAGTTGTCACCTTATTGTTCACCATCACCTGTCGATGCGCTAACAACGATTTAACAGAATTCCGGCTCATTCCCCCCATTTTAGCTAATAAAAAAGTCATTAACTCTACTGGTTCGGTTGCTTTTAAATGAGTTTCTTTAGGTGCGGGAGCAGTTTTTGGTTTACGTTTCATGTTATTTTTTGTACACGATTGCTGATTTACAGCCATCGGCTATTTTAAATCTATTTTATCTTATTTTTTTGTAATTTGTAACTCGTAATTTGCCACGGCCAAAGCAGCATTTTCGCCATCAATGGCAGACGAAGTAATTCCACCCGAATAACCAGAACCTTCGCCAGCAGGGAAAAGTCCATTTATAACAGGATGCTGACCTGTTTCAGGATTTCTTGGGATGCGAACCGCCGACGATGAACGTGTTTCAACTCCGACTACTACAGCATCATTAGTTAAATAACCGTGCATTTTACGATCAAACTTTTTAAATCCTTCGCGAAGTTTTGTAGAAATAACACTTGGTAACCAAAAATGCATAGGAGATGAAATCAGTCCTGGCAAATAAGAACATTCAGGCAAGTCGGCCGATAACTTTCCTTTTACAAAATCACCTAAACGTTGAGCCGGAGCCACTTGCCCTAGACCACCATTGTTTGTGAAAGCTAATTTTTCGACATATTGCTGAAATTTTAGTCCAGCCAACACACCATATTCGTGAAAATCAGTAGGAATATCCTCTGGGCGAATTTCCACCACGATACCAGAATTTGCATAAGGTGAGTTTCGCTGAGAAGCTGACATTCCATTCACGACAATCTCATTTTTTCCACTTCCAGCAGGTACAATATGACCTCCGGGGCACATGCAAAATGAATAAACACCACGCTCATTAACCTGATCTACCAAATTATAAGCAGCAGCCGGCAAGTATGGTCCACGCTCTTTGGAGTGATATTGTATACTGTCAATTAATGCTTGCGGATGCTCCACCCGAATGCCCATGGCAAAACCTTTTGCTTCCAAAGCAACACCTTGTCGGTGTAACATTTCATAAATATCGTGTGCTGAATGTCCGGTAGCAAGTATCAATGCATGAGCTTTAAAAATGCTTCCGTCTAATGTTTTACATCCAAACACCTGATTATTTTCAATCAGAATTTCTGTCAGTCTTTGTTCAAAGTGAATTTCACCACCACACGAGGTAATCGTTTTACTGATATTTTCAATAACAAGTGGAAGTTTATCAGACCCAATATGTGGATGAGCGTCATACATAATTTCTTCTGCTGCGCCATGAAAGTGAAAAATCTCGAAAATACGATCCGTATTTCCTTTCTTTTTTGAACGCGTGTACAATTTCCCGTCGGAAAATGTTCCTGCTCCTCCTTCACCAAAACAATAATTCGAATCTATTTCAATTCCCTTGTTTCTATTCAGTTGTGCAATATCTACTTTGCGTTCACGGGCACTTTTTCCTCTTTCCAGAATTATAGGCTTCAATCCGCATTCAATAAGTTTTAAAGCTGCAAAAAGTCCTGCCGGCCCTGCACCAATTATCAATACAGGTGTTTTATCAATTACTGACTTATACTCAAAATGAGGTTTTTCGATTACAGGAGCAGGTTCATCCCAATAAACTTCAACTGTCAGATTCACTTTTGGTTGAAACGAACGCGCATCTATCGATTTCTTTGTTGTACGCAAACGAGTAATACGTGAAGGTGAAATCTCCAGTTTATCAGCCACTAGTTTTGCTAGTAAATCTTGTTTAAATGCTTGTTCGGGTGTGAGTGTAAGTTGGACTTCGTTATGCATATTCAAATCAAATTATTGGTTTGCAAAGATACTCAAATAAAACTACAATGTTATAAGTGAATATATTTACAATTCAGTTGAAATTATCTTGCACAAAAGCCGAAAACACTCAACGAGTTTTCGGCTTTCAGTGATCCGGATGAGATTCGAACTCATGACCCACGCCTTAGAAGGGCGTTGCTCTATCCAGCTGAGCTACCAGACCAATTCATATATTCAACAATTAAATTCTATTTATTAGATTTTATTAAAAAAGTAGTGCAAAAGTAGTTCAATTTTTGGAAAGACACAACAGTTTCGAGTAAAAATGGGGAAACGCACTGATTTATTGACGAAAAATCGCTAATTTTGCATTCAATAATAAAAATGGACTAATTTAACTTTACTCATAACAATGAAGGTATTAAAATTCGGCGGAACATCCGTAGGTTCAGTCAAAGGTATTTTAAGTGTAAAAAAAATTGTTGAGGCACAAAGCGAACCTGTAATCGTTGTAGTATCAGCACTTTCTGGAATAACGGATCAACTTTACAAAGTAGCTAAACTTGCATGTGATGGTGATAAATCTTACCTGAGTGAATATGAAAAAATGCTATCACGTCATGTTGAAGTTATTGAAGGAGTAATTTCTGCAGACAAAAAAGAGGAAGTTCTGAGCAATGTTAAGTCGCAGTTCCTTGATTTGTCCAACCTCTTCAGGGGTATATATTTGATTAAAGATATTTCTACCAAAATCATTGATACTATTGTTAGTTACGGAGAATCAATTTCTTCTATAATAGTCACTTATGCCATTGAGAATGCAATTCACTTTGATTCTAAATTGTTAATTAAAACTGAAAATCAATTTGATAAGCACATAGTTGATTTTGATAAAACCAACGCACTTATTAGAGAAAATTTTGTAAATGCTCCAAAAATAAGTGTTTGTGGTGGATTCATTTCAACAGACGCAACAACTAATTTCATTACAAATTTGGGTCGCGGCGGTTCAGATTACACAGCTGCAATTCTGGCCTCCGCACTTCATGCTTCCATTCTTGAAATATGGAGTGACGTTGATGGCTTTATGACAGCCGATCCACGTATTATCAACAATGCATATGTTATTGAAAAGCTGAGTTTTATCGAAGCTATGGAACTTTGTAACTTTGGGGCAAAAGTTATTTATCCTCCTACTATTTTCCCTGTTTTTCATCAAAACATCCCTGTTAAAATAAAAAACACGTTTAATCCTGAAGCAGAAGGAACTTACATTTCGCGCGAAAAAACGGATGAAGCAAGTAAGGCAATTAAAGGTATTTCATCCATTAACGACACTTCGCTGATAACAGTACAAGGTCTTGGCATGGTGGGTGTTATTGGGGTCAATTATCGCATATTCAGGGTCTTGGCAAAAAATGGAATCAGCGTGTTTATGGTTTCACAGGCTTCATCCGAAAATACAACTTCAATTGGTGTTAGGAACGCCGATAGTGCTTTGGCTGTTGAAGTTTTGCGAAAGGAATTTGCCTACGAAATAGGACAGGGCGAGATTAATGAAATTTTTTCTGAAGATGATTTAGCAACTGTAGCCATAGTTGGCGACAACATGAAACGCACACCGGGTATAGCCGGAAAGCTATTTGGTACATTGGGACGCAATGGTATAAATGTAGTAGCCTGTGCACAAGGTGCTTCGGAAACCAACATTTCATTTGTAACTGATAGAAAATCACTTCGCAAAGCTTTGAACGTTATTCACGATTCGTTTTTTCTATCAGAATACCAAGTACTTAACATATATGTTGTAGGAATTGGGACTGTTGGTGGAAGTTTATTAAACCAGATAAAAAAGCAACAACAAAAACTGATGTCTCAGAACGGACTCAAATTAAATGTTGTTGGAATAGCTTCAAGTAAAAAAATGTTGTTTGCACGCGATGGCATTGAACTAGAAGATTACTCTGAAGAGTTAAAATTGAATGGCGTAGACGCAACCCCGGAACTTATTTGTAATGAAATTCTTTCATTAAATATATTCAATTCTGTTTTTGTTGATTGCACTGCTAATTCTCAAATTTCCGATTTATATCAAACGCTATTGGAAAGTAACGTTTCAGTTGTTGCTGCAAATAAAATTGCAGCTTCATCTTCGTACGACAATTACATAAGTCTTAAAGAAACTGCTCGCAGACGTGGAGTGAAGTTTTTGTTCGAAACTAATGTTGGTGCCGGCTTACCAATTATCAGCACCATGAATAATCTCATAAATAGTGGTGATCATATTCAAAAAATGGAAGCTGTCCTCTCTGGAACTTTAAACTTTATTTTCAACACGCTCAGCACTGAAGTTCCTATAAGTAAAGCAATTTACATGGCTAAAGAAGCCCGATTTGCAGAACCTGATCCACGGATTGATTTAAGTGGCAAAGATGTAATTCGCAAATTAGTTATTTTGGCTCGTGAAGCAGGTTATAAGGTGGAACAGAAAGATGTTATAAAGAATTTATTTATACCGGAAAAGTATTTTGCGGGGAGTTTGGAGGATTTCTGGAAAACAGTTCCAGAATTAGACACTGAATTTGAACAAAGACGCAAAGAAGTTGCAGCCCAAGGAAAACGGTTGAGATTTGTTGCTACTATGGAAAATGGTAACTGTAAGGTTGGATTACAAGAAGTTGATAATTTACATCCTTTTTATGATTTACAAGGAAGTAACAACATAGTTCTCATAACTACCGAACGCTACAATGAATTTCCAATGATGATTAAAGGATATGGAGCAGGAGCTGGCGTTACAGCTGCAGGTGTATTTTCAGACATAATGAGCATTGCCAACATTCGTTAGTTAAATAAAATGATCAAATCAACGGTAAATTTAGGTATTATACTTATTTTCATCTTATTTTTAAGCTCTTGCAAAAAAATATCTCCACAGCTGCCTTCGAATAAAGGTAATGTTGAAGACAAAAGTTCGGCTTCTCTATTGATGATAAACCAAAATTTAACATTAAAAGAAGATAGCATAATAAAAAAATTCGCAGAAAAAGATGGATCATTCAAGAAAAATGCAATTGGGTTCTGGTATAGAATAAGTAAAACAGGCAAAGGCGCAAGTATTAAAGATTCTGTGAGTTGCAATTTTGAATATCATTTACTTTTGCTCGATGGGAAAACCGTTGAAAAAGGAGAAAAACAAATTGTGATTGGAAAAAAACAGCTTATTGTTGGCTTGGAAGAAGGCTTGAAATTAATGCAAAAGGGTGATAGTGCAACATTTATAATACCTTGGTATTTAGGGTACGGCATGAAGGGGTATGAACAAATAGTTCCACCCTATACCTCAATAATCTATAAGATAAGAATGCAAGATTAATTTTTTGTAAATAAGAGTTTTATTACATTTTACCTTAAATTTTAATCAACTACAAATCTTATAACTTTATTCATTTTCTTAACTTTTAAATATCATTTTTTAATCGGATATTTGTATAAAAATAATCTATTGATATGAAACGAATTTCTTATCTTTTTTTACTTGTTTTTCTGATTTCTATAATAGCTTCATCGTGCAGTAACACAAAGACTTATGCGCAATTATTAGATGACGAACAAACTTTAATTACATCTTTCATCAATCGTAACAATATTTTGGTTGTAAGTACATTTCCAACAGATACACCATGGGTTAAAAACGGAAAGGATATATATGTTAAAACTTCCAGCGGTTTATATTATCATTTAATTAATCCAGGTGATACATTAAACCACAACAACGACACTATAATGCTCAAATATACTGTTGTTCCCCGTTTTAAACAATACACTTTAAGTTTAGTTCCAGACACAATAAGCAATTGGAATACAATAGATTATCCTTATCCGAGTGATTTTACTTATGGTGATTTAACTCAGTCTTGTAAAGCGTTTCACGAAGCGGTTTCATATATGAAACGGATGAATTCAGAAGCTAAACTTATTGTTCCTTCAAAAATTGGGTTTAATGCCAACATGATGAGTGTTACTCCAATGGGTTATGATTTAAAAATAAAGTTTCAAGAATAGTTTGCTATTATATTTTAAAATTTAATGAGATTGGAAGATTATTCTTTCAATCTCTTCATTTTTTAACCCTATATTTTAATTAATCTTTTTCAAAACATGACACTTATAAAATCTATTTCCGGAATACGTGGAACAATAGGCGGACCGGTTGGTGATGGACTGAATCCATTAGATATTGTACGTTTTACGGCAGCATATGCAACTCAGATTAAATCTTACAAAACAAATTTAAAAAAAATAGTTGTAGGAAGAGACGCACGCATTTCTGGTGAAATGGTAAATCAATTGGTTATTGGCACATTATTAGGAATGGGCTTTGATGTAGTAAATATAGGTCTGGCAACTACCCCTACAACCGAATTGGCTGTAACAATGGAAAAAGCTGCTGGAGGAATTATTCTAACTGCTAGCCACAATCCAAAACAGTGGAATGCGCTAAAATTATTAAATGAAAAAGGTGAATTTCTGAATGCATTAGAAGGTGAAAGTGTATTGAAAATTGCTGCCGAAGAAAGTTTTATATTTTCACAAGTTGATGATATAGGCAAACTTACTGAGGATTTTTCATATATGCAAAAACATATAGAAAGCGTATTAAAGCTCAAATTAGTTGATGTTAATGCGATAAAAAATGCTAATTTTACTGTTGCTGTGGATTGTGTCAATTCAGTTGGTGGCATTGTTATTCCCGCTTTACTTGAAGCATTGGGAGTAAAGCGAATCGAAAAACTTTATTGCGAGCCTAACGGTCAGTTCCCTCACAATCCCGAACCGCTTCCCGAGCACTTAACTGAAATTTCCTCATTGTTAAAGAGTGGCAAAGCTAATGTTGGGTTTGTAGTCGACCCTGATGTTGATCGTTTAGCGATTATTTGTGAAGATGGAAGTATGTTTGGAGAAGAATATACATTGGTTTCTGTTGCCGATTATATACTTCAACACACGCCTGGCAATACAGTTTCCAATTTAAGTTCAACACGCGCTTTACGTGATGTAACAAAAAATCGTGGTGGAATATATACTGCAGCTGCAGTAGGTGAAGTTAATGTAGTAACAACCATGAAAGCTACAAATGCGGTGATTGGTGGTGAAGGAAATGGCGGAGTAATCTATCCTGCCAGTCATTATGGCAGGGATGCATTAGTAGGTATAGCATTGTTTCTTACCAATTTAGCCAAATCGAGTATGACTGTTTCTGCATTGCGCAAAACATATCCGGAATATTATATTTCCAAAAATAAAATTCAGTTGACTCCTGAAATTGATGTTGATAAAATATTGAAAATAGTCAAAGAATCATACAAGCAATTTGAAGTAAATGATATAGATGGAGTGAAAATTGATTTTCCAACCGGATGGGTACATTTACGAAAATCAAATACCGAACCTATTATTCGAATTTATTCTGAAGCTGGAACGCCTGAGCAAGCCGATGGTTTTGCGAAAGCTATTATTGAGGAAATAAAACGAATAGCTGATATTTGAAAGATATTTGACACAAAAAAAGACTTATTCCAAATTAGAATAAGTCTTTTTCTGTATAATAACGCTCTTTACTTTCTCTCAATAATTTGTCGTTCTAAATTCAATTTTATTTGCTAATTGGTTTTGATTGCGTTGGCCCACTATTATTCTGTGGCAAAACCTGTTGTGATTGTTTTGTTTCAGTAGTCGCTGACGGAGATGCTGTTGAAGTAGCATTTTCATTTATCGGGAAAATTCCTTGAAAATGTTTGATTTGATAATGAGTCATCGATTGGTCCGATTCAAAACCAATTCCTTTTGTTATGCTCGTAGCTCTTGTTATCTTAATTAAACTGTCGGAATAAAACCGTTCCTGACGTTGATTCCAAAAAAGTTGTTCTGTTTCAAATAATTCGCCCTGCAAATTGGTTGATTTCACTTTGCCGCGTAATTCCCAAACTTGTTCATTTTCATTATATTTAGCATATTGACTATGAATGTTCGCATCAACTTTCAAATTTAAATTAAAACGCTCCAAATGAATACCTTTTGGGAATTCCCAGTAGGGCTGACTTGCTTTATCATAAACATTCCAAACAGGTGTAGAAATTCTATAACGTGTTATGCCTGAGTCTGATATAATTGTAGTAATATCTGTTGCATGAATCTTGGGCATTTTTGACCGATCTGCAATAGCCGCTATTTTATCGGGTTTATCGTTACTGCAAGCAACAATAAACATCACAAAAAAGAATGCAGAAACAGCAGTTTTGCAAGATGTTATGACAAAATTTAACTTTAAGAAATGTGACATTTTCAGTCTCATTTTATTCATTTTTCGGAATTTGAATACAGGGTTTGTTAGAGCTTACGTTTAAAGAACCAATGTTCATTAAAGTCGATGTTTAGTGTAAATTTGAAGTAGTCTTCACGAAGTTGAGTAGAACCTATCTTTCCATATTCAAGCGATGCATTAAGCATCGAAATTGAATTGGTAGCTTTACTATAAAGTGGTAAACCTATTCCACAAGTTAAGCTATAATTTTTGGGTTGGGTTGTACCAGGAATACTATAGTACGAATCACTCATATTAAAACCTGCCCTATAGCGTATTCTGTCTGAGAATTTTCGACCAATTGGATTTGGCTCATACTCTACTCCAATAGCCAATTTTGACAAGTTATTTAAGCTATCGGTTTTACCAAAAAACTTTGCATCTTTCCAATTTTGAATACTATAGTCTATTCCGACCGTAAGTTTTTTATTGTAACGATAATTAATACCTATCCCATACATACTTGGAAGTTCAAAAGAGTAATTCACATAATTTGGATGATTTGCATCAATGGTATCATTTAAAACTCCACTGGTTATTTGAGAAAAACCTCCATTCAGCTTAATTTTAGGTTCGTAGATTACCCCCAACGTAAAATCGTGCTTTTCACCTATGGAATTGAAATACTGGGCTCCAAGCCTATATCTGAAATTTCGGGCTGTAATAGTATTTGCGACCGTTGTGCCTGTAAACCCCGAAGATGTTGAGAAACTCAAATCTCTGTAATTATTTATTGTTCCATACATATAATAGCCATTTATACCAAGTGATAAATGATTAAATAGTTTGGCGGAAAGTCCCATGTAAACTTGCGTAAATCCACCAGTACCGGCAAATGTTTTAGTAAAAGGTACTGTATCTCTTTTTTGACTGCTCACAGGTAAATAGGTTGTATCATTTGAATAAAAATTATACCCCGTAAAAGAATAAGGTAACAAACCTGCACTAAAGCCTAACCATTTAGCCAAAGGAAATTGCATTGTCAAATATTCAAGATTAGCATTTACCGTTGTTTTACCGCCATTTTGATCAGAAAACCTTGAAACTAAAGCTGAAGTGCCGATATCAAACATAAATGTCATGCTATCCACACTACTATAGGATGCAGGGTTGACACTATTTATACTGGAGCTAGAGCGAGAGCCTATTGAAACTCCACCCATGGCTCTTTGTTCACCATTATTTGTGTCACTAATATCACCATATCCGAAACGCGTGTACGGTGAGTTAGTATTATTTTGACTGTTAGCGAATTGAGCGAAAATTAATGACGCAAGTACGAGAAGTAAGATCTTATTTTTGTACATTGTATTGAAGGATACGGTTTAGCCCGATTAACACTAAATTTCTTTCTGCAAAGATGGCACTTTTTAGCTTCGTAACAAAGTAAAAAGTGCTACCGCCTGTTAAAAATGTTGAAAGTTGTGGATATTTAATTTTTAATTCATTTATATAACCATCTATTTCGAATGCGATTCCATAAATTACCCCGGAAATTAACGCAGATTCTGTAGTATTTCCAATTAAAGGAGATTCATTTTTTGGTTCAACAAGTGGTAATTTTGATGTAAATTCATTAAGTGATCGTAACCTTAAATTTATTCCCGGTGCAATATTCCCTCCTAAATAGTTTTTATTACCATCAATAAAGTCATAGGTAATTGCAGTTCCGGCATCAATTACAAGTATATCAGAATTAGGTTTAAGAAAAGAAGCGCCCACAACTGCTGCCAATCTGTCATTTCCTAAGGTTTCCGGAGTCAAATATCGGTTTACAATCGGAATTTTTAATTCATGATTTAATTCAATCACGTAAGGAACCTTTACTTTAAATTCATCTATAAGTTCATTATTGTTTGAAATCACGCTAGATATAATACATTTATCAATTGAATGCCTTGTAATTAAAGATAAAATACCATTTTTATCAGAATTATCAACAACAAAATTATCTATCAATTTATCTTGATCAAAAATACCTATTTTTGTTTTTGAATTACCCTGATCAATACAAAGGTTCATGGCATATAACTGTTAAATAAATAGTCAAAAACTAAAGAATCATCTTTTCAATTGGAATTACAAGAATTCCTTCAGCTCCCAAAGCTTTTAATTTTCCAATAATATCCCAAAATCGCTTTTCATCAATTACAGCATGAAGGGAATTCCAACCTTCTTTAGCCAACGGCATTATTGTGGGACTTTTAATACCCGGAAGAACCTCAATTATTTTATCAATATTCTCTACCGGCACATTCATGAGTACATATTTTTTATCTTCAGCCATTTGCACAGCATCAATGCGAAAAAGCATTTCATCTAAAATTGCCAGTTTATCTTCGGTTAATCCTGGATTTGAAATTAACAAAGCCTCAGACTTCATTAATACTTCAACTTCTTTTAAATGATTGGTTACCAAAGTACTTCCTGAACTTACAATATCAAAAATCGCATCCGAAAGCCCAATACTTGGTGCTATTTCAACTGATCCCGTAATAACGTGAATATCAGCATTTACCTTTTTTTCTCTTAAAAAATCTTTGAGTATTTCTGGATATGAAGTTGCAATAACTTTTCCATTGAACCACGAAATATTTGTATAAGCTATTTCTTTTGGAATGGCTAATGAAAGTCTGCACTTGCTGAATCCAAGACGCTTTTTGAGAATGACATTTTTCTTTTTTTCCGCGTATTCATTTTCACCAACAATCCCAACATCTGCAACTCCGTCTGCAACTGATTGAGGAATATCATCATCGCGAAGAAATAATACTTCCAAAGGAAAATTTCGAGCAGGAAGCAATAGTAGTCGTTTACCCGATTCCAGTTTAATCCCGGTTTCTGTAAGTAAAGTCATTGTTTCTTCATATAACCTACCTTTAGCCTGAATTGCTATACGTAACATAATTTTTGATTTTTGATTTTAGCGTACAAAGGTACAAAAAATGCTTGGATTCGGTATTTTTTCAATAAAAAAAGTCCGTTATCAAGATAACGGACTTTTACGCTTGCAAGAATTTCTTTTTGCGTTAGCTTTTACTTACTTAACAGCTTTCTTAGTTGTATCTACAGCAGTAGAGTCAACAGCGGCTTTAGTAGTATCAACAGCAACTACTGTAGAATCAGCTTTAGGAGCTTCTTCAGCTTTTTTAGGTGTGCAAGATGCGAAAGCCATAGCTACCACAAAAAACAATAATACTTTTTTCATTTCTTTTAAACTTTTAAAAATTTAACATGTTTGTTTTGCAATTCAAAATCGATGCAAAGTTACATCATTTTTTTATTCTGCATTAATAAATATCACTTTTTTTTAAAATATTTTTTGGTTTGTCTAATTTTTAAGCCTTTTTTGAATTAAAAGTGCTTCATTTTAAGAATTTTCGTAGTAAAGTACATTTTTTTACTACAAAAAAAGTCTGCCAGAATATTCTAACAGACTTTTTGCTTCGTAAATTATTACGCAAGCTTTAATTACTTAACTGCTTTTGTTGAATCAGCAGCAACTGCAGTAGAGTCAGCAGCAGGTACAGTATCAACAGCAACAACTGTAGAATCAGCTTTAGGAGCTTCTTTAGCTGCCTTTGGTGCACAAGATGCGAAAGCCAAAGCTACAACGCAAAACAAAAATACTTTTTTCATTACTTTAAACCTTTAAAAATTTAACATGTTAATTTTGCTATTCAAAATCGCTGCAAAGATACATCATTTTTTTATTATAGATTAATAATAATGCTTTTTTTTAAAAATAATATTTTTAGTTCTCAAAACAACTCTTAATACTCACAATTACAACACTTTAATTGTTTTATAAGTTTTATTTATTAGTTGAATATAAATATCGTTTAATACTTTTTTTCGGGGTTTTCTCAAATTCATGAGGATAGAGTTGAATTTTCGAGATTCCTTCGTACGAAGCGACCATCGAATTTAGTAACTTTCGATTATCCTCCATCAAAATTTCCAACTGATCTTGGTCAACATGTTCGGAATCTACAGCCTCGTAATCGGGACAAACCAACGCTATTAACTTTCCATTATTTTCGATAACCAAACTTTCCATAACATAAGACATATTATTGAGTTTTGCTTCAATTTCTTCAGGATAAATATTCTGTCCACTGGCACTTAAAATCATTGTTTTATTACGACCACGGATATAAACGTTTCCTTCTGAATCAATTTTACCTAAGTCTCCAGTATGCAACCAGCCTTCATTATCAATTATTTGTGCAGTTGCTTCGGGATTTTTATAATAGCCTACCATGACGTTCTCTCCTTTCACACAAATTTCCCCAATTTCAGTATTTGGATCGGCGTTCACAATTTTTGCTTCCATAATATCGAGTAATTTACCCGAAGATTTAGGTTGAAAATCTTTTGCATGGGAATAGCTTATAAGCGGTGCGCATTCAGTCATACCATAGCCAACGGTAAATGGGAATTTGATTTTATTGAAAAACTCTTCAACTTCCGCATTTAAAGGAGCACCACCAACTACTATTTCTGAAAACTCTCCACCAAATGCATCAATTAATTTTTTGCGAATTTGAGCCAAAACCGGTTGATCTAAGAACGGAATACTTAATACCCAACGCATTGAAGGTTTTGCAAGCATGGGTTGAATTTGCTTCTTATATATTTTCTCAATAATTAATGGTACACAAAAAATCACATTTGGTTTTATTTCCGAGAAAGCTTTTAAAAGTATTTTTGGAGAAGGAGTTTTTCCGATAAAATGAATATGACACCCGGCACAAGTTGATGTCAGAAACTCAAATGCACAGCCGTAAGCGTGAGCCAGAGGTAAAAACGAGATAATACGGTATTCAGGAGCAATCAATTTTGTACGAAATCCAAAAGTTATATTTCCTGCCAAAGCATTTCCACTGGTCATAACTCCCTTGCTAAAACCAGTTGTGCCTGAGGTATAATTGATGGAAACTACCTCAGAATTAGGTTTATCAACATAACGAACATTGTCGCGATGAAAGCCGAAAGGATATTTTTCTTTGAAAAGTCGATTTATTGTGTCAAAATTGATTGAAGATAAATCAAGTTTATGCTCATTTTGGTCTATATCATCCGTTTGTAATTCTACTTGCTGATTTAGCAATGCAATACAATTGAAATTTGTCAAAGAGAATACTGCATTAACATCTGCAAATTTTTCTTCTTCCAGATTTTCCCAAACAGAATCACCAACAAACAAAAGCTTTGATTCGGAATGATTAACTATATGATGAACATCATTCGGATTGAAGTCTTGGAGTATTGGCACAATTATAGCTCCATAAGTCACTGTAGCTAAATATGTAATTGCCCAGTGAGCGTTATTACGCCCGATTAAAGCTATTTTATCATTTATTTTTATATTGCATTGATTAAATAAAATATGTATTTCGGCAACTTTCTTAGATATTTCGGCATAAGTTAAGGTCAAATTTTCATCATAATTAGTAAATCCAGGCAAATCCCAGTTTTTCCGAAATCCATCTTCAATCAAACGAATAAAATTTTCCTGAACCATATTGAAATTTAATTATTAAGTGATATTTAATTTTACCTTTCGCAAAAATAATGAATAATTACACACCTCAAACGATTTTGTGCATATATTTAGATTATTTGATGTTTAACCAAACCGCTATAATTAAATTTGAAATTTAATTATGGAGGTTTGGGTTCAGGTTATCTTAGTAAAAATGACCCTTTTTTGATTAATTCAAAATTTTAGCTGCAAAAAAATCTGTATCTTTGTGGCTGCAAAAAAAATAACTTATTGATTTATGAATATATCGTATAATTGGCTTAAACAATACATTAATATTGATGTTACGCCCGATGAATTGTCGAAAGCATTAACTTCCATAGGCTTGGAAGTGGGTGGAGTAGAAGAAGTTCAAACTATCAAAGGCGGATTGGAAGGATTGGTAATAGGTGAAGTACTGACTTGTGCCAACCACGAAAACTCAGATCACTTACATGTTACCACCGTAAATGTTGGTGCAGAGGAGCCACTTCAAATTGTGTGCGGAGCTCCAAACGTGGCTGCCGGACAAAAAGTGGTGGTGGCAACTGTAGGAACTAAACTCTACTCCGGCAATGAAAGCTTCACCATTAAACGCTCTAAAATACGCGGTGTGGAATCAATCGGAATGATCTGCGCCGAAGACGAAATTGGGATTGGAACAAGCCATGACGGTATTATTGTTTTACCTGCCGAAGCAGTTGTTGGAACGTTGGCCAAAGATTATTACGGCATTAAAAACGATACCTTATTGGAAGTAGATATTACCCCAAACCGTATTGACGCCGCTTCACACTTCGGCGTAGCACGCGATTTGGCGGCATTTTTTGCATTGAAAGATAAATCGGTAAAGCTCACCAAACCTTCAGTGGAAGCTTTTGCCGTTCAAAATACGAACCTGACAATTCCGGTAATAGTTGAAAACGCGGATGCTTGTCCACGTTATTCGGCAGTCACAATTTCGGGTGTAAAAGTGACAGAATCGCCTGAATGGTTGAAGAATTATTTGCTTATTATCGGACTTCGTCCTATCAATAATATTGTTGACGTTACCAATTATGTTTTGCACGAATTGGGTCAACCGATGCACGCTTTTGATGCCGATAAAATTGTTGGTGGTGAAGTTCGGGTAAAAACAATGAAAGATGGAGCTCCTTTTACCACTTTAGACGGCACGGAACGAAAACTGAATGACGCCGACTTGATGATTTGTAATACCGAAGCACCAATGTGCATTGGCGGTGTGTTTGGCGGGTTAGTTTCGGGAGTGACAGAAACTACACAAAATGTATTTTTGGAAAGTGCCTATTTCAATCCTGTTTCTATCCGTAAAACGGCCCGTCGCCATGGGTTGAACACAGACGCTTCGTTTCGTTACGAACGTGGTTGCGACCCTACCAATACCATTTATGTGCTGAAACGTTGCGCTTTGCTGATTCAGGAAGTAGCCGGCGGACAAATTTCGAGTGAAATAGTGGATGTTTACCCAGAAGAAGTAAAACCATTTGAAGTTTCAGTCTCTTTCCGCAAAATCAACACTTTGATTGGTAAAGAAATAGGAAAAGAAAACATTGAAACGATCCTTGCTGCACTCGAAATGAAAATTGTGAGCCAGGACGAGGAAGGTTACGTACTACATGTTCCAGCTTACCGGGTAGATGTTCAACGCGATGTAGACGTTATCGAAGATATTCTACGCATTTACGGTTACAACAATGTCGAAATCGGAGAAACACTGAAATCTACTTTGAGTTACAGTTCGAAACCGGACAGTTATAAACTTCAAAACCTGATTTCAGAACAACTTACGGCACAAGGATTCAACGAAATACTAAATAACTCGCTGACTAAAGGCGGATATTATACCGACCTTACCTCCTACCCTGCTGCAAACTCGGTAAAAATAATCAATTCATTAAGTTCTGATTTGAATGTTATGCGTCAGACTTTACTTTTTGGAGGATTGGAAAATATCAACCGAAATATCAACCGCAAGAATGCCGATTTGAAGTTCTACGAATTTGGAAATTGCTATTATTACCACGCCGAAAATAAAAAAGAAGGCGAAACACTGGCGGCTTATTCCGAAGATTATCACCTTGGATTGTGGCTTACCGGCAACAAACGCGGACAATCGTGGACGGCTGCCGATGAGAAATCGAGCATTTATGAACTGAAAGCCTACATCGAAAATATCTTCCGTCGTCTTGGGTTTAACTTGCGTAAACAGGTTATTGGCGAATATGCCGACGATTTATTAAGTGATGCGTTGACCATTTACAGTGCAGCCGGCAGGAAACTGGCTGTTTATGGCATTGTTCACCCTAAAATACGCAAAGTGGCCGATATTGATCAGGAAGTTTACTTCGCCGACCTGAACTGGAATGCGATTCTTGCTGAACTGGATAATCACAACGTTCAATATACCGAGCTGTCTAAATTTCCTGAAGTAAAACGCGATCTGGCTTTGTTGCTCGACAAGAACATTGCTTTTGCCGAAATAGAAAAAATTGCTTTTGATACAGAACGCAAATTATTGAAGAAGGTAAATTTGTTTGATGTGTACGAAGGCAAAAATCTGGAAGCAGGCAAAAAATCGTATGCCGTAAGTTTTTTATTGCAGGACGAAACAAAAACACTTACCGATTCGCAGATTGAAAGCATTATGAAAAAACTGCAAGGAAACTTTGAAACAAAACTGGGAGCAAAACTGAGATAGAGGTAAAGAGTAAGAGGCAAGAGGTAAGAGGCAAGAGGCAAGAGGCAAGAGGTAAGTAATTGGAGAAGTAATTTAAAACATTCACTTATGTCCGAAATGTTGGATTATAATGAAAAGTACAGACAAAGAACTAAAAAATTCGCTGTTAACATTATTGTATTTTACGCAAAGCATTGCAAACAAACTGAAGAATTACGGGTAATAGGAAAACAATTATTGCGATCAGGAACATCTGTTGCGGCTAACTTTAGAGCTGTAACCAGAGGAAGATCTGCTGCAGAAAGATTTTCTAAAATGTGTATTGTTGTGGAAGAAATTGATGAAACACAATTTTGGTTTGAACTAATTGAAGAAGCAAGTCTCTTAGAAAAATCTATTTACGAAGATATCAAAAAAGAAATTGACGAACTGGTAAAGATTTTTACTGCCAGCAAAGCGAATATGAAAAGGTAAAATACAGGAGCAAGAGGCTCGATAGAGGTAAGGAGCAAGAGGTAAGAGGCAAGAGGCAAGAGGTAAGAGGTAAGAAAAAAGAAAAAAGAAAAGAGAAAAGAGAAAAGAAAAGTAAGATGATAAAAACTAACAAATTACTTACTCCTTACCTCTTGCCTCTTACCCCTTACTCCTTGCCTCTCTAAAAAAAACATATTATGAACAAAGAAGAAGATTTATCATTTAACGGAAAACTATTGAATACACCTTACGGCAAGCCCGATGTGTATGGTGCATTGAGTATGCCTGTGTATAATTCTGCGGCTTACGAATTTGAGACTGCAGAAGAAATGGAAGCAGCATTTACCGGCAAATCGGTCGATCATACCTATTCACGCATAACTAATCCGACGGTACAGTATTTTGAAAACCGGGTGCAAACCATCACGGGTGCGTTGAGCGTAACTGCACTGAATTCGGGGATGGCAGCTATCAGCAATGCCATTATTGCTTTGGCCAAAACAGGTAGTAATATTGTTACGTCGAAACACCTATTCGGAAACACTTATTCATTTTTTGTGTCAACAATGGCTGCATTTGGTGTAGAAACGCGCTTTTGCAACCTGACCAATTCCGACGAAGTGGAAGATAGGATTGACAAAAACACCTGTGCTGTTTTTTTGGAAATTGTAACTAACCCGCAGCTCGAAGTGGTTGATCTGAAAGCACTATCGGCAATCTGCAAACAAAAAGAAGTTCCATTGGTGGCCGACACGACGATTATTCCCTTTTGCTCGTTTAATGCAAAAGACTTTGGCATCAATATAGAAATTGTATCGAGTACCAAGTATATTTCGGGAGGTGCTACGAGCCTCGGCGGATTAATTCTGGATTATGGTAACTTTAATTGGTTATTGGCACCAAAATTACACACCGTGGCCAAAGAGTTTGGTACAACAGCTTTTACAGTTAAGTTACGGAAAGAAATTCACCGAAATTTGGGCGCGTATATGACTCCACAAGTAGCCTACATGCAAACATTGGGACTGGAAACGCTCACCCTGCGCTATGAAAAGGCCACTGACACTTGCTTCGAGCTGGTTGAAAAACTGGAAAAACTCCCGGAAGTAGAATCGGTTAATTACACCGGACTACCTTCGAATAAATATTACGAATTAAGCAAAAGGCAATTTGGCGACCGCCCCGGAGCTATGTTTACATTCAATCTGGCATCGCGCGAAGCCTGTTTCAGTTTTATGAATAAACTCAAAGTGGTATGCCGTGCCACCAACCTGTTCGACAATAAAACGCTGGCCATTCATCCTGCCAGTACCATTTTCGGAACCTTTACCCCCGAAGTGCGCAAAGAAATGCATGTGTCGGACAAGACTATCCGCATTTCGGTGGGGCTGGAAAGCGTGGAGGACTTGTATCAGGATTTTGTGCAGGCACTTAATTAATGTGACAATGTGCTAATGCGACAATGTGCTAATATGCTAATTAAGAAATGAAGATTCGCGAATTGACCAATTGATTCGCGGATAACATTCCAACAGAAACTCCCGGACTACAAGTTAGTTCGGGAGTTTTTTGTATAAATCTATTCAAAAAACATTCGGTAAATATATCTCGAAAATCAGTATCAACAATCCGAATTTAAAATCGTAAAAAAATACTTATAATAACATTAAAATACAAATAAGTTGTTTATATTTGCATTCTAAATTCATTAAAAATGTTTTTTGGAGCTCTTTTACAGGGAATAAACGTTCAAATCATTGAAATGTAATTGTCACCGAAGATGTAAGCATAAAACTGCCGTTTTGCTCTTGTCACCCGAAGATGTAAGCCAAAAACAGTCGTTTTGCTCTTGTCACCCCAAGATGTAAGCCAAAAACAGCCGTTTTGCACTCGTCACCCGAAGATGTAAGCTAAAAACTGCCGTTTTGCTCTCGTCACCCCGGGCGGTAAATACAAATCAATTGATTTCTTATAATTGTCTCTATTACTTTAATCTACTATAAATTTATAATTATTGTTTTTATGAAAAATCTGAAATTATTTTCGTTTCGCTTCAATGATTTATCAAACTCGGATGCTGCTTCGCTGATAACCCAAACCTGCGAATATGCCGGTAAAGTAAATGGCAATTTGGGCGAAATGGCTAATGCGTCGTTAACCGAATTAATGACCAATGCAGCAGGATTCAGCGCGCAAGTCAACCGCCCACGCAAAAGCAAATACAGCGACCAGGTGGCCGAAGACCGCAAAGCCAGTGCTGATTTGTTCTCCGAAATTAACCGTGCTGTTGTTTACGAATCAAAATCGCGCGATGCCGCTAAAAAACAAGCTGCCCTGGATTTTGAATTGTTTTTCCATCCTTATTCCGCCCTTCCCAAAGGTCCGATTGGTACTCAAATGGAACAAACAAGCGAGATGATTAAAAAATATAAAGCCGACCCTGCATTGATGAGTGCCGCCAAATTGATAGGCGTTGATGTGCTGATAGATGAACTGGAAACGGATAATGCTGAGCTCAAAGCTGCGTACGAAACACGTACAGCCGACTCGGGTAAGCACGAAGCTTCAAGCACCGACCTGCGCCCTGCAGCCACGGAAAGTTACATGCAATTCTGCTCCATCATAGAGCAAGCCGTGAACCTCACTCCCAACGAATCGATAGTCGCACTATTCAATTACATGGATGAACTACGGCGAAAACACAGCGCACTCATTCAAAAACCAAAAGATAAAGGAACAACACCAACTGCATAATCAAAATTAGTTTTCCCCTGCGGCGTGGAGCGGCAGGGGATTTTTTTGTATAACCCAACCCCTCCGCTACGCTCGTCCCCTTAGAAAAAGGGGACAGTTCCGAACCAAGATTATTTGAGTATTAAAAAAAGTAATAAAAAAAACTCATGTTTACCGGATAATTTAATTATTTTTCAAATTCCTGCACTTCTCAGATGTCCCCTTTTTCTAAGGGGACGAGCGTAGCGGAGGGGTTTCAAATCTCCCAAATTCAACTTATCCAACCAAATACTCGTTAATACAAAAAATTGTTTTTATCTTTGGGGAGAAAAAAAGAGAAAGACTTGCTGATGTTTTTATTGAATTTAAAAGGATACTTGAATAAAAATAAATTTACACCAAATGAAAAGCAAATTTATAGTAGTATTTTTGATTGTGGTTTTTAATCAAGCTTGTGTTTTGAAACCAAAACAAATCATTTCAGAAACAATTGATATTCGTCAAGAATTGGGATTTGCTAAAGTAGGTACTCCTAAAAATTCAAAACTAAAGAAATCATATTTTTCAGAGTCCTATTTTTGTTATTATCGCTTAGACTTGTTTGAAGACTCAACTTTTTTTGAAGGGTCGAATTGTGAAGGTCGAATGCATTTTTCTTTAGGTAAATGGAAAATAAGTAACGATTCTCTAAGATTAATTTATACACCTTTAGACAATTTGAATATGATAATGGATTATTCATTAAAAGGAGATACAAGTAAATTCTTTGTAATGAAAACCATAAATCAAAATCACGAACCTATTGAGAACCTACAAATAATAGGTTTTAAGAAAGGAATCCCAACAAAAACAGCTTTAAAAAAAGGTTACATACTGACAGATAAATACGGGGAAATTAAAATAAAAAAAGCAGATTTTGACAGTGTTTTAATCTATGCTTTCACGAATATAACAAATAAGGTATTGACATTTAAGAATAAAGCAATACCTGACAGTTTGAAACTAACATTATTCTTTAATAGCACAAATTTTTGTCAGTTCCCGACTTATGAATACTACAAAGATGGTTTTGTTTTTATTATAAAGAATGAAAAGCTGATTACAAAAGATTTAGTTTTGAAGGAAATAAAAATCTAAAACAAACAAAACAATATAACAGCAAGCGCGAACCGATAACCGGTTCGCGCTTGCTATGTATATGAATTATGAATTATGCATTAATATCTTCATGCATTGTTCCAGGCTTTCTTCCCAATGTGGAATGGTGATTCCGTAGGTTGCCTTTATTTTGGCTTTGTTCAGCACACTGTAGTGTGGGCGGGGCGTGCGTGCCGGATAATCTTTAGTTTCGATGGGGCGAACATCGCAAGTGATGCCCGCTATGCGGTGAATGGTTTTGGTAAAGTCGTACCAACTGCACACGCCTTCGTCAGAGAAATGATATATGCCCGGACTGAAAGTTTCGTGGCTGAGAACTTTCAGAATGGTATCCGCTAAGTCGGCGGCATACGTGGGCGAACCTATCTGGTCGAAAATAACGTTTAGCGAATCGCGTTCAGCACCGAGTTTCATCATGGTTTTCACAAAATTATTGCCAAACGAAGAATAAAGCCACGCGGTGCGGATAATAACTGCTTGCTGGCACGTTTCCATCAACGCCTGTTCGCCAAGAAGTTTCGATTTGCCATACACGGTTGCGGGGCAAACCGGTTCATCTTCGGTGTAAGGAACGTGATTGGTTCCATCAAACACGTAATCAGTAGAAACATGAACTACTTTCAGGTTATTAGCCGTAGCCACTTCACCAATATTGCGAACCGCATCGGCATTGATTTTATAGCAGAGTTCCACATCATCTTCCGCTTTATCTACTGCCGTGTAAGCGGCACAATTGACAATAGCATTCACTCCATTGGCTTTTACAAAAGCATCGAGCGCCGCTTTATCACAAATATCAAGATCTTCGACATCGGTATAAACAAATCGGAAAGCAGGAAAACGGTTGGCGGCTTGCTGCATCTCGTTGCCGAGTTGCCCGTGACTGCCGGTTATTAGTATTGTTGTCATATTAAAGCCCCCTTTAGGGGGTTGGGGGTCTAAAAGTTCATATTTGCATCCGCTAACAACGGGTGTTTGGTATCTTTTTCGGAAATAACGGCTTTATCAGCCGGAATTTTCCAATCAATTGCCAATGCCGGATCGTTGTACATAATGCCACCTTCAAGCGCGGGATTGTACAGATTGTCGCATTTATAGGTGAACAGTGCAGTTTCGCTCAACACCGAAAAACCATGCGCAAAACCTTGCGGAATAAGAAACTGCAAGTGGTTTTCCTCGGTCAGTTCCACCCCAAACCATTGTCCGAAAGTCGGTGAATCTTTTCGCAAGTCCACAGCCACATCCCACACGCTTCCCACTGCTGCCGAAACCAGTTTCGATTGGCTTTGAGGGTACAACTGGTAATGCAGTCCGCGAATTACACCGTAAGAAGATTTGGATTGATTGTCCTGACAGAAATTCAGGTTGATGCCGGCATCGTGATAGGTTTTTTCGTTATAGGTTTCACAGAAAAAGCCCCGCGCATCACCAAATACACGAGGTTTAATGATAATAAGATCTTTTATCGGGGTTTCTATAATTTCCATAATATATTATTATCCCTGGCCCCCAAAGGGGAACCAGGTTAGTTTTGATTTTATATTCAATAATCGAAAAAGACTGCGTCTTGTTCCCCTTTAGGGGTTGGGGTCATTTTTCGTTGGCAATTTTAATCAGATATTCGCCGTAATGATTTTTCTTTAAAGGTTCGGCCAGTTTGAGCAACTGCTCATGATTTATGTAACCGTTGCGATAAGCAATTTCTTCGAGGCAAGCCACTTTCAACCCCTGACGATTCTCAATGGTAGCAATAAAGTTGGACGCTTCGAGCAGACTGTCATGCGTTCCGGTATCGAGCCAAGCCATGCCGCGTCCCATCATTTTCATGCTCAGGCGTTCTTCTTCCAGATACAATCGGTTGAGATCGGTGATTTCCAATTCTCCGCGTTTCGACGGTTTTAGTCCTTTCGATTTTTGAACCACATCGTTGCTATAAAAATAAAGACCGGTTACCGCATAATTCGATTTTGGATGCTCCGGTTTTTCTTCCAATGACAGAACTTTGCCGGTAGAGTCAAATTCGGCCACTCCATAACGTTCAGGATCGTTCACATAATAGCCGAACACAGTAGCACCATCTTCCAATTTTGCAGCCTCACGCAAGGTGCGTGAAAAGTCGAAGCCATAGAAGATATTGTCGCCTAAAACCATACAAACACTGTCGTTTCCAATAAATTCTTCTCCAATAATAAATGCCTGAGCCAATCCATCGGGCGAAGGTTGAACGGCATAAACCAGTTTAATACCCAAATCTTCACCGTTTCCTAAAAGGTTTTCATATAGATGAATGTCTTGAGGAGTAGAAATAATTAATATCTCTTTGATTCCGGCCAACATCAAGACTGAAAGCGGATAATAAATCATGGGTTTATCGTAAACCGGAATGATTTGCTTGGAAATACTTTTGGTAATTGGGTACAAGCGTGTGCCCGATCCTCCTGCCAGAACAATACCTTTCATAAAATTAGTTTTATTAGTTACGAGTTTAAAAGTTTGTCTCTTGTTTTTTACGCCTCAAAATTATATATAATTTAATTCTCTACGGTCGTTTCTGCCAATTATTCTTCATCAAAATCCAACTCTCCTGATTTGAAAAGCTGATAATTCTTTGCCAGTAAAACCATAAATTTGCTTATTTCAGTTTGAACCTGAAGAGTTTCGGGGGTAATTGCCGTTTTTTTCATACGCAACAACATGATTCCATATTGAAAGTTAAAACAAAGTTCAACGTCACTTAACCCAGCATCAGATTGTTTGCGTAATTGGGTAATAGAAGGCAACACATGGTAGAACTTAGCATTATAACCGGCATCATTACCCGAACGAATTATAAGCGAATGCAATTCATCCAGCTCAATAATTATATTTTTATTAAGTTGAATATGTCCTTCAGTCTGCACATTTTCGAGTCGCATCATTTCAATCAAACTTTCGTACCATTCATATAAACTTTTGCGTTCGACATCCGAAACAGGATAAGAAGCAATAATACGTTCATTAATGGCGTCGATGTCGAGATTGAATGCACGAATTAAATCCTCAACTTGCCACATATAAAGCAAGTATTCACAGATATTTTCTTTTTTAAGTTTATGAGCTATAAACATTTCGAAGTGTGGTTGATGATTTTTGATTTAGCATTGGGTATTATTATTCAATCGGGATTTTACTCTTTTGACAGAAGCCACAAATTATCAATCATCAATAGAAAAATAGTCTTCATCCATAAATGTAGGTTCGATAAAGTCATCCAATTCTCGACGGTCTTTTTTAGTTGGTCGTCCGGTTCCGCGATCGCGTCCGGTTTGTCCGGCAAGTTTACCTAGTTCAATTAATTCCAGTTGGTCAGGTGTGGTTACATTCAACATAAAATCGGGAACAAGCTTAGCATTCATACGGTTCTCGGATAATGCCAACACTTTGAATGAAAACAAAATCGGATTCCGTCTAATTGAAATTACATCGCCCACCTTCACATTCCGTGACGGTTTAACCTGAACATTCTGAATAATGACTTTCCCTTTCTTGCAAGCTTCAGCAGCTAAGGTCCTCGTTTTAAACAAACGAACAGCCCACAGCCATTTATCTATACGTACTTCGGTTTTCATCTTCTTAATTTGATTGAGTTGACTGGTTAATTGGTCTATTCGAAGTTGAGTCGTCAAACACATTCAACAGGGACTATCCAATCAACTTACTCAACAAAATTACCAATTACTTATTATTAAACTGCGTCATGGTTAGTTGCATTCCAGCTAAACAAAAACTCTGGATAATTTCAGCACAACGTTCGGCGCGTTCAGGGAGCACATCGGCTTGCTCCTTTGTCCATTTGCCAAGAACATATTCAATCTGGCGACCTTTAGCAAAATCGTTTCCAATTCCAAATCGCAGACGGGCATAATTACTATGGCCCAGTATTTCCTGAATATTTTTCAAACCATTGTGTCCTGCATCCGACCCTTTCGGTTTCAAGCGAAGTGTTCCAAAAGGCAATGCCAGATCATCAACCACCACCAATACGTTTTCAATCTCAATATTTTCCTTTTGAATCCAGTAACGCAAAGCATTCCCACTCAAATTCATGAAGGTTGAAGGTTTAAGCAAAATAAGTGTACGACCTTTAATTTTCACTTCACAAGTAGAACCGTAGCGGTTTTCCGTAAAAAAAACATTGGACGCTTTAGCAAAAGCGTCCAATATTGTAAAACCTATGTTGTGGCGGGTGTCCTGATACTCGTTACCAATATTACCCAATCCAACAATTAAGTATTTCATTTGCTCAAAAATTATTTACCGGCAGTAGCAGCAGCACCACGTGCAGCTCTAGTCAATTTAACCTGTGCAACAACGGCATTTTTTGCATTCAAAATTTCCAAGTTAGCAACTGAAACCTTAGCAACCTGAATAGATTTTCCTAAACCTAAAGCAGTAACATCAATAACAATATTTTCAGGAATTTGAGTATATAACCCTTTCACTTTCAACTTACGCATTTCAAGTGCCAATTTACCACCGGCTTTAACGCCTTCGGCTAAACCTTCAAGTTTAACAGGAAGTTCAACAATAACCGGTTTATCTTCTGTCAATTGAAGAAAATCAATATGTAATACTTTATCACTTACAGGATGAAATTGCAACGCTTTCATGATGGCTTTTGTTTTTTTCCCATCAATGTCCAAATTCACTACGAATACTTCAGGAGAATAAATCATTTTGCGAATATCGCTGATTGTAGTAGTGAAATGAGTGTTTTCAGCTCCACCATACAATACACATGGCACGTTATCTACAACTCTCTCTGCTTTAGTAGCTTTTTTCCCAAGATCAGTTCTCACTGTTCCTTTTAAATCAAATGTTTTCATTTGTTGTTTTTAAATATGTGTTACTCAAAATTTAAGCGTTTTATTTTTAAGTGATTAGTCGCCTAATTTCCCATCACACTTTCTTTTGCAAAAAAGTGGGACAAAGGTAGTTATATTTTTGGGAATCTGCAATATGTTTGATAAGAAGTTGAATAGCCAAGCTGGTTGACACGGTTTAAAACGGTTTTATCTAGTGCCATATATAAAAAATCATTACTTTTGCATCGTTTTTAGCGTACAAAATTTATGAATCAAACTATTGACCGCATGACATCTTTTATTGTTATGGATGTGTTGGAACGGGCAAATCAATTACAAAGTGAAGGGATAGATATTATTCATCTCGAAGTAGGCGAACCTGATTTCGATATGCCTGAATGTATTACAAATGCAGCCATAGAAGCCCATCAAAACGGAACAACTCATTACACACATTCATTGGGTGATCCATTATTACGTTCAGCTATAAGAGATTTTTATAAAGCGGAATATGGTGTAATTGTAGATCCAGACTGCATTTTAGTCACATCTGGGTCTTCACCGGCTATATTAATGACACTTATGTTGCTTTGCGAACAAGGGGATGAAGTTATCATGTCCAATCCGGGTTATCCATGCTACCGGAATTTTACATTAGCTTGCCATGCAGAACCGGTTTATGTCCCGTTGCAAGCAGAATGTGATTTTCAATACAATATAGAAGAAATTAAAAAGAAAATTACCAATAAAACACGCGCCATTTTTGTAAACTCTCCTATGAACCCGACAGGTACGTTGGTAAATGAACAAGTTTATAAGGAATTAGCGTCATTAGATATTCCGATAATTTCCGATGAGATTTATCATGGTTTAGTTTATAAAGGGAGGGCTACCTCAATTCTCGAATTTACAGACAAAGCATTTGTTATAAATGGATTTTCTAAACGTTTTGCCATGACAGGACTTCGTCTTGGATATTTAATAGCTCCGAAGGAATATATGCGATCGTTGCAAATTCTCCAGCAGAATCTATTCATTTGCGCTCCAAGCACAGCCCAAAAAGCCGGAATTGTAGCGCTAAAAGAAGCTGAAACCGATGTAGATTCAATGCGTTCCGTTTACAATGAAAGGCGACTCTATATTATTGGCAGATTGACAAAGATGGGTTTTGTAATTCATACCGAACCACAAGGAGCTTTTTACGTGTTTTGCGATGCCCGCAAATTCACAACCGATTCGTATCATTTTGCATTTGATGTTCTCGAAAAAGCACATATCGGAATTACTCCAGGTATTGATTTTGGCTCAGGTGGTGAAGGATTTGTTAGATTTTCGTATGCTAATTCCATAGAAAATATTCGAATAGCCATGGATAGATTGGAAGAGTATTTAAATATTCAAAATCAACAACAAGCAGATTGATTGCAAATTAGAATATAGCAGGGATGCAAATTGTTTTGAATAATTATAGAAATAGAGTAAGTAATTCAAATAAAAGTATTATATTTGCGGGCTCAAAAAAGCATAGGAAATTCTTTATACACATTTAAAATTAAGGAGGAAACAAACAATAGCTAAACAATTGACCATCAGACCTCAAAGAGGAAGAGTAAAAGAGCAGCCCAATCGCATAAACGATAAAATTAAGGGGTTAAAAGAAGTTCGTTTGGTAGGCGATAATGTAGAACAAGGCGTTTATTCATTTGAAGAAGCCATCCGTATTGCCGATCAACTTGAATTAGATTTGGTAGAAATATCGCCTAATGCTGTGCCACCGGTTTGTAAAGTAGTTGACTATCAAAAGTTTTTGTACCAAATTAAAAAACGTGAGAAAGAAGCTAAAGCCAAAACCGCAAAAGTTATATTGAAAGAAATTCGCTTCGGACCACAAACCGATGACCATGATTACAATTTCAAATTGAAACATGCTCAGGAATTCTTAAAAGAAGGCTGTAAAGTGAAAGCGTATGTATTTTTTAAAGGTCGTTCCATTCTTTTTAAGGAACAAGGTGAAGTATTATTACTCCGTTTTGCAAGTGACTTAGAAGAATATGCCAAAGTAGACCAACTACCGCAATTAGAAGGTAAACGCATGATTATCATGTTTTCACCTAAAAAATTGAAATAAGTAGTCAGTATAAAATAGGATTACACAACTAAATTATAAGTAACAATGCCAAAAATGAAAACTAACTCCGGTGCTAAAAAAAGGTTCACCCTTACCGGAACAGGAAAGATCAAAAGAAAACATGCTTTTAAAAGCCACATTTTGACTAAAAAAACAACAAAGCAAAAACGTAACCTAACTCATATGGCTCTTGTACACAAGACCGATTTGACGAACGTTAAAGAAATGCTTTGCATGAAATAGTCAATTTCTCTCTTTTAAAATCTCATTTTTTCTTAGTCAAAATCAGAATGCCTTTAGCCTAAAGTTCGCAGTGAAATGCGACGCTAACATTCACAAATCATTTAATTATGCCAAGATCAGTAAACCACGTAGCTTCACGTAAAAGAAGAAAAAGAATTTTAAGCCTCACTAGAGGCTATTTCGGAGGTCGTCGCAACGTATGGACTGTTGCCAAAAACACATGGGAAAAAGGGTTACAATATGCTTATCGTGACCGTAAAAATAAAAAACGTAGTTTTCGTGCATTGTGGATACAACGTATTAACGCTGCAGCTCGTTTAGAAGGCATGTCGTATTCTAAATTAATGGGTGCATTACACAAATCCGGTATCGAGATGAACCGTAAGGTGTTAGCCGATTTAGCAATGAATCACCCAGAAGCTTTCAAAGCTATCGTAATAAAAGCAAAAAACGCTTAAGAATTTAACTTGCCTTGTCTGTCTTTGTTTATTAGAAACAAAACATATTTGATAAAAAAACAGCTGAACTTTCCGTTCAGCTGTTTTTTAGTTTAAATTTACTCAAAAAAAGACAGGCTATCTTCCTGTCTTTTTTTGAGTATAGAAAAATCTAAATCCAACGTACATAACAAAAATCCTGACGGTGAGGTAGATCTTCATTTTTGGGGAACATTCGAAATCCATATTTAAACGAACCAGCCATATTTAATTGATATTCAATATGGAAAAACAGCTTGGAACCTTCTGTTTTAATCAGTTTGAGCTCTTCAACACTATAAAGTGTATCGATATTATTTTTACCTAACTTAGTAGCAACTAACTCTATACCAACTCCATTATCATTGATTCCATCAACATCGATTATAATATTAATATCATAATTTTCACCAACTTCAGGATTATGGATCATTCTTTCAGGAACATCCAACGATAATATCTGAATTTTATCCCACCCACTTGCCACTTTTTCTTTCCAGGCTGCAATTTCCTTAGCTTTTGAGAATCCATTAGCTTTTAACAGAGCCGAGCGCGATGCCAGTTTAGTATAAAAGCGAGCTATATAATCGTCAATCATACGTTTGGTAGTAAAACGCGGAGTAATTTGAGCTAAGGAATTCTTTATAACCTGAATCCATTCTGGTGAATATCCTTTAGTATTTTTAGCAAAATACAATGGTATTATTTCATTCTCAAGCATACTGTAAATGGTTGCAGCATCTAATTGATCTTGATGAACATCATTTTCATACGTTCTCTTTTCAGTCAATGCCCAACCTGCACCTTTCACATAACCTTCGAGCCACCAACCATCAAGTACTGAAAAATTTAGAACCCCATTCATTTGTGCTTTTTCGCCTGAAGTTCCTGAAGCTTCAAGTGGGCGCGTTGGGGTATTTAACCATATATCAACTCCCGAAATTAATCGTTTTGCTAAACGCATATCGTAATTTTCCAGAAAAATTATTTTGCCTAAAAATTGAGGCATGCGCGATATTTCAACAATACGTTTTATTAAACCTTGTCCGCCTCCATCTGCAGGGTGTGCTTTCCCTGTAAAAATAAATTGAACCGGGTGAAGAGGATCATTTACAATTTTTTCCAGCCGTTCTAAATCGGTGAAAAGCAAATGAGCTCGTTTGTAAGTAGCAAAACGACGGCCAAATCCAATAATTAATGCATTTGGATTAATTGCCTCAAGAACAGATACTATGCGGGAAGGATCACCTTGATTTTTCAGCCAGTTTTCACGGAATTGATCTTTTATATAATCTACCAATTTATTCTTCAAGGTCATACGTGTTTGCCAAATTTCCTGATCCGGAATTTTATATACACCTTCCCAAATTTTCATATTGGATTGATCGGCATAAAATGCTTTGGTGAAATACTTTTCGTAAACAGCCTTCCAGTCAGATGAAGTCCAGGTAGGTAGATGAACTCCGTTAGTTACATAGCTAACATGCAATTCTTCAGGGAAGTATCCTTTCCAAATAGGATTAAACATTTCTTGCGAAACTTTTCCATGTAACCAACTCACACCGTTTACTTCCTGACAGGTATTACAAGCAAAGACACTCATACTAAATTTTTCGGCGTGGTCACCCGGATGTTCACGCCCCATATCGATAAACTCATCCCAGCTTAAATTCAATTTTGCTGGAAATTCACTCATATATTTTTTAAACAGCGTCTCTTCAAAACTATCATGGCCTGCTGGAACCGGAGTATGAACGGTGTATAATGAACTTGCACGTACAATTTCTAATGCTTGGTTAAACGATAAATTTCTATCTGAAACCAAATCAACCAAACGTTGTGCATTTATTAGTGCAGCATGACCTTCATTGCAGTGATAAACTTCTTTCTCAATTCCTAATTTCTTAAGTGCCAGAATTCCACCTATTCCCAGCATAATTTCTTGTTTCATTCGATTTTCCCAATCACCACCGTAAAGTTGATGGGTGATTGATCTATCAAATTCGCTATTCATATCATTATCTGTATCGAGTAAATATAATGCAATTCTGCCAACAGAGACTTTCCATAAATATGAGTAAACCATACGATCGGGATAGGGAACTTCAATTACAAGTGGTTGATCATTTGCATCTTTTACTTGTGTAACGGGCAAATTATTAAAATTCTGAGCCTCATAAACGGCTACTTGTTGTCCGTCAACCGATAAAGTTTGTTTAAAATAACCGTAACGATACAAAAAGCCAATGGCGGTCATGTCAACATTACAATCGCTGGCTTCTTTTAAATAATCGCCGGCTAAAACACCCAAACCTCCCGAATATATTTTAAGAACTTCTGTTAAGCCATATTCCATACTGAAATAGGCAATTGAAGGAGTTTTCGTGTTTTTTGGAGCATTCAGATAAGATTTGAATTCATCGTAAACCGTGTCTACTTTTTTAATAAACTCTGTATCTTTGCCTAATGCAACTAACTTTTCGTAATTTAATACATCGAGAAGTAAAACAGGATTTGAAGCCACTTCAATCCATGCTTCACGATCAATTTGCCTAAAAATATTTTTTGCATTACTGTCCCAAACCCACCAAATATTGTTAGCAATTTCTTTTAATTTATTCAAACTCTCAGGTAAGTGTGACTTTACATTGATTTCCTTTAAGTTTGTATCATTTACGTCGTTAACTTTAAGTTTCATAAGCATTTACATCTTTATTATTTAACTAATACTATTTTTTTCCTTAACAATGAAAGTTTAATTATTTTTTAATTTGAAGTTACAAAAATAATTAAAAGAGGACTGAGAAACGATGGATTAAGATTAAAAACTTTAGTTATGTATTTCAAACGTTTGCGAGGCGTCATTGAACATTATTTTTTTAATCTTTCATTTTTATTTTGAAGAGCAATATTATAAGCTTTGTAATAATATTGTATAAAATGTTTCCATAGTGCTTTTTCTGCAATAATTGAAGCTTTAATTCGAATACTGTTAATTTCTTCATCACTACACGAAGCAAATTTGTGAATCATATCCGCAATATGCTTGGCAACAATGTAACTATTATAGTCAGAACGATGTATTACCCCAACGCCTTGCTCAATTTCATGAAGATTATGCGACACCCATTGTCCAAAACCTGACAAATCTGTAGTTATAGTAGGTACCGAGAATGCGATACTTTCGAGAGGTGTGTAACCCCATGGTTCATAATACGATGGAAAAACTGTTAGATCCATACCAATCAATAAATCATAGTACGGTTTATTGAAGATTCCATCGGTACCATTTAGATAGGACGGCACAAAAATAATCTTAACCGGCTGAGATTGCTGATTAGTAAAATGAAACCAGTGAATCGCAGACATTATATTATCACTGTAATAGTCATGCAATTCGTGTGTTGTAAACCGGTTCCATGATTGAAGTTTTGTGTCGGAGTGGTTCAAACAAGAAGCCAAATCAATTCTTGAACCTTTAATATGAGCCGGAACCATAATAAAAACAACTATTTCTTTACTCAAATCGGAATAATCTGTCAATAGTTTCAACGACTCTAAAAAAGTATCTATTCCCTTGTTCTTATATTCATAACGACCGGCAGTACTTACAAACAAGGCGTTTTCTGAAAGCTTGTATCCAAGTAAAGTTTCTGCCACTTTTTGTAAAGCTACGCGTGCCTCGCAGCGTTTTATCGCAAAATTTATTCCATTTGGAACAAAATCATCTTCAAATCCATTTGGGGTAATTATATCCGGCACTTTGTCAAGTAATTGCTCACATTCTATTCCGGTAATTTCGCTCACAGTGGTAAAACAATCAACCAAATGTGCTGCATTTTTTTCAGTAGAATGTTTAGATACCATATTCAATTCGTATGACATCTGATCACCATTGTACTCATTTAAATAGTCATACAACGGTTTATGATTTCCTGCAATAGATCGACCAATTGAAGTTGCATGTGTGGTAAAAATAGTTGCTATTTCTGGCAATTTATCTTTTATATAAAATGCACCAAAAGTGGTCATCCATTCATTAAAATGAGCTACTACCTGATTCTCAACACCTAAATTAAAATAACGATAATAACTCTCAATAATCATCCCTGTAGCATAGCCAAACATAGATGATTCGTCATAATCTCCATAAGCTGCAATAGAATTAACTCCCGTTTGTTCCCAAACCTGCGCATAAATTTCATTTTTTCGAGCCATTAATGGCATAAAATCTACTAAAACAGCAATTGGTCTGCCCGGTATATTCCATCTACCAACTCGAATTTTCAGTTTATATTTTTCCTCTGTAAATAACTGCCAGTCAGAATATAATTCAGATTTATCTTCAAAAAATGGATTAATTTTATCTAACCATATATCAGGTCCTATAAATATAAGTTTATCTGGATGAGTTTCTTGTAATGTTGCTGCCCGAGTAGAAAGAACAGTATAAATACCACCGACCATATTACAAACCTCCCAGCTTGCTTCAAAAATATATTCGGGGTTCAACGTTTTCGACATCTATTGTATATTTAAAATGATTGCAAAGGTAATATTATTTTGCGCATAATGTTGTTAACATTGAATTTGACAAAACCTTTAACAAAAATGATTTATAAAAATCGTTCCATCATAATATTATCTGTAATCAAAAATTAATAGAAAACAGCAGATTAAAGTTCCGATGACTCAAATTTAGTCACTAAATAAAATAATGGTTGAAAACTTATTAACCAACTTGAGTGTTTTTCTCAGCATAAATTCGTATTTTTATTGTCGAATTTAATTTTAAATATTATTTCTTCATAATCAATTATTTATAAAATATGGGAGCTAAGAAAAATTTTGTTTTGGACACTAACGTCATTCTACACGATTATAAATGTGTACACAATTTCGAAGAAAATGATATTTATATACCAATAGTAGTTCTGGAAGAACTAGATCATTTCAAAAAAGGAAATGAACAAATAAATTTTAACGCACGTGAGTTTGCCCGTGAACTGGATTTAATTGCCGATGACAAACTATTTACTAAAGGTGCGGATTTAGGCACAGGGAAAGGAAAACTCTTTATACTTACAGGGGGCGAATATCCAGAAGTTATTGCTAAATCGTTTATTGAAAAAACTTCCGATCATCGAATTTTGGCTACAACTTACACCTTACGTGAAAAGAAAAAAGGCAGTAGAACGATTTTGGTAAGTAAAGACATTAACCTGCGTATGAAAGCACTTTCGTTAGGACTGGAAGCGGAAGATTATATTAACGATAAAGTTACTGATTTTAATATATTTGAGAAAACTTATGAAACTTACGAAAATATTGCACCAGAGCTTATTGACAAGTTGTATAAAGGTGATGGTACACTTCCGCTGGACGAACTTGACTTTGCGTCTGATATTGAGCCTCAGGAATGTTTCGTGCTGAGAAGTGTACGCAACAGTATCTTAGCACGCTATATTCCACAAACAGGAATGGTCAAAAGAATTGAAAAGGAGCGTTGTTTTGGTATTGAACCTCGAAATGCTGAACAAACTTTTGCCATGAATGTGTTGCTGGATGATGATGTAAAACTGGTTGCTTTAACCGGAAAGTCAGGTACAGGAAAAACTTTATTGGCTTTAGCTGCTGCACTTCAGAAAAATGATGCCTATAAACAAATACTATTGGCACGTCCGATAGTGGCTTTAAGCAACAAAGATTTGGGGTTCTTGCCAGGTGACGAAAAACAAAAGGTGGCTCCATATATGCAGCCTTTGTTTGACAATTTGAATGTTATAAAGCATAATTTTTCATATCAAGGAAAAGAAATAAGGCTGATTGAAGAGATGCAACGCAATGAACAACTGGTAATTGAAGCTTTGGCATTTATTCGTGGAAGAAGCCTGAGCGATACTTTTTTTATTATTGATGAAGCACAGAATTTAACTCCACATGAAATCAAAACAATAATAACACGAGCTGGTGAAGGTACTAAAATTGTATTTACAGGCGATATACAACAAATTGATTCTCCGTACCTTGATATGTTCTCGAATGGATTAGTTTACATGATTGACAGGATGCGAGGACAAAACATTTTTGCGCATATAAATCTTGTAAAAGGTGAAAGAAGCTTTTTATCAGAATTAGCGAGTGACTTACTATAAAAGAAAAACACATTCGCAATTTTCAATTAATAAATGGGCGGAAAAATCGAATAATCTTCCCGCCCATTTAAAATCAAATAGTTTAAGAATTATTTTTGAACCAGAACCCAAGCATCTGGAAAACGGTTAGCAATTTGCTTAATTTTCGCATGTGCCTGATTATAATCATTATAAGATGAAATTAAAACACGATACATTCCTTTTTGATTTACAACAATTAATGCATCATTTCCTTCAGAAATCAATGAACTTTTCAGCCCTTTTGCATTAGTTTGTTTAGAAAAACTACCAACTACAACGTGATATTTAGATTTCAGTGCATCAGAAGAACCTTCGACTAAACTGAAGTTTTCATTCCGGGTAACCTCTGGTGTATTTTCTGAAGTTTGTTGTTCGGAGTAAGAAGGTGCTGCGGGAGTTTGCACATTAGATGTTGTTGGCGACGTAGCTTTAATATTGGCACCTGCTGGTATTTCAGCAATTTTTTGTTTAGTCTTACAAGCCGATGTTGCCATCATTACTATGGCTAATGCGAGAAATAATTTGACTGTTTTGTTCATATTTTTGTTGTTTAAGTGGTTGTAGTTATACCAATATTTAAAATCAGAATGCAAAGTATTTAGTATTTAACAATATCAATATATATTTAGCTTTACAAAGTACAAAGATGATAAGAAAAATGCAGCTAAACAAATTGTCAAGAAAAATTTTATAAAATTTTTCTGTTTTATTCAAACATTATACCCATTATGACTGTTTAAAGGCATAAAAGAGAAAACATATCAATTATTAATATACAAAAACAGAAAATTATGAAATTCTCCTTACCAGAATTACCTTATGCACACAATGCATTGGAACCAATTATTAGTGAAAAAACGATTAGTTTTCACTATGGAAAACACCATCAAACATATGTAAATAATTTGAATGGATTAATTGTTGGAACTGAATTTGAAAATTCTGATCTTGAGGCTATTGTCAAAAAATCAGAAGGTCCGATCTTCAATAATGCAGCTCAAGTGTGGAATCATACTTTTTATTTCTTTTCATTAACTCCAAATAAAGGCAGTGTGCCAAGCGATAAATTAATCAAAGCAATTAATACCGGTTGGGATTCTCTCGACAATTTTAAAGCTGAATTTAACAAAGCAGCTGTCTCTGTATTTGGTTCTGGATGGGCGTGGTTAGTTAAAGATGCAGATGGAAAGCTATCAATAGTAAAAGAAAGTAATGCAGGAAATCCAATTACTAGAGGATTAACTCCACTATTAACGTTTGATGTTTGGGAACATGCATATTACCTTGATTATCAAAATAGAAGAGTAGATTATGTTGCCGCATTGTGGGATTTAGTAGACTGGAAAGTTATTTCAGAAAGATACTAAACAGATAAAAATTAACATTATAGGCGTGTTGAAAATAATAATTCAACACGTCTATTTTTTTTTATTAATTGCTAAAAGTTGAAATTAAAGTAATTTAAGCAACTTGATTTAAGTAATAAATATTTGTTAAATAATACAACGAAACATTCATTTTACTAAAAATTGGTATCGCTTTGTATTGAAGTGTCCTAAAAAAATTATCTTTGCACTCGAATTTATTAGAAATTCTATTTTTTAAGAAATAATTAAACCACAATAATTAAAGTAAGACGGCTAATGAAAAACTTATCACTCATTATTAATGCTATTTTGGCAATAGCAGTTGTAGTTTTGTTTGTTTTAGTATTGGGCAACAAATCTAACACAGCAACCAAACAATTAGTTATCGGAAAAGATACGGTTACTACAGGGAAATTGCCGATTGCTTATGTAAATATCGATTCTTTATTATTGCATTATCAATTTGCAAAAGAAGCAAATGAATCTTTGATAAAAAAACAAGAGGACTCTCGACTCACTATCAATACTAAAGCTCGTCAATTGCAAACAGAAATGGCTGAATTTCAACACAAACTTGAAAATAATGCTTTTTTAAGTCGTGAAAGGGCCGAACAAGAACAATCACGATTACAAAAGAAACAACAGGATTTACAAGCTTTAGATGGAGATTTAAGTAAACAATTGGTTCAGGTTCAACAGAAAATGAGTGAACAATTGCGCGACACCATCAATGCTTTTATGAAACAATACAACAAGAATCATAAATATCAGATGATTATAAGTAATACTGCAAGTGACAATATACTATATGCGGAAAAAGAATATGACATAACTGCCGAAGTTACCAAATTATTGAATGATCGATATGCAGCAAAAAAATAATTAGAAAAATAGAAGATGAAAAAAGCGCAAACTCAAATTTGCGCTTTTTTTGTCCATTCTTGATTTAGATCGGACTATTATCAATTCCACCGAAATGATTGATAAAAGGAAGAAAGTGCATAAATCAAAACCATGACGACCCAGGAATTAGAACCCGTGAACATAAAATAAGCTCCAACTCCCAGCATTAAACTATTCAAAAGACCCATGCGAGCAAGTCGTTGTTGCCGTTTCTCGGCTTTTGCTAAATCAAATGCATTTTTCCCTTGCAAATAAATCAACAAACCTGCACCCACAGAAAAAATATAGGGGGCATAAGTAATATCAAATAACTTGGCAAAAGCTCCTAAAATAGTGAGCGTTCCGGCAGTAATAAAAAGTATTTGGGAGGGTTGCTTGTCTTTCATTGTTTAATAATAAAAATATCTTCGTTTGGCTTTTTCATATAATAATGCTCACGGGCAAATTTTTCCAGATTCGCATCACTCGATTGAAGATCATTTCTTTTTTGTCTCGTCGTTTTTATTTCATCCTGATAATACTTCAACTCTTTTTCCATTTGTACAATTTTTCGATGAGTTTCAAATCGATGTAACAAACTATGTTCATCAAAAAAAGTTACAAAAACAGTAAAAGCTACAAACACAATCACATACTTATTAATAAGCATTCTTTTGAGTTTTGATCCTGTTTTTTGAGTAGACGACATGAATTAATAAATTTGCAAGCATTAAAGCTAAACTAACAACGTAAAGCAGTACATATCAATACAAAAAACCGTAGAGTTTTTTGCCCGAACAGACTAAAATCTTTGACAAAGGTAAGCAATTTTTACGTTCATCCTTTTTTTTCAGAAATCTTTTTTTTTGACGAAATGTAAGTCATATTTTCTGTATATTTGCAAGCAAAAGCAGAAAAAGAGTTCAATTTATGGAAAATTTCATTGTTTCGGCACGCAAATACCGTCCTTCTACCTTCAACTCAGTAGTGGGGCAATCTGCATTAACAACCACGCTCAAAAACGCCATCAAAAGTAATCATCTGGCTCATGCTTACTTATTTTGCGGACCACGCGGAGTGGGAAAAACTACCTGTGCGCGTATTTTTGCCAAAACCATAAATTGCCAAAATCTCACAACAGATTTCGAAGCCTGCAACCAATGTGAATCATGTATTTCGTTTAATGAACAACGCTCGTACAATATCCATGAGCTTGATGCGGCATCAAATAATGGCGTTGATGATATTCGTTCGCTGACCGATCAGGTACGAATACCGCCACAAATTGGAAAGTACAGCGTCTATATTATTGATGAGGTGCACATGCTGTCGCAAGGGGCTTTCAACGCTTTCCTTAAGACACTTGAAGAACCGCCTGCACACGCCATTTTCATTTTGGCAACTACCGAAAAGCATAAAATTATCCCAACCATACTTTCGCGTTGCCAGATTTATGATTTCAACCGTATTACAGTAGCTGATACTGTGAAACACCTGCAAATGGTAGCCGAAAAAGAAGGCGTAACCGTTGATGTGAACGGACTAAACGTGGTAGCACAAAAAAGTGATGGCGGGATGCGGGATGCATTATCCATTTTCGACCAGTTAGTCAGTTTTTGTGGAAATAATATTACGTATCAGGGTGTAATTGAGAATTTGAATGTACTCGATTATGAATATTATTTCAGATTGGTGGAAGGCATTTTGAAGGGAGAAGTAAGTAATTCGTTGCTTATATTCAATGACATTCTGAACAAAGGATTTGATGGACATCACTTTATCACAGGGCTTAGTTCACATCTTCGCGATGTGTTGGTTAGCAAAGATCCCCAAACAATAGCTTTGCTCGAAGTTGGTGCCGACATTGGTGAACGCTATAAAACACAAGCACAAAATTGCACACCCGAATTTCTTTTTCAGGCATTAAAAATCAGTAACGATTGTGATATTGATTACCGACAAAGCAAAAATAAACGTTTGCTGGTAGAACTGGCTTTGATCCGTTTGTGCCAACTGACGGATGAAAAAAAAAAATCCTTACTAATTGATGAAAAACCTGCACCAATTCAGAAAGTATCGGTTGCAGCTCCAATACCAACAAATACTCAGCCTGCCGCGGCGGTTACGCCTACAATTTATACAAGCCCGGTTCAGAAACCAATTATAAATCCGAAACCGAAAGAAACTGCTGCAGATACTAAACAAGCTTTTCAACGTCCGGGAAGCATTTCTATTTCTTCACCTACAGTTGTAGCTTCACCTCAGGCATCCTATGCGGAAAATACGACAGAAGAATCTGTCATACAAAATAAAACATTTACAGGCGAAGATCTGACTCTGACCTGGAAAAAATTTGCTGAAACCATCCCTGAACAAGGACGTATGGCAAGTTTTTTTCAAAGCACCATGCCAAATCTGACTTCATCTATTAGTTTTGAAATTACTGTTAGTAATATATTGCAGGAAAAAGAACTTTTACGTCTTCAACCCGATATTTTGGATTTTATTCATTCTCAACTACAAAATTCATCAATTAAAATGGCAATTAAAATTGCAGAAGAATCTGAAATTCAACGTGCCAATACCCCCGAAGACCGCTATAAATTATTAGCAGAACAAAATCCGGCCTTAGACATTTTGAAAAACGGATTGCAGTTGGAAATAGATTAATATCGTCAGTAGTAAAGCAAAAATCAAATTTAAAATGTTTAGACGGATAACACGTGTAGTTTGGATACTGTCGGTGGTAAGTTTATTTACCGATGTGGCTGGTGAGATGCTTTATCCGGTAATGCCTATATACCTTAAAAGCATTGGTTTTTCTATTCTTTTAATCGGTATTCTGGAAGGGTTGGCCGAAGCAAGTGCCGGTCTCAGCAAAGGTTATTTCGGAAAACTTTCGGATACAACCGGAAAACGATTGCCATTTGTGCAGGTTGGTTATATTTTGAATGCCATTGCCAAACCAATGATTGTATTTTTTACCTATCCAATTTGGATTTTCTTTGTCCGTACTACCGACCGTTTTGCCAAGGGAATTCGCGCTGGAGCGCGAGATGCAATACTATCCGACGAAGCCACCCCCGAAACCAAAGGAACAGTTTTTGGATTTCATCGTGCCATGGATACAATTGGGGCTGCCATTGGCCCTACATTTGCATTGCTCTATTTGTATTTCCATCCCAAAGATTATAAAACACTTTTCTACATTGCCTTTATACCCGGATTATTAGCCATTATTATCACACTTTTCCTAAAAGAAAAGAAAAAAAACCTCGCTCCTATTCACGAAAAAGTTTCGTTCTTTTCTTTTCTGAAATACTGGAAACAAAGTCCGGCAGCATACCGCAAATTATCAATTGGGTTACTACTATTCACACTATTCAACAGTTCGGATGTGTTCCTGCTCCTGAAAGCCAAAGATGCCGGGCTCAACGACACACACGTTATCGGTATATATATTTTCTACAACCTGGTTTACGCACTGTTTGCTTTTCCACTGGGTGCATTGGCCGATAAAATTGGCTTAAAGCGTATGTTCCTGATTGGATTAGGGATGTTTTCCATCGTCTATTTCGGCTTTTCTGTCAACACAAATTTATACATTTTTCTGGGATTGTTCTTTCTTTACGGACTCTATGCCGCTGCCACCGAAGGCGTTTCAAAAGCATGGATAAGCAATATCTCAGACCCCAAAGATACCGCAACAGCCATTGGCACTTTCTCAGCCCTGCAAAGTATCTGTACCATGCTGGCCAGTTCGCTTGCTGGGGTTATATGGTACGAACTCGGTGCCAAAACACTCTTTATTATGAGCGGTGCAATGACGTTGGTGGTGCTGGTGTACATGTGGGGAATGAGGGAGAAATAGAATCGACCAACTAAAGACATTATTTCTATATTGAATTGACATCGGGAACAAGAATGAAAATATATTGTTATAAGAGCAGTTATAAATTGTTTTCGTATATTTGCATCACATTTAACTTATATGATAATGACTGCAATTGAATTAAAGCACATATTAATACGCCGCATATCCGAAATTGAAGATGTTTCGTTTCTAAAGGCCATCAATACAATACTCGATTCAAAGACAAATAGTGAAATACTTACACTTTCTTTGGCTCAACGGGATGAAATAATGGCTTCAAAAAAAGAGATTGAACAAGGATTATTTGTTGAACATGAAGTTTTTGACAAAGAAATTAAAGGATGGCTAAAAGAAAAGTAGTTTGGTCGCACCAGGCAAGAATTAAACTAATCGAGATTTTGACCTATTTTGCAGATCGAAATAAAAGCAAGCTTTACTCCGAAAAGCTTTACAAGAGAATAAATAATGAATTAAAATTGCTTGTAAAGCAACCTGATTTGGGTATCAAAACAGAAATTGATTCTGTGAGAGGACTAATAATTGGCGATTACATTTTATTCTACGAAATCACAGCTGACAAAATTATTATACATACCCTCTGGGATTCCAAACAAAATCCTCAAGATTTAAAAATCAACTAAATTTTTTGGAATAACTAAACAGCCGATTACAGCAATGTGATTGGTTTTTTTTATCCGGCCGCTCCGAGCGGAAACCTCCTTTTTTAAGATTCATGCTTCCGCTCGGGGCGGTTGCTACCTTTGAAATAATTTTGACCATCTGCCCCGAGCGAAACCTCGCCTTGAAAAAAAATCACGTTTCCGCTCCGGGCGGAAGTTCCCTTTCAATTCATTTTGCCTTTTCGCCCGGGGCGGAAGGTTGCTTTGAAAAAATTTCTTATTTTCGCCCGTGGCGGAAGCTAACATTCACATCGTTTTTAGCCTCTAACAAAACAACAAGAGCCGCCTCCAACCGGAAGCAGCTCTTGTTTATTTTTGTTTTGTTCCGTAAAGACGCAAAGCATTGCGTCTCTACAAGACAATATTATTATTCCACCACTTTCTTCATGGCAGTCATGGCAGCACGTAGTTCGGCTCCACAAATTTCGATAGAGTGATTACGGATAGCCGCGTTTATTTTCACTAATTCGAAGTTGTCAACATGTCCGTCCTTGCCTTCGTTGAAGTTTTTACCAATCACGTTAGTATCAATTTTCTTCATGAAGTCGGCCAACAATGGTTTACAGGCATGGTCAAACAAATAGCAACCGTACTCAGCTGTATCGGAGATCACACGATTCATTTCGTACAGTTTTTTGCGCGCAATGGTGTTGGCAATAAGTGGAGTTTCGTGCAACGATTCGTAGTAAGCCGATTCGTTTTTGATACCCGAGCAAGTCATGGTTTCGTAAGCCAATTCCACACCTGATTTTACAAAAGCAACCATCAATGTAGCGTTATCAAAAAATTCTTGTTCCGAAATTTCCATGTCACCGGCAGGAGTTTTCTCAAAAGCGGTTTCGCCTGTTTCGGCACGCCAGGTCAACAGGTTTTTGTCACCGTCAGCCCAGTCTTCCATCATGGTTTTAGAGAAATGACCCGACAAAATATCATCCATATGTTTGATAAACAACGGACGCATGATGTTTTTCAATTCGTCGGACAATTTGAAAGCTTCCACTTTGGCAGGGTTCGACAAACGATCCATCATATTGGTAATACCACCAATTTTCAAGGCTTCGGTAATGGTTTCCCAACCGTATTGAACCAATTTTGAAGCATAACCTTTGTCAATTCCTTTTTCAATCATTTTGTTGAACGAAAGGATAGAACCGGTCTGCAACAGACCGCAAAGAATAGTTTGCTCACCCATCAAATCCGATTTTACTTCGGCTACAAATGACGAATGAAGCACACCGGCTTTATGACCGCCTGTACCCACACAATAAGCTTTGGCAATTTCCATACCGTCACCATTCGGATCGTTTTCGGCATGAACCGCGATAAGCGTTGGAACCCCGAAACCCCGAAGATATTCGGCACGAACTTCCGAAGCAGGTGATTTTGGAGCCACCATGATTACTGTAATATCTTTACGGATTTGAGTGCCTTCTTCCACAATGTTGAAACCGTGTGAGTAAGCCAGGCATGAACCTTTTTTCATCAAATGCATAACCTGATTTACCACCGAAGTATGTTGTTTATCGGGAGCCAAATTCATTACTAAATCGGCAGTAGGAATTAATTCTTCGAAAGTTCCAACCACAAAATTGTTGTTTTTGGCATTTTCGTACGAAGCTTTTTTCTTGTCGATTGAATCCTGACGCAAGGCGTAAGAAATATCCAAACCACTGTCGCGCATGTTAAGACCTTGAGCCAAACCCTGGGCACCACATCCTACAACTACGATTTTCTTACCAATAAGTTTTTTGACACCATCAGCGAATTCGCTGCTTTGCATAAAATCACATTTTCCTAATTCCTGAACTTTCAGGCGGTGAGGAAGTGAACTAAAATAATTTGCCATGTTACGAATAACCCCTAACCCCTAAAGGAGGATTCCGGAGTAGTTTTTAATTGTTTATACTATATTGTTATTATTTTATTTAGATTACGGACATTAAATCTGTATAACCGAATATTCGCTTTCAACCCATATATTATCTCCCTTTAGGGGTTAGGGGTCAATACCATCCTCGCCCTGCAAGTAATTTTATGCTCTTTATGAATTTCAAAACGAAAATCATTGGGTTCCATTTCTGTACCAACAATATCAACAAAATCATCGTAAAGCATTTCGCTCATAAAATTTATTTCAAAGCGTTTAACTTGTTTCTTTCGATAGCAATCTAACGAGAAACAATCACTTATCCATTCAATATAACGAACAGTGTTCACATGCCCATTGATGTCAATATCGCTGTATTTTACTTTAAAAGCGTCATAATCTTCGCCTTCAACGGCACCAAGTTTTATCGGTTTTGCAATCAAACCGGGCACACCGGTTGCAAATTTATGTATACCATCCAACGAAAGTAAATCCTTTGCCTTGCGGGTTTGCATATCTATCATTGCCCAATTAGAACAAGCATTGCCAATGATTTCCTGCTTTTCATTCCGAATACAAAAATTACGGGTTGTACTTGCGCGTCCCACTTCTTCTATCCAGGTTTCAACCTGAATTGGTTCATATTGTTCGGGGAAATAATTCATTTCAATAGCTAATCGCAATAAAACCCACGAACTATCCATTTCATTCAAGCTGCGTAATCCAAACCCATTATCGTCGGCATTATATCCTGCCGTAGTAAGCAAAATATTAGTTAGTGCCGCCATGGTTATACGGAACTGAAAATCGACATCCTGAGGTTGAATTTGAAAAGAATAGCTATATTTTTGATTGTTTACAACCGATTCCGGGACTTTACTTTCCATATTTTTCTTGAATATTATCCAGCATATCACTCAGGCGTTCCACTTTTGATCGAGTAATAGCCACCCGTCCTGAGCGAATAAACTGTAACACACCAACCGATTCACTCAATTCATTGAAGAGTTGCTGAGTTTCGTCGTAGTGTCCGGTTTTTTCGAAAACCACAAAGTTTTCGTTCATTTCCAGAATATGAATATGATGATTTCGAATCAATATTTCAATCGTTCCCAATTCAAGCAATTTATCGGTAGCCACTTTGTATAAAGCAATTTCCTGAAAAACCAACCCTTCGTCGGTGTTGTAGTATGCTTTCAAAATATCAATTCGTTTATCTATTTGCTTCACAACCTTCGATACTACATCTTCGGTAGCAAAAATCGTTATAGTAAACTTATGAACGCCTTTAATAGCCGAAGGAGAAACTGAAAGTGTCTCAATATTAATGGCGCGACGCGTAAAAATGATGGTTATCTGACCCAACAAACCTACGGTATTTTCCGAAAAAACGGTAATGGTATATAATTTAGTTTCCATGATTTTAGTCTCCCAATAAAATATTAGTTACACATGCACCGGCAGGAATCATAGGAAATACCATGCCTTTTTTCTCTACATTTACAACCAACAAATAAGGTTTGTCGTCTTTCAACATATCTGCAATAGCTGCATCCAGTTCATCGCGTTTGTGAACTTCAGTGCCATTAATCTTATAAGCTTTGGCAATGGCTACAAAATCAGGATTCAACATATTGGTGAATGAATAACGTTCTTCGAAAAACATTTCCTGCCATTGGCGTACCATTCCAAGGAAATGATTATTCAGAATAATCATTTTTACACCAATTTGTTCCTGCATAATAGTTCCAAGCTCCTGAATAGTCATTTGAAAACCACCATCGCCACTAAACATACAAACCGTACGTTCAGGTGCACCCATTTTAGCTCCCATCGCAGCCGGAATCCCAAATCCCATAGTACCTAACCCACCGGAAGTTACCAAGCTGCGGGTTTCTGAGTATTTAAAATAACGGGCGGCCATCATTTGGTTTTGACCCACATCCGTTACCAAAACGGCTTTATTATCTGTGGCTTCTGACACTTTATGAATTACTTCACCCATAGTCATTTCACCCGATTCAGGATAAACTTCACGTTGAATTACTTTATCGAATTCAAGTTTTTCGTATTCTGCAAACGAAGCAATCCATTCGGCATGTTTCGCTTCTTTAATCATTGCTGTCAAAGCAGGTAAAGTGTCTTTAGCCGATCCCAAAACCGGAGCATCGGGAATTACATTCTTGCCAATTTCAGCGGCATCAATGTCTAAATGTATAATTTTAGCCTGTTTGGCATACGTTTTCAAATCGCCGGTTACACGGTCATCGAATCGCATCCCAATAGCAATCAGCACATCACATTCGTTGGTTTTCATGTTCGGAGCTACATTCCCATGCATTCCCAGAAAACCTTTGTTTAAAGGAAAATCACTGGCCATAGCCGAAGCACCCAGCAGCGTCCAGGCTGCTGGTATATTTCCTTTTTCAAGAAATGCTTTCAGTTCCTTTTCAGCATTTGCCAATAAAACCCCTTGGCCAACCAAGGCAAATGGTTTTTTAGCAGTATTTATTAATGCAGCAGCAGCTTCAATTTGAGAAGATTGAACTTCAGGAATAGGAATATAACTGCGAATGAAAGTACATGGTTCATAATTAAATTCTACTTCCTCATTCTGTGCACTCTTAGCAAAATCAAGTACAACCGGACCCGGACGCCCACTGCGCGCAATGTAAAATGCACGAGCCACAGCCCATGCAATATCTTCTGCACGACGAATCTGATACGCCCATTTAGTAATCGGCTGCGTAATACCAACCACATCAATTTCCTGAAATGCATCGGTTCCTAACAAGGGAGCGCTAACCTGTCCGGTGATAACTACCAACGGGGTGCTGTCTAACATGGCATCGCCAATTCCGGTAATGGCATTGGTGGCAGCTGGTCCTGACGTAACCAGGCAAACACCAACTTTTCCGGAAACACGTGCGTAACCCTGTGCAGCATGTGTTGCACCCTGTTCATGACGTGTAAGTATATGATTTATATGTTTATCGTAATCGTAAAGAGCATCGAAAACGGGCATAATTGCACCGCCCGGATAACCAAATATGGTATCAACGCCCTCCTTTACAAGCGACTGCATAAATGCATGAGCTCCTGTTATTTTAGTTTTTGTTTCCATAATGTAGCCCCCTCATTCCCTAAAAAGGAATTTATTGAGATAATTTTAAATTGAAATTCTATTAATTCATTAAGATAAACCTGACTGCCCGATAAATTAAAGCTTCAATCTATCATTCTGACAGCTCCCTTATCAGCAGAGCTTACCAAACTGGCGTAAGCGCGCAGTGCTTTGGAGACGACCCGGTTTCTATCTTTCGGCTTGAATGCATCTTTTCCACGAGCCAATTCAGCTTCGCGACGTTTAAGAAGTTCTTCCTCACTCACTTTTACATTGATAGAACGATTTGGAATATCTATTTCAATGATATCACCATCCTGAATTAAACCTATGTTACCACCCGAAGCTGCTTCTGGCGAAATGTGTCCGATTGACAGACCTGAAGTTCCTCCCGAGAAACGACCATCAGTAATCAATGCACACTCTTTTCCAAGATGTTTAGACTTAATGTACGAAGTTGGATACAACATTTCTTGCATGCCGGGACCACCTTTTGGTCCTTCGTGAGTGATTACAACCACATCGCCCGAAACCACTTTTCCACTTAGAATGCCTATGCAGGCAGTATCTTGTGAGGTGAATACTTTTGCTGGTCCACTGAATTTCCATATGCTTTCGTCAACGCCGGCAGTCTTAATAACACATCCATCCTGTGCAATGTTTCCTTTGAGGATTCCGAGTCCACCGTCTTTGGTATAAGCGTGTTCAATATTACGAATACATCCGTTTTCACGATCTACATCAAGTTTATCGTATTGAGTATGTTGCGAACCCATAACCCGATTGAATTTATGAGCAGGTGCACTTTTATATTTTTCTATCGCCACAGCCGTGGCCTTAGGGCTGGTAATATCAAATTGTTCAATAGCTTCACCCAAAGTCATTCCATCCACCCGATAAACAGAAGTGTCAAGTAAACCACCTTTGCTTAGTTCTGCCAGAATTCCAAGAATTCCACCAGCACGGTTTACGTCTTGAATGTGATATTTTTGTGAATTTGGTGCAACTTTACACAAGCAAGGCGTGTGACGCGAAAGTTGATCCATATCATCCATTGTCAATTCAACTTCCGCTTCATGAGCAATGGCTAAAATATGAAGTACAGTATTGGTAGAACCACCCATCGCAATATCAAGCCTCATGGCATTTAAAAATGCTTCACGGGTTGCTATAGATCGGGGCAAAACGGTTTCATCACCCTGAAAATAGTATTTATTGGCATTTTCTACAATTAATTTTGCGGCATCAATAAAAAGTTGAGTGCGGTTAGCATGTGTTGCAACAATAGTTCCATTCCCGGGTAAAGCCAAACCAATAGCTTCGTTCAGGCAATTCATTGAATTAGCTGTAAACATTCCCGAACACGATCCACAGGTAGGACAAGCAGCATTTTCAATTCGTTTCACTTGTGAATCTGAAACACTCTCGTCAGCAGATTGAACCATAGCATCAACCAAATCCAACTGTTTTCCATCCAGTTCTCCGGCTTCCATTGGTCCACCCGAAACAAAAACAGTAGGTATATTTAATCGCATTGAAGCCATAAGCATTCCAGGCGTTATTTTATCACAATTACTGATACATATCATGGCATCAGCCCTATGTGCGTTCACCATGTATTCGACACTATCGGCAATTATATCCCTTGATGGCAACGAATAAAGCATTCCATCATGACCCATCGCAATTCCATCGTCGATAGCAATTGTGTTAAATTCAGCGGCAAAACATCCTAGTTTTTCTATTTCGGCTTTTACCTTCTGACCAATTTCATGCAAGTGAACATGCCCTGGAACAAACTGCGTAAACGAATTTACTATAGCAATAATTGGTTTACCCATTTGATTATCAGTCATCCCATTTGCTCTCCAAAGCGAACGGGCACCAGCCATCTTCCGTCCCGAAGTGGTAGTCAAACTGCGTAATTCTTGTTTCATATAATTTGTTTTATTGTCAATTATTAATTAAATAAAAAACCTTTCTCCGTTATGGTGAGAAAGGTTTCTTGTATTTCACATACATTTATACAACGTAACTCACCTCACCTCTGATTCTTGACCAAAAGCACCACGAGCACGAGAATAGTATAAATGCGTTGAGAAGTCATATTGTAATTATTTTTTCGGCTGCAAATATACGGTAAGAATTCGAAACATCAAATAGTTTAGAAGAAAAAAATGTTATTTATATTCAATTTGAAAGAAATAGAGCTTATTTTATGCGAGAAAATCATATTTCAATACAAAATGAGCAATTTCAATCTAAATGTGTTATATGAAAAATACACACACTGCAAAGATAAGCTGAGGAAAAAGAATAATGACAGTAAATTTATATTATTTTTGCAAGCAATTTGGAGAATATCATGGAAAAGAGAACCTATCAATATATCAACAATATAAACTCACCGATTGATTTAAAAGCAGTTAATAAAAATCATCTTCCTGCGATTTGTGACGAATTACGTCAATTTATTATCGATGAAGTTTCAAAAAATCCCGGACATTTAGGATCAAGCTTAGGAGTTGTTGAACTAACAGTGGCATTGCATTATGTTTTCAATACGCCCTACGACCGCATAGTTTGGGATGTTGGACATCAAGCCTATGCACATAAAATTTTAACGGGTCGTAGGGACAGGTTTTACACTAATCGCCAATTCAAAGGATTATGCGGGTTTCCCTCACCCAAAGAAAGCGAATATGATGCGTTCGGGGTTGGACATTCATCCACGTCTATTTCGGCCGGCTTGGGTATGTCGGTAGCCTCCTTATTAAAAGAAGAACCTAACAGGCAAGTAGTGGCTGTTATCGGCGACGGAGCGATGACGGGTGGCTTGGCATTCGAAGGATTAAATAATACTTCCATGGACAAGAACAACCTATTGATTATTCTAAACGATAATCAAATGGCCATTGATCCCATGCATGGAGGTTTTACTCAATATCTGGTAGACATCACGACATCACGAACCTACAATAAAATTCGCTTTAAAGCCTATAAGATTCTGAAAAAGTTGAAAATTATCAACGACGACAGGAAAAGTATAATCATACAGTTCAATAATAGTATAAAAGCAACTTTAACAAGACAACACAATATATTTGAAGGACTGAATATCCGTTATTTTGGTCCGGTGGATGGGCACGATGTGGATGGATTGGTGCGAATTATGTCCGAAATAAAAAAGTTTGATGGACCAAAAGTGCTTCACGTCATCACTGTAAAAGGAAAAGGCTACGAACCGGCAGAAAAATCGGCTACCGAATGGCATGCTCCAGGTAAGTTCGACGTTGAAACCGGAGAAAGAAAAGCTGTGGTAACAAACGACCCCACTCCTCCTCTTTTTCAGGAAGTGTTTGGTGAAACATTGCTTGAACTTGCATTGAAAAACCAGAAAATTGTGGCTGTAACTCCGGCAATGCCTTCGGGTTGTTCAATGATTATCATGCAAAAAGAATTGCCAAATCGTGTTTTCGATGTAGGAATTGCCGAAAGTCATGCAGTAACTTTTTCAGCTGGAATGGCAAAAGAAGGGTTGATTCCTTTCTGCAATATATATTCCTCGTTTATGCAACGAGCTTACGACAATGTGATTCATGATGTTGCATTACAAGAGTTAAATGTGGTAATGTGTCTGGATCGTGCCGGAATAGTTGGCTCTGACGGAGCTACACATCATGGGATATTTGATTTGGCATATATGCGTTGCATCCCTCATTTAACCATTTCAGCTCCACGAAATGAAATTGAACTGCGCAATTTACTCTTCACAGCTCAACAGCCTGATATGGGACCATTTGTAATTCGATATCCGCGTGGAAAAGGAACGATTGTTGATTGGCGACAACCTATGAAAGCTTTAGCAATTGGGAAAGGTGAATGTTTGAAACAAGGAAAAGATATAGCAGTTATAACTATTGGAACAACAGCAATTAACGCTCAAAAAGCTATTGTACAACTTGAGAAAGAACAGGAAATTTCCATTGCCCATTACGATATTCGCTTCTTGAAACCGCTGGATGAAAGTTTGCTCCACGAAATTGGCAAAAATTTCAAACAAATTATAACCATTGAAGATGGCGTGATTCAGGGAGGATTTGGTAGCGCTGTGCTGGAATTTATGTCGGATAACAATTATCAGGTAAACGTAAAGCGATTAGGAATAATAGACACTTTCGTGGAACACGGAACGCCCGAAGAACTTTACACTATGCTCGGATTAGATGCTGATGGAATTGCTAAAAGCCTAAAAAGCCTGGTGTATGAAAAATTTGAAGCAGTAAGAAATTAAAATATCTATTTTTGGAATAAATTAGCCACAGATCTTTTTTTCCGTGGCTAATTTATTTTTATCTCGAACAAAGTGCAATCAATTGGAGTTATTTAGTTGAATCATTTTTACATTTAAAAAGTATAAAAATTTAACTCAATAATTATAATGGACTTACAAATAAACTCCTATCAATTTGGCGAACGACCTGCCGTAACTAAACCTGATCCAGAATTTTATAAGCAACTTGGCGAAGAAGGCATTCGGAAAATGGTAAGCAGACATTACGATCTTCTTCGTGTTAGTCCGATAAAACATTTATTTTCCAATGACGATGCTGAATTCGAACAATCGAAACAAAATTCTGCCGATTTCATGATTCAGATTTGTGGTGGGCCGGATTATTTCAATCAGCATAAAGGAAAACCAATGTTGGTAGACCGTCATGCACAATTTAGGATTAAACCCGAAGGTCGGATTGTATGGCTTAATTGTTACAAACAAGCACTCCTTGAGCTCGATATTCCCGAAAATTTAGTACTTTCGTTTTGGAATTACATCAACGTATTTTCTGCCTGGATGGTAAATACACCAAGCACTTCGTTTGATGTAAATACTAAATTATAATCCGGTAAATATTTTTTCAATACCCATCTTTTTCAATGAAACAAGTTTTAATTATATTGATTTCTATCCTCGCGATTAATAGCTTTGCTCAAACAACATTACCGGCAAACGAACCACTAATTCATTCGGCTAATCATCTTGGAAAAACCTCTCTCACAAAACTTCTGAACGAAAAAAAATGGAATGAATTATTTCCAAATCGACATGGAATGGACAGCAGAAATCAAAAAAAAAGAATACGTGATTTCTATTCATTCAAGGCCTTTGAAACGGCAGCCCGCTATTTCCCTGAATTTTTGTCAAACAATCCTTTAATTCAAAAAAGAGAATTAGCAGCATTTTTGGCCAACATTGCCGAAGAAACAAGTGGTGGTTGGGACGATGCACCGGGTGGATATTTTAAATGGGGATTACATTTTATCAATGAGCAGGAAGACAGCACAAAAAATAAGTACACTGATTTTACAAAAATAAAATACCCACCTGTAGCCGGAAAAAGCTATCACGGAAGAGGTCCAAAACAACTGAGTTGGAACTATAACTATGGACAATTCAGCGAAGCGTGGTTTGGCACCAAAGATTCATTATTGCAACATCCTGAGTGGTTGGCCGAGGATTCAGTATTATCATTTGCTTCGGCAATCTGGTTCTGGATGACCCCGCAGTTTCCCAAACCTTCATGCCATGACATCATGACAGGCAAGTGGAAACCAACCGCCAACGATTTACAAAACGGGCGTGTACCAGGCTTTGGGGCTACTTTAAATGTAATTAATGGAGGTTTAGAATGTGGAAAGGGAATTGATCTTAAAAAAACAGCTTACCGTTACAAATATTATACGTATTTTTGTAAATATTTTCATGTTTCACCGGGTGAGAATATAAGTTGCTGTAATCAGAAACCATTTGGACAATAATAACTGATTACACATATGATTTAATCTTTTTCCTTATTTCTAAAATTCTTTAATCACATAATTACCTCAATAAAAAATATATGAAACGCACAACTATCATTATTTGTGGGCTTTGCCTACTTTGCTTTCATTCTTTCTCTCAGCCAACAAAAATGGAAAAGTACAAATTTAAACCGTTCAAAACTCCTATTAGTTTAGCAATTGCCGACAAAAGAGCTGATTCAATATTGTCACTCATGACTTTAGCCGAAAAAATTGAAATGATAGGAGGTCATAATTCATTCATGACAAAAGGCTTTAAGAAGTATAACATTCCCGAATTTGAATTTTCGGATGCAACACAAGGTGTTCATATCAGGAAAGATTTAAACAGTACAATACAAAAATCAACTGCATTTCCTTGTCCGCTGGCACTCACAGCCACCTGGAACCCATCGTTAGCAAATAGTTTTGCAAAAAGTATCGGCGAAGAATGTCGGGCGAATAATGTGGCTGTATTGTTAGGACCGGGAATGAATATTTATCGTATCTCCCAAAACGGACGTAATTTTGAATATTTCGGCGAAGATCCTTTTCTGGCAGCCCGAATGATAGAAAACTATGTTGTAGGGATGCAAAGTACCGGAACAATAACAACCCTAAAACATTTTCTTTGCAACAATACTGATTTTCATCGCCGACGTACCAATTCCGTGGTTGGCGAAAGAGCTATTCACGAAATATACCTGCCGGCTTTTAAAGCTGGAGTTGATGCTGGAGCTATGGCAGTGATGACTTCTTACAATCAGGTAAATGGTGAATGGGCAGGGCAGAACAGTTATGTCATTAATCAATTGTTAAAAAAAGAACTGGGTTTTAAAGGAGTGGTAATGACCGATTGGTGGTCGGTATATGATCCTGAAAAAGTAATTAAATCCGGAATGGATCTCGAAATGCCAGGTGAAGGAAACAAAGATATTCCTGACCTTGCTATTGTTGGCGATATTTATCTCAGAACGAACGCCGCCAGACTTATTAAAGAAGGTAAAGCAACTGAAGCTGACGTTACCCGCATGGCAAAAAATATGATGCGTGCATTTATTGCCATGGGCGATTATGACCGTCCGGTGAAAGATGCAAGTTATATGAATAACTATCCCGAACACGAAAAAGTAGCATTACAAACTGCCCGGGAAGGAATTGTGTTGTTGCGCAATGAAAAGAATATCCTGCCACTTTCAGCAACCGCAAAAAATAATATTCTGGTAGTTGGAAAATATGTTGAAAACATTGCTCGTGGATTAGGGTCGGCAGAAGTAGAAGGGTACAACAACATAAGCATGATAGATGCATTACGGACTGAATTCGGGACTTCGGTTACGTATGCTAAAGAACCGACCGAGGAACAACTTAAAGCAGCAAGTTTTGTAGTGGTTAGCATTGGCACAAGTGACAGCGAAGGTTGGGATAAACCATTTGAAATACCTGCTGAAGGCAATGCGTTGGTAGAAAAAGTAGCATCATTGAACAACAATATGGTAGTGGTGGTAAATGCAGGTGGTGGATTAAAAATGACCGAGTGGAATACGAAAGTTCCAGCTATTATTTATGGTTGGTATGCGGGGCAAAATGGATACACCGCACTGGCCGAAATACTTTCGGGAAAAACAAATCCATCGGGTAAATTACCTATTACCATTGAGAAACAGTTTGAAGATTCTCCCGGATTTGGATATATTCCTAAAGGAATGGAACTTTACACAGGTTGGGGTGGTGATGTGATTGCTCCTAAAATTCCTGTATTTGACATAAACTATAAAGAAGGTATTTTTGTTGGTTACAGGTGGTATGAATCTAAAAAAATTGAACCACTCTATCACTTTGGATTCGGTTTATCATATACCACTTTCGGATTTAGCAACATGAAAGTTTCAAATTCAAAAATCAGTAAAACAGCAGGTGTTACAGTTTCATTTGAATTGAAAAACACTGGTAAAAAAGCCGGAGCTGAAGTTGCTCAATTGTATATACAGGCTCTGAATCCAAAAGTAGAACGCCCTTTAAAGGAACTGAAAGCATTTTCTAAAGTAGAATTGAAAGCGGGCGAAAGTAAACTTGTAACTTTACATTTGAAAAGCAACGACTTTGCTTATTGGGATGTAAAATCACATGCTTGGAAAGTAGATGCAGGTAATTACAATCTTTTGCTGGGTTCGGCATCGAACGATATTTTACAAACAGCAAAAGTAACAATCAACTAGTTGGCGAGTTTAAAAAAAATATAAACTTTTAAAAACAGAAATCATGGCAAAATCTCAAGACGCAAAGAAAACCGTAAAGAAAGAGCCTCTCAAAACTCCAAAAGAGAAAAAAGAAGAAAAGAGAGAAAAGAAAATGAAAAAAGGGTGATATAATTTTAAAGTGCAAGTCGGTTGGCTTGCACTTTTTTTGTCAATTCATATTAACGCATCTTATCCTTTATACCGTTTTAATTTTTTCCTAAAATTCCTATTTATTTAAGTGGGTTATTCGTGAAAATATTTTTGTTCATCTAAAAATAATGTATACTTTTGAGCTGTTAAACAGAACTCAACTTTAAATTATTTTGCAATGAAAGTATTATTTATCGGGGGAACAGGGAATATTAGTTCAGCCTGTTCGGAATTAGCCATTGCGCGTGGTATTGATTTATACCATTTAAATAGAGGAATCAGTGCAGGTATTCGAAAAATTGAAGGTGCCAAAACAATTCTTGCCGATATTCGGAATTTTGCTGAAACACAACAAGCAATTGAAGGTCATCACTTCGATGCAGTAGTCGATTTCATTGCTTTCGAGCCGGAACATATACAGGATGACATCCGGTTATTTACAGGCAAAACCGATCAATTTGTATTTATCAGCTCCGCTTCGGCTTACCAGACACCTCCCGAGAAATTGCCCGTAACCGAAGAAACTCCATTGGATAATCCCTTTTGGGAATATTCTCGCAAAAAAATAGCTTGTGAAAAACTATTAAAAGACGAATATACTAAAAACGGATTTCCATACACCATTATCCGTCCATCGCATACGTATAGTAAAACCCTTATTCCGGTTGAAGGCGGATACACCGTGTTGCACCGTATGCTGAAAGGCTTGCCCATAGTGGTTCATGGCGATGGTACTTCCATTTGGACATTAACGCATAACAAAGACTTTGCCGTGGGATTAGTTGGATTATTGGGCAATAAAGCGGCCATTGACGAAGCATTCCATATCACTTCGGACGAATGGTTATCGTGGAATAGCATTTTCAACCTGATAGCTGCCGAGCTGGGTGTAACGCTTCGGTTGGTACATATTCCGTCGGACATTATAGCACGTTACGACCAACGGACAGGCGACAGTTTATTGGGCGACAAAGCGCACAGCATGATTTTCGACAACTCAAAAATCCGCCAGTTTGTGCCCGATTACAAACCTAAAATCACATTCAGCGAAGGAGTTAAAGAAGTGGTAAAATGGTATAAGGAAAACACAATTACACTGGAGCCTGACGAACGAATCAATAACTACATGGATAAAATAATAACTGACCTGAACGATTCAAAATTGACCGATCGTGATCGATTATGAAAAAGAGCCATACCAAAACCTCAATTATTTCAATAATCGGAATAACACTTATTTTGCTGGCAGTTTTAGCCCGTAGAATGTCGGTGCGACATCCTGACATGGATGAACTACTAAGTTTTGTAGCCGGATTTGCCATAATGGTTGTTTGTTTTTTGATACTAAAAATCTTTTTGAAAAACAAAAAATAAAGAGTCGATATAGCTATTTAAAAGAATGCTTTTTCTCACCTACTAACCCAGATAGATTTATCTGTCGGGGTTATTTTTTTTTCATTCAAATAAAATTATACATGTTTTTTTTGAAAAACACTTTGATGTTAAAGTGATATTCCTTAAATTTGCGCCTTTATTATTAAAAATGAATGATTCCAGGCTTAATACCCAACGTAAAATAAGCATAAAAAACCTTTTGCAAAGCCATAAGTGGGCATTTTAAAGGCAAAAAAAACGTCGTATTAGTACGAACGAGCAAACGAGAGGATGAACAACCAATCGTACATGTACGAACGGGCAAACGAGACGATGAACAGCCGAGCGTATTAGTACGAACGACCAAACGAGACGATGAACAACCAGTCGTACTAGTACGAACGGGCAAACGAGCAGATGGACAGCCGGGCGTACATGTACGACTGAAAAAACAAACTATACCATCTTCACAAATGGCTCAACAATAGCAGTGATTCAATTTCAAGACAAAATATAAAAATTAAAATTAAAGAGTATGGAAACATGGAAAGATTTATACTTCAGCATGGATTTTATGGATTGCATTGAGGTAAATAACTTATTATTTTCTAAAAAAATAGATTCAAAGATATTAAGTTTCGCAATGGTCAAACCGGATAACCAGGGTAATCCTTTTCAACCTGTAGGGGCCTCGAAAGTGGTAGTTTTGGAAAAAGATTTTGAAAAAGGCTTGAAAATCATTGCCGAAAACGGATTCAAATCCGATATCACCTTTTCCGATGAAAACAATATCGATTACTCTGTACCATTTCCCAAACAGAGTTAGAAAAACAGCGGTTGATAAAATAACAACATTCCCTATTCTCCGACTGCTTTAGTCTGTGAATAGATTTAAAGCAGCTTTTTACACAAGACAAATAACAACAATCAATATGAAACAACTCATTTTGTTTATCCTTTTTGTCGGAATTTCATTCATTCAGATTCAGGCACAATCGCCAAAAGATACAGTACAAACCATTCAGTCGGCTGAAAGTATAAAACCGGTGTATAATGAATATGCAACTAAAAAAAATCCAGCCAACGACTCGATAACAATTAATCCGGTAAAAGGCGACATCAAAGGGTATCAAAATGGGTTCTTATTAAGTATGCCCGATTATAAAAACATTTTCAAAGATAATCCCGAAGCACTCCATCAAATCAAGGTTGCAAACTTTGACTATAAGGTAGGTTTATACATGGATTATATCGGAGGTTTTACGTTTGGATATTGTTTAGGTTCGGCCATAAACGGCACTCATCTGGATGCTTCCTGGGGTTTGACGTTGGCAGCGAGTGCCGCTGTGGTAGGGACAGGTTTTATCATCTATAATTCCGGCAAAATGCATCACCGCAAAGCCATTGACATCTATAATTCTCCTTTTAGAAAATATAATCTGAAAGAAACAGGTGAGCTTAAAGTCGGAATTACTAATGATGGATTGGGATTTGCGTATCGGTTTTAGCTAATTTTCAGAAACACCAAGCAACATAAAAAAGAGGGATGGCTTTGAGAGTCATCCTTCTTCATTTTAGATAACTGAAGCAAAGCTAATCACCAACTCAATATCGTATTAATATTGGCAGTTATTTATCAACAATCGTACAAGCATATCTGTTATTTATAGTATCAATTACACGATAAAAACTGCATTTAAATATAGGAGGTATTAAAATGGAACAGACTAAATCATTTGTAATTACAATCAGTCGACAGTTAGGTTGTGGAGGCGCATACATCGGGCAGCAACTTGCCAAAAATCTGAATATTTTCTTTGCCGACCGTGAAATCATCAGTAAAGCAGCCAAAGAACTTTCAACGTTGGAAGAAAATCTGGAATCAAGAGAAGAAAAAAAACTCTCATTTTGGCAATCATTCTCAAAAACCCCCTACCAAGCTCAAGGTGTTTATATGGCTCCCGTCTCCCCTATTCTCGAATTTACAGATAATGAATTGTTTTCAGTCGAATCGGATATTATCAAACGAATTGCCAGTGAAGGTTCGGCAATAATTATAGGTCGGTGTGGCTTCGATGTGCTACGTAAACATCCGAATCATGTGAGTATTTTTATGTACGCTGACAAAGAATTCAGAAACGACCGGATTCAAATGTTGTATAAGGTTTTCAACGATGGTGCTGAAAAAATGATTGAAAAAAGCGATAAAGATAGGGCAGCGTATTGCAAAACTTTTACCGGAAAAGAATGGGCGGATGCCAGAAACTACGACATTTCAATCAATATAAGTAAATTGGGTATTGAAAAAACGATTGAATACATTTTAAATTACCTGAAACTTACTCCAGCTGTCGACATTAAATAAATACTTAACTTTAATACAAGTAAAAAGGAAATTTTAGCTAAAAATTGGGACAACTATCAACGGCTAAAGTCTCCTTTTTTTATTCGTTTTCTAATTCCCTCTTTCTTTGTATCTTTGCATTCCGAATTTTCAATTATACGGTTACACATTTACACTATTACACAATCAAATGGCCGACGATAAAAAAGTTATTTTCTCGATGGTGGGAGTCAGCAAAGCTTTTTCACCTCAAAAAAAAGTTTTAAATAATATCTATCTTTCTTTTTTCTACGGGGCAAAGATCGGGATTATTGGGCTCAACGGTTCCGGTAAATCTACTTTGCTTAAAATCATTGCCGGAGTGGAAAAAACATTCGATGGCGAAGTGGTTTTCTCACCCGGATATTCTGTTGGTTACCTGGAGCAAGAACCACATTTAGACCCAGCTAAAACTGTAAAAGAAATTGTGCAGGAAGGCGTACAGGAAGTAGTAGATATGCTTGCCGAATACGAAAAAATCAACGAACAATTTGCCGAACCCGATGCTGACTTTGATAAACTGATTGCACGGCAAGGTGAGTTACAGGAATTGCTCGATCATGCTGATGCATGGAACCTGGATAATAAATTGGAACGTGCCATGGATGCGCTTCGTTGTCCTGACGAGGATGCATTGGTTTCGGTGCTTTCGGGAGGTGAACGCCGCCGGGTGGCTTTGTGCCGCTTGTTGCTTCGTCAACCGGATATATTGTTGCTCGATGAACCTACCAACCACCTCGATGCCGAATCGGTAGAATGGTTGGAACATTACCTGCAACAATATGCCGGAACGGTTATCGCCATTACCCACGACCGTTACTTTCTCGATAATGTTTCGGGCTGGATCCTCGAACTCGACCGTGGCGAAGGAATTCCATGGAAAGGAAATTATACTTCGTGGCTCGAACAAAAAACCACACGTATGGCCGGCGAAGAAAAACAAGCCAGCAAGCGTCGCAAAACACTGGAGCGTGAGTTGGAATGGGTGCGATTGGCACCTAAAGCGCGACATGCAAAAGGGAAAGCACGTCTCGAAGCGTATGATAAATTAATCAACGAAGATCAAAAAGAAAAAGAAGAAAAGCTGGAGATATTTATTCCTAACGGACCACGACTTGGAAACAAAGTGGTGGAAGCCATTGGGGTTTCAAAAGCTTTTGGCGATAAATTATTGTTCGAAGACCTCAATTTTATGCTTCCTCCCAACGGCATTGTGGGAATTATCGGACCAAACGGTGCAGGTAAAACCACACTATTCCGGTTAATGATGGGATTGGAAAAAGCCGACAAAGGAACGTTTGAGGTAGGTGAAACGGTAAAGATTGGTTATGTGGATCAAAGTCATGCTGATATTGACCCTGAGAAATCAGTTTATCAGGTAATTTCAGGAGGTACGGAATTTATCCGCGTTGGAGGAAAAGAAATTAATGCACGTGCTTACCTGTCACGCTTCAATTTTGCCGGTGGTGATCAGGAAAAACTCTGCGGGATATTATCGGGCGGCGAACGAAACCGATTACATTTAGCACTCACGCTGAAGTCGGAAGCCAACGTGCTCTTGCTCGATGAGCCAACGAATGATATCGATGTAAACACATTAAGGGCATTGGAAGAAGGACTTGAAAGTTTTGCTGGTTGCGCTGTGGTCATCTCGCACGACCGCTGGTTTCTCGACCGTATTTGTACTCATATCATCGCTTTTGAAAGTGATTCACAGATATTTGTATTTGAAGGATCATATTCGGAATACGAGGAAAATAAGAAAATGCGACTTGGAGATGACGGACCAAAACGAATAAGATTCAAAAAACTAATTGTTTGACACCAAAATCAAAACGCCCCGCTGTTAAACGTGCGAGCAGATTTTAGAAGGTACCGAAATAAATTAATCTATAATTTTCCAGATACTATTTTAAAACAAAGAACCTTTGAATAAATTCAAGGGTTCTTTTGCATCTATTCCATAAGTTATATAATAATGCAAACTCCAATAAAAACACAAAAAGAAATAAATTTGATCAGACATAAAATTCAATCATAGTTCGAAAATAATGCATCAAAATGGAAGTACTGGGTTTAGAATATAATTTTCTGATAACATGCATATTACAAAACTGTAAAAAGCGTTTTAATATTTTTGTGAAAATTTTTTTCCAAATTATTTTGTAAATTAAAAAGAATACTGTATGTTTATTGCACTTTTAGAAACGGTATATTTATAAACAATTCTAATAATTAATATCATGACAAAAACGATAACATTCAACGAGCTAAGAAGAGTAAAAGATGCACTTCCAAGCGGTAGTATGACCAAGATCGCGGCAGAACTTGGTCTGGAAAAAGAAACTGTACGTAATTATTTTGGTGGACATGACTACAAAGATGGTAAAAGCTGTGGAGTTCATATAGAACCAGGGCCAGATGGTGGATTAGTTATGTTAGATGATACAAAAATTTTAGACATTGCTGTTCGGATATTAGAAGAAATAAAAGCATAAACAAATGATTTAATTGTTGAGAAAGCAGTGATATATTATCTCACTGCTTTCTTTTTTATATATTTATTTTCAGACACTTGAATTATATTCTTATTTTGAAACAGAACTATTTATAAAATGAACTTACCTGAAGACTTCGTAAATCGTACAACTCGCTTACTGGGAAAAGAATATCTACTTCTTGAGCAAGCCCTTCAGGAAAAAGCACCAACAAGTATCCGAGTAAATGATAAAATGAGCTACCAGCCATCCGATGAACATGTAAATTGGTGTGAATCGGGATATTATCTAAAAGAAAGGCCGCTTTTTACCGCCGATCCGCTTTTTCATGCCGGAGTTTATTATGTACAAGAAGCCAGCTCAATGTTTTTATATCAGGTAATTAAACAACATTTTCCATTTGCAAAGACCGTGCTTGATTTGTGTGCTGCTCCAGGTGGAAAATCTACTCTAATATCGCAAACTTTACCTCAAAGCAGTTTGTTGGTAAGTAATGAAATTGTACGTTCCCGGGCTTATATTTTAGCTGAGAATTTAATTAAATGGGGAAATCCAAATATCTTTGTTTCGAATAATGAACCGAAGGATTTTGAATCATTATGCGGTTTTTTTAATGCCATTGTTATAGATGCACCCTGTTCCGGTGAAGGAATGTTTCGAAAAGATCCTAATGCAATTCAGGAATGGTCGGAATACAACGTGACACTTTGTGCTGCCCGTCAACGAGAGATTGTTCGTTCGGTTTGGGATTCATTAGCAACTGACGGAGTGTTAGTTTACAGCACTTGTACTTTTAATCGGGAGGAAAACGAAGACAATGTACAATGGATTTGTGAAGAACTTGGAGCAGAACTGCTAACAATGAATTTAAATGGAAATAATGATATAACTGTTAGCGACTTTGGTTATAGGTTTTACCCACACAAAACCCGTGGTGAAGGTTTTTTTATTTCCGTTTTGCGTAAAACATCGTATCAAAACCGAGTTCAAAGAAACAAGAATGATATCAAAAAAGCTATAAAATTTACATCTAAAAACGATATATCTATGTTATCTTTGCATGATTCAGATCGTTGGTCCATTATACTTGAAAATAATCAATTTAATGCCTATGATTCCGATAGATTTTCTGATTTTGCATTATTAAATAAAAAATTAAAATGCATGCATTCAGGCATATTATTGGGTGAGTTGAAAGGGTTGGATTTTATACCATCTGCAACTGTAGCTTTATCAAAAAAAATTGATAAAAAATCGGTTGAAATTGCAGACGTAGATTACAAAACTGCAATTTCTTTTTTAAAAAAGGAAGCTATTTATTTTCCGGATTTAAAGCGCGGATACATATTGATAAGTTACAACGGTCAGCCATTAGGTTGGGTTAAGAATTTGGGAAACAGATGTAACAATTTGTATCCACAAGAATGGCGAATCAGAATGAAATTATAATTGAATGATTTGGTAATAGTTCAAATTATAAACTTTGAAAATAAAATGAATATACTTTTTCTTGGAACCGGAACCTCAACAGGAGTACCCCAAATTGGCTGTCGATGTAAAACATGCACCTCGATTGACAGTAAGGATAAACGATTGCGTGCATCGGTTTTAATAGCGAAAGGAGAAACTCAAATTCTAATTGATTGTGGCCCTGATTTACGTCAACAGCTTCTAACAAATCGTGTTAATCATTTGTCTGCCATCTTATTAACACATGAACATTACGACCATGTTGGAGGGTTAGATGATGTTCGACCACTTGGAGAAGCACAATTATATGCTGAAAAAAAAGTTTTAAAAATCATACAACGAAATATGCCGTATTGTTTTGGAGATAACAAATATCCCGGAGTACCTTCGATTCATCTACATGAGATTAATGAAAATGCTTTTATAATAGACGAACTGAACATTCAACCAATAAGAATTATGCACGCTGAATTGCCAATTTTAGGATTTAGAGTTGAAAATGTTGCCTATTTAACCGATGTAAAAACTATTGAGAAAAAATCTTTAGATCAACTTAAGAATTTGGATATTTTAATTATAAATGCACTTCGTCCGAATAAACATATTTCACATTTATCGTTGACCGAAGCAATAGATATGGCCACGAAAATTGGAGCTCGCAAAACATATTTTACTCATATGAGTCACGATATGGGATTGCACAGGGATGTAAACCAAATTTTACCTGAAAACTTTCAGCTGGCTTATGATGGATTAAAATTAAGTATATAGTATCTTATTTTTCGAGTTAAATTAACAAACAATGAAATCACTGAAACCTAAATTTATTTTTTTAGCAACATTATCTATTTGCTTGTCGTCTTGCTCTACCAGCTTGTTATACACTTCGCTCGATGTGCTACGCCCTGCTAAAGTAGCTTTTGCAAATGATGCTAACGATTTATTAATTGTAAATAACACTGTAAATCAACCATCTGATTACGGACATAAAACTGAGATATTATATTCTAAACCAAAAAATATTAACATACAAACAGATAGTTTACCTATTTTTTGTGTGGGAGCATTAACCGAAGATTTAGAAGGAAAAGGTTTCTTTAGTTCGGTTCGATTAATTCCAAATTCATTAAACGATGGATCTGACTTTTTCAAACCAGGAGAATTGACTGATGACAATGTAAAAAAATTATGTTTAGCAAATCATTCTAATGTTATTCTTTCATTAGACCGAATAGTAGAAAATGATGATTTAATTGAAGATTTTATGGTAGAATCAAACACGTTTTTGGCCTCTATTGAAGCACGATTTGAGACATACTGGAGTATACATTACCTCAATAATCCGGAAGTTACAACAATGCAATACAAGGACACTTTATACTGGCAATCAGAATCATACGAGCGAGCTAAAGCTCAAAGTGATTTACCAAAAAGGACAGACGCATTGATAGATGGAGCATTGAATATAGGTCATATATGTGTTAATCGGTTTGTACCATACTGGGATAAAGTTGACCGGTATTTTTTTAATCCAAACAACAAACTCATGAAGCAGGGAATGGATTCTGTTTATGTAAAAAACTGGAAATCAGCAATTAATTCTTGGGATAGCGTTTACGTCAAAAGCCATAATGTTAGAATTCAAGCAGAAGCAGCAAATAATATTGCTATTGGGTGGGAAATAACAGGAAATATTGACAAAGCATTAGATTACGCCACAAAATCATATAATTCCTTTGGAAAATTAACCATTGTTGATTATGAATCCTATTTTCGTTTATCGGAATACATTAAGGAATTGACTGAACGAAAAAAAGAAATTGATATTTTAAGAAAACAGCTTGGAGAATAAGCCTCAGGACATTTTACACCTATTCAAGTTTGATAAAAAACCAATTTCCAATTTTAAATATTCAATCTAAAAAACAGAGATTATGCTAAAACAAACAGATGAAATCACGTTACAAAAACGAGGTATTTCAACCGAAAAAATAGAAGAGCAACTCAAATCATTTAAAACCGGATTCCCTTATTTAAAAATTAAAAGCGCTGCTGAACCCCAAAAAGGAATAATACAGATTAAAGAAGATGAACTGTCGACAATTCTAAGTTATTGGGAAGAGTATCTACAGTCCGAAGCTACAATTATTAAATTTGTGCCTGCGTCTGGTGCTGCCAGTCGGATGTTTAAAGATTTATTCGAATTTTTGGAAAGCGACCGAAACGAGCCTGTCAATGCCTTTGAAAATAAATTTTTTACCGAAATTGAAAAATTTGCATTCTACAACGAGCTGAATGAGGTTTGTAAAAAAAACAACCAACTCTCAATAATGGAATTAATTGCTGTCAAACAGTACAGACCGATTGTAGCAAATTTACTATTGGAAACCGGTTTAAATTATGGCGCATTGCCAAAGGGATTGCTAAGGTTTCACTCCTATCCTGCTGAAAAACGTACACCTATGCAGGAACATTTGGTTGAAGGTGCTTTATATGCTTCAAATAAATCGAACAAAGTCAATATACATTTCACGGTATCCAAGGAACATCGTTTATTGTTCGAAAAGCATTTAAATGAATCGTTAGAGATTTTCGAAAAAAAACTTGGCGTAACTTATAATGTCAGCTTTTCTGAACAAAAGCCATCCACCGATACCATTGCTGCCGATGAAAATAATGAGCCTTTTCGCGACAAGGGAGAATTGGTTTTCCGTCCGGGCGGTCATGGAGCACTAATCGAGAATTTAAATGATTTGAACGGAGATGTTATATTCATAAAAAACATTGACAATGTGGTACCCGATTCCATAAAAGATACAACCATTACTTTTAAAAAAGCAATTGCAGGAATTCTTGTGAACTTGCAAAAACAAAGTTTTGATTATCTACGTGAATTGGAATATGAAAATATATCTGCCGCAGAGCTTTTAGTTATCGCTCAGTTTTGCGAGATAAAATTAAACAACCATTATGATGGATTGGAAAAGCTTTCTCATGAAGAGCTCCGAAACTACCTCTACAACAAATTAAATAGACCAATGCGAGTGTGTGGTATGGTAAAAAACCTGGGAGAACCAGGAGGCGGACCATTTCTTACTGTCAATTCAGATAAAACTGTATCGCCTCAAATTCTTGAAAGTTCTCAAATTAACCTTAACAATCCAACTGACAAAGAAATAATGGATCATTCCACTCATTTCAATCCGGTTGATTTGGTTTGTGCGGTAAAGAATTATAAAGGTGAGAAATTCGATTTAGTAAAGTATGTAGACAAAAACACCGGATTTATTTCTTTAAAATCGAAAAATGGAAAAGAATTAAAGGCATTGGAACTTCCGGGGCTTTGGAATGGTGCCATGAGCGATTGGAATACGATTTTTGTAGAAGTTCCAATTGAAACATTTAATCCTGTAAAAACAGTGAATGATTTACTCAGACCGCAACACCAGTAACAAATTAAAAAAATGCTTCATTTAAACAATGAAGCATTTTTTAAGAAGTCAAATATCAATCTATTATTCCACTTCTGCCTTTATCACTTTCACATCCATAATCGGACGATCATTTGTATCCGTTTTGGTTTTTGAAATTTTATCTACCACATCCATACCTTCAACTACTTCTCCGAAAACAGTATATTCACCATCTAAATGAGGTGTTCCACCAATCGTTTTATAATCAGTGCGTTGCTGTGGCGTAAGTTTATAGGAGAGATTATTTTTCATTTCTTTTTGAACTTCCGCTAAAATAGAATCTCTCAAGGCATCAAGCCTCGGTTGGTTATGTTCTAACCGGTAACGTTTAACCTCATCTTGTTTGGCACTTACAATTTTCTGAAATAATTTACCTTCCAGTTTTTGTGCATTTATTCTTTCAATGCTATCCAACTGAAAGTCAGTAAATGTTTTGCCTTCGACAATATAAAACTGGCAACCCGATGATGCTTTAAGTGGATTAGTTTGATCTCCCTGACGGGCTGCAGCCAATGCTCCACGTTTGTGATAATAACGGGGATAAATAAATTCCGCAGGAATAGTATATCCAACATCTCCCGAGCCCAAAAAAGCTCCGGGTTGGGCATTTTTTGAATTCGGATCACCGGCCTGAATCATAAAATCAGCAATAACCCGATGAAATAATAATCCATTATAAAAACCAGTGTTCACTAACTTAAGAAAGTTAGTGTAATGTTTTACTGTTTCGGGGTATAGTTTCACTTTAATATTTCCATAAGTTGTCTCTAAACAAACAATTGTGCCGGACTCTTTCTTGCCTGCACAAGATTCCGACATAAAAAATATTGTAATAAAAATTATAAATAAATTTCTTTTCATTTTACTTAAAAATTAAATAACCATTGAAAGTTAATCTGACTAAATCTGTACAAAAGTATGGAAAATTCATCTTTATTTTAAAAATTTTAGATTGAAATTTCTAAAACTTGCCCTCTGTTAATTATTTTTTTATATATTTGTCGATGAAAAACTGGAAATGCTATATTATAACAAATTATGTATGAAGCTTTAAATCAACTTGACCCAATCAGAATTAATTTTTCTGCATCCGGAATGGATCTCATCAATTTAGTATTATGCTTCATCATGTTTGGGGTGGCACTGGGCATTAAACCAAAGCAATTCAATGATTTAATCAAAGAACCAAAGCCCTACTTAGTCGGACTTTTTGGACACTTATTTGCATTGCCTTTCATGACATTCTTGCTGGTAGTGGCTCTAAATAATTATATTACTCCTACTATTGCCATGGGAATGTTTTTGGTAGCTGCATGTCCAGGAGGTAACATTTCTAATTTCATGACTTCCTACGCGAAAGGGAATACAGAATTATCGGTTGGTCTCAGCGCAAGTACTACTTTATTAGCCACCATTTCCACTCCATTTAATTTTGCACTTTGGGGAGGATTATATTTACGATATATCAGCAGCAAAGCCGGACACTTATTACAACCCTTACAAATTGATAATCTTCAAATGTTCAAAACAGTGTTTATTCTATTGGGAATTCCCTTAATTCTGGGAATTTTCTTTGCAAAATACTTTCCTAAAATTACTGTGAAACTTAAAAAACCAATACAATATATTTCAATTGTTTTCTTTATTGCTATGGTGGTGCTGGCATTTGCAAATAATTGGCACTTATTTTTAAAATACATTTTCTATATTTTCTTCATTGTTCTTATTCACAATTTATTAGCATTCACAACAGGTTTTACTCTTGGTAGTATTTTTAAAGTTTCAAATCGCGACAGAAGAACTATAACTATTGAAATGGGAATTCAAAATTCTGGATTGGGATTGGTTTTATTATTCAATCCAAAGATATTTCCGGCAGATATGGCAGTGGGTGGCATGTTGTTCATTACAGCGTGGTGGGGCATTTGGCATATTATTTCAGGTCTCAGTATCTCAACTTATTGGTCAAGACATCAACCGCATTAATATTTAAGTAATGAATTAATACAAAGAATACCAAAACGATACATTTATTAATTTCACAATATCAAAAGAAATATAATCAAGTTATTTTATTCTCCATACAAACCGTAATTTGTTTTTAAAATATGTCCAAAATTTACGATTTTACGCTTCCGTTCAGTATAGTAAGAAACTATGTAATTTTCACATTTAAACGATTTTATAGTGAATTCATAGTCGTTGGCAAAGAAAATATCCCTGTAAACGAACCAATAATTTTTGCTCCAAATCATATCAATGCACTAATGGATGCTTTAGCCGTTCATTCAGTTTCATCCAACAAAATCCCGCTTATTTTTTTAGCCAGATCCGATATTTTCAACAATAAAATAGCCGCGAAAATTCTAAAATTTGCTAAGATTTTACCTGCTTTTCGTATGCGCGATGGAATGGATAAACTTGGTAAAAATCAAGAGATATTTGATCAATGCGTTGAAATACTTGACCATAACAATGCTCTAGGAATAATGCCTGAAGGAAATCAAGGTGAACAAAAGAAGCTTCGGCCCTTGGTGAAGGGTATTTTTAGAATAGGGTTTGCTGCACAACAAAAATATGGAACTAACAAGGGAGTAAAAATTATTCCGGTAGGAATAGATTTAGGAGATTACGTAAAATTTGGGAAACATATAATTGTTAATGTCGGTAAACCAATCGAAGTTTCTGATTACATGGCTTTATACGCTGAAAATCCGATTACTGCTACGAATGAAATTCGAGACAAATTACGCGATGATTTAAACAAACTATCCCTCAATCTGGCAACAGAAAAATTCTACGACTGCTTTGTAATTGCCACTGAAGTGGCAAATACCGCGGTACTTAATGAGTTAAAACTACCTGATAAAACTATATATAGGTTCGTAGCGCGTCAAAAAATTGCGGAAAAGTTGGTTTCGCTTGAAAAAAATGACCCCGACGAAATAATAAAATTGGATTTGCTTTGCAAGGAATACACGAATCTTTTGAAGAAAATAAATTTAAAAACATGGGTTTTAGAACGTAAAGTTTCAGGAATACTCCAACTTTTTTTGGATGGTTTACTTTTGTTCTGGACACTTCCAGTTTTCATTGTTGGGTTTATGCTCAATTTTTTACCATTTTTCTTGCCTGTTTTTATCAGAAAAAATGTCATTAAGGCTAAAGATATAGGATTTTTCAGCACTCTGCACTTTGCGTTAGGGATAATTACTGTTCCACTATTTTATATGCTTCAAACGGTAATCTTTTATAGCCTGCTTTCAGTGCCATTTTGGGTTGCAGCCATATTTTTCTTCCTTCAATATTTTTGTGGAAAATGCGCATTAAAATGGTACCGGGATATGATAAAATACTTTGCAAAAATAAGGTATCGTAAAATGACGTTGAGAAACTCGATGGATTTACAAAGTATCCAAAACATACGTAAACAAATTATACACACAATTAATTAATCTGTATTCAACTCATTATCATCAGAATTTTCATCCAAATACTCCGTTGAATCCTCATCATTTTCCCATTCTACAACGGGCTTTTGAGTACCTTCTTTTCTATAATAAATTGCTAATACAATTCCAATAAATCCACCGGCTAAATGCCCTTCCCACGAAATAGGGTCTTGCAGTTGCCAGGGGAAAATATGCCATATCATACTTCCGTAAACAAACGCAACAACGAGTGATATAGCAATTAATGGAACGTGTTTTCGAATTATTCCACTAAAAAATAAAAAGAAAGCTATTGAATAAACCAACCCGCTTGCTCCTATGTGCCAGCTCTCACGACCAATAGCCCAAAGAATCAAGCCGCTGAAAATGTATGAAATAAACATCACCCTCGTAGCTACTTCTTTATAGAAAAAATACAACAGACCGCTAAGGATTACAAATGAAATCACATTATTTGCCAAATGACTCCAACTTGCATGGACAAAAATTAATGTAAATATCCCCCAAATATTCTCAATTCTACGAGGATAAACGCCTGCAGTGTGAAAATCCCAATCCATACCTTTTTCTAAAATAAAGCTAAGCATCATTATTATCGCTATAACTGAGGGGATAAAAATGGCATGTACAAATTGTCGTTTATTTGTTATTTCGGTTGAATCTATGTTCATTTTTTACACATTTTTTCTTTACCGTACAAAGTTACATTATCTTTAAATAGGAATCATAAAATTGCAATAAAAGAATACTGAGAATGAAAAACATGAACTTTAAACTTTATCCCGTACAACCATTAATTTAAAATACATATAATCAATCACTTATTAACCGGTAAAATTAAATTAAATTATTACTTATATTTGAATGAAAATTGCATGAAAGTTTGAAAAATTTTTAATATATTGCAGCCGTAAAAAGGAAAACATTTGATTATTTATTAAATCAGATGTTCAATTCGGTTTAATAACCTGAAATTTCTGACAATTCCTATACGTAATGTCTATCTTAAGTTTAAATCTATGAGTTACCTCAATTTTGACAAAACCTTGTTAATTAATCTCGAAAAATCCCTCACAAAAGAGATGATTCGATCTAACAGAGCAGGCACATACAACAGTACTACTTTAATTGATTGCAACACGCGAAAATACCACGGTCAGTTGGTACTTCCATTACCCGAAATAGACAATTCAAATCATGTTCTGCTATCTTCGCTTGACGAAACCGTGGTACAACACGGAGCAGAATTTAATTTGGGAATTCATAAATATGAGGGTAATAATTACAGTCCCAATGGGCATAAATACATCCGGCAATTGGATATTGAAGTTATATCGCGGACTATTTATCGTGTTGGTGGAGTTTTACTTTCTAAAGAACGATTGTTAGTGTCTTTTGAGCCAAGAGTGTTAATAAAATACACGTTACTGGAAGCGCACTCACCAACTTTGTTGCGCTTTAAACCATTTCTTGCTTTTCGAAGTGTAAACGATCTGACTCACGAAAACAGTTTGGCAGATACGTCTTATCAAGAAATTCAAGATGGAATTTCGATGCGGTTGTACGAAAACTATCCAAGTTTATGTATGCAGTTTTCAAAAAAGACGATTTATAATCATCAACCAAATTGGTACAAAAACATTGAATATTTTAAAGAACAAGAACGCGGTTATGAATATAAAGAAGATTTGCTTGTTCCCGGATATTTTGAAATGCCTATAAAAAAAGGAGAATCAATTATTTTTTCCGCCGGAATTTCAAAAGTTTCACCACTTAAGCTAAAAAAACTCTGGGAAGAAGAATTAACTCGCAGAAATCATCGGGTAGATATGTTTAGCTGTCTTAAAAACTCAGCCCAACAGTTCTATAAGCGCGAAGGTGATAAAACTTATTTATTAGCTGGTTACCCCTGGTACGGTGCACGAGCCAGAGATCAATTTGTAGCCTTGCCCGGTTGCACCCTTACAATTGACAGGTTTGACTATTTTTATGCCATCATGGAAACTGCAATTCCCGAATTACAACGTTTCATGGATGGAGAACGTACGGGCTTTAAGCTTCAGGCAATTGACGACCCCGATGTGTTACTCTGGTTTTTGTGGGCAGTTCAAATCTATGCAAAAGCCACATCGTTGTTGGAAGCTGCTAACAAATACGGTGAATTTGCATCAACAATCATTTCATTTATTAGAAAACAAAAACACCCAAATTTGTTTTTACACAATAATGGTTTGTTATATGTAAATGGAACCGAGAAACCTGCCACATGGATGAACGCGATGGAGGCCGGTCGTCCAATAACACCGAGGACTGGTTATGTTGTTGAAATCAATTCTCTTTGGTACAATGCATTGAAATTCACGTCGGAATTAAACCGGGCAAAAGGAGATGAACATGCAGCCGATTTGCTCGATTATCAGGCAGAAATAGCCCGCGAGGCATTTGTAAAAACTTTTTGGAATGGCACTTATTTATATGACTATGTTATTGGGAATTACAACGATTTGGAAGTTCGCCCCAATATGATTCTGGCGGTTGGATTACCATTTTCGCCGTTGAATTTACAACAGCAAAAATCTGTTTTGGATATTACAACAAAAGAATTATTAACACCAAAAGGGTTACGCTCTCTGAGCCCTAAAAGCGGGTCATATCGCCCAAGTTACGTTGGAGGACAATTGGAGCGCGATAGAAATTTTCATAATGGTCCGGTTTGGCCATGCACATTTGGAGCTTTTGCAATGGCTTATTTAAGAATATACAAACAAAGTGGCAAGTCATTTTTGGAACGTATGTTGATTGGATTTGAAGCTGAAATGGCTGAACTTTGCATTGGAACACTTCCTGAATTATTCGACGGAAATCCACCTTATAAAGGACATGGAGGTATGTCGTTTGCCATGAGTGTGGCGGAAGTTCTGAGGATTTTGAATGTATTAAAGAAATATGAAAACGAATAATACATTGAACGAGCATGAACACGGAGGTTCACTTATGAGAATGAAAATCTGTCATGCGAGTTCCATGTGACCTTTAAAATACAATTATTTTCGTATGAAAGCATTAATGTTTGGATGGGAATTTCCACCACATATTCTAGGAGGATTGGGGACTGCAAGCTATGGACTGACAAAAGGAATGGCAATGCAAGAGGATATGAAAATAACTTTTGTTATTCCAAAGCCTCATGGCGATGAAGATCAAAGTTTTTTAAAAATAATCGGGGCATGCAATGTGCCTGTTGTGTGGAAAGAAAACAGTTGGGATTATGTTAATCAGCGTGTAGGCTCACAAATGCATCCTGATGAATACTTTTGGTTACGTGATGGAATCAAATATGACTTTACCCGGATTTATACCAACGATTTGGGCTGCATAGATTTTTCGGGAAGATATCCGGATAATTTAATTGAGGAAATTTCGAACTATGAAGCAGTGGCAAGTGTGCTGGCGCATCAAATGGATTTTGATATTATACATTCCCACGATTGGCTTACATACCCAGCAGGAGTTTTTGCCAAGCAAATAAGCGGAAAACCACTGGTAATTCACGTTCATGCTACCGACTTTGACCGAAGCCGCGGACAAGTAAATCCTACGGTTTATGGAATTGAAAAACGGGGAATGGATGCGGCCGACCACATTATGACTGTAAGCGAGCTAACGCGAAAAATTGTAATTGAGAAATATTTTCAGGATCCACGCAAAGTAACAACGGTTCATAATGCAGTAGAGCCTCTGCCGCATATTGATTCATTTATAAAAACTCCTCACAAAACCAAGATTGTAACTTTTTTGGGTAGAATTACCATGCAAAAAGGACCGGAATATTTTGTAGAAGCTGCTTACCATGTGTTACAAAAAACCAAGGATGTACGTTTTGTAATGGCAGGCAGTGGCGACATGATGAATGCCATGATTGATCTGGTGGCAAAGCGTGGCATAGCCGATCGTTTCCATTTTACAGGTTTTCTGAAAGGGAATCAGGTTCATGAAATGCTGGCAGTGAGCGATGCTTATATTATGCCATCGGTATCGGAACCATTTGGTATTTCTCCGCTGGAAGCAATGCAGGTTGGAACTCCAACAATTATTTCGAAACAATCGGGCTGTGCTGAGATTCTTACCCACGCCATTAAAACTGATTATTGGGACATTGATGCCATGGCAGATGCCATTTATTCTATCGTTAAAAATCCGGCCATGTTCGAAAGTCTTAGCAAATTAGGACTTGATGAAGTAAATAATATCCGATGGCAGGATGCCGGATTGAAAGTTCGGGCAATATACGAAAGTGTTATGTAATTTATAATTTCCAAAAATAGAATTGTTTATTCTCTAACTGTACAGACAGGTCACAACCTGTCTATAACTAATAAAATTTATGAGAAACATTTGTTTTTATTTTCAAATCCATCTTCCATTTCGGCTGAAACGTTATCGTTTTTTTGAAATAGGGAAAGATCACTACTATTACGATGATTTTCAGACCGGCGATCGAATTCGGAACGTAGTGGAACAATCATATTTAACTGCAAACCGTACAATTGCAGAGATGATCCGAAGTTCAAATGGAAAATTCCGTTGTGCTTTTTCTATTTCGGGTGTAACTTTGGAACAATTGGAGCAATATGCACCCGAGGTTATCGATAGTTTTAAGGAATTAGCCAAAACCGGAAGCGTGGAGTTTTTGGCCGAACCTTACGCGCATTCACTTTCGTCGGTTTTTGATGCTACCGAATTTGAGCGACAGGTTAAAATGCATACCGATAAAATTGAAGCTCTTTTCGGGAAACGCCCTACAGCTTTGTTTAACGCCGAATTAATCTATTCGGACGAAATTGGGGAACTGGTATCAAAAATGGGATATAAAACCATAATGATAGACGAAGCCAAGCATGTATTGGGTTGGAAAAGTCCGAATTATGTGTATTCACATTCCTATGCACCCAAACTAAAGCTATTAGTAAGAAATCATAAATTGAGCGACGACATTGCATTTCGTTTCTCAAGTTTGTCATTGTCGGCTGAAAATTTCATAAGTTGGATTTCAAACTTGCCCGAAGATGAAAATGTAATTAATTTGGGAATGGGCTATGAAGTCTTTGGAATAACTCAACCTGCCTATACAGGCATTTTTGAGTTTATGAAAGCATTGCCCTACCATGCAATGGAACAAAAAATAAGTTTTGCATTACCATCTGAGATTACTAAAAAAAACGAATCGGCCGGTGCCTTGTCGGTGCCTTATCCGATAAGTTGGGTGGGAAATGACAAAGATATGACTCCCTGGACAGGTAACGACCTTCAACAAGAAGCTTTGAATAAATTGTATGCCGTGGGCGAACGGGTAAGGATGTGTTCCGACAAGCCTTTGTTGCTCGATTGGTTGATTTTGCAATCTACCGACCATTTTCGCTATATGAGCCACAAAGACCCGTATGGAACGAATTATGAATCGGCTTACGAAGCATTCACAAATTACATGAACATACTGGCCGATTTTCTGGAAAGAGTTGATTCACAATATCCATCTTCAATCGAAAACGAAGAACTGAATGAATTACTCAAAACCATTAATCAACAGGAAAGTGAAATTGAACGGCTGGAAGATGAGGTAAAAAAATTGAAAGTCAGAAAAGCAAAGAAAGAAGAATAAGTTTTTAGAATTATTGCTTCAAAGAAGTACAAAGAAAACCACAGCTATAAATTTGTAGCTGTGGTTTTTTTTATAAATAAACACTGTTCAGAAATATAACTTCAAAAAAAATCAATCCTGATTGTGCGACGAAAGAACCTAAGAAACAAATATTAGTCGATTATCAGTTATATTACCTATTCATAAACTAAAATTAGATGTACTCCCTTCGAAAATTTCAACTTTACTTTTTAAGTTATCATTAGACCTTTATTTCTTAGCTCAAAACTTCTAACTTCCATAATCTCTATTTCAATAAAACGTTTAAGTTTTGCTGTTGTTTTTTCTAAAAGATTATCGAAATTCACATTGACTTATATTTTTCAATTTTGCACATAATTTTTATTCCCTCCTGCTCAAAAAAGGCACTTTTTGGGGTGTCCAACGATGTCCAAAAACGGGATGTCTCGAAATATTATATTTTATATTTTTAATTTACTAATTATTAGCACATTAAAAATTCACGTGTCCTAATTTATTTTGGCTTATTTTTTGGTTGTTTAAACTATTATTCTTAATTTAGCTTCCGAAATACACACAACGTAACATGATTTACGTGAAATTACATTTGTTGTGTAACTTTATTAATTAAGAATAGCCTGCAATTTATGACTGATTTTATCTGTTTCCCCTGTTTTGAAACTTATTTCAACACGCCTCCAACCCGTACAACCAACATCACAACCTCCGCTGTTTCAATCTTTTCCATTTTCTACTACTACAGTACCTGTTCCAATTGGAACAGGGAAGATTCCAATTGGAACAGGAAAGATTCCACCTGGAATAGGATCAATCCCAATTGGAACAGGGAAGATTCCGGAAGGAATATTCCTGATTCCACGCGGAATCGGATTGATTCTATATGGAATAGCCAAAATGCTAATTGCGATGCTACCGATTCCATGCGCGGCAGGGAAAATTCCAAATGGAATAACACCGATTCTACATGGAGCAGAGAAGATTCCATATGGAATAATCAAAATTCTTATTGCTATAGTACCAATGCCGGATGGAATAAGGACGATTCCGCATGGAATCAGACCAATTCCGGGTGGAATAGCACCGATAGCACCTGTTTCAGACCGGATACCAATTGCGCCCTGATACAAGGCACCTTCTATACCTGTAATTACCAATACAATATTCTATATTCCCGATTCATTATTCTCAAACCTCAAATTAATTATTAAAATTTTAAAAGTATTATTTATGAAAAGATTAAAAGTATTGTTGGATTTTATCAAGTTGATAATAGCCGAAAAGATTTCATTTTACCGCAATGTTATTGCGAAATTAACAGACAATGCCACGTTTCCCACGCCCGACGTTTCGTTGGCAGATGCTAAAACTTCGGTTGACAAGTTAGAGGCATCTTATATAGCATCGAAAGATGGAAGCCATACGGCGATTGCGATGCTACATGCCAATGAAGCTGCGACGGATGAATTGTTTCGCACGCTGGCAGCCTATGTCGAAAGAATGGCAGGTGGTGACGAATCAAAAATCCTTAGTGCGGGCTTTCATGTGTCGAAGCAACCTACCAGCTTCCAAAAACCCGACTTGGCTGTGCTGGACGGACCAAATTCAGGGAGTGTGAAACTGGTAGCCAAAGCCGTTGATAAGGCAGGGTCGTATATCTGGCAGATGGTGAAAGGCACTTTGCCTGCCGACGAAAAAGGATGGATAACCCTTGGATACACTACCCAAGCCAATAATGAAATGGATGGGCTCGAAGTGGCTGCCATCTATTACTTCCGTGTGGCTGCTATCACACCCGATGGCACCACCGACTTTTGCTCACCGGTAATGAAAGTGGTGGTGTAAAAAAAATGAAGAATGAAGAATTGGGAATATAGAATTAAAAAAACTTACAACAACCTCGGTTCAGCGTAGGTTGTCTTGTTGAGTTCGACTCAGGTTGAGCGTAGGTTGGCGGTCTTGAGTTTGGCGAAGACTTTGCTTTGTCATAGCTAAAAGCAAGGCTTTGCCTTGCATATTCAGAAGTAGAAAAAGGCACGAGCAATTGTTTCTTTTCGGTTAGAAAAAAGAATTATATTTGCAAGAAGTATTAAAAGCAGCAGCTTTTGTTTTAGCTTTTACATAGCGAGACAAAATGCCCAACTTCGGGTGGTCGAACATATTACGACGAACGAGTTATATTTTTGGATTATAAATCCAAAGAATACAAGAACAGGGATTACAAATCCCTGTGACAACCCGAAGCTATTAAGCATATAATGAGCATATCCGCAAGGACGTGGTTACGTTGATTTATGATTGTTATGATAAATAAATTTATTAAAATGAAAAATATATATTACACACTTTGGGCAGATTGTTTTATAAAGATTAAATCAAACCCCCGAAGCAAAAATATTTGGAAATTCAGTTCTTTTATTTCTATGTCATTAGGAATGGTATTCAACTTTGTTGTATTTATTTCCATTTTGCAAAGAAATGTCTTACATTGCTATTTTTACAAAATAAATCTATCTTTTATTCATAATGAATTTATAAAATTTTCATTAAGTGGATTGATTTTATTCTTTCTTCCTCTATTTTTTTTAAATTATATATTAGTTTTTAAAAACAATCAATATGAAAAAATAATGAAAGAATATAAAACTTATAAAGGGAATTTGTTTCTTAGTTACATCTTAATTTCATGTTTTGGTCCAATTGTTATTGGTGCATTAATTTATTGGATTGAAAGATTATTTTCATGATAGTTGTTAATAAATTGAAGGCGTGGCGAACCTTGTCGTGCCGGATATATACTTAATCAAATGAGTAAAAGGTAGTGCTGGTTGGTGGGATTTTCTTTTTAATCCCACCTTCTTGTATTATAAGGATTTGCAATCCGACACATAAATATTTTAATTAAATCATTATATTTGCAATATTTAAAGAATTGGATATTAAAGCGGATTAAAAATCCTTATAATACAGTTACGACGAGATTACAAATCTCGTCAACCAGTGCGAACCTTTGCGCATATAATAAATATATCCGTAAGGACGGAAAATCTCTTACAGATAGAATTGGAAATGCTATTGATAATTAACGAATTAAAGAAAATGAAAATACTTGATTATATCTATTATAGATTTGCAGAATTGTACAAAAAATGGGATGGTGAAGATGCTATAACTGCAGTAATGGCAGTTTCATTAATCATTTCAATGGTTGTTATTGATTTGTTTGGAGCCATTTACATTGTATTCTTTTTTGATAAGTATAAAAAATTATATAAAAAAGAAGGGGCTATTGTAGTTGTGGTTTTTATGATAATAGTTATGGTATCCTGTTATAAAAAATACCATGGCAAATATAAGGAAATCAAAAAAAAATGGAGTAATGAGACAAAAAAGCAACGAGTAATTAGAGGATTTCTTGTATTTATTGCATTTTTTATTCCAATTATTCTTCCATTTATAATAATCAAATTACATAACTTATAGGTAGATTAGGGTAATGTATCAGATTTGGCCTTATTGAAATAAAGACTTGTAAATCAATAATAAATTAAAATGATGAAATGGAAATGGTGGGTATATGCTCACCATTTTCTAAATTATCTTAGCGGCGGTGCAATGCTGATACAAAATAACGGTGTAGACAGTTTATTGTATGCATATTCTGACTATCAGGGTTCTTTGATAGCACTGACCGACGAGAGCGGGACATTGGTAGAGCGTTATGCTCTCGTCGTGCCGGATATATACTTAATCAAATGATTAAAAGGTAGTGCTGGTTGGTGGGATTTTCTTTTTAATCCCACCTTTTTGTATTATAAGGATTTGCAATCCGACACATAAATATTTTAATTAAATCATTATATTTGCAAT
>JARLGX010000031.1 GCA_031292575.1 Paludibacter sp.
ACAGGGTTCCACCTCTTCCCATTCCGAACAGAGAAGTTAAGCCTGTCCACGTCGATGGTACTGCAATTATGTGGGAGAGTAGATAGCCGCCGTTTTTAAAGCCTCAAGTAAAGTAATTTACTTGAGGCTTTTTTTGATATAATATTAATCGTTATGATTTAGAAATCTTAAAAAATATTAGACAATGAATTAATTGGTATATTTGAACTTAATACAAAAAAACAGGCTATCTTGCTGCAAGATAGTCTGTTTTTTGATTACATGTCAGTTTGATTTTGATGATTTTCAGCTAAGTGATAATGACTTGAGGGTTATACCAGAGCCACAAATAATTCGCCTTCTACCTCATTAAATTTTACTTTCCCTTCACGAGCTAACCAACCCAAAGCGAAATTTAAATCTTTTTCGACCAGTTTTGTTGCTTTTTTTAAGGCTTTTACACTCATTTCACCATTTTCTAATACCGACCATATTGAGCCAGCATTGATTCCGATTCTTTCTGATAACATAATAGTTTGGATTGTTAATATATTAAACGTAAACAATATCGATACAAAAGTAAAAAAAATATGTTATATATCACTGATATAGTGAAAAATGGATGCAAAGGAGTTAAGATCAAAATTATTTGGAATACATATCATCGATTAATGATTTATATTTTTGCATAATCACAGCACGCCGAATTTTCAAAGTGTTAGTTAACTCGCCTGTTTCAATGGCAAAACTTTTACGAATTAAGCTAAATCGTTTAATTAGTTCGTAATTTGCCATTCCTTTTTGAAGTTCAATAATTCTGGTTTGTAATAACTCATGAATCTGAGGTAATTTCAAAAGTTCATCTACTGTTTCATATTTAAGTTTGTTTCTTTTTGCATATTCTTCTAAAGCAGGAATAGAAGGTGCAATAATTGCCGTGACATAATTTCGTTCATCCCCAATTACTGCAACTTGTTCGATGTATTTATCCAGTCCCAGTCTCGTTTCAATTTCCTGAGGCGCAATGTATTTTCCATTGGAAGTCTTAAATAAATCCTTAATTCTTTCAGTCAAAATAATATTGTTGTCTTTAATGTATCCGGCATCACCTGTTTTAAACCAACCATCGTTGGTAAATGCGGCAGCATTGGCCTCTGGATTATTGTAATAACCTGGAAATATTGTTTTACCTTTGAGTTGAATTTCATTCTCTTCTCCAATTCTGACTTCAACATCGGACATTATAGAGCCTACTGTTCCAACCTCGTAATTTATGTAATCAAAGCATGATACTGTGGCTGTACTTTCTGTTAAGCCGTAGCCGTAAACTAAAGGAACACCTATGCTACGGAAAAACAAGGCTATTTCATCTGATAGTTTTGCACCTGCAACCGGAAGAATATTAGCATTTTCAATTCCCAAAGTTTCTTTTACTTTTGAAAAGATTAATTTGTTTGCTACGGAGTAGCCAAATTTAAGAAAAATGTCCGGTTTCTTCCCTTTGCGCAAAATATCTACGTTGTATTTTTTCCCCGTTGCAATAGCCCAGCTTACCACACCTTGCATAATAGGTGAAAATGTAGCTATATTTTCTAATACACCTGCGTACACTTTTTCCCAAAAACGTGGAACGGCACACATCAAAGTAGGGCGAACATCCTTAATGGTTTGTTGAATTTCAGTTGGACGTAAATTTATGTATAAACTTATGCCATTGAAGAGACATAAGTAACACCATGTTCGTTCGAAAACATGCGAAAGGGGAAGGAATGCAACTGAAATATCGTTGTCTGACAGGCTTGTAAGGCGCATTGTGTTCAGTCGCATAGCTTCTTTAAAGCAACTATGAGGCAGCATTACTCCCTTTGGATTCCCGGTAGTACCGGACGTGTACAAAATACAAGCTAAATCGGTTTCGTTACTTTCATTTTGACGATGTTCAACTTCAAAGTGCTTGGATGATTTTTCGCCAATTTTAACGAATTCAGAATAAAATATGATTTGTTCCGATTCTGGGAAAACCACTTTATTATCAAAAACAATAATCTTTTTCAGAAATTTTGATTGTAGCATAACTTCATAAGCCACATTGAATTGTAGCTGGTCGCCAACAAACATAATTTCGATTTCAGCATCGTTAACGATGTATTCTACTTGTGTAGCTGAAGAAGTGGCATAAAGTGGAATCATTACAGCGCGATTGGCAAAAAGAGCAAAGTCTACAATTAAATTTTCAGCTTTGTTTTGAGAAAATTGAGCCACTCGCTGATGTTCAACAATCCCGATTTCAACAAATGCTTTTGCAATTGAAGAAACCTGATTAGCAAATAAGTTCCAGGAAATTTTACTCCAACCGTCATTGAGTTCTTCACGATGAAACAAGGCAGTTTTTTCTCCGTATTTCTTTGCTTGAGCAAATATTAACTGTGAAAAATGAAGATTTTCCATATTTATTATTTTAAATAAGTTGAAAATTTATAAATTATGAATACAAAGATACAATTATAGTAATAATAATTGCACGATTTTCTACAAAATGTGCAATAACTAATTTATATGGAAAGTGAAATTTAATCTTCTGTTTTAGACAAATGGCTTTCTGTTAAAGAATCTAACTCTGATGTATTAGAAATTTCGAGGTTTAATTTCTTGATAAAATCAGGACTTTTAGCTATTTGTTGTAAAGCTAAGCGGGATGCTTCTTGCTGAGACTCTTTTTTACTTGCTCCTGTTGCCTCACAAATTGTATTTCCACCTAAGTTTAATTGGGTCAGGAAAGAGTGTTTATTCGTGCTATTCAATGTCTCATTTATCAAAATAAATTCAGGCTCAAGTCGGTTTTTCTGACACCATTCTATCAGCTTTGATTTAAAATTGACTTCATCTTCGACCACCTTGTCCAAGTTAATAAATGATTTGATTAACCGTTGCTCGACAAACTTTTTACATTGTTTGTAGCCATAATCCAGATAAATTGCTCCCATTAGTGCTTCAAGAGCATTACCATAGATATTGTTATTAGTATGTGCATTAACGTATTTGGTTACTTTTACCATTTTATCAAGCCCGATTTCTACAGCCAGCTGATTTAAGGAATTCCGTTTTACTATTTTGGAACGTGTATTGGTAAGAAAGCCCTCTCGTTGATTTTCATAACGCCTGTAAAGAATATCTGTAACAACTGAATTTAGTACGGCATCTCCCAAGAATTCCAAACGTTCATTACTCAAATTGTGTCCGGTTTCTGTAGGAATAGAAACTGATTTGTGGCGAACAGCCAATTGATAATATTCTATTTTATCAGGATAAAACCCCAATACTTTGTAAAAAGAAAAATAAGGCTCTTTTCGAGCATTCGAAATGAGCCTTATTTTTCGTAAGATCGTATTAATCACAAACTTATTTTGAGTATTTTTTTATTATTACACTCGCGTTATGTCCTCCAAAACCAAATGTGTTAGACAATACTGCATTAAGAGTTCGTTTTTGAGCTTTATTGAAAGTGAAATTGAGATTGTAATCAATTTCGGGATCTTCATCACCTTCAGTAAAATTAATTGTTGGTGGAACGATATCATTTACAAGCGAAAGTACAGAGATGATAGCTTCTACAGCACCGGCAGCTCCCAAAAGGTGACCTGTCATTGACTTTGTAGAACTGATATTAAGTTTATATGCCTGTTCTCCAAAAACTTCTTTAATAGCTTTTGATTCGGAAATATCACCTACCGGGGTAGATGTTCCGTGAACATTAATATAATCAATATCTTCAGGATTTAGTCCAGCATCTTTCAATGCTCGCTTCATCACTAAAATTGCTCCTAAACCTTCGGGGTGAGTTGCTGTTAGGTGATATGCATCTGCAGACATTCCGCCGCCAACTACTTCACAAAGAATATTGGCACCACGGGCAATAGCATGATCTAATTCTTCAAGCACAAGACAACCGGCTCCTTCACCCATCACAAAACCATCGCGGCTTTTGCTGAATGGACGTGAAGCTGTGAGTGGGTCATCGTTTCGTGTCGACAATGCTGTAAGAGCATTAAAGCCACCAACTCCACCTGGCGTAATTGCAGCTTCGGCACCACCAGCCAAAATTATATTCGCTTTCCCCAACCGAATATAATTGAATGCATCTATGATGGCGTTTGTAGAAGAAGCACATGCTGATGCAGTCGAGTAGTTTGGTCCGCGAAAGCCATACATAATGGAAATCTGACCAGCAGCAATATCCGATATCATTTTTGGAATAAAGAAAGGATTGAATTTAGGCCCTTGTTCCTTATTTGTATAATAATATGCGATTTCTTGCTCGAAAGTCTGAATACCACCAATTCCGGCGGCAAAAATTACTCCTACTTCGTCTTTATCAATTTTATCTAAGTCAACACCACAGTTTTCTATTGCTTCTTTTGCAGCTGCAATTGCATACTGAGCATAAATATCCAATTTGCGTGCTTCTTTCCTGTCAAAATACTTCAACGGATCGAAGTTCTTTACTTCACATGCAAATTGGGTTTTAAACTGGGAAGCATCGAAATGAGTAATAGGTCCGGCTCCACTCACTCCATTTTGGATATTCTCCCACATTTCGGGGATGGAAGATCCAACAGGAGTAATCGCACCTAAACCTGTTACTACAACTCTTTTCAATTCCATAATAATTTATTCAGGAATGGGTTTATTTTTGTAAAGCTTCGATGTGAGCGATAGCATCGCCTACGGTAGTAATTTTTTCAGCTTGTTCGTCTGGAATAGAAATACCAAATTCTTTTTCGAATTCCATAATTAATTCTACAGTATCCAATGAATCAGCACCAAGATCATTTGTAAAGCTTGCAGTTGGAGTTACGTCTGCTTCTTCTACTCCTAATTTGTCTACGATAATTGCTTTAACTTTAGCTTCTACTTCTGACATAATTTTTTTTTTTAGTTTATAAATAGAAATTGTTTTATAATTTTGCGGTGCAAAGGAAACAAAATTTATCGACATAACCTCGTTTTTGTTGATAAATTTTGTTATTTTTGCACAAACATCTTGTTTCTGTGCAAGTTTAAACCAAACTCAATGCCTTTAAAAATAGCTCTTTTTGCATCCGGCTCTGGTTCTAATGCCGAAAATATTGTTCGGTATTTTTCAACCAATGATAAATTCGTTTTTCCGGTTATTATTTCCAATAAATCGAATGCTTTTGTTCATGATCGAGCACGAACACTTCAAATTCCTTCGTTCACATTCTCCAAAGACGAATTTTCTGATGGTGAAAAGATACTCGGGTTCTTAAAACAATATGAAATTGATTATGTTGTTTTAGCCGGTTTTCTTCTCAAAGTTCCGAAAGTGTTAATTGACTCGTTCCCAAATAAAATAATCAATATTCACCCTGCTTTGCTCCCAAAATATGGTGGTAAAGGTATGTACGGACACCATGTACATCAGGCTGTTGCCGATTCCGGAGACACAGAATCAGGGATAACGATTCATTATGTAAATAGCAATTACGATGAGGGGGACATTATTTTTCAGGCAAAATGTGCTGTTCTGCCAAGCGATACACCCGACACTATCGCAGATAAAGTTCATAAATTAGAATATGATTTTTATCCCAAAGTGATTGAGGATATTTGGGGATAAGGTTCACTTGTTTTGATTCATAACTGCTGATTTCCTGCATTTTTAGCACCGACTTTTTTGTCGTATCTTTGCTGTTTGAAAATGGTAGACAGATATATCGGCAAACTGTTTAAATTTAAACAGTTTGCCGATATGTGAATGTCCAATTTTACTGTTACTCAATTATACGGTTCAACAATTAAATACTAAAAAATATGGCTCTTCAATGTGGTATCGTGGGTTTACCCAATGTAGGTAAATCTACTTTATTCAACTGTCTTTCAAATGCTAAAGCTCAAGCTGCTAATTTCCCTTTTTGTACTATCGAACCCAATGTTGGTGTTATAACTGTTCCCGATGAACGATTGAATAAGCTGGCTGAATTGGTTCATCCTCAGCGAATTGTTCCAACGACTGTAGAAATTGTTGATATTGCGGGATTAGTAAAAGGCGCCAGTAAAGGCGAAGGATTGGGAAATAAATTTTTGGCAAATATACGCGAAACAGATGCTATTTTGCATGTGCTCCGTTGTTTCGACGATGATAATATCACTCATGTCGACGGTAGTATTAATCCTGTTCGCGATAAAGAAATTATTGATACTGAACTTCAGTTGAAAGATTTGGAAACGGTTGAAAGCCGGATTAACAAGGTTCAAAAACAAGCTCAAACGGGTGGCGACAAACAAGCCAAAGCTATTTACGACATTTATGTTCAATACAAGGAAGCCTTGATGCAAGGAAAATCGGCTCGAACAGTAAAATTGGATCCGTTGGATAAAAAATTGGTGAAGGATTTGTATCTGCTTACCGATAAACCAGTGATGTATATTTGCAATGTAGATGAAGCTTCTGCTAAAAACGGAAACGCATATGTGGATGCTTTACGAGAATCAATAAAGGAAGAAAACGCAGAAATTCTGATAGTGGCTGCTGCTACTGAGGCTGATATTGCTGAATTAGAAACTTACGAAGAACGGCAAATGTTTCTGGAAGAAGTTGGGTTAAGTGAATCGGGCGTTGCTCGATTAATCAGGGCTGCTTATCATTTATTGGAATTGCAAACATATTTTACAGCCGGCGTACAGGAAGTTCGTGCCTGGACATTTGAAAAGGGTTGGAAAGCTCCTCAATGTGCCGGAGTGATTCATACCGATTTTGAAAAAGGATTTATCCGTGCCGAAGTGATTAAGTATATAGATTTCATAACTTTAGGCTCAGAATCTGCTTGCAAAGAAGCCGGTAAAATGAACGTAGAAGGAAAAGAATATGTAGTGCAGGACGGTGATATTATGCATTTTAGATTTAATGTGTAAGTACTGGTAACAACTATTTTTGATTTTATTGATACATTGCTATAGAAAATTAAAAGGTCTACAGATTTTACTCTGCAGACCTTTGTTTAATTTGAAATCTATGTTTACTTTTTCAAATTAAATTGTTTTGTTACACCATTGATAGTTGCTGTTGCAATGGCATCTTTTGTCCCATCACCATAATCAATTGTCACAGTTTTAGTATCTGTTGTGATTACAATAGTTCCTTTGGTAAAATAAGGGAACCCACCGCCAATAATTAACGGATTGCTATCCTGAATTACGGCTGTATAGGCTACACCTTTAGCATTTACTCCACTTGAAGTTCCAGTAATTGAGTAGGTATCATCCCAATAAATAAGTGGCGTATTATTGTCGTCAATACGGGTTCGAACACGTTGTGAATTCCAAGTTACTATATTGCCATTTGAACGAATAATACTATCATTTGCACTGATTGTCCAATAAGGTTGTGAGCTTGTATTTAATCCCATATAGGTAACTACTTTTGTACCTTTAACCTGATTGTCATTTACATAAAAGTTCGAGTAAGTAAATGTCCGAGTTGAATTTGCAAGAGTCATTTTGCCGCTTACAGTAATGTAAACCTTACCTTTAAGTACATTGCCTCGTTTTACAGTAACTCCTTTTGTTCCAAAATTAATACAGATAACTTTTGGATAATCATTTAACCCCGGTCTGTCCACTGTAATAGTTATGCTATCAGTAGTGATTTTTAAACTATCAGTTGATTGTAAATGAACTCCAAGCATATAAGAATTTGCATTAACGTAACTGACTGCCTGATAACCCGAAGCGTCTAAGTTGTTTGTATAGTCATCAGCAGAGCTTACAATTTGATCGCTGATTGATGCGGCCTGCCCTTCGTCAGTTGCAGTTGTTGTTAGCGCTGAATCTGTAGCAGATGTTAAATTGGAAGTGCATGACACCAATGAGGTTAATCCAAATGAAATAACAAAGATTGCTAATAAATTTACTCTTTTCATACTGATTAGTTTTTAATTGATTGTAGATGGAATTTATGTTTTATAAATTTAAGACAAACAATCCCAATGTTACCACTAATCAATTTAAAAAAAAGTGCAATATTTATTTTTCGATACTAAAAAGTGATATAAGTATTTTTATTGTCAAAGAATACGGAGGCAAAATTAAATGACGTAACAGAACTTCTTGCTTTTATTCAAATCTCAAAACAAATTTATAATATTGAAAGAACAATTCTTCGAAAAAATCAAATACTTTAGTTTAGAACCTGACTATTATGCTTATTTAGAGGTAAATTAAATATAACTTTAAAATAGAGAAATTTACTCTTGAGTAAAACTGCAGAGGCAATTCGTCCAATATTTTAGTTCTAAACTGCAATAAATCTGTAATGAAATATGGTGTTAATTATTGGATGAATTTTTGGCATATAATTTGCAAATGGAGGGAATAACAAATTATTACGTAAAACTCATTAAAAATAAAGTTTATGAAAAAGTTAATTATTGCAGCATTAGCTGTTAGTTTAGGTTTAGCAACTTACGCTCAAGGACCTGGTACACAAAACACAAACATTAAAAAACATCCTCGCGTAAATCAGGTTAACAAGAGAATTGACAATCAGGAGAAAAGAATAACTGAAGAGAAAAAAGAAGGGGAAATTACCAAACAACAAGCACATAAAGATCGTAAAAACCTTTCGACTGTCAATCAGGAAAAGAAAGACATGCGTAAGATGGACAAAGGTCATCTAACTAAAAAAGATCAAAAAGTGCTGAATCAACAGTTAAATAAAAACAGTAAAGAGATTGGTAAATAAATTGAAGAATCAGTTAGTTGATACATAGAAAAAGCTGCTATTTTGCAGCTTTTCTTGTTGTTCGTGTTATGTATTAAGGTTGATTACATGAACTCAACATAAGAATATCACCTATACTACCTCAAAACCTTTACAGAGGAATTCTTTATCCAAATGCTAATCAGGTACAATTATATATCCCTTTTTTGAGATTGTTCTTGCAAATAAAAAGAACAGTGTTATCGTTAAACAACAAATACCTGATAATCTTTCTTGATTATCAGGTATTTGTTGTTTAATTTAACGTTGTCTTACTAAGATTCGAACTTAGACAGGCAGATCCAGAAACTGCAGTGCTACCATTACACCATAAGACAATTTATATTTTGAGAAAATCAGTATCCGGGGTTCTGATTTGTTTTGCGTGTCAAAATTACAAAAATAATTTGTTTTGACAAGCCAAGGTTGAAAAAACGGTTGAAATTCACTTTTGAATTTCAACCGTTGAGGTTTTGTTGTCTCACCAAGACTCGAACTTGGTCAGGCAGAACCAAAAACTGCAGTGCTACCATTACACCATGAGACAATCGTTGGGCTTTATTTCTAAAGCGGTGCAAAGATACGAATTTTTTCTTTTTGCCAAAACGTTTTTAAAAATTATTTCTAAATAGCTTGATACCGTTTACTCTGCTATCAGTAAATAATAATTTTTCTTCCCTTTTTGAATCAATAGGTATTTGTTGTTCAGCAGTTTTGATCCATCAAGAATTTCATCCTGATTTTCTATTTTTTCTTTATTAATGCTCACGCCACCCGCCTGAACCAACTTGCGCATTTCACCTTTGGAGGGAAAAACGGCGGCTGTTTCGGTCAGTAAATCAATGGCTTTTATACCCGCTTCGAGTGTTGTTTTAGAAATTGTAAATTGAGGAACGCCATCAAATACTGCCAATAACGTATCTTCATCGAGCTTTTTCAATGAGTCGGACGTTGAATTTCCAAAAAGGATATTCGAGGCTTCAAGTGCAGCCTGATAATCTTCTTTGGAATGAACCATGATGGTTACTTCCTGTGCCAACCGTTTTTGAAGCAACCGTAAATGTGGAGCTTGTGTGTGTTCGGCAATTAGCGTATCAGCTTCTTCTTTGTTAATTGTAGTGAAGACTTTGATATATTTTTCGGCATCGGCATCGCTAATGTTTAACCAAAACTGATAGAATTTATACGGCGAAGTATACCGACGATCCAACCAAACGTTCCCGCTTTCGGTTTTTCCAAATTTACCGCCATCAGCTTTAGTTATCAGGTTTATTGTCAATGCAAAAGCTTCATTGCTTGTTTTACGACGAATCAGTTCAGTTCCAGTGGTGATATTTCCCCACTGATCGGAACCGCCCATTTGCAATTTGCAATTCATATTTTGATTAAGATACAGGAAATCGTATCCTTGAACCAACTGATAGGTGAATTCTGTAAACGACATGCCTTGCTTTGATTCTTCGCCCAACCGTTTTTTTACCGAGTCTTTCGACATCATGTAATTTACGGTAATGTGCTTCCCAATATCACGAATAAATTCGAGGAAAGAAAAGCTTTTCATCCAGTCGTAGTTATTTACCATCTCGGCTTTATTTGGAATTTCGGAGTCAAAATCAAGGAACTTTGACAGCTGGGCTTTGATGCCATTCAGATTCTTTTGAAGTGTTTCCTCGTCTAATAAATTGCGTTCTTGCGATTTGCCTGATGGGTCACCAATCATTCCTGTTGCACCGCCAACCAGAACAATTGGTTTGTGACCGGCTGCCTGAAACCGTTTCAATAACATGATTTGCGCGAAACTGCCCACGTGTAACGAATCGGAAGTTGGGTCAAAGCCGATATATGCAGCAGTCATTTCCTTTTTCAATTGTTCTTCGGTTCCGGGCATTACGGAATGAATCATTCCTCTCCACTGCAATTCTTCAATAAAATCCATCTGTTTTTATGCTTTTATAGTCTGTTTAATATCCATCTTTTTTATGAACGCGCAAAGATACAACAATTTGCTTTTACCAACAAAAACTTGTCTTTTACGTTCAATTGATTGGAAATATGAAATGAACTTTTAGTTTTTTTGTGCACTAACTTTTTTTCAGTACTTTCGTTACCTTTTCTAAGTTATATATCAAACCATATCATTTATGAGCTTAAGAAATTATTTAATAATCCCTCTTTTTGCAATTGCGGCTCTATCGTGTAGCCATAAAACATGGCAAATAGTTCAGGCCACATCGGTGAAAATTCCTATCGACAGTAGCACAGAAGCAATTGCCGATAAAAATTATGAAGCTTACTTGCAACCTGTAAAACTGAAGATTGATTCGCAGATGAATGTTGTAATCGGACAGGCAGCAGAAACTATGACAGGTCATGGTCCGGAAAGTTTGCTTTCGAACTTCAGTGCTGATGTTTATAGGCAGACAGCGTCAGGCTATTTAGGTCGGAACTTGGACATATCAATCGTAAATTTGGGTGGCTTGCGTACGGTAGTACCTTCTGGTGACATTACAATTAAAAAAGTATTTGAGCTTATGCCATTCGAAAATGAGTTGGTAATTCTTTGGTTGAAAGGCGACAAACTAAATGAGTTGCTCCAATTTTTTGCAAGTATAGGTGGACAGGGAGTTTCGGGATTGCGTATGGAAATTAGCAAAGGTAAAGCCGTGAACATTACCATCGATGGAAAACCATTGGACAAAGAAAAAATCTATAGCGTTGCCACCAACGATTATTTGGCGGCAGGCAACGATGATATGTTCCAATTGGCTCAGTATGAAAAACAGGTAAATACAGGCATAAAGGTGCGGGATATGTTGCTCGATTATATTAAAAATGAAACAAAAAAAGGAAATAAGATTCAATCTAAATTGGATGGGAGAATAACAGTAATTAGTCGGCAGTAAATAATCAGTAGTAAAAAAGAAATATTATGAAAATACAAGATAAGTCAATAATTAAGTTTCATGGTCTAATAATTCTATTGATTTTCTTCACTGTTTCGGTGTTGGGTCAACAAAAGATAAAACTGGTAATTTTACATACCAATGATACGCACAGTCAGGTGGAACCAACTGAGAAATCGAGTTTGAAAACAGCCGACATGGGGGGTTATGCCCGCAGGATGGGAGTGATTAAGCAAATACGTGAACACGAAAAGAATGTGCTACTGGTGGATGCCGGCGATTATTGCCAGGGCACTCCGTATTTTAATTTTTTCAACGGTCGTGTGGAGATTGACGCTATGAACCGTATGAAATACGATGCCGGAACTCTTGGGAATCATGAGTTTGATAATGGAATAGATACCTTGGCGGAAGTTTTGAAGAAAGCTCAATTTCCCCTGATAAGTTCAAATTATGATTTGTCTAAAACGGCTTTAAATGGGATGATAAAACCCTATATTGTACTTAAGCGTGCAGGGCTCCGCATTGGTATTATGGCACTTGATGTAAATCCGAACAGCCTGATTTTTCAGAAAAACTACAAAGGGATGATTTACGAAGATCCTATTGAAAAAGCGAATGAAATTTCTACCCTATTGAAGAAAAAAGAAAAATGTGATGTGATTATTTGTTTGTCTCACCTTGGAGCAGTCAGCCCCAAAGGAGTTGTCAACGACTTTGAAGTGGCACATAACACACGTTACATCGACGTCATCATTGGTGGACATTCGCACAGCATGGTAACCAATACCACCGAAAAAAATGCGGATGGAAAACCCATCGTAATTGCTCAAATGGGGAAAAGCGGTTTATACTTGGGCAAAGTGGAATTGGAGTTAGAGAAGAAATTGGTCACTAAATGGTAGCAAGGTTTTGTACTGAATAATTATTTTCACACCATTTATCGGAAGTAATAACTTCTGCCTGCCTTGGGAAAATTTTAGTAGTAAGCACCCTATGCACTTCCTCGTCCAGATCGGCACAACAATCCGCAAGAACAGTTAGGGAATAATCTTTGTCAGCTGCTTCACGCAAAGTAGAGAGAACCACTCCGCTGGTAGCAATACCCGTAAGTACAAGGTGCTTTATTTCCATCGACCTAAGTACTACTTCCAGATCGCTGCCGGTAAAAGCGCTGACTCTCTTTTTAGTTATAATAATATCCCCCGGTTGTGGTTCAACAGATTCATGAACCTGGGTTGACTCTTCGTTGTCAAAAGCCATGTCGCCGTTTTTTAATACCGAAAAGGATTTGTTGTAAGCACTGGCCTCAGGATATCCTTTACGAAATCCAACAACGACATAAATTACCGGTATATTATTTTCACGAGCTGATTTTATGGCTTTTTTAATTGAATGTGTAAAAACGGATGCATCATTTAGCCTGCTCAAAGTAACTCCCTGAATATCCATAACCAGAAGAGCTGTGTTTTGATTAATATTCTTTTCCATTATTCTTTGTCTTTTTTTGAAAAGTTTAAACTTATCATACCGGTTGCGAGTATTCCTGCGAAAAAGGTAATTACTAAAAGCGTATGATTCGAAGTAAGTTTGCTTGTGTTGAAGAGAATGTATCCGATAGCAAGGTTAAAACACGCCCATAAAGTATTCAGTAATGGCGATGAAAGCCCTTTGCCGGGCGGTTTGGAAAACGGAGTGGGAAATTTATCCCCTGAAAGCCCGTGTACTAAATGAGGAATTGCATTTGTCAAAATCATTCCCGCAAAAAAGGCGGCAAGATAATGATACCATAGTATTGTTTCCATTGGAGTCGATATTTTAATTTATTTCTTGTTAGTTGATAATGGCAGTAGAATTTTCGGAGTCTATAAACACGATTTCACTTGTTTTGGTCGAATTTCTTTTCAATAAAAAAGGCAGAAATAACAAAGCAATTAAAACAGCTGCAATTCCCTGTGCTAAAATAGCGTTTTGCGCACCAATGCGTTGCGATACTGTTCCAATGAGCAACCCGCCCAAAGGCTGCATTCCGAAAAAGGCCATGGCAAAGAAACTGATTGCGCGTCCTCGCATTTCGATGGATGCTCCGGTTTGTACAATGGTGTTGCTTATAGTTGTTTGTGACATGGTGGCAAAGCCCGCCAGCATGGCAAAAAACAAAGCAACCGACAAATTCGTCATGTGTGAGAACAAAGCCAACGCTGCTCCAAAGAGCAATAGATTGAAAAACAAAATCTTTTTAAAATTCACATCCGGTTTTAATGTGGCGAGAAAAACAGCCCCAATCAATGCCCCAAGTCCTATGGCACTGTTCAGATAACCAAAAGTTGAAGCATTCCCTTTAAAAATCACTTTGGCATATACCGGAAGTAAAGTGTTGTAGGGCAAAACCAATAAACTGGCAAATGCCAGCAATAAAATGACTTTACCAAGAGTCGGAGTGTTTTTCAAATAGACAAATCCTTCTTTAAACTCTTTCATGGCATTTTTCGATTGTTTCGGAGGAATAAATGCCGGGAATTTTATAAACAGCAAAGAAGTCAACACTGCCAAATAACTTAGTGCATTGATTAGGAAGCAAGTTCCCGCACCGAGTTTTTCCAACACGATTCCTGAAATGGCCGGTCCAATCAGCAAAGCAAATTTTCCCATCGATGAATTGAGTGCTATGGCGTTTGGCAAATCTTCTTTTTTAGCTACCATCTCATTTACCATCGATTGTCTGGAAGGAATATCGAAGGCGTTAATGATTCCCAGTGCCACGCTGAGTGAAAGAATCTCCCACACCGTGTAGCGGGTAAAAATAACCAACGCTGCAAGCAGAAAAGCCTGAATCATGGATGCAGTTTGAGTAATGATCGTCACCCGATAACGGTTATAGCGGTCGGACACCACGCCACCCCAGGGTGAAAAAATAAAAGAAGGAAATTGAGTGGCAAATGCTGCTAAGCCAAGCATAAAAGCTGAATGAGTTTGGGCATAAATCAGCCAGTATACTGCAGTTCGTTGCATCCATGTTCCAATCAACGATACGGATTGCCCTGAAAAATACAAACTGTAATTGCGGCTTCTAAATGCCCTGAACATACTGATATTCATCCGTTTTAATCAACAAGTTTTGTTAGTATGGCAATGGCATTCATTAATGTCTCTTTTTCCGAATCGTTGGTTTTCTCTGAAATTGTTTTTGCCAACCATTCCATTTTTTGATTCATTCTTAACTCTACAAACTCTTTTCCCAAAGGAGTTATTGTTATAATAACTTTTCGTTTATCTTCCTGCGAAGGTGTTTTTTCAATCAAACCGTTATCGTGAAGTTTATTGATGATTTGAGACATCGACTGGCTGGTAACTTTCTCTTTAGCTGCCAGTTCGGATGGGAGCATTTCTCCCTGTTTATAAATTAAAGACAAAGTGGAACGTTCGGTCATAGAAAGTATTTCATCCTCTTTAAGCTCACTGCGCATGACCTTTACCAAACGTGAAATGGAAACCCGTAACCTGGAAGCCAGTTCATTATCATTTATTTCCAACATATTTCAATTACTAAAGTTGTTTACTAAGTTTACTTTGCAAAGTTACTTTATTATTTTTGAATGCACAATAGTTCCTATGAATTAATTTTAATTTGTCATTATGCAATAAAACCATTTTTATCGGGTATTGGAGAGCCGTGTGGGTCAATCTTCGGAAAATCAAGCAGTTCATCCATCCGCTCGAAAAATACAGAAGAATTGATATGTTCCACTTGTTCGGCAATTTCGTGAACAACATCCAATCCAAAACCCATTTTATTGACCAAAAACATTTCAGTTAAACGATGTTTCCGCGTTACCAGAGCGGCTTGTTTTTTCCCTTTTTCGGTTAGTGAAAGGGGTTTGTATTTCTCATAATTGACCAACCCCTGGTTTTTAAGGTTCTTAACCATACTATTAACCGTAGGCAAACTTACTTTTAGCAAGTTGCTTAATGCCGATACATTAACTTCCTCTTTTAAGTTTGAAAGGCTGTATAATGCCTTTAAATAATTTTCTTCTGCTGTTGATGCCATGATTATATACTTTTCAAATAATAGCTAAACAATTTAACTCCTCTATTTGTTAGATGAGTCTAAGTTATTGTTGAAAAAAAGTTGAAACTATAGATAGTAAAAAATGAGATCTGAATCTTTAAGCGAAGTACATTCAAGTGTACGAACAGATAGAAAAGGCTGGAGAAAAATATTAGCGTTTATTGGCCCTGCGTATTTAGTCAGCGTTGGATATATGGATCCGGGTAACTGGGCAACTGATATAGCGGGTGGTTCCGAGTTTGGGTATAAATTGATTTGGGTATTACTCATGTCGAACTTAATTGCCGTATTGTTACAGTCATTGAGTGCGCGTTTAGGAATAGTTGGGGGTATGGATTTGGCTCAGGCATCAAAAAATGCGTATCCAAAATGGGCAAATATTCCATTGTATATTTTGGCAGAAATAGCCATAGCTGCTTGCGATTTGGCAGAAATTGTGGGTATGGCCATTGGATTAAATTTATTATTTGGTCTGCCACTTATTTGGGGTATCAGCATAACAGCATTTGATACAATTCTGCTTTTATTTCTATTAAAAAAAGGAATTCGAACCATGGAAATTTTTATTGTTTCGCTGGTTTTTATTATTGGTCTTTCTTTTTTGATAGAAATGTTTATCATTGGTCCTGATTATGGAGAACTGGCAAAAGGCTTTCTTCCATCGAGTCTCAATACTGATGGGTTGTACATTGCAATAGGCATTATCGGAGCCACTGTGATGCCTCATAACCTGTATTTACATTCATCGTTGGTTCAAACCCGAAAATTTGACCGAACGCATGAAGGAATGAAAAACGCGATAAAAATGAATTTATTTGATACCACCATTGCATTAAATATGGCGTTTTTTGTGAATGTTTCTATATTGGTATTGGCGGCAGCAGCGTTTTATGTAAATGGTTATTTTCATGTTGCCGAAATTCAGGATGCTTCAAAACTGTTGAATCATTTGTTTGGAAAAGCTGCTCCAACTCTTTTCGCCATTGCATTAATTGCCTCAGGACAAAGCTCAACGATAACAGGCACCTTAGCCGGACAAATTGTGATGGAAGGTCATTTAAATTTAAGAATTCAACCCTGGATAAGAAGGTTAATTACCCGATTATTGGCAATAATTCCGGCTTTGTTTACAATAATTTATTTTGGTGACAAAGCGCTTGGAGGTTTGTTGATTTTAAGTCAAGTAATTTTGAGTCTTCAACTTGGGTTTGCAGTTATTCCGCTTATTCATTTTAATTCAGATAAAAAATTAATGAAAGAATTTACTATCAAATTATGGGTGAAAATTTTGGCGTGGTTGAGTGCTGCCATTATCGTATACTTGAATATCCATCTTGTAATTGATGAAATTTCAGGTTGGATAGCAAGTGCAGGGGGAGGCAAGATTTTTATTTATACATTGGTTATGCCTTTTTTCATTGGAAGTATTGCTCTTTTAGCTTATATTTTTATACATCCATTTATCACTTCAACCTGGAAGAAAAAGTCTCAATTACCTCACGGGCAAGCATTGGATTTTACCGAATCTGCTTCAATTGAGTACAAGCATATTGGTATTGCCATCGATTTTTCGTGGAATGATCAGAAAATAATAAAAAGTGCCTTGAATCAAGGAGGAAAATCGGCCACTTACACGTTTATTCACGTGGTTGAAAGTGCTGCAGCAAGGTATTTGGGCAAGAACACTATGGATTATGAAACACAATTAGACCATGATAGTTTGATAAAATATCAGAAAAATCTGAGTGACTTAGGTTATAAATCTAATATCCAAATAGGTTTTGGAGGAGCCGCTGCTGAAATTACACGAATAATTTTACATCATGACATTGATTTACTTGTCATGGGCGCACATGGGCATAAAGGCTTTAAAGACATGGTGTTTGGCACAACAGTGGATGCTGTGAGACATAAAATTAAAATTCCTTTGTTCATAATAAACTAATGTTATAAAACCGAGCAACAGACTACCATTAATTTATATTTCAATCAAATAAAGTCTCCAAACTCTACCAGAGAGTGGAGACTCTTTTTATTTATAAACATACAATAATTTAGACCAATGCTATTGACTTGATTTGTAATGTGCGTGGAATAAAAACTACAAAAATTACCAATTGCATACGAATTTAACGTTAGTTTGTTAATTAGTTTTTGATAGCTAAAGGCCAATCATTTTTATCCCACTCCAGTTTTTCAATTATAAGTTTTGGCTTTCCTCCATCGTGGGCATCATATCCATGAAACAAAATATAATCAGTACCATCAAAACTAACTACCGCATTGTGTCCAACTCCATACCAATTTTCGTCACCTTGTTGTACCAGTGTTCCGCCGCCTTTTGCCATTGGAATTCCGGCTTCATCCACATAGGGACCGGTTAACTTTTCCGATCGTCCTACAATCATTTTATACGTACTCTTCTCTCCTTTGCAGCAATAATCTATCGAAGCAAATAAATAATAATACTTTCCTTTGTGGAAAATAAAAGGTGCTTCAATGGCATTACCTCCCGCATCTACAGGGTTACCTTCAATGGCGGGCGGATTGCTCAACCCAGAATCAGACTTCCGTGAAGCAATGGTAGGAATAAACCGAATATCTTCGTCGATGCTTTTGGCATCGGGCGAAAGTTTCGCCAGTTTTATTCCATCCCAAAAAGAACCAAAACACAAATAAGGAGTCCCATCTTTATCTATAATTAAATTTGGATCAATGGCATTCCAGTTTGTTTTACCCGGTACAGACTCAATAATTTTCCCCTGGTCAACCCATTTGAAATTTGGATCGTGCGGATTAAGAGTTTTATTTATTGCCAGACCAATGCACGATGTATTTTTCCCAAAAGCCGAAACGGAATAATACAGATAATACTGTCCGTTATACAGCGAAATATCAGGAGCCCAAAAATTTCCTTTAAATGATGGAATTGCATCAATCGTCCATTGAGGTACTTTTGCAAAAACAGGTTCTTCTTTTTTCCAACTTTTCATATCGGGCGAAGAGAAAACAGAAATTCCCCAGCCTGTACAAAACACATAATATGTGCTATCTTGCCTGATCATCACAGGGTCATGAACAATGATACCGGACTTTGCAGATACCTGCGTAGAAAAAAACAGACTCAATAGAACGAAAGAAAAAACAATGCTTTTAATATTCAATGCTTTTTTTATAAATGAAATTTTAATAGTTATTGCGGACATTCGTTGTTGATTTTCAAGAGTTATTTAGTCGACCCTTAAAGAACTCCATTTTAGTTTTAAAAGAGACATGTTTTGAGATTTAACGATCAAATTTGCTAAGCAAAAAAGTTTTTCTGACAAGATACAAAGGGATGATTTCCATTAAAGCATCATTCTTTTGAAGTTATATGCAGCTGCAGCAAGCGTTACATTAACGCTTGCAAGAATTAGGCATCAAATAAGATAAATCTTGCTGATACAAATAAAGGTTTTGTCATAGTTTTTATTGTATATCTTATAGTTATATGCTTATTAAGGAACGACTATTTATCCTTTTTGCCCCAATATGTAGCATTCAGGCTCTTCTCGGTACCCGCATACACAAAGGTTACACGACGGGGAGTGGCTTCCCAATCGACTTCACGTTCTACGCAAACAATTACGTTTCCCAATGTAAGTTGTTTTTTTGTGGCATCGTAACTCCAGCTACCGACCAATGCACCTGACATAGTGCCATCGGCTTTTAGAGTTAATGCAGAGGCTGCATCTTGTACTCCATAGCTATATTTCAGATTGATGTGTTGCCAGGTTCCTACAAGCGAATCTTTGGTAATAGTGCCATAATCAGGTACTGCGGCGTAACGTTCTGGCAAAGCTATTGGCCATAGATTGTTGGGCTCGCTGATAGATGCCGGACACCAAACCAAACGACGTACATGCCCCATCATAATAGAATTAGAATAAGCATTTCCGCCAACGTTGACAGGCAATCGTGCCTGCGACATAAAGAACCATTCGTTCGTATTTTCCTTCTGAAAAACACAACAATGCGATATACCTACCCAACCATAGCTGAGGTTGAATTTATATGGATGAGTTACGATAGGGTAGCAGTCGCCGGCACCACTTGTAAAGTTGCGTCCGGTAATGTCATAGTACGGGCCTTCAATACTTGAGCTTCTGACCACGCGTGTATTATATGGTACGTCGAGTCCATCGTAAGCCATAAACAAATAGTAGTAACCATCTTTGTATATTATTTCGGAACCTTCGCTGGCTTGCCAACGCGATGAGGCTGTGCGAGTACCAACTCTCACGCCATACAGGGATGTTAAATCGCTTAAGCTGGTTGCCCAGGGATTTCCGAGTTTGTTGAGAGGCTTACCTGTTGTTGGATCGAGTTGCAATAGTGCAAAACCACTATGCCACGAACCATAAATTAAATAGTGTTTGCCATCGGGTGTTACTATATAGGTAGGATCTATGGCGTTGTAGTAAAAATAGGCATTCCAATCCGATTCGCTGGAACGACTGTAGTCTAAGCCGCGATCTGATGATGAAGATACAACGTAACCCTTGTCAGTCCATACAGCTCCGGCGGGATCGGTCGATTCGCACATACCAATAAAGGCCCGTTCGCTCCAACTACCATCAAAGGTCATTGTGCCCGTTTTAATGTAGTTAAAGACAACCACGCAGTAGTACATTCGCAAGATGTCCTGACCTCCAACGTTTACCCTGCGTACTACCGGTGCCCAGTAACCATATTGAATATTGTTTTTAGCAATGGCAACGAGACCCATGCGCGAACGAATAGCATTGAGTGAATCGGCTACCCAGGAGGGTGCGTCGTAAAAAGGTCCGCCCACCCAGTCCCAGTTCACCAGGTCTTTTGAACGTTTACCCTGGAAATGTCCATGCCCTTCAGCAGCATTGCCATATGATGCATCAGTGCCATACATATAGTAATAGCCATTGTAATAAGCCACTGACGGATCGTGCGCGTTAGCCAGATTCCAACTGTCTCGATTCGACCAGGAGGATATAGAGGAATAATCGTCAGCGTAAGTGGGAATTATGAAAGTTGAGGTGCTATCATTTCCATTTGTCACAGGCTGGGATTCATCTTTTTTGCACCCTACAAATAACAGAGCTGATATGCCGACTAATAAAATCGGGAAATATTTTAGTTTCATGATAAGAAAATAATAAGTAAATGACAAATATGTATGTTGATGACTATAAATATAACGAGAATCAATCTTCTGTATTGTAAATATACAAGCCCGATAGCAATTAGAAATGGTTAAAGCACTTCCTTATCAACATACAAAAAGTACGTCGATAAGGAAGTTTCTATTTTAAAAAATTGATTCCTATTTTACAACAGGATGCACAGTCCATTTCGCTAAGAAAGCGGGACCGTTATCTATATTCTTGTTTGCAGAATTTCCTGTAAGGTTTGGGTCACCATCAAGAGTGGCCTGAAGTATTGGAAAATACTCATGTCCTTTGGAGAAATACTGGAAAGATGATGCGCTGGCAGTTTCAGCAGTAAGCTCGTTCGTGTTGGCTGTACCATCGAGTTTATAATAACCATGTTGAACCAACTGCTGCAGACGACCTGCATCGTAGAAAAATCCCCAACGGAGCAAGTCGATTCCACGTCCGTTTTCACAACCGAATTCTTTTGGACGTTCAACGTTTGCTATTTGTTCGAAAAGAGCATCTTTTGTTGGGAAGTCTGATAGTTTCAGATCAGGTAATGCAACACGTTCACGTACTTTATTGATGTAATCGATAGCCGTTTGCGTAGGACCATTGATTTCGTTTTCGCATTCTGCCGCACGTAACAATACATCGCTATACCGCATCAGACGCAGGTTAATACCACAATGCAATCCGGTAGTAATCGAATTATAAATATTGGTTCTGGCATTAGTCCACTTAGCGATAGAGATACCACCCTGAGATGTGTTCGAAAGTGGGGTAGCCGTAATGTTTTGTTGGTAAACAGTATTACAGCGCGGATCACCATTAGGATAAGCAGCCGTTTTAAGTCCGGTATAACTGTTGTATTGACTTTCATAGGTCACCAATGTCCAGTATAAACGTGGATCGAGGGTACCATCCGTACAATTTTCCTTTTTGAACTGATTATATAACCAGGGAGCTCCCGCAAGGTCGCCCCAGCTACCCAATTGTTGTGAGGCATAATTGCTTTCTACAGCTTGACCCTGAGTTGCCTGCGAACTGATATTTACCGGAGTCCATTCCTGATCGGTACCGCCAGTTCCATAGTCCATAAATTGTACTTCGAAAAGACTTTCTTTGTTGTTTTCATAGGCCGGACCTTCTTTAAAGTTGTCACCATAGTCTGCCATCAACGCGTAAGTACCATATTTGCCGCTAATGATGTCTTGCAGTACAACATAAGCTTCGGCATATTTATGACGAAACATCAGAGTACGAGCAAGATATCCGGCAGCCGAACCGCAGGTGGCACGACCCTTTGCCCATTCACCCCCTTTATCACGGGATGGCAAAATCTGCATAGCTGTAGTGAAATCCTTTTCTAACTGATCAAAGATTTCATCTTGTGTATTGCTGGCTGCATACATGGTATTTATGTTAGAATACGAAGCATAATCGGTAATCAAAGGTACAGTCTGATAATAAGTAGCCAATTCGTAATAAGCCAATGAACGTAAGAAAAGTGCCTGACCTTTTATCTGATTATACGAGTCAGTTGACATAGTCACACCATCGACTTTAGACAATATATAATTTGCACGATTTACTACGTGGTAACAGTCGCGCCAAGGCCACAAGTTTCCTATTTCATCAGTTGCTGTTGCATTGAGGTTGTCATACTCCAGGTACCACTGTTGAGATGAGTTCCAAACTTCGTCCCCACGCACTGCATCCAAAGTGTAGCCAACACGAGCGTATGTGCCTTCGAGACGAATACGGTTATAACATGCAATAACTACTTCCTGCAGATCAGACTCCGTATTTCCAAAATTGTAGGTTGTCTGACTGTTTGGGTTCTCAACATTTAGTTGGCTATCGCAGGCAGTCATGCCCACAACAAATGCCAACACAGTTAGAATTTTACTTATATTTTTCATATTGATACTCTCTTTTAATATTATATTATTAGAATGAAGCGTGAATTCCAAACATGATTGTTTGAGGTGATGGATACGAACAATAGTTGTAGCCTGGAGTAAATGTGCCTCCGGCGAAGTCCACATTATACCCTTTGTATTTAGTAAATGTGTACAGGTTTTGAGCCGATGCATATAAACGAACACCGTTCATATAGCCACCAAACCATTTGTCAGGGAAATTATATCCCAATTCAATGTTGGCAATTTTAAAATAGGATGCATCCTGAATAAAACGTTGGCTAAACATATCGTTGGTTATAGAACCCGTTGTTTTGTATGCTACACGGGGTACGTTGGTGTTTGTATTTGCCGGTGTCCAGGCATTCAGCAAATCTACGCTTTTGTTGAGTGCACCATATGAGCTAAGCAATGTCATATCTACAAAATCTACAGCTTTGAAACCCGTAACTCCATAAGTAGACACACTCAGGTCGAAATTTTTGTATTCAGCATGGAGATTTAAACCGAAGTTTAACTTTGGAAGTCCGCTCCCTAAATATGTTTGGTCAGCAGCAGTAATTTCTCCATCGTTGTTGAGGTCGGCATATTTTATATCACCCGGTTGTGCCCCGTCCTGAGTGATGTGATTTCCTTTTGAGTTAACACGATTATCAATTTCAGATTGCGACTGGTAGATACCTTGGGAAACATAGCCATAGAATGATCCAGCCTCACGACCTACCTCAGTGCGACAATAGCCAACAGTTAGAGGATTGTTTGCAACTCCTAACTTTGTAACCATATTATTGATGGTAGACATGTTTGCCGAGATATCGTACTTCACAGCATTTTTATGATTGTGATATGTCAATGTAAACTCTAACCCTGTATTTTGCATCGTTGCTGCATTCATAGTTACCGTTGTGTTGGTAGCACCCGCACTGGGAGGAACCGGTACACCATAAAGAAGGTCTTCAGAAATTGCGTTGTAATAATCAAAAGTAAACTCTAACGAATTATTGAACATTGCCATATCAAGTCCATAATCAGCTGTCTTTTTCTTTTCCCATCCGATAGCTGTGTTTACATAGTTAGACACGGCAGATCCGGTTACCTTCGTATTTCCAAAACTATAAGTATAGTTACCCCTTGACATCACATCCATATATTCGTATGCACCGATATTCTGTACACCAAGTTCACCATAACTAGCACGAACCTTGAACAGATTCACTAATGATTCGGATACAGGGAAGAATTTTTCACGATCAAGACGCCAACCTCCTGATATAGAAGGAAAAGTGACCCAACGGTTTTCTGACAAACGACTTGAACCATCACGACGGGCTGTAACCGTAACCAGGTATTTATCATCGTAATTATAATTTAGACGACCAATATATGATGCCAATAAACTCTGCTCTTCATAACTTTGTGATGATGTGGTTGTAGCATTATTTAATTGCAAGTAATAAGGTTCACTCAAAGTAACACCAAAGCCAGTCAGTGTGTGAGTTAAATCGCTCTCAAAAGTTTGACCAACTAATGCATTGATGTGGTGAAGTCCGAACTTACCATCGTAGGTTATGGTGTTTTCGATAAGCGAATGGCTGTAACTACGATAGCCTTCAGTCAGTTTTTCATCACTTTTTGACAAATAGTTAGTGGTACTTTGAATAAATGCAGGTACAAATGTTAGATCCTTTGCGTATGTACGGCTGTAAGATGTATTCAGGTTATAATTTAACTTTTGGTTGCTGCTTTTAAGCCCAATCATGTCTAATAGGTCAACGTCTGCAGATCCTGTAGCAACAATGCGATCAACAGTTGTATTTCTTTTGATCAAATTATTTTCCAGCAATACGTTGGTTACACGCAAGTCCCCATGAACGTTGTCATAGTAAGTACCATAACCGTATGAGTCATAACTGTAATTTGACGCAGCGGGAATTTTGTCATCGAGAACCCAGGTTGATGGATCGTAAGCCTTGATGGTTGGAGGTAAAAGCAACACCGAAGCCATTACAGGATATTGTGCTCCATAAAGACCTTGAACATATTCATTGGCATTACTCAATGCCATATAATCCTGATTACTATGGCTATATACAATGTTTGTTTTAAGTTTTAAAAACTTACTTTCCATTGTGTTAGTTACGCGGGCAGTGTAACGGTCGAAGTTTGGTCCGGTGCCTACCATCGTACCTTTCTGGTTAAAGTAGTCGAGAGAAATGTTATATGTATTTTTATTCCCGCCGCCTGACATATTTATGCTGTGATCCTGACGAATACCTGTTTTAAATGCTTCATCAAACCAGTTTGTGTTCACCTTTGCACTTCCATCGGCATTGTACAAATAGTTTGCATTGGTAGGATCATATCCACCTGGAACACTCATGCCACTATTGCCATAAGCCATGTTGATGTATTTTCCGTATTGCTTTGAATCCATTACATCGTACACTCCTTTTTGAATATTATCAATTCCAAAGTAACCATTGTAGGTTATTTTCATTGGCTGATTCTTATTTCCTTGCTTAGTGGTAATAATAATTACCCCATTAGCCGCACGTGAACCGTAAATTGCAGCTGCAGATGCATCTTTCAATACCTGAAGAGATTCGATGTCATTTGGCGAGAAGTCGCGTATAGATCCTCCCATAGGTACTCCATCTATGACGTAAAGTGGGTCAGTGTTTGTGAACGAACCCAGTCCACGAATACGAACGGTAGGGTCGGCACCCGGTTGTCCATCGGTTGTAATTTGTAATCCGGGCACTTTTCCTTCCAGCATGGTAGAGATGTTTGAGTTCGATACTTTTTTCAACTCTTCAGTATTGACAATGGCTACTGAGCCTGTAAGGTCAACTTTGCGTTGTGTACCATAACCTATTACTACCAATTGGGTAAGTTCATTGACATTGGCAGCCAAAACAATATTTCCAAGTTTGGTTTTATCACCAACTGCAACTTCCAGTTTTTTGAAACCTACATAGGATACCACCAACGTAGCATTTGAAGGAACAGAAAGAGAGAAACTACCATCCAAATCGGTTATTGTACTATTGGTTGTACCTTTTTGCTGGATTGTTGCGCTAGGAAGCGGTTCTCCATTATCATCAATTATTTTACCCTTTACGGTGATATTACCTTGTTGAGCCATTGACACCTGGTTTGCATTACCAGTGGCTTCTGAGAATGTTGCCGGTGTAAATGCCAGCAACCCCAGAAGGATTAAATATGAATATTTCATTGTCTTTATATTTTTATCTTTGTGATTATTGAACAAGTACCATATAAGATTCCTCTGTAACGAGTGCACAAGTCAGATCAGAACTATTTACCGTTACACCCGCATATTTTTGGAAATGCGTTTCGCCGTTGGCGTAAGTAACATTATAAATCACATTAGCCGTGTTGTCGCCATTGTTTGTAACTGTGATGACTATCTTGGAGCCACTTATATTTGATGTAAATGAAGCCCAATTCCAGTCAGATGTGGCGGTGGCAGTGTTATAGCCGGCGTCCCAACCGTAATTGTCCATCCTAACTACAGCATATTCAGTGGTCTTGCCAGCATTACGAAGAACTACACAGGGGCTGTGCCAGTTTGCTAAATTATCGGAATAGCAGTACATGATAAATGTCTGACTCGAACCCGATGCGACTGTGTAGTCACTAGAGAATGCCGTCCACCAAGCGGTAGAGAAGTTAACAGCACCTATTTGACTTAGACCCTTTACAAGAGTCACCGGGCAAGTTGTAGTTGTTGTTTTTGTTGCTCCAGCATAAGAAATGACAACGTTCTGAGAACCTTCGGCAGCTGGAATTTTTCCAAACTTAAGATTGGCATTTGATATAACGCCTTGGGTTCCGTCGGAATAAGTAGCTGTTACGACAAGTCCAGCAGTGTTAAATATTATCGAATCGCTGCTGAAGTAATAGTATGAGGTGATAGTTGGCAATGTAGTAACCGCTAAGCTCAAAACAGGGTTAGTTACTTCCAAAGTATAGTAGCCTGATATAGCCTGGCAGAAAGCGCCTTGCTTCGTTTTGTTATAAGAAACAACAACTGTCTTGGTCCCGAGTGAAGTCATATCAGGAATAACTGTGAAGGTTAGATTTGTAGAATCAACTTTCGCAGTAGATCCGTCAGCGTAAGTAACAGTAGCTACAGCCTTACCCCAGAAGTTTGGGTTGCCCTTTTCGACAAAAGCAGGAGCTCCCGTAACAGCGATTGAAACTGGTTTAACGTCTGCAACAACAGTGACTTTAGATGGTATAAGGTATGCTTTTTTCATCTCGAAATGGCTGCCATCGCAAACTAAGAAAGCATTGATATCATCAATGGCTGAAACCGGTTGATGATAGGTCTCGACCAGTTTTGTACCATTTGTTCCAACGGAGGTGACTGTTACAAACACATTACCGGTAGCAGAATGGTCAATGTCCATAGAAACATGAGCGCCCTGCATGGTCGTACGGAAGTCGTCCCAAATATCTCCATTTCCATTGGTGTCGGGATAGTTTTGGGTGATCAGACTTATTGCAAAAGCATAACTGGGATTAACACTTGACATTGTTCCACCCCAGCCGTAAGCATCGGAACGAAGAGCAAAGTATTCTGAATAAGTGCTGGCAGTCCGATCGGATACCGGATTGGTAACAACAAGATTCCAGTTATTCCAGTTGTTTAATCCGGAAGAATGGTTGATAAACTCCAGGTGCAATAACTTGTTCGAAGGAATGGTGAAGTAATCGGAGAATGCAGTCCACCATGCGGAACTGTTATCTTCAGCTCCGACAATCGGCGTAGCGATGGTGACATAAGTAGTGTCACCTGTGTTCGGTTTTGCAGCTGCAATTGAGTCTATCCTGTGTTGCAGGTTAGAAGGGGCATTGATTGGATAGAATCCAAGGTCATCGCATCCAACTAAGCTAAAAGCCAAGACTGCTGCACACGCAGTGCACATCATTAGTTTGGTGATTTTCATGAAATTAGAATTAATTGTTATTTATTGATATAATTAAAGTGTCAGGTTTACAACCTACACGTTGATTTTGTTTCATAACAGGAATAGTAGTCTGGTTTTCGGCCATTTTTGAAATTCGACTATTCTGCTTTTAATCGTTTACAGGGATTTAAATCTTTTTCCCACCAAGCACTCCTCCAATTCACAAAATTGCATCAGTAGCTCCATTTCTTGATGTTTTGTACATACTCATTTGTCAACTGTTAATTTTAATGTATTTAAATCAAAATTGAGATTAGATTTAAACAATTTCTAAAGGATCAAGGAAATGCTGTGTTTTCATAACTTTATAATTTTAATTGATCTTGAGTTTTATGTTTTATTTGAAGCTTATTCTATTTTTCAATCGCTTTCAGTTTAATTTTTCAACCATTCTTAAGCGTCTTATTTACACTTAATCTGACAACAAAAAACCAAATGACTTTACTTAATATTATCGAATATTTATTTTTCATCCAATTGAATTATATCGTTGCAAATGTATGTATAGTGGTTCACGGCATGGTCAACAAATGTTTTTTTATAGTGGACAATTGTATATAAAGAGAAAAAATAAAATATCCACTTATAAATATCCTCAGTAACCATAAGGAAACCAGGCATTTTGTACATATTTCTCATTAGATTTAAAGAAGCCCTGTCTGAAAATAATTTGGGAGATACCGAACTTATCTTCGGAACAGAACGACTTTAATTCTAATTACTAAACTAATACCTGATTGACTTAAACTACCTGTTTTCTTATTACAACTTTATCACATATAAATTGAATGATTTCGGAGCTAATATTGCTTCAAATGTATTTCCTGAAACTTTGATTTCGTTGGTTACGGGAACTACTGCTGTAGGATTATCCAGTTTTTCCTGGCCAGGATTTGCCGATGTTAAAATAGTATGTGTTCCTGTGCGTTCAGCTTTATTCATACCATTAAACGTATATGCAGCCTTTTTTTCAGCATCAGAAGTATTGACTATTTTCAGGATAATCTCGTTTTTGTTTTTATCAAGCACCGACGATGCATAAATTCCATCCTGACCTTCCAGGGGTAATTTGTTTTCAACGGTTTTCAACACATTTGTACCTACATTCATTCCGTAGAGTTGTTGCACATAATAATTTACAGACCTGACACTACGCAAATTATCGAACCAAATCAGGTCTGGCTTCCATTGCCAACCCTGCACATGTGCAAAAAGAGGTGCATAGGTACATTGATAAACCACATCGGCATTACGTTCAAAACCGGTCATAAAAGCAGCTTCACAAAGTGCCGATTCAAAACTATTTTTGCGGTCTTTCGTGTGACAGGCATATTCCCCTGCAAATACTTTAGGTCCTTTACGGTCGTAATTATCGTAGCGGTTGGCATTCGACAAAAACCATTGTGGATCTTTATAGTAATGTTCGTCCACCAAATCTGCTTTCAATCGTTTCATCTCTTTCCATCCAAATTCAAAATCTTTTCCATCGGGACTTGGACCGGCCGTACCAACTATTTTAAAATTAGGATATTTGGCATGAATCGCTTTCATAAATGGTTCTAAACGTTCGGGATAAAGACTTCCCCATTGTTCATTGCCTATTGCCATCATTTTCAAATTGAACGAAGCCGGATGACCCATATCGGAACGAACTTTTCCCCATTTGGTAGTTACATCTCCATTGGCGAATTCAATCAAATCCAAAGCATCCTGAATGTAAGGATCTAATTTATTTACAGCAACATTTTCTTTATCATCGTGATTTTGAAACTGGCACGCCAATCCGCAGCTGATTACCGGAAGTGGTTCTGCTCCAATATCTTCCGAAAGTTGAAAGAGTTCATAAAATCCCATTCCATACGATTGGAAATAATCAGGGAAAAAACGGTTTGGGAAAGTGTATTGCCAGCGGTTTTCGTTTAATTTTCGGTTTTCAACCGGTCCAACCGAATTTTTCCATTCATAACGCGAGTTTAGATCAGTTCCTTCCACAATACAACCGCCCGGAAAGCGGAAAATGCCCGGGTGTAAATCATATAAAGCTTGTGCTAAATCTTTTCTTAACCCATTTTCCCTGCCTTTCCAGGTATCAACCGGAAACAGAGAAACATGATCAATATCAAGTGAATTTTTAGATGTCAAAAAAATACGCAAACGGCCTTTCAACTCTGTTTTACTTGCCTTCAAAACGATCTGGTATTTTTTCCAATCTTTGGAATCGATGGTGAGTGTTTGTGAATTAAATATACTACTTTCAGGGTCAATCAGTTCAATGCGAATGCTACTGCTTTCGCCTTCGGGCAATCGGGCCCAAACTGAAAAACGGTATTCAGCATCTTGTTTTACAGAAATTCCGAAAAAACCTTCGTTATCCATTCCGGTTTGTTTCACATTGTGCCCGGGATATGAAAGGCGCACGTAATGAGGATTGTTTGGAAATGCAGGCTTGTCAGTGCGAACTTCCACTTTGCCAAAGCTTGTCCAACCTAACAAGCTCTGCGGAAATTCAAATGAACGATTCTTTATCATTTCGGCATAAAGCCCGCCATCTGCGCCATAATTAATATCTTCGAAGAAAATACCGTACATGGTCTTCTGAATAGGTGATCCTATTTTTTTTAGATCAACCTGAATGGCGTGTGTTTGTGAAAAGATTAATTGTGTTCCCAATACAATTGAGCATACCAACACAACCAATGATTTTGATTTTCTCATATTATAACTTAAATTTAATTAGCAAAAGGTATTTTTAATTCTGCAAAGAAAGTACAATTATTTCGGCAAGAGGTGGACGAAATTTTCTTTTTGGTGGAAATTTGTATATTATCAATTAAATTTAATCTCAAAATAGCTTACCCAGGCAACTTCAAAATATTGCTGTAACAGACATTATATCAACTTTTTTAATCAAGAAACTATAAATAGAAGTGTTTATTCTTTCTTGTTTTCAAAAAAAGAACTTGGCTGAATTCCAAAATGCTTGGTAAAGCATCGTGTAAAATATTTGGGGTCATTAAATCCTACTTCGTAAGCAATTTCCGAAATGTTTAAAGTATGGTTCACATTGTTCTTAATGATTAATTCCCGAGCAACATTAAGTCTGTAAACCCGGATAAACCTGCTGGCCGACTGACCTGCCAGATTCGTGAGTTTTTTGTGCAACAAACTCCGACTTATTCCCATTGATTCCATAAACTCAGTAACATCGAATTCGGAATTGGTATAATTTTCTTTAATCACTTTTAAAGCCTTGTCGATAAATTTTTTATCCAATGATTCGTCATCAAAATTCAAAACGTTGGAATCCATATTTTCGGCAAAATTGAGTTGTATCCGTTTCCGCTTTTCGTTCAAATTCCTGATTATAGCTTTTAATAATTCCTCATCAAAGGGTTTTACCAAAAATGCATCGGCACCCAATTGGAAGCTTTCAATTTGAGTATCGGTAGATGATTTGGCTGTGAGTAGAATGACTGGAATATGCGATGTTGTAAAAGCAGTTTTCACCCGTTTGCAAAACTCCATACCATCCATTTCGGGCATCATAATATCACTTATTATTAAATCCGGCAAATATCGATTGGTAACCTCAAGCCCGACCACCCCATTGGGAGCCTCGAGCACATTGAACTCTTCACATAGAATTGAGCGGACGTACTGGCGCATATCACTGTTATCTTCTACAATTAGTAAAATCGGTTTTGTTTTCGAAAATTCTTCAGAGATATTATCGTGAACGTTTTCTTCGTTTCTCGGATTCATTTCCATAGGTTTTCCGTCGATAGAAACTACAGTTGATATACGACGATCAATAGGTATTATAAACCTGAAACACGAACCACCTGAAGTTTGATTGAGAACCTCAATTTTTCCATCATGTAATTCAATAATACGTTTACAAAGATAAAGTCCAATGCCGGTTCCACTTTGTCCATAGCCTGAATAAGCATGATTTTGTTTGGATTGAAAAAATCTGTCGAAAATTTTCTCCCTGTCATTTTCCGGAATACCTTTCCCTGTGTCTTTTACCGCCACATAAAGCCTTTCTCTCCGGTCGGTTTTATCTGTATAGGTACTTGCTACAACGGTAATCATACCATGGTCGGGAGTAAATTTAATAGCATTTGACAGCAGGTTTCCCATTACTTTTTGCATATTATCCCTATCGAAAAAGAATTCGGGTGGGTTAATACGGTATAGCTTTCTAAATGTAATTCCTCTATCTTTTACTAAATCTTCGAATGGCAAAATCAAATCATTCAAAAACTCGATAAAATTTTGCTGGGTTTTAACTATTTCCATTTTCCCCGAGTCTACTTTTCGGAAATCCATCAGTTGATTGATTAAACCAAGCAACAATCTTGAATTCCGTTGCACAATATTTAATTGCTCGAGCACTTTCGGGTTTGTACTTAATTTCAAGGAACGTTCTACCGGACCAAGAATTAAGGTTATTGGTGTCCTAAATTCATGTGTGATATTGGTGAAAAAAGAAATTTTATCAACATTTGCTTCTTCAACCTTTTTTGAAAGTAAGATTAATTCTTCCTTTTGATATGTAATTTTTTGATTTTGAGCAATCAACATCTCGTTTTGCCGTGATACCTCATCCTGATGTTCAATCAACACTTCCATATTTGATTTCAACTGTTGAGCCTGTTCTTCAAGCATTTCCTTCTGTTGTTCAATTTCTTGTGTTCGTTCATCCACAAGTTTTTTTAGTTGAACCTTTTGTTTTTCCAGCAACTTGATCCGATGTACTGAATATTGGTAAATTCCGTAAATTATTGAGCTGATAAACAAGATAATAAACCACCACGTTTTGTAAAATGGTGGTATCACTTTAATATTGAGGGTTGTAACTTGGTCGGACCAGCTGCCATCTGTATTGGTACATTTAATTTCCAGTTGATAGTTTCCAAATTTTATATTTGTAAAGTTTGCAAAACGTCTATCGGAACTCACTTCTGTCCAGTTATTATCAAACCCTTTTAAGCGGTAAGCGTATTTAATCTTGTCAGCCAAATTATAACACAGCGCTGAAAATTCGACACTAAAAGCTTTGTCAGATTCTTTGAGCACGATCTGATTTAAATTATCGCCTTCAAATTTGAGTTGACGATTCGAATTTTTGAAATTTGGTGAAAAGACATCTTCATTCAACACCTTAATTCGTGTAATCGATGCTTTATTTTTATTTAGTACCGGTGTGGATTTTAATGGATTAAAACAAGTTAAGCCTGCCACATTTCCAAAGTACATTTTACCATCGTGCCCTTTAAAATAGGCATCCCAGTAGAATTGATTAGATTTCAATCCATCAGTTTTGGTGAAACTTCGGGTGCTGTTTCTGTTTGGATTGTATACGCATAACCCTTTGTCGGTGCTTAACCATATTCTACCGGCATCATCTTCCAACATTCCATAGATTACATTGTCAAGTAAACCCTTATTTTGGTCGAAATTTTCAAATTTCATTTCATCGGCTTTCTCTTTCAGGCAATAAATTCCATTGCCATTGCTTCCGAACCACAATTGGCCTTCTTTGGTTTCAAGTATGCAATTTATTTTTTCAATTTTGTGTGAAGCGGGGTTTGTTAACTCATAACGAAAATACTTGTATTGAATTTTATTCTGACTTAAATTTGATTTTGCCAAGTACACACAAAACAAACCATATCCGGTTCCAATCCACAAGCGTTGTTTTTTATCGATATACATTCCGGTAACAAATCGGATATGTTTTTCGCTGGGTAAATAATCTAAAACGTGAATGAAATGTTCGGTATCTAAATTGAAAAAATCCAAACCAGCTCGTGTTCCAATCCATAATCCATGATTTTTTTCATCGGAAACAATTGATGCTACAAAATCATTTATTAGGCTGTTTTTTGAGGATGGGTTATTGTAAAATTGTTGAAATACTGGCTTATACTTGTCTTTATTTCTCAACCGATTTATTCCTTTTCCCCAAGTGCCAAACCAATAATCGCCCCGATAATCCTGACAAATACAGCTTACCGAATTGTGACTCAACGACTTTTGATTTTGTGATTGGCTATAGCAATGTATAAAATCCGATGAACCTTGCTTCCGTAAATTAAGTCCTCCTTCAACAGTTCCTACCCATAAATTACCTGAATTATCTTCGTAAATTGAATTTACAGGGTTTTTAGATAAACTGCCTTGGTTTTCGGCAGAGTGACTAAGGTTTGTAAAAATATTCAAATCAGGGGTTAATAAATTAACTCCTCCTTTTTCGGTTCCAAACCAAATTAAATTATCATTAACTAAAATACAACTTACAAAGTTGTTATTCAGTGTAATTCCACTTGAGTTACTTTCGGATGTTATATGATCAAAGGCATCAGTTCGATAATCATAGATATTTAAACCAATAAGCGTACCGATCAGTAATTGACCATTTTGACTTTTGTTTATATCGGTAATATAGTTAGACGAAAGTGAATTTGGATTTACAGGGTTCGAAAAATAGGCAGTTAAAGTCTCCGATATTGGTTCATATTTATACAAGCCGGTAGCGGTTCCAATCCAAATTAATCCGTTGTCGTAATAAAGTACATTTATAATGCCCGGAAATTGTTTAAGTTTTTGTCCGGCACTTACTTTATTATATTTGCCATTACTTCCTTTAATTAGTTGAAAAACTTCTGTGTCCTGGGCTACAAATATACTTCCGTTAAACTGAATAAATGCCGTGACCGTTGTAGCGCTATGGTAAACATCGTTTAGTTTTATGTGATTATCAGACGTGTAATGCAAATTAAACAGGCCATTATCATAACCAATCCAAATATCATTGGACTCATCTCTTTTTATAAATTTTATTGACCTTGAATCGAGATTTGGCTTAGAATCCAATATTACGCTTGCATTTACAATTTCGCCTGTTTTATAATTTAGAAAATAAAGCCCATTTTCGGTTCCAATCCAGAGATTCCCGTTTTGATCCTCTTCTACACAACTAACATTATCGCACTGCAAAGGGTTTGCCGAATTCCGGCTGTTGAAATGGATAAAATCATAGCCGTCGTACCTGTCTAAACCATTGTTTGTTGAAATCCACATAAATCCGCGCGAATCGCGAAAAATATGTTGAACCAAATTGCGCGACAACCCATTGTCGGCTGTTAAGTAGGTGATTTTATAAGTCGATGCCCATACGGATACGAAACCGAAAAGAATGAGAAAAGCTGGAAGGAATATTTTTTTCATGTAGTTGAAATAAAGATAACTACGAAAATAAATAAAATATCTTGTATTGTTAGTGGATAATTGTTTAATATGTGTGGACTTTTTCATAATTCAATAGTTAATTGAGGTGCCGATATTGAATATGAGGATATAAGCTTACAAAATAGTTGTAAAAAAATGTGCTAAAAAGTATTTGTTTTTATACCAAAGAGAGCAAAACAAATCCATTTAAAGTTCTATGGACAATCTTTCACAATAGAAAGAATAAAAAGGTAATTCAGAATAAAAGCATTTCACTCACACAAAGTGAATCTTTGACGAGGTTAGATTTTAAATCAACACTCCAAATCCGACATCAATAAACAGCCTGTTTTATCCGCAATTCCAATTGAACAATAATCCGCTACTATTATTTTTTTGTACACTAACTCCATTTTTATTTTTCATATTTTTGTAAAAGTTTTTTCAAATAATTACAATTTTAAATGCGAGTTCTTCATTCTTCCCAATTAATCTATGTAATTTTGCACATTGAAAATGATTGATTTGAAGCTATGTTGAAAAAATTAAAACCATACATGATGCCCATTTCTATAACAGTGGGTGCTATTTTTTACAAGTTCTTTGCCTCTTTGGCTTTTTTTACTCCGTATCTGATTTTTGTCATGTTATTCCTGACTTATTGCACCCTGAGGTTAGACCAAATGCGTTTGTCGCGTCTTCACTTATGGCTGATTTTGATTCAGGTCTTCGGTAGTTTGGCAGTATTTTTAGTACTCTCGCCGATTAATGTCACACTCGCACAAGGAGCCATGATTTGTGTACTTGCTCCAACGGGTACTGCTGCTCCTGTAATTACAGGTATGTTGAAAGGCAATATCGGCAGTCTGACATCGTATAGTTTAGTAAGCAATATGGTAGTGGCATTGGCAGCACCGGTAATTTTTGCCTTGGTGGGCAGTTACCAAAGTTTGCCATTTTTTGAATCGTTTTTAGCTATTTCGCAGCGGGTATTTGTATTATTATTTCTTCCGTTTGCTTTGGCAATGGTTTTGCAGAAATTTGTTCCGGCAATAACAATGAAAATAGCGTCTTTTTCTGGTCTTTCATTTTATTTCTGGTCATTGGCATTGGGAATAGTTACCGGACGAACCGTCGTATTTATTCTGCAACAAAAAGGTACAAGTCATTTTGTTGAAATTATGGTAGCGGTTTTAGCCTTGGTGGTTTGTGTGGCTCAGTTTTTAATCGGGAGGGGAGTTGGGAAGCATTACAATGATACTGTGGCAGGAGGTCAGGGACTGGGACAGAAAAACACGATACTTGCAATTTGGATGGCGCAGGTTTATCTCAATCCAATTGCTTCGATAGGGCCAGGTGCTTATGTACTTTGGCAAAATATTATAAATTCGTATCAGGTATGGCTTGTGCGGAAAAGTATTTAGTAACTTATTCAACGTTCAATATAAATGAAAAAAACACTCATCACACTTACAGCATGTTTCCTGTTTGCGGGATTATCATTCGCTCAAACAACCGATTATCCGTATCAGGGTATAACATTTAATCAGGTAAAGCTAAACGATGCATTTTGGTTTCCACGGGTTGAAACCAATCGTACAGTCACCATTCCGTCTTCGTTTCAGAAATGTCAGGAAACCGGACGCATACAGAACTTTGTAAATGCCGCCACGCATACCGGAAAATTTCTTACTACGTTTCCATTTGATGATACAGATATTTACAAAACAATTGAAGGTGCATCCTTTTCAATGGCTGTTCATCCCGATGCCAAACTGGATAAGTACGTGGATAGTTTAATCACCATTGTGTCCAAAGCTCAGGAACCTGATGGATATTTGTACACTGCACGAACCATTGATCCTGCACATCCGCATCCCTGGTCGGGCAAGGACCGTTGGGTAAATGAATCGGTAATGAGTCACGAGCTTTATAACTCCGGACATTTGTTCGAAGCAGCCTCAGCACATTTTCTTTCCACAGGGAAAAGGAATTTTCTCAATATTGCTTTGAAAAATGCGGACTTATTGACTCAGGTATTTGGTCCCGGAAAAAGAAACGACGCTCCCGGACATGAAATAGTGGAAATGGGACTTGTTCGGCTTTATCGGATTACCGGAGAAAAAAAATACCTCAATCTGGCCAAATTCTTTATTGATTGCCGTGGAAAGAAATTAGATAAAAACCGTGCTTACTGGCAGGATCAGGAACCGGTTGTAGACCAAAGAGAGGCCGTTGGTCATGCCGTTCGGGCTGCATATTTATATTCGGGAGTGGCCGATGTAGCTGCACTTACCGGTAACAAAGAATATGTGACTGCCATCGACAGCATCTGGGAAAATGTAGTTTCTAAAAAATTCTACATCAACGGAGGTATTGGTGCAAAACATGATGGAGAAAAATTCGGAGATAACTACGAACTGCCTAACAAAAGTGCCTACAACGAAACCTGTGCAGCCATTGCCAACGTGTATTGGAATTTTAGGATGTTCGAACTGCACGGACAATCCAAGTATATTGATGTGCTCGAACGTAGCCTTTATAACAATGTTCTTTCGGGTGTAAGCCTGGATGGGAAAAACTTTTTCTACCCAAATCCGCTTGCCGCCGATGGAAGTTATGTACGTCAGCCCTGGTTCGATTGTTCTTGTTGTCCAACTAACTTATGCCGCTTTATATCGTCGGTTACTGGTTATATTTATGCCCAAAAAGAAAGCAACCTGTACGTAAATTTATTTATAGGAAGTAGCGCAACATTGAAGTTAAACGGAAAACAAGCTGTTGAAATTACACAACGCAGCAATTATCCCTGGGCGGGTGCTATCAGTTTTAGCATTCAACCAACGAAGAAAACCAGGTTTGCTCTTAGGTTACGCATTCCGGGTTGGGTGAACAATCAGCCTGTTCCAAGTAATTTATACAGCTACCTGACTAAAACAAAAACGTCTTATTCAATAAAAGTAAATGGCAAAGATTTTAGTCCAACTGTGGAAGATGGTTATGCTGTGATTGACCGCGAATGGAAAAAAGGCGATAAAGTTGACTATAACTTACCAATGGCTATCCAACGTGTAGCTGCTAACGAAAGCGTGGCCGCCGACCGTGGTTTGGTGGCGTTGGAACGTGGACCGATTCTTTATTGCCTTGAAGACAAAGACAATGCTTTTGACCTGAATAATTTTATTTTACCCGACTCAGCCACTTTAAATCTCACTTTTGCCAAAGATGTTCTAAACGGAACTTATACAATTAAAGGAGATGGAATTAGTATTTCGCCAACGGCCAACAAACTCGGGTTCCAATCCGAAACAAAAACTTTTATGGCTATCCCTTACAACGTGTGGGACAACCGCGGAGGTTCTAAAATGCGTGTTTGGATTCCCCGCTCTGTCAGCGAGTTTAAATTGTCGGAAGAATAATAAAAGTAGAAAATTTATATCCAAGGGCTTCTGCTTTCGAGAAAACACTTACTGTTAAGTAATAGGTTAAGTAATCTTCAGCCTGCCCGATACGAGGCTTTCAGGGTGACTGAATAACGTTTATCAGGGTGCCTGAATAAGGATGTTCAGCATGGCTGAATAGAGGCCTTACGTTCTGCGTAGATTGGCCAGTCGTTAGTTCGGCGAAGTCTTCATATTTCCATATTCATCCAAGAAGAAAGGCACAAATAATTGTGTCTTTTCTTTTGTCCAGCTATTTTGCGAATTCGTTTCACTCCGCTAAACTCCTTTCCCACGGCAATTTTACGAAGCCTCTCAGTCGCAATATTGAAAATTGTGGATAACTTCGGGGTTAATTTTTTAGCTGCTTTCAAAAAATGATGTATCTTTAGCAATCAAAATTCAGTTCCCCGATGGGAATTGTAAACAACCAATAAACAACCGCTTAACATGAGTTCCTTTGTTCATCTTCACGTTCACTCGCACTATTCGGTACTGGATGGCATGTCAACCATTTCCGGTTTGGTGGACAAAGCTTCCAAAAGCGGCATGCACGCCGTGGCACTAACCGACCATGGAAGCATGTTTGGAATCAAAGAGTTTTTTAATTATACCAAAAAGAAAAACAGCAAAGTAAAAAGTCAAATTTCCGAACTTGAAAAACAGCTCAAAGCCGAAGGCTTGAAGGACGATGAAAAAATCGAGATCGAAAAACAGATAGAAGAAGCCAGGCATAAAATTTTTAAACCGATTATTGGTTGCGAAGCCTATGTGGCGCGCCGTGGTCACTTGTCTAAAGATGGCACCGAAGATCGTAGTGGTTATCACCTGGTGTTGCTTGCCAAAAACAAAAAGGGCTATCAAAACTTGTGCAAACTTGTTTCTACATCGTGGATTGATGGCATGTATTACCGCCCACGTATCGACCATGAATTGTTGGAAAAATACAGCGAAGGCTTGATAGCATCGTCGGCTTGCCTGGGTGGCGAAATTCATAAGAAAGTGGAAAACGGCAACCTGGAAGAAGCCGAAAAAGCGGTGCTGTGGTATAAGCGTGTGTTTGGCGACGATTTCTACATCGAACTGCAACGCCACAAGACCGATAAGCCGAATGCCGATTATTCTACCTACGATAAACAGATGCGCCAGAATGAAGAACTGATTAAACTGGCCCGAAAAACAAATACAAAACTGGTGGCTACCAACGATGTTCACTTTGTGGAAGAAGAACATGGCGAAGCCCACGAACGGTTGATATGCCTGAGCACCGGTAAGGAACTCGACGACCCGAACCGTATGCGTTATACCAAACAGGAATGGCTCAAAACGCCGGAGCAAATGTGGCAGATATTTGCCGACGTGCCCGAAGCGTTGGAAAATTCGGTGGAAATTGCCGAAAAAGTAGAATTTTTCGATATCGATTCCAATGCCATGATGCCTGTTTTTCCCATCCCCGAAAGTTTTGCCACCGAGGAGCAATATCGAGCTAAGTTCACCGAAGAAATGCTTCGCGAAGAGTTTAAAGACGGATTTAACCGGTTGGGCGGGTATGATAAAGCCGTACGCGTAAAACTGGAAGCTGACTACCTGAAAGAGTTAACACTCATAGGCGCTAAACAACGTTACGGAGAAAACATAGAACCCGAAACGATGGAGCGCATTGATTTTGAGTTGGATGTAATGAAAACCATGGGTTTCCCCGGTTACTTCCTCATTGTACAGGATTTCATCAATGCAGCCCGTGGCATGAAAGTCTCCGTTGGACCCGGGCGTGGTTCGGCGGCAGGTTCGGTGGTAGCTTATTGCCTGCGGATTACCGACATTGACCCACTGAAATACGATTTGCTGTTTGAGCGTTTCCTTAACCCCGACCGTATTTCCATGCCCGATATTGATATTGACTTTGACGATGACGGACGTGGACAAGTGCTGCGTTGGGTGACCGAAAAATATGGCAAAGAACGGGTGGCACATATTATTACCTATGGCACTATGGCCACAAAATCGTCTATCAAGGATGTGGCGCGCGTACAACGGTTGCCACTCTCGGAAGCAGACAGATTAACAAAGCTTATTCCCGATAAATTCCCCGAAGGAGCTGATGGAAAAGCCACGAAAGTAAATATCGCAAACTGCCTGAAATATGTTCCCGAACTGCAAGCTGCACGGAACTCGTCCGATCAAAACCTTTCAAACACATTGCGTTATGCCGAAATGCTGGAAGGAACAGTTCGTCAAACAGGCGTTCATGCTTGCGGTGTCATTATCGGTGCCGACGATTTGAGTTATTTAGTGCCACTTAGCACAGCCATCGACAAAGAGACTAACGAAGAAATGTTAGTTACGCAGTACGAAGGCTCAGTGATAGAAGAAATAGGCCTGATTAAAATGGACTTTTTGGGACTAAAAACCTTGTCTATCATTAAAGAAGCATTAGCTAATATCAAAAAATCGAAAGGAATTGATTTGGACATAGACACCATTCCAATTGATGATTGCAAAACATACGAACTTTTCAGCAAAGGGTTAACAGTTGGTACATTCCAGTTCGAATCGGCCGGAATGCAAAAGCACTTAATCAACCTCCAACCGACCCAGTTCGAAGATTTGATTGCCATGAATGCCTTATACCGCCCGGGTCCAATGCAATATATCCCTCAGTTTATTAATCGTAAACATGGTCGCGAGAAGATTGAATATCCGTTCCCGATTATGGAAAAACGTTTGAAAGATACTTACGGCATCACGGTGTATCAGGAACAGGTCATGCTTCTGAGTCGCGATTTGGCAGGGTTTACCCGTGGCCAGTCCGACGAATTGCGCAAAGCGATGGGGAAAAAGCTTATCGACAAAATGGAAGCCCTGAAAGTGAAGTTTATGGAAGGTTGCCAGAAAAACGGCTTTGGACCAAAAGAAAAGCTGGAACAAATCTGGAGCGACTGGGCTGAATTTGCCAAATATGCTTTCAATAAATCGCACGCTACCTGCTATTCGTGGATTGCTTATCAAACGGCTTATCTGAAAGCGCACTATCCGGCAGAGTTTATGGCTGCCAACTTAACGCGCAACAAGGATGACATTACCGAAGTCGGCAAATTCATGGATGAGTGTAAAAATCTTGGCATGAGTGTGATGGGACCTGATGTAAACGAAAGTGATTTGACTTTTACAGTAAACGCAGAAGGAAACATCAGGTTTGGTCTCGGTGGCGTAAAGGGTGTGGGCGAAGGTGCAGTGGAAGCCATTGTGAATGAACGCAAGCTGAATGGAAAATACAAGAGCATGTTCGACTTGATTGAACGCGTAAACCTGACGGCTTGTAACAAGCGGGCTGTGGAAAGTTTGGCATTGTCAGGCGCCTTCGATAGTTTTCATGACATTCGAAGGGAACAGCTTTTTGCTGAAAACAGCAAAGGTGAGCAGGTTTTGGAATCCATTCTGCGCTATGGAAATAAGTTTCAAACTGATTTGGCAATGACAAAAAATTCACTTTTCGGAGGAATGGACACTGTAGAAATTACCAAACCGGAAATTCCGTATGCGCCTGAATGGTCGCCACTGGAACGATTGAACAAAGAACGTGATTTAATTGGTATGTATCTTTCGGCTCATCCATTGGATGAGTTTGAATTTGAGATAAACCATATTTGCAATACCACAACGGTTGATTTGAAGGAGCTTTCCCCATTACAAGGCAAAGCATTGAAAATAGGTGGAATGGTAACTAATTTCCGCCATGGAACATCAAAAGCCGGCAATCCTTATGGCATTTTCACGCTCGAGGATTATGTTGGTGCTTTTGAGTTTGCTCTTTTTGGGAAAAACTATATCGAGTTTGGCAAATACATGATTAAGGATTTGTATTTGTTTATTCATGCAGTGGTTCAGGAAAAAGGCGCTGATTATAAATATAGAAAGCAAGAAAATACAGATCCGAATATCCCAAAAGAACTGGAACTGAAAATTCAGAAAATCGAAGTATTTTCGGACATCAAAGATAACTTAATTAGTACGTTGACATTGACTATTCCAATACAACAAATGACTGAAGATTTTTCTGTTGAATTTACCGATTTAGTGCTTAAAAACAAAGGAAATGTGAATCTGTATTTTCAGGTTGTAGATGAAGATTCACCAAACAAAATAAAATTATTTGCGCGTCAACACCGGATTCAAATAAATAAAAAAGTATATCACATGTTGTCGCGGGCTCAAAAAGAGGGAATTATTGACTTTCAGGTTCATTAAATCAAATTCAGGTTTTTGATAGATTTTTTGAATAAGCCTATTTTATTTTTTATGTAAACAATTTCAACCTGAATCTGTTTTACAGTCAATATTTAGAGAGTGCCTGAACCTAATTTACAAACTTGACAAAGTAAGCATAGTTCAAGTTATCAATTAATTATGAATCTCAAATTATTAATTATTTAATTTTATATATTATGGCTTTAGAAATTACTGATGAGAACATCAAAGAAATTATCAACAGCGGGAAACCGGTAGTTATCGACTTTTGGGCAGAGTGGTGTGGTCCATGCCGTATGGTGGGTCCAATTGTAGAAGAATTGGCAAAAGAATATGACGGAAAAGTTGTAATTGGAAAGATGGATGTGGATAACAATGTAGACACACCAAACCAATACGGCATTCGGAACATCCCTACTATGTTGTTTTTCAAAAACGGACAAGTAGTTGACAAACAGATTGGTGCAACTCAAAAAGCTGTTCTGACAGCAAAAGTTGAAGCTTTGTTGTAAAATTTACATCGGAATGTAATTATCAGGCAAATTGGATTTTTAATCTGATTTGCCTGATTTTTTGCTATAGTTTCAAATAAAAATTCTTTGCCAGTTCAGTAAATTCGGGCGAGTAATGATGGCGCTCCTCTGATTCTATAACCAGTTCAGATACATCGGTTTGACCTTTTTGTAAACAAAATTCGAGCAATAACCGCTTAGCCCCGGCAGTTGGTTTTGGAAAAATTACAACCCTTTTTGAACAGGTTAATCCATTTTTTAGAGTAAAATCAATGCATTCCATCCCTTCATTTACGGGAAGAATGATGCAAATTCTCCCTTCGGGATGCAGCAATTTAATGGCGTTTTCAATTAATTCCTCGTGTGTAAGTAATTCTGTGTGACGAGCATTTGTGCGACTTTCAGATGGTGCTTTCAACGAATTAATGAAATAAGGCGGATTTGAAACAATTAAATCATACCGTTTTTTTGATGTCAGGGCAAATTGTTGCAGCGAAATCTGCTGCATGCTAATTCTATTCGGCCAGGGCGATTGATTGACATTCTCAGTGGCTTGTAAAATTGCATTTGTATCAATGTCAATTGCATCAACAAAGGAATTGGGATTGCGCTGAGCCAGCATTAGGGCAATTAGCCCCGATCCAGTTCCTATATCAAGTATTTCTTTTGCTTTGTCGACAGATGCCCATACTCCTAATAAAACAGCATCAATCCCTACTTTCATGGCACATTTATCGTGAAAAATGGTAAATTGTTTGAACTGAAAGTAGGGTTTCGGCATATTTTATTTTCTGTTTATATTCACAGGCGGATTTGACCTTATTGTTGAGTTATTAGGTGTGGATTGTGGTTGTGTTGTTGAATTATTTGGATGAATTCCAGTTTCGGGTCTTCGTTGTAATGATGGCGAATTACCTGAAGAAGAATGAATTGATTGTTGATTGTTTTGAATTAATGTTGACCGGAAGGTGGAAGTAGCACCTCTTCTCCCTGATTGTTCAGATTGATTTCTTACATGAAAATTTGGATTGACCGGGCGATTATTGCTTCTTTGATATAAATCTCCTGAATTAGATCGAAAATTAGTTGTGGAACGAAATCCGGCTGAGTTCAGTGACTGATTTCGATTCAAAGATTGAGTCTGAATCCGAATTGTTGAACGCTCGTACCTTTTGCTTTGTAACCTCATATTCTGTTCAGGGGTTAATACACGTTGAATTTCCGCATTTTTATTCTTCATTCTCACTAGAGCCTCGCTACGTTTGTTTGATATCTGGCGTTCACGGGCGTAGCGCAAATTTATTTCGTATAGTTGATTGGATTGTTGAGATGTAAGATTCAACTCCTGTTGGAGCATTTCAGTTTGTTTAGCTGCTTCTTGCTCTGGAGTTCTTTGAATTACAACGGTGTTACCCTGACTGTAAATCGGTATAGTCAAAGCGAGAAAAAAGAGAAAAGGAGTAACAACTTTTGGTAGTTTCATAAAAATAAAAATCATTTGAAGCAACTGAAGTCTCAACAATGACCGTGCCAAAAACCTATTATTTTTAAAAGTTACGTCAGAACTGATAACCAATAATTTATTTATTTCCGATTAAGCTTTCTACTTGTTAAAATTTCGCAACTTAATATTAGTCAAAACTTTTTTAGTATGGAGCGAAAAATCACTGTTCATCATCCAGCCATAATATCCCATGTCAGTTTTCAACACATCTACAACTTTTTGTCCTTTGTATTTACCAAAGTTGATTATTTCTTCATTTTTTTCATTGTAAACAATGCGTCCGGCAAAGTCAACATTGTTGTTTTGGGTTGTAAATTTTGACAAGAATTCAACATCATTCTTTAGTTCCGGATACCGGTCCAGCTGGGCTTGAAGCACTTCGTATGTGGCTAACGCATCGGCTTCTGCTCCATGAGCTCCAATCAAATCTTTATCACAATAAAACTTATAGGCAGCTCCAAGTGTACGTTGTTCCATTTTATGAAATACTACCTGTACATCTACAAATTTTCGTTTCATCAAGTCAATATCGATGTCGGCTCGTAGCAGTTCTTCAGCTAACAACGGAATATCAAACCGATTGGAATTGTAGCCGGCCAAATCACATCCTTCGATATCCCGCACAATTTCTTTAGCCACAGTTTTAAAGGTAGGGCAGTTAGCCACATCTTCATCAGTAATCCCATGAATGTCAGTGGAACCTTTAGGTATAGCCATTTCGGGATTTATGCGGATTGTTTTTGTTTCTTCGCGTCCGTTTGGTGATACTTTATGATAAGAAATTTCGACGATTCTATCTGAAACAATATTTGTTCCGGTAGTTTCAAGATCGAAAAAAATTATGGGATTTTTAAGTTGAAGCTTCATTTTAGGGTCTAAAATTTAAGGTTTAAAAAACAAGAAACCTTTGGTAAATATGATTATAAAAAAGTGAATTAAGAAAGTCAAAGGTCAAATATCAGAGACATTTGACCTTTGACTTTATACAGATTTGAGATTTAATCATTTAGAAGCATTGGCATTAATAGCATCAAAATTTCTTCATCTTTCTCGTTTTCAAATGGAAGAATTAAGCCTGCACGTGATGCATCCGACATTTCCATAACTATGTCTGTGGCATTGATATTTCCAAGTATTTCAATAAGGAAAGAGGATTTGAAACCTATTTTGATTGGTTCTCCATCAAACTGACAACTAATGGTTTCTTCAGCAGAAATTGAGAAATCAATATCCTGAGCGGAAATATGGATTAAATTTCCATTGAATGTAAGTTTTACAAGATTGCTTGCCTGATTTGCAAACACAGACACACGCTTCAAAGCGTTAAGGAGTGTAACGCGATCAATAATTATTTTAAATGGATTTAATTTTGGAATTACACCGTTGTAATTAGGAAAACGACCTTCAACCTGACGGCAAATCATGGTGTAATTTGCCAACTTAAAATGTGCATTTTTGCTGTCGAAACGAATTTCAACTTCACCACTTTCTTTTGGAAGAATGTTTTTTAGCATATTGGCCGGTTTCTTTGGCAATATGAAATTCACAGTTTCTTCAGGTTGTATAGATGCCGAAGTATATATTGTTTTATAGCGCACCAGCTTGTGAGCATCGGTTGCCACTAAAGTTAAACTATCGGTTGTAATATCAAAAAATACTCCATTCATCACCGGACGCAATTCATCGTCAGCTGTACAGAATAACGTTTTTGATACTCCGGTATATAAAGTTGAAACAGGAAGCGTTAGCGAGCGGGCATCATCTTGCAGTTGTGGCATACGTGGGTATTCGTCTCCGTTTTGACCGATAAAATTATATGATCCGTTAGCAGAAGTTATGACTAAAGCTAAATTAGAATCATTAATATTGAAGGTAAGTGGTTGTTCCGAAAATTCGCGTAAAGTATCCAGCAATAAACGTGAAGCCACTGCTACTTTACCATCACCATCTGCAGTTTCAACTTCCATTGAGGTTATTAAAGTTGTCTCAATATCCGAAGCTGTCATTGTTAGCGTTTTCCCTTCGAGTTGAAGCAAAAAATTATCTAAAATAGGTAGCGAGTTCTTGTTGTTTATTACACGGCTGATGGCTTGCAAGTGGCTCAATAGATCAGTGCTTGAAACAATGAATTTCATATCTTTCTTTTTTTAGGATTGACGTTCGAAAATAATTTAGCAAATGTACTGAATATTTTAAACAATAAAAAATTCTTCTTCTATTTTTCAATAAAAAATGAATTTATTAGAAAATTATCGGGAAATTAATTGAGTTATCAAATATTGTTCGTAGTTTTGCGAACTACGAACATATAAATAAATATCAAGATGGAAAGCTGTAAAAACAAAGATTATACAATTGACAACGAGCAACTTGCTCGTTTTGCAAAAGCAATGGGTCATCCTGCACGAATTACCATACTGAATTATCTGGCTTCGATGGACAATTGCTATTTTGGTGATATATACAACGAATTACCCATAGCTAAAGCCACTGTATCGCAACATTTGAAAGAATTGAAAGATGCCGGACTTATTCAGGGCGAAATTGAAACGCCCAAGGTAAAGTATTGTATAAATAGTGAAAACTGGGAAAAAGCACAAGCGTATTTCGAAACATTCTTTGCGCTGAAAACTGAAAAAACAACTTGCTGTAAATAAATTGTATAAAATAAGAACTATTATGAACATTCAAATTTTAGGAACCGGCTGCCCAAAGTGCAAGTCACTCGAAAAAGCCACTCGCGAAGTAGTTGATCAAAATGGAATCAATGCCACCATTACCAAAGTGGAAGATATTGTTGAAATTATGAAATTCAATATCATGACCACCCCCGCATTGGTTGTGGATGGTAAAGTAGTTGTAAAAGGTCGTGTCCCGTCAATGGATGAATTAAAACAAATACTAACAAATAAAATTTACATGATATGAAAAAGCTCGTTTATGTTTCGGCGTTTGTATTATTAGTTGCGTCGCTTTTCACAGTAAGTGCTGTAAATCCACAGAAAAAAGGAACAGCAACAATTACTAAATTACCTAAAGTAGAGGTGTATTATTTTCATTACACCCGACGTTGCTCAACTTGTCAGGCTGTGGAAACTGAATCTCAAAAAGCTGTTTCAGCACTATATCCAACTCAATTGAAAGAAGGTAAAATTCATTTTCAAGCAATTAATTTGGATGACAAAGGAAGTAACATTTTAGCCTCCAAATGCAAAGCGGAAGGTCAGGTATTGTTAGTGATTAGCAGCGGTAAACGGATTGACTTAACAGAACAAGGTTTTATGTATGCGTTAAATAAACCTGAAAAGCTGAAAGCTGAATTGAAGAAAACGATAGATCCGTTGTTGTAATGTGCCAATTAATTAATATGCCAATAACTTAATGTGCCAATATGCCAATTAATTAATATGCCTATTAATATTAATTATAGGTAATAGAGTTTATTCTTGAAATACATTATCACATTGGCACATTTTCAAATTAGCACATTAGCACATTTTCAAATCAACTTATGGAGATACTGCAAAATATATTAGAAAACTCGCAATATGCATTTCTGACTGCCATTCTGTTGGGATTGATGACAGCCATCAGTCCTTGTCCGTTGGCGACTAATATTTCAGCGATTGGTTTTATCAGTCGCGATATTGAAAACCGCCGCAGGGTGTTTATCAATGGATTAGTTTATACATTGGGACGTGCAATAAGTTATACAGGCTTGGCACTCATTATTTTCTTTGGAGCAAGCAAAATGAATATCTCCATGATTTTTCAGGGTTGGGGCGAAAAACTGTTAGGCCCTATACTCATTTTGATTGGTTTATTTATGCTCGACGTGATTAAAATCAAGTTCCCCGGCTTCTCGGGCTTGACTGATAAAATTGGCGAGAACAGTAAAGGCAGTTATTGGAGCACATTGTTGTTGGGAATGGTTTTCGCGTTGGCATTTTGTCCGTACAGCGGCGTGTTGTATTTTGTGATGCTTATTCCAATGACTGTAGCCAGTGCAAGCGGCATGTATCTTCCTGTTTTATTTGCCATTGCCACCGGATTGCCCGTTATTCTTTTTGCGTGGCTGTTGGCTTATGCAGTTGGTAACGTAGGCAAGCTATACAATCAAATAAAAACCTTTGAGCTTTGGTTCAGACGAGTGGTTTCGGTTGTTTTTATAGTGGTAGGGATTTATTATGTGGTTATATTTTTTGCCCCCTAACCCCCTAAAGGGGGAACTATATTAGCATATTATCACATTGGCATATTGGCTCATTGGCACATTATCTCATTTTCAAATTAGCACATTTTCAAATTAAATATTATGGACGAAATTATTTGTCATTGCAAACAAGTTACAAAAAGCGAAATTGAAAAAGCCATTGCCGATGGTGCTAAAACGCTTAAAGACATTCAGAAAACAACCGGAGCTTGCACCGGAAATGAATGTAAAGAACTGAATCCTTCTGGCAAGTGCTGTTCGTCAGATATAAATGCCATGCTACCAATACCAAGATTCAAAATGGCTTCCACCTGCGGTTGTGGACATTGCTAAACAAGAAATTTTTTTATTCAAATTGTTCGTCTTATTACGAACTTTATTAAGTTCAAACATAAAAAACAGAGTTATGAAATTAAATAAAAACGTCATTATACCATTGATATTGTTACCAGTCTGGTATGTGATTTATACGAACCTACAACCAGTAACCGATTGGTTTGTTGACTCGGTGTTGGGTATGACAAAAGGCACTCACCTTGCCGAAACACTGCGATTCTTTATTTTCGAGTTTCCGAAAGTATTAATGCTGTTAGTACTGATTATTTTCTTTGTAGGAATTCTACGCAGCTATTTTACAGCCGAACGTACCCGAAAAGCGTTGGAAGGCAAATCAACATTTATGGGTAATATTATGGCTTCCATGTTGGGAATTGTTACCCCGTTTTGTTCCTGCTCTGCCATTCCGCTGTTTCTGGGTTTTGTGGAATCGGGCGTTCCATTGGGAGTTACCTTCTCATTCCTTATTGCAGCTCCTATGATTAACGAAGTGGCCGTTATCCTTTTATACGGTATGTTTGGTTGGAAAACGGCACTTATTTATATAGGTACAGGTCTGGTCATTGCCATTATAGCAGGTTGGATTATTGGAAAACTCAAACTCGAAAAATGGGTGGAAGAATGGGTATATTCTACCAAATTGGGCGAAGGTGAAGGAGACGAAGAAAAAATCACTTTTTCACAACGAATTACCATGGGTTACGATGCCGTGAAAGAAATCGTAGGTAAGGTGTGGTTGTATGTTGCATTTGGTATTTTAGTCGGTGCAGGTGCACACGGCTATGTTCCTGCCGAATTTATGGCTTCCTTTATGGGTAAAGATGTTTGGTATGCTGTTCCGTTGTCGGTGTTGATTGGTATTCCGTTGTATTCCAACGCTGCGGGTATTGTCCCAATCGTTTCGGTACTGATTGAAAAAGGAGCTTCGCTTGGCACGGCTTTGGCATTTATGATGTCAGTGATTGCCTTGTCATTACCTGAAATGATTATTCTCCGAAAAGTATTAAAAATGCCGTTGATTCTGACTTTTATTGCTATTGTTGGTGGAGGGATTATGATAGTTGGATTTCTGTTTAACTGGATATTTTAAAACAGGCTGCAATAAAACGAGGGGAACTGAAAGTAAGATACGCGGAATCTTTCACTATATTGAAGTTTAGAAACTGCCCTCGTTTTCTGTAGCTTATAAAATTCAGCACCTAATGTTTGGCCGGACAGAATAATACCTACCTATGACCAACTGAAGAAGCTTTGCCTACGCACTACCACATTGAAATTGAACCCAATATCCTAATTGCATTTTGAAAAAACAATCATGTATGGTCTGACTTCACTTCTGGCAAGACCGTCAATGATTGCCGGGTCGTTGTTTACTATTTCATGAAGTTCTTCTTCGTCTTTTACATTCAGAATGAACATACCTCCTTTTTTTTCGTCAATAAATGGCCCGGTAATTAATAATTTGCCATTTTCAAAAAGCCCTTTAAGATAATCCACATGTGGATTCATCATTTCCCTTGTAATGTTTTCTTTTATAAAATGATGTATTACAACAAAATTCATAATTCAATTTCCTCCTTTTCTCTCTCCACCTCTTTGCAAGGGGTTAATGGTTATTTGTATATAACAAAGTGATTAGCAAACTTTATATCATATATCTCTCTACCTCGTAGCAAACCGAGGGGGAGGTGGATTAGTTTCTAATTGTCAATGCCTTAATTTTATCTCCAAAAGTTTTTCAAATCCATATGTCGGTGAATAAATAAGAAAATCATTTATTAGTGGGCTATCGGTTTCCAAAATTATATAGTTTTGATGTTTTTCATTCTTTGAATAATTTGAAGTTCTTTTTTCATATTCATCCATTGTCATTTCTGGATTATCCCTAATTAAATCATATGCATTCTTGGTGATTGGAATACTCCTAATTTGTGCAACCGAATCGGATTGAGCATAATAATAATCTTTGAATTTTGCATGGTGGATGAAAGATTTATTAATGGAATCAAAGCTGACAACACTTAATTCATTTAAACTTCCTTTATCTTGCAAAATAGCCAAGACAACCTTGTTATCCATAATCGTTACAATTTGGTATGTACCTCCGTTGAGTTTTATAATTTTTGAAATATCTTTCTTATTGCATCGTATTGAATCATAACTTGTAATTATTTTAATTTTGTATGTTGCATTTCCTGTACAGAGTGAGTCTACTTTAATAGAATTACTAATAGGATTAGACAATGATATATAATTCGGGTCTACCTTGTGTTTTCCATACTTCTCATTTAATGCTGGTGGAATTCTTCTTCCAAAATGAATAGAGTTTAACCCCTTCTTAACTTTCAACTTTTGACTTAATGAGTTATACAGCTGACTTTCGATTAAAGTCAATTTCATAGTCTTAGATAAAGTATTATCATTGAAATTAAAGATTGATAATTTATTATTAGTGGAATTATATAAACTAGGAAATTTCAACTCTATTTTTAATTCAAAACCTTTGGTGTCTTTTTCAATTTTCAGCATTCCACTCTTTTGCAACGAATCTAAAACAACTGATTTGTCTTTTTCACCTAAATTCATAGCAGGTAATATCTCTTGCGCATTGTATACTTGAACACGAGATTCATATACGGGTTTCTTAAATATTGATTTAAAATGTTCGTTGTAAAATTTAACTTTGTCGGCATAGTCCATTTTCTCTTGTGCCGTTATTTTTAAAGCAATAACTATTAAAAAGTAGATGAGGTAATTGTGTTTTTTCATATTTTGATGATTTTGTATGATTCTCCGTACTATTAGATTTTTATTTTCAGGTCACTTAATGACTATTTAGTTTTGTTGTCAAGTAAAAAACAGCTTTTCAACAATTTGTTTTCAAATTTTCAATCTCTCGATTTTTGTTTTCCATTAGTCATAATATAAAGTTGTAGATAATTCGGGGTTCAAATTTCACCTATTGTCACGGTCTACATTCTGTCTCCCCGTTATCTGTAGCATGCAAAATCTAGCACCATAGGTTTGGCAACAGCCACTGAAAACTACGCCGAACCCAAGAACGCCAATCTACCCTACGCCGAGCAGGGTTTATTGTATTATTTTCGTCTTTAAATAGTCGTATGTTCTGTTATCATTCTTGTCGAGTTTCGCTCTTTTTATGAGAATTGTCGAGTCTGATTTCCATTTAATTTCGTTTGGAATCCAATTATCTATTTCTTTCTCGAAAACCAACTTTATATCGTTGTTTTCAATTTTATAGAGCTGAATTCCGTTCGGCATTTCTCCCGATTCCAAGCCTCCTGAAGAACTAATTATGTATTTATTATTTGGTGAGAAGTTTGGAAAATCCCAAAGTTCAGTCTGTTTTCCTGTATTTAAACTAACAAGGAAGATTCTTGACCATTCCCAATAAGTCGCTTCAATTTCAACGACATTACATAATTTTATTGTCTTAAGATATTTGTATGTCACCATGTTTTCACCTTCAATAGTGTCGTTTGCAAATACAACTTTCTTTCCTGTCTTTGGAAGAATCAAGATTGTGTCATGTTTAAAGATTATTTTCGTTGTGTCGATAGAAAGCGAATCAATGTTTTTAATTCCGTCAGAATGTATTGTCTCAAATTCAGAAAGAGTTATTGAGTCGAGATATACAGTTCTGTTTCCGATAGTCAAAGAGTCAATCGGAAGTGAGTCTGATTGTTTTGAGTCTTCTTTTTTCGAGTTGCACCCAAAAGCTAAAATGATAATGGCTAAAGTCAGAATGTGTCTCATATTTTGTTTTTTATAATTACTGCTAACACCAAAATATACGAACAATTCGCATATATTTTTATTATATTTAGGTTTTAGTTCCTATATTCCATGTTTTGAGGAAATAAAGTAACAAGCTTATTTTTTTTCGCCCCAAAGATAAAAAATCCATTTAACATCACCAACCATTATCTCAGCTTTTTTAAATAAATTTATCAAAGGCGTGTTTAAGGGTGTAATTATATATATAAAAAACCGTGCAGCTTATTCGCTACACGGTTATTGGTCGAAAGTTGGATATCTGTTTTAGCAAGCTGTAGGGCTAACTACAGCACGTAGCTGCTAATTTCGTCGCTCCAAATGCGTGAAGGGTCACTACCTGCACCTGCTACTCTGTAATTATATAGCTTACCGCTGATTAGTCCGTCCATCACGAGTTTGCTTTTGGTGCTGGTTCTTTGAATCCACACGCTGTTGGGGGTAACCGGCAATTCCATGTATTCAAATTCATAGAAATCGGCATTAGATACCACATTGCAACTTAATATCATGCTGCCTTTGTTGGTTCCCGGCTTTACACTAAATCCGATTGGTTTGGCTAATTGGCCTATCGTTGCCGGTTTTTTATTTACATCAAAGCCACTGCTCAGAATTCTGGCTTCATCACCGTTGCTGGTGGTTTGCACATAGTCGGCCAACTGTTTGAGTAGCACAGTTAATGCTGCCCGCAGGTTGTTTTTAATTACCGTATCGGCTTTTGAACCATACTCTACTTTTCCCAATGCAACAATATATTCATTGTTAGCATCCGTCACATCCTTCAGCAGTGGAATGGGAGTTGCAAATGCCGCATTATCGGTCATCTCTCCAACAATAAAATTAGTCTTACTACTCAAACCGGCATCGGTGTATTTACCGGTTGAAAAATCTTTCGAAACTTTTGAATTTCCCATTAGCATACATTTTTTAATAATTAAACCTTACTTTAAATCGCTATTTTTCTTCTACTCCGTTTTCAACAAGGAGTTTATTGTCTGTTGTTTGTACCAATAGAGTTTGTATATCCATTTTAAACGTATCACCAATTAGCACCTCATTGCAAATGAGGGAAAGGATGTTCAAAAACCACATTTCAATTAATTATCGTTTCTGACACAGTTTGTTAGGCATTATATAAGTTACAATCCTTATAATTTCGAATTCCAAGATAGTAGACGTTTTTTTTCTGAAATTTTTTCTGTTAAGACCTCCAAACCCCCAAATGGGGGCTCAAGAGTGATTCTAAGAAAAGAATATTTTACATACTTGGTCTTAAAGCCCCCATTTGGGGGTTTGGGGGGTCAATAAAAAACTAACTTATATAATCTCTATTGAATAGACCCAACTACATTTCAACTTTCATCCATTTTGTGTCAACTTTCCCCAAAGTTGTTCTAACTTTCATCCGTTTTACTTCAACTTTCCCCAAAGTTGCTTCAACTTTCATCCGTTTTGTGTCAACTTTCCCCAAAGTTGTTCCAATTTTCATCCGTTTTACTTCAACTTTCCCCAAAGTTGCTTCAACTTTCATCCATTTTAAGCTTACATATTGGGAATTTGGAAGAACCCGGGATAATTGTATCAGTAAATAACCGCTTAATAAGTCACTTAGGTATTTTTATACAGCAAATTGCTTTTGGTTGATTTCGAATAGCTGTCCTTACGCTGACGTTTAAAAACTAAGTGGGATATTTTCGATATACAAAGAGCGTTGTTGTTGAAAACGATGCAAAGGAATAGAACATTCTTATCTAAAAAAACTACGCATACGTGGGAAAATGCAGGTTAAATTATTAAAGTTTTTTAAAAATGTTTCTTTGTTAATAAATTATTGTTTCTTTTGCATTTCGATTTTTACATTAACATTGCAGCAAGGCAACTGAAAACAACTTGCCTCTACTAAGAAATCCATTTCTATCTTAAATTTAAATCTGTTTTTAAGTATGTATCACAATCCATCCATTCAACTTCTGATTCGTCAACTTGTAAGTATTGTTTCCGGTTTGAACCTGACTGTTTCAACCCGCATGGCCGCCGATTTTAAATTAATTTTACAGCACTATATCACGCACAGGTCATCGTTGGCAAAATTCAGCACCACTTTATTTGATTTAAAAGATCAGCAACTGGTGCTGCACAATTCATTTTTTACTCAATACTTTCATAGTCCGTTGCTCAACTCCGCCATCCAAAATAATTTTGAACGTCTTATCAGCTTTACATGCCCCTTAAATATTGCTTTTTGTTTGCAAACCGAAATAATCATGATGAATCACCTGAGAAAACTCACCACAGAGCAACTTCGGAATTATGAAGTCAGGTATATCCGAAATTTACTGGAAAAGGATGGGCTGTATCATTCGTATGTGATCTACATACAGGTGTATAAGTTTGATGAGTTTGGCCGTCCGTGGATTTTGAAAATTGAAACTACCCGCACCGAGGTAACTACCCTGCCTGAATTCCACTGGTTCAGTCATTCGACTGAGGGTTATACCGAAGAGCATGCCTATTCATTGCATTTACAAAAACTGAAGTTTACTGAGAAGGAAAAAACAGTACTCGAATTATTAGTCAAAAATAAAACCATGGGTACTATTGGACGAATTATGAAAAAAAGTCCGGATACCATACAATCATACTATAAAACGCTGGAACAGAAAATGAATGTCGTTTCAGTTCAGGAAGTAAGGGAAATTGGACATATTCTGGGATATTGCTAGAATAATAAACCCTGCATTCGCTGGCAGGTAAGTAAGTGGAACAAAATGATGTCTTATAATTCTATTTATAAAAAAACGAGAATAGAACGCTGATTTACGCTGATATAGCAGATTTTAAAACCGATTTAATTTAAGTACGTTGATCTTCGATTCGACAAGTCGAAATGATTTCCATGTATTTCCTATCTAATCAGTTATGCTTGCATGGCCATAATCAGTTTTAAATCTGTTTAATTATTACCGGCGAATAACCACGTTCTATTTTTATTGCAGTTTAAGCGGAAAGGCGTACTGATACCTATGGTATTCATGATATTAGGTGTGATATTTGTAATTGTCGGTAAACTTTGGCTACTGTGAGTTATTCCTGATATCTATAAAACCGATCAATGCATTGTTTTTTACAAAGATTTCATAACTTTGGCACAAAATTAAAAATGCTATTATGGAAATACTGTCGCAAATTCCCAAAGAACTCACTGAATTTTTATTAGTGGTGCTTTTCTCGCTGCTGATTGGGCTTGAGCAAAGAAGACTTCATATCGATTTAGCATTTGAATCGCTGTTCGGTACAGATCGAACGATAGTACTTATAAGCATATTGGGTTTTATGCTTTATACTGTGATGCCTGTTTCGATGGGACTTTTTGTAGGTGGAGGAGTCATCATCTCTGCACTTTTGGGAGTGTATTATTACAATAAAATCAAGCTGCAAAATAAATGGGGTTTTACATCCATTGTTATTGCACTTATTGCTTATTGCCTTACACCACTGGTTGACCGTCAGCCAATGTGGTTGGTAATGCTGGTTGTGGTAACTACTTTAATCGTTGTAGAAATTAAAGAAAGTCTTTTCAACTTCACGAAGAAATTCGATAGAAATGAATTCACGTTGCTGGCTAAATTTATAATAATAGCGGGAATAATTCTACCCTTACTACCTCACGATATACTTTCAAAAACTATCAATATTTCACCCTACCAAATTTGGGTATCTATTGTTGCTGTTACCGGCATTTCTTACTTCAGTTATTTACTCCGGAAATTTGTGTTCCCTAATTCGGGTATAATTTTATCTGCTATTTTAGGCGGATTATACAGCAGCACAGCTACTACTATTATTCTTGCCCGTAAAAGTAAAGAAGAAAGCAATGATTTAAAAATCGTATCAGGGATTTTTGGTGCAACGGGTATGATGTACGTCCGGATTTTGATACTTGCCTGGATTTTCAATCAAGAAGTTGCATTGGTATTGCTGCCTTATTTCTTAATTTTTGTTGTGGTTACTGCTGCTATCATTTTTGCTTTGAATATAAAGAACAAAAAGACTGTTAACGACCCCGTTGTTGAAAACACTACAAAAAATCCATTGGAATTTAAAACAGCACTCATCTTTGGACTATTGTTTGGTTTTTTTGCCATTGTTACTAATTTGGTTGTTACAAATTATGGAAATATTGGTGTAAATATTCTTTCATTTATTGTGGGCGTAACTGATATTGATCCTTACATTTTAAATCTTTTTCAGCATGTTAGCGGAAATCTACAAGTCGGCACTATTGCAAATGCCACAATAATTGCCACGGCAAGTAACAGCGTTATAAAAATGATTTACACACTCATTTTGGGAAATAAATCCATTAAGAGGAAAATTATTTTTGGCTTTTCAGCTCTTATAATTGTCAGTATAGCATCAACCTTCTTTTTGTAACGCAACTGAAATATGAGTTATAATTCTAGTTTTATTTTAGAATAAATGATTAAAAAGATTTTTTTATCAAAATTTATGTCGTATGTTTGCGACATAAAACAAAGCATCATGAGAAAACCGGAAGTTTTTGATAAAGAGTTACAAGAGTTAGCCAAATTTGCTAAAGTTATATCACATCCAGCCAGGTTGGCGATTCTAAAATACTTGGCTGAAACAAAAACTTGTATTTCGGGAGATATTTCCGATAAGTTGCCACTGAGTAGAACTACCGTGTCGCAACATTTAAAAGAGTTGCGCGATCTGGGATTGATTCATGGTGAGATAGATGGACTTAAAATCAATTATTGCTTGTGCAGTTCTTCAATTAACGAGTACTTAGATAAGTTCGATCGGTTTTTCGCTGAAATAAAATCTACTGAAATCAGTTGCGAAACTCCTGTTAATCTTCAAATCAACTCATTTTCAAATTAAATAAATATGAAAGTATTAATTCTTTGTACAGGTAATAGTTGCCGTAGTCAAATGGCACATGGTTTTTTAAAATCGTTCGACCCAACAATCACTGTTTGTTCTGCCGGTACACAAGCTTCGGGCAAACTGAATCAAAAAGCCGTTGCCGCCATGAAAGAAGCCGGTATAGATATTAGCCATCATACTTCTGATTCGGTAGAGAAATATCTTGGAGAAGCTTGGGATTACGTAATAACCGTTTGTGGTGGAGCTAACGAGGCTTGTCCGGCGTTTATCGGAAAAGTAAAACACCGCTTGCACATTGGGTTTGATGACCCAAGTCACGCTGTAGGAACAGATGAATTTATATGGAGTGAATTTATAAGAGTCCGTGACGAAATAAAAGACGGGTTTTATAAATTTTATATCGAACAAATCAAACCCCAACTATGATATCAGAAGATGAAAAGAAACTGCTTCATGAAAGATACGCTGAACTTGCAAAGAAAAGCTTGATCAGAACACAGTATTCGTGTGGAGGAAATTCAACGGGCATAGATGAACCGGATTACGTTCCTATTGTTCCAGAAGTTCCTTTTGAAAAAAATATTTTATATACAATAGCCCGTGAAGAAGACATGAAGGCTATCATTGAATTGCTCAAAACAAACAACCTTCCTACAACTGACCTGAATACTGGACAGAGAACATTTATTGTCGCTCTTTCTGACGGAAAAGTAATTGGTTGTGTGGCACTGGAGAGTTACAACGATGCAGGTCTGCTTCGATCACTCGTCGTAAACAATGATTTTCGCGCTAAAAGTATCGGTCAAAAGCTCGTGTTTGAGGCCGAAGTACTGAATAACAAATTAAAAAATCTTTATCTTCTCACTACCACTGCTGCCGGATTTTTTCTAAAAATAGGTTGGAAAAACACTGAACGTACTTCTGTACCCGAAAGTATTGCTCGTTCTGACGAGTTTGCATCAATTTGTCCATCAACTGCTATTTGCATGACTAAACCTTTAGAATAAGATTTTTATGAAAACCCGTCTCAAATTTCTCGACCGCTATCTCACTCTTTGGATTTTTATTGCCATGTTTCTTGGTGTATTTGCAGGATGGGTAAGTCCCAATGTTGCTACTTTCTGGAATAGTATGTCATCGGGAACAACAAATATACCAATCGCCATTGGGTTAATAATTATGATGTATCCACCATTGGCGAAAGTCAAATACGAAGAACTTGGCGATGTTTTCAAAAACACCAAAATACTTGGTTTGTCATTGGTACAGAACTGGATTATCGGACCCGTATTGATGTTTTTTTTGGCAATCGTCTTTCTGCAATTCAATATTGATTATATGTACGGATTGATTCTGATTGGATTAGCCCGATGCATTGCAATGGTTATTGTTTGGAATGATTTGGCAAAAGGCGACCGTCAATATGCTGCCGGTTTAGTTGCGTTCAATTCTATTTTTCAGGTATTACTTTTTTCGGTGTATGCTTATGTTTTCATTGCTGTATTGCCAAGCTGGTTCGGACTTCCGGTAAACGATTCAGTGGCAAAAATAACCCTGAGCGCCATTGCTAAAAGTGTATTTATTTATTTGGGCATTCCCATGATTTCAGGCTTTCTGACACGGTTTATTTTAATTCGTGTCAAGACCAACGTTTGGTACGAAACGAAGTTTGTTCCCAAAATCTCACCGCTTACCCTTATTGCATTACTATTTACAATTATAGTTATGTTTTCCCTCAAAGGCGAATACATCGTGAAAATTCCGTTTGACGTTTTGCGAATTGCCATTCCGTTGGTTATTTACTTTGTGGTGATGTTTGTGTTTTCGTTCTTTATGAGCAAAAAGATGGGTGCAACCTACGAACAATCAACGACACTTTCATTCACAGCAGCCAGCAATAATTTCGAATTGGCCATTGCCGTTGCAATTGCTATTTTTGGTATTAATTCGGGTGAAGCTTTTACGGCAGTTATTGGCCCGTTAGTTGAAGTTCCTGTAATGATTGGGTTGGTAAATGTTGCTCTATGGTTCAAAAAAACGCGGTTTAAAATTCAATGAAATTTGGAGTTTTAATTTTTTCAACAAGTACCGCAAACGATTATAAACATGAATGGACTTCCGTTAAATTTATCCAATTTGATAATAATGGCATCCTGATTTGCTTAGAGAAAGCTCGTTTAGTTAGCACTCTTTGTGGCTTTTGAATTTTTAGTTGGAGCAGCCGGTGCTTTTGAATTATTATCTTTCAGCAATGGTTTTAAATCAGGATTATTGGGGTTTAAATTTTTTGTATCTGGGCTACCCGGTTTTGGTCGTTTTATTTTTGGGTATATAGTGAATACATCATTTTCATTTTTAGGGCGCTGATCTTCAACCCAAAAAAAAGTTTTCAAATAGAAATCGTTTCCTTTCAACTGTGTAAGCGGGTACATAACTCCTGTGCTGGCAGAGGTCAATACAACTCTTTGAACTTTCTTGTTTTTGAGGTACATGAAAACATAACTACTTTGAGTTTTATTGAGTCCTATTAATGTGGAGTCCTTATCGTCCATAGGATAATAAATTGTTTCTGCATTTCCATTTACATTCACCCTTTTTAATTGTCCGCTGTCCACATAAGCTATAATTTCCTTTCCGGAAAGTTGGTTATAATAAATTGAGTCTACATGTTGAATGGCTACAGCCAGATGCTGAATATGAATTTTTTCTACCTTTTTGTTTTTAGTGAAAGCTTGTATAAAATCACCCGAAAGTTGATTATTATCCGCCCAAAGAACTGGCTCACCATACATGTTCAGAACAGAATCTCGTGAAGAATAGAGCAATGAGTCACAAATTCCCTGAACATCATTTCGATAGAATCGAACATGATAGAATCCACGAGCCACATTGTAAATAGAGTCTTTAGAGGTAAATAAAGTATCAGCATGAACAAACATTGAATCTTTGCCCGACCAATCAACTAACATGGCAGAATCTGTTGCCATTCCCTTTTTTGTAAGTTCGTTATAATAACAATAATCTCCGTACAAAGTGGATTTTTGAACGCTATCATTCAAAATAACCCAAGTAAAACCTTCCCCGTATTTTGCATTTTTATCATAGAAAATTGTATCGGCTACCAACGATTTTCCATCTTTTTGTTTCACCAACGAGCGGTCTAAAAGCATAGAACGTTCTGTTTCCGTGTTATACCAACCTCGTTTACTGTAAATATCTGTTTCGCCGTTGTATAATATATGTGTTGGTCCAACTATATTAGCAATTTTTGTTCTGGTATTATATTTCAGTGTATCTGAGTCTAAAATAAATTTTTTGTTTTTAAGATGTACTTTAGTTTTAAATATAGCATCGTTTGTTGCCGGTGAATATTGCCCCCAAATTGAAGTTAGTTGATTCAGTGAATCAGTAATTTTACCTCCGGTATAGTAGTAAGATAAGTTAGCCACTCTGTCATAGTTCAAACTATCAGTAACAAGGGTAGTTTTGCGGTTTTCAAGCCTTACATTATGTCGCAGACGTGCCAGCTTTGTATTTCCATCATAATACAGTTTATCGCCATATACAAAAAGCGTATCGCCTTGCACAATTCGCACATGCCCAAATGCATTTAATGAGTTTGCCTTTTCAAAAAAATAAGCACTGTCACAATAAAGCAATGCATTATCATGTCTGAACCGCACGTTACCCTTCAATACTTGAATATCAGGGCTGAATTGTTTGTTGAATGTAAGTGTTTCTGAATTTTCAAGATATACGAGGGTAGCTTTCTTATTAGCCAATGGGTTAACAATGGGAGCAAGAGGTTTTGGCTCTGGGGCTGCTTTTTCCTTTTTAGAATCCTTTTTTGTTTTTTTTGAAGGCACTTTTAAAGGTGATTGATTTTGTAAAATTTCTGTGCGCAGTTGTTTAGGCCTGATTTGAGCTTGCACAACAATCAGAAACAAACACAGCACACCGAAAACAACGATGTGCTTGTGATTTATTGATCTTTTTAAAAATATCGACTTCAAAGACTTGTAATTGAACTTTTGATGAGTTAAATAGTTTATTGACAACTGTTGATGCTATTTTTTAATCCAGCCCGGATATTGAAAATTGCAGTTTTGCCATGCTGGATCAATGCTGATATATGTTTCCTTTTGTTTTTTTGCAATCCAGTTATTCAAAAATTCTTGTTTCTTTTTATTTTCAAAATATGTTTTTAGCATTTGATAATCATCCGTAAGGTTTGCTTTATGGTTTTCAACTTTTGATTTCAATTTGACCACTGCCACTACTTCTTTGTTAGTTGCTTTGTCAATCATGGAGAAAGGTTTTGATATTTCACCAACATTCATATCATAAACCGTTTTGGCAACTTCGGGCGGTAAATCCTGATATTCAAATTTTGATGTACCATTTTTGTCATTCAACATTAAACCTGCATTCATTGCAGTGTTCTTATCTTGCGAGAAATAAATTACTGCTTGTTCAAAAGTTAGTTTGTTTTCTCGAATCAAATTCGAAATAGAATCCAGTTTGTGAATTGCTTTTTCTTTTTCTTCAATTGAGACACGAGGTTTTAATAATATGTGTCGGCAATTAATCCGATCGCCCCTTTTTTCAATTAATTGAATTATATGATACCCAAATTCAGTTTGCACAATGCGCGATACCTTTTTGGTGTCTTGCAAGTTAAAAGCTACAGATGCAAACTCAGGCACTAATTGTCCGCGCCCCATGAACCCAAGTTCGCCTCCTCGTTTAGCGCTTTCGGTGTCTTCGGAATATAACCTTGCCAATACTGAAAAATCTGCCTCTCCACTATTTATACGATTAGTAAAATCGCGTAGTTTCTCTTTAATACGGTTAATTTCTTCTAATGGAACCGGAGGCTCAAAACTAACAATTTGCAATTCTACTTGTGCCGGAACAGTTGGAACACTATCTACCGGAAGTTCTTTGAAGAATCTGCGAACTTCAGCCGGAGTAGATTTTATATCACCAACCAGTTTTTGTTGCATTTGTTGTATAATTTGCTGGTTTCTAACCATATCACGGAGCTTCTCACGCAAATCAGCAGTGCTCATCTTGAAGTATTCTTCCATTTTTTCTTTAGAGCCGATTTGAGCAATATAATAGTTTAATTGCTTTTCAACCTGATTCATCACTGCAGGTTCACTCACAACAACGCTATCCAATGCAGCTTGATGCAAATAAAGCTTTTGAATAGCAAGTTGCTCAGGAATTACACAATATGGATCTCCCTGAATAGGTGTACCATCGTACTGAGCCCGCAATTTTTGTTCCTCAACCTCTGATCGTAGAATGGACTCGTCGCCAACAATCCAGATTACTTCATCAATTATATTTTTTTGTGCCCACATTTTCAAAGGTGCGAGACTTAAAAGTAGAAGGAAAGAAAAAATTATTTTTTTCATAAAGTTTATATTGACGTTGAATATTTATATGTGTGTTTGAATATGAAAATCAGTCTTTTTAGTTGTTTTTATTTTTTGTAGAATGTTACCAATTGATCTTTTACGGCATCATCATATATTTCATTTTTAAATTTTAAAATAAAATCTGCCTTTTGTTTATTGAGCAGAATTTCTGCAATTTTATCTTTAGCCATTTCGTAAGGCTCTGCCTGTCCGATTGTCCTAAATGACTGAATGCGAAGAAAATAATGTTGTAAACTGTCTTGTGTTTCCACAAACTTGTTTGAACTTAAGAATTTAGCCGGATCTGTAATTTTCAAAGGTATTCTTTTTAGAATATCTGAAAATAGTAGCCATTTATTGCCAAAATAATCATAACTTATAGCTTTTTGAATACTATATTTCTCAATATTTTCAAGTGATTTTGTGTTGGCAGATTGCACCCAACTGCGTACATTATTAAGATTTGGGGCATTTTTCGGAACAATAAGCAATAAACCTTTGAGTATATTTTCTTGTAAAATAAGCTGTCCGCTGTACTGCGTATAAAATGCTTTCATATCTTCTTCCGAAGGCTCTTTCGGAAGTCGTTGTTCGATCAGTTTTTGCTGATATTGGTGAATTGTAAGCGATTTTCTATAACTTTCTACTAAATCTTCTATTTCAGCCTTGTTCGTAATATTCCTTTTTGCATTCTCATACATAAGCACGTCGGTAACCCATTTTCGTACATAGCTTTCAGCAATTGCAGCGCTGTCGGTATCATTTACGTTGGGTGGAATAATTTGTTTTACCTCGTCAGCATACAAAAATTTACCTTCAACTTCGAGCAAAGGTTTACGCACCCCTTCAGGTGTTTTGTGCACGCATGAATTGAAACAGACCAAAGTCAGCGTGAGAAAACTCAGAACAGCAGATTTATTCATGTGGTTTTTATATGGAATCTCAACCAGGTTGAAAACAAAACGCAAAAATAAAAGCCAAAGGTAGGTCTTTTATTTTTACGTTCTTAAAGTATTAGTTTTTCTTAACCGTTTTCAAAACATTTTGGTCAACTTTCACTGGATATTTAGCCCGAAGTTCTTTAATCCACTCTTTTTCTAAGAATTCTTGATAATCGGCTGTAACTAAACCACGGACATCGGTGTAATCTTCAGGTTTATTTTTCAACAGTTTTCCTACTACAAAGTAGTACGGATAATCTTTTGAAGGAACATACAGGTCTTTTGTTTTGAAAATTTGATTGTCAACAACCTTATTTTCTCCTTGCACATATAACCCTTTTTCAACTTTAACATATTGAATGCTGTCATTCAAGCGCGTACGGAGGTATTTATCAATAGAATCCACCTCTGCTTTTTTAACTATGGCCTTAGCGGCATTAAAAGTAGCTTTGTCTTTACATAGTATTACATGCCCTTTAAAATGAGGTTTTTCCCAGGTATAGTCGGCTCTGTGCTCATTAAAATATTTAGCCAGTCCTTCTGTATCTTTCGATGCTTTATCCCAAACTTCTTTGTTGCTTACTTCAAAAAGCAAAATCCCATCATGATATTCTTGCATTAAATAGCGGAAGTCTTCATATTTATTTTCTAGCTGAGTATCTTCATAAGCCAATAATTCAGCATTTACAAAAGCATTGAGTTTCTCGTTAATTACTTCCGAAGGAATAACTTTATCTGTATTGTTGTTTTTCTTCAGATATTTAGCAAAATCTGCCTGTGAATAATTTCTCCCTGCAAAGCTAAAAAGAGGTTTGTCTAATTTTGAAGCATCGGCAATGAACGTAGAATCGCTTAATTTTCTGTTAGTTGCTAATTTATAAAATTCAATAACGCTTGGTTCAACTTGCCGATAATTGTATTCAACTTTTAATTTATTCAAAAATGACAGTTGTTCGAGGTTTGCGCGGTCATCATGTTTAACTTTACGCTCCAGGTCAGCTTTCAGTTCGTTAAAAGTGCCGAGTCCCTTTTTATCAATCAATTTAATAATATGCCATCCATATGCAGATTGAATTGGCTTTGAAACATCACCTTTTGCTTTTAGTGCAAATGCTGCCACTTCAAATTCAGGGACCATTCGTCCTGCGCCAAACCAAGGCAATTCGCCATTTTTAACTGAAGAACCTTTGTCCTGAGAATACTTTTTCGCTAAAGTTCCAAAGTCATCTCCTGCCAACACACGTTGATAAAGCGAATCAATTGTTTCTTTCGCTTTTTTATTCTTAGCTTCATCTCCTTTTGTTGTAAAGATCATAATATGAGCAACAAGGACTTCACCTAAAGATTTTCGACGTGCGTTAACTTTTACAATATGGTATCCAAAAGATGTTCGGAATGGTTTCGAGAAACTCCCAACGGGTGTATTGTAAGCCACTGTTTCAAATGGATATACTGTTCGAAATGGTGAAATCCATCCAATGTACCCACCATTTTTTTCTGCCGATTGATCTTGCGATACTTCTTTTGCAACTTTTGCAAAGTCTTCTTTTTGTAGTCGTTTCCAGATTTTATTTATATCTGCAAAAGCTTTCAACGTATCGGCGGGAGTCGCATTTTGTGAAACACGAATCAAGATATGACTTACTTCCACATCTTCTTTTGAACGATCGTAAGCTTCGCGTAACAATGCATCGTCAACTTTCGAATCTGTCAGATAAGGTTTTGTCAGTTGCGAACGATAGCCCGAAAGCTCATTAATAAAAGATTTAGTGGTATCAATTCCCTGACTCTTAGCCTCTTCTACTTTTAATTTGAAATTTATAAATAAATCAACGTATTCTTCCAGTGTTTTTTTATCAAGTGAATTATTTGTATTATTTTTATTATAAATGTATTCAAATTCCGATTTTAAAACGGGCTTACCGTTTATAATCATTAGTACCGGATCAGAAGTTTGGGCAAATAGCCCCATTGATAATGAAAAAAAAGCTAATAAGGCAAATACTGTTGATTTCATAAATACTTAAATGATTGTAAATTCAAGAAACAGCGAATGTTGAATAGCTAAAATTGAACTCAGATTATTGCAACTAAATTTAAACGACTGATTTTAGTTATTGTTGTATGTAAAAAATAAAATAGCTGCAAAAGTTATCATTTTCAATTTACAACGAAACCATCAACCACATTTATTGTCGGTTTGCTAGTTGTTTTCTCTGCTGTAATTAGGAGCTTCGCTGGTAATTGTTACATCGTGTGGATGGCTTTCGGCAACACCGGCATTTGTAATACGCGTAAACTTTGCTTTATGTAACTCGGTAATGGTATGTGCGCCACAGTAACCCATTCCGGCACGAAGTCCGCCAATCATTTGGTAAATAACTTCGAACAATGCACCTTTAAAGGCAACGCGTGCCGAGATTCCTTCGGGTACCATTTTTTTTATATCGTCTTCCATATCCTGAAAATAACGGTCTTTCGAGCCTTTTTCCATGGCTTCGAGCGATCCCATTCCACGATAAGATTTAAATTTACGTCCATTGAAAATAATAGTTTCACCCGGTGATTCTTCTACACCTGCAAAAAGCGAACCGGCCATAATGGTATCAGCACCGGCAGCCAATGCTTTAACAATATCTCCCGAATAACGGATACCTCCATCGGCAATCACGGGAACATTGCTTCCTTCGAGGGCCTTTGCAACTTCAAATATGGCTGAAAGCTGAGGAACTCCAACACCGGCAATAACCCGTGTTGTACAAATGGATCCAGGACCAATACCAACTTTTACAGCATCAGCTCCAGCGTTAGCTAATGCAAGAGCAGCTTCGCCAGTAGCAATGTTTCCAACTATAATATCTATTTCCGGAAAACGTTTTTTAGCCTCTCTCAGGGTGTCAATCACACCTTGCGAATGTCCGTGAGCGGTATCAATAACAATGGCATCTACACCTGCATTTACCAATGCCTCAATTCGTTGAAAAACATCGTGTGTTACGCCAACTCCTGCTGCAACACGTAAACGACCTTGTTCATCCTTGCAAGCCATTGGTTTGTCTTTGGCTTTGGTAATATCTTTGTAAGTAAGCAATCCGACAAGCTTGTTGTTTTCGTCAACAACAGGGAGCTTTTCAATTTTGTGGAGCTGTAATATATCGGCAGCAGCTTCCAAATCGGTTGAGCGGGAAGTAGTGATTAAGTTTTCTTTGGTCATTACTTCATCTATCTGTCTGTCTAAATCACGTTGGAAACGTAAATCGCGATTAGTAACTATGCCCACCAAATAGCCACTTTTATCAACCACCGGTATGCCTCCAATTTTGTATTCGGCCATCAACGCCAGAGCATCTCCCACAGAAGCCCCTTTGCGAATAGTGACAGGATTGGAAATCATTCCATTCTCTGCACGTTTCACAATTTCAACTTGTTTGGCTTGTTCTGCAATGGTCATGTTTTTGTGAATCACACCAATTCCACCTTCGCGTGCAATGGAAATCGCCATTTTGGCTTCTGTAACCGTATCCATGGCTGCAGAAATAATGGGAATTTTAAGTTCGATACGGCGTGAAAAACGAGTGGTTAGATTGACATTACGGGGTAGAACATCGGAATAGGCAGGTACGAGTAGCACGTCGTCAAACGTCAAACCTTCAATTTGTACTCTTTCGGCAATAAATGACATAGTGTATATTTTTTTATCGTTTCTATTTTCAGTAGATGAACTTAAACTAATTTGAAATTAAAAACATTTTATTTTTAATTAGTTACGTAAATCATGTCTATGAAAATTATTGCGTGCAAATTTACATATTATTTGTGAGCATGGAAACACTCGGAACGCAAAAAAACTTTAATTGGGTTGATTTTGAAGTAAATTGTGTGTTTCACTTCAAATAAGACAACAATTTGTGGATATTTAAGATTTAGAACGAACTTTATCCAGGTCTTTTATCTGTAAGAAGCAAGTCAAATATAATATGGATTATATATGTTGTTTAAATAAAATACTATATTTGCAATGCTTAAAGAATTTGATATTAAAACGAATTAAAACTACTCCCGAAGGTCGTGGTCATAGCTTACAAATCTCGTCAATCAATGGCGGAACTTGTTACTTTTAAAGAATATATTCAAAGCAGTATGAAAATTAACTAACTGATATTAAACTTCTAACAATTTCTGGATTATGAATGTAGAAGAATTGAGGGAATACTGCCTGAGCTTGAAAGGAACAACTGAATGTTTCCCTTTCGATGATGTTACGTTGGTGCTCAAAGTACAGGGTAAAATGTTTGCGTTGATACCGTTGGATAATATTGAACCACAAATTTCGCTTAAATGTGATCCCGATTTGGCCATTTCTCTACGCGAAGAGTTTGAAGGAGTTGTTCCGGCTTATCATTTTAATAAAAAGCATTGGAATACGGTATTTATGGATGGCCATATCACTCGGAAACAAATTTGTGAATGGATTGACCATTCTTACAAGTTAGTTGTTTCCGGCTTACCTAAAAAGCTAAAAGAAGAACTCCAATAATAATTAAAGTGGATGACCAATCTTGTTGAACACCCTTTTCCCCATTCTTTATTTCCACTCAGAACAGAGTGATTATATAAGATTTATAATCACACCCGGAATTAATCCAAGCACGATCATCAGGAAGGCTGCAAGGAAAATTTGTTTTTTGTAGTTGCTGCTCGAATCGATAGCTGAAGTGGCCGAAGGCAGGTTGAAATACATCGCCACCACCGGACGAATGTAGTAATATACACTGATCATGGAACCTACGATGGCCACAATTACCAACGGCAGATGTCCTTGTTCAATGGCTGCAATAAATAAATTATACTTTGCGGCAAACCCCACCAGCGGAGGAATGCCGGCCAGCGAAAGCATGGCAATGGTCATGGCAAAGGCTTCTGTGGGATTGTGTTTGGCCAGTCCTTTGAAAGCATTGATGGAGAAAGTACCCGTCTCCTCACGCACCAGAATAAGCACGGCAAAAGCGGTGATGGTGGCAATGGTGTAGGATATTGAATAAAGCAACAATACACCGGCAGCCTGTTGTTTCAAGGCAATTATGGCAATAAGCATGTATCCGGCATGTGCAATTCCCGAATAGGCAAACATGCGTTTTACGTTGTCCTGGTAAAATGCCGAAAGGTTCCCAATAAGTATGGTGGCGATGGCAAAAATGGTGAGTGTAACTACCCAGCTGCTTTCCATATCGCTAAAACTTGAACTCATTAAGCGGAAAAATGCCGCGATGGCAGCCACTTTCCCAACCGTAGCCATAAAAGTGGTAATCAGCGTAGGCGAGCCTTCGTACACGTCGGGTGCCCAGAAATGAAAAGGTGCAGCACCAATTTTGAACGTCATACCGATAGCCACCAGCAATAAACCGATATTAAGCATGGCTGGAATATTATTATGATGGGCAACAACAAATTCTTTGATTGTTTCCAGATTCATGCTCCCGCAGGCTCCGTAAATCAGGGCGATACCAAACAACAGGAAGCCCGAAGCAAACGAACCGGTGAGAAAATATTTCATGGCGGCCTCGTTGGAGTTCGGATCAAATTTTTTGCTACCCGCCAGTATGTAGAGCGATAACGACATGGTTTCGATTCCTACAAACAACATTAAAATGTTTCCGAAGCCGGTCATAGTTAATGCACCAATCAAGGCAAACAGAATGAGTGCGTAAATATCTTCAAGCGGCCGTTTTACAGGTTTATAGTAAACCGGAGCAAAAATAAAAACCAACAACGTTGTGAATATTAATACCGCATTAAAGGCAATACTGAAATTATCGGCAATATACATTTCATTGTAATAATGAATGGACTGGTTCCAACCAAGCAAATTGATAATGAAAGCCACCGGTAACCCTACGAAAATAATAGGCAACAGCGGCGTTTTTTTCTGTATTGCACCAAGAAACAAGACAATGATAGCAACAATTGATATGGTTATTATGGCGTACATAAGTAGTTACAAGAAATTAGTTACGAGTTACAAAATTTATAATTCTCAAATGTTAATCATTAATTATTTCACCGCTCCCTGAAGCAATTGCAATATGAACGATGGGAAAATTCCCACTAAGAATATCATTGCTATAATGGGAACGAAAACGAGCATTTCGCTGAGTGTCAAATCTGTAAAATTCTCAGTGGCTACGCTTTTCGCACCATACATTACTTTCTGGTACATTTTAAGTATATAAACCGCTCCCAGAATAATAGTTAGCCCTGCAATAATGGCAATAATCATGTTGGATTGGAATAAGCCCAGCAAAATCAGAAATTCACCCACAAAACTATTGGTTAGCGGGAGTGATATATTCGCCAGCACGATAATCATGAAAACAGCTGCAAACTTTGGAGCTGCACTTGCAATGCCACCCAGGTCGCTGATTTTGTCGGTATGCGTACGTTTCATAATCATATAATAGCAAAGAAAAAACCCAACCACATTCACACCGTGAGAGAACAATTGCAGGATACCGCCTTCAACGCCGTAATGATTGTTGGATAGTAACCCGAGTGCAATCAACCCTACGTGCGAAAGCGATGCAAAGGCAATGAGTTTTTTGAGGTTGGGTTGCGAAATGGCAATGACTGCACCATAAATAACTCCGAAAAGTATCAGCGGCAGGAAAATGAGCGAACCGCCCGCCACCACATCCGGACAAAGCGGAAGTATAAACCGGATAATTCCGTACAATCCCATTTTCAGCATGATACCTGCCAGCAACATGGAGCCCTGCACAGGCGAAGCATTATAGGTCTCGGCCTGCCACGAGTGAAAAGGGAACAGCGGTATTTTGATGGCAAATGCCAGAAAAAAAGCCAGAAAAACCGGTACCTGAACCGAATAAGGCAATTTCAACTGATAAAAACTGTCGAAACTAAATGAATGCGGGGCAGGAGTGAGCGTGTACAAATACAGGATGGCAATCAGCATGGCAAAACTTCCAACCACCGTGTAGATAAGGAATTTCACACTGATTTTCTTTCTGTTATCGCCTCCCCAAAGTGCGGTAATAAAGAAAATAGGAATCAGCGCCAGTTCCCAGAAAATATAAAACAGAATCATTTCCGACGCTGTAAATACGCCTATCAGTGCCATTTGCATCAGCATTATCAGTGCGTAAAAGTTTGGTTTCCGTCTCTCTTTCTTTGCTGTGGAAGCAATGATAACCGGTACCAGCAAGGTGGTCAGCATAACCATGATGAGCGAAACAGCATCCATTTTAAGGATAATATCTACATCCATCAATTGCTTCAGGTTTAGGTTGAGTGCCAAAATTTTATTATCGGCAAAGGTAAAAGCATACCCTGCTACCAACGAAATGGCAAATACTACCAGCGACGAAACCAGCGCAAAGGTTTTACTATGCTTTCCCAGTTTCCCAGTAAACAAAAGCAATGACGATAATAAAGGCAGAATCAATAAAAGTACAAGAATCATCTTTTATAGTATTATATTAAAAAATAGGATGGCAATGATGCTGAAAACCATAAAAATAAGGTATAATCCCACATTACCGGTCTGCAAGCGCCGTAGCCTTTTCCCGACAAACAAAGTTCCGTTTCCCACAGCATTTACAAAGCCATTAATTATTGTTTGGTCAAGCAATCCGCGGAAAACATTGGATATAAATGCAAGTGGTTTTACAAGAAAGAAATCGTATATTTCATCAAAGTAAAACTTGTTGGCAAACACATGCTGAATGCCGGTTTGGACCGCAAGTTCTTTATTATTTACAAAGCGTTTATAGCTCAAAAATATTAAGACGAATATAATGCTAATTGGAATTATCAGCGTGAGCCATTCGGTTTGTACGCTCAATGCCTGACCGGAAACAGTTGCCAATCCGCTTGCTTTCGCAAATACCGGCGACAAAAATGTGTCAAATCCCTGCGTTTCTGAGAAAAGTTTAGGCATCTGGACAAACCCTGCAACGACCGACAGAATTGCCAGAATTGCCATTGGATATAACATCACTTTAGGCGATTCGTGTATATGATGATTGGCTTTGATTTCTTTGCTTTCCGGTTTGTAAAACACAACAAATAACAACCGGAACATGTAAAGGGTAGTCAACAACGATATGGCTGTAGCAAGGATACCCATGCCCGTGCCGTGTTCGTAAGCAGCCGACAAAATCAGTTCTTTCGAAAAGAAACCTGCAAATGGTGGAATGCCCGAAATGGCAATAGTTCCGATAATAAACAGGGCAAAAGTGAAAGGTATTTTCTTACGCAAGCCGCCCATTTTCCGAATGTCTTGTTCGTTCCCCAACGCATGAATTACACTGCCGGCAGATAGGAAAAGCAGAGCTTTGAAAAAAGCGTGGGTAGTTAAGTGGAACATGGCTCCCGAGAACGAACCCAATCCCAGTGCCATAAACATAAAACCCAGTTGGCTTACCGTGGAATAAGCCAGCACCTTTTTTATATCGTTTTGATAAATGGCAATTATTCCGCCAACAATGGCTGTTGCTGCTCCGATTACTAAAATAATATTCATGGTAACAGGCGAAAGAACAAAAAGTACGCTGGAACGGGCAATTAAATAAATACCTGCTGTAACCATGGTGGCGGCGTGTATTAAAGCCGAAACGGGTGTCGGTCCTGCCATGGCATCAGGCAACCAAGTGAACAACGGGATTTGTGCACTTTTCCCCATTGCACCAATAAACAGGCAAAGGGTGATGGCCGTCAGAGTTAAATCGCCCGAAGGCATTAAACTTGCTTTGGCTGCTATTTCGCTTATCGAAAGAGTTTTGAAAGTGCTGTAAAGGAGGAAAATTCCTAACAGAAAACCCAGGTCACCAATGCGGTTCATAATAAAAGCTTTTTTTGCAGCATCATTGTTCACGTGGTCTTTAAACCAAAATCCTATTAATAAATAAGAGGAAAGACCTACACCTTCCCAACCAATAAACAGCATCAGGTAATTGGAACTTAACACCAGCGTCAACATAAAGAACACAAAGAGGTTCATATAAGCGAAGAATCGGTTTACACCTTCATCTTCTTTCATATATCCGATGGAATAAATATGAATGAGCAATCCTACTCCGTTAACAATAAGCATCATAAGTGCCGAAAGGCGGTCGACTGTCAGTGACATTGGAATGGAAATATCGCCGAATTTAATCCAGTCGAACAGTTGAGTTTCTACTGTTTGATTGGAAGAAGAAACAAAATTAAAAAGAATTGCTGCCAGAATAAGGTTAATGAAAATGACCGACGAAGCGAGTATCCCGGAAAAACTCCGGTTCATTTGTTTTTGAAATAAGCCGATAGCCAGAAATCCAAGTAGTGGAAAAACAAGTAGTAATATTGATATAAGTTCCATATATTCAGTTACAAGGGAATAGTTACGAGTTACAAGTTCAGACACAATTAATTATAAATTGTGCATTATGAATTAAACATCACCATTTAAGTCGGTTTAAAGCATTGATATCAATGGTTTTGGTGGATCGATAAACAACCACCAACAGTGCCAGTCCAATAGCCACTTCGGCTGCAGCCACAACCATGATAAAAAACACAAATATTTGTCCTGCAGGATCATTGCGATAAGCCGAGAAAGCTGCCAACAAAAGATTGGCCGAATTAAGCATCAGTTCCACCGACATAAAAATAACCAATGCGTTTCGTTTTGCCAACACTCCGATTACACCAATCGAAAAAAGAGCAGAACAAAAAATAATATAATACTGTAAAGGAATAACCTGTATTTGAGCAACTGTGGTTTCCATATGTTTAATTTTTATCTTTTTTACCTAACATTACCGCACCCACCATGGCCGATAAGAACAGAATGGATGATAATTCGAACGGCATTAAATATTGGCTGTAAAGCGTTTTACCAAGATTTTTCACTAATCCGATTTGTGTCATTGACGGATCGCCAACAGTGGTAACGTCAAATGATTTAAGTGTACCAATCAGCACCAGGAAAATCATCCCTCCAGCAATGGCTGCTACAAATTTCATAACTGTCGACTTCTGGAATTCGCCTTCTATATTCAGGTTCAACAACATTACCGTAAAAAGAAATAGCACCATAATTGCTCCAGCATACACGATAATGTGAACCACGGCAAGAAATTGTGCATTCAGCATAATGTAGTGTCCGGCTAGTGTAAAAAAGGTCAGAGTTAAGTACAATACGCTGTGAATAGGCTTTTTAGACAATAAGACCATGACAGCCGAAACCAACGTCACAGCACTCAAAAAGAAAAATACATAGAGTGAAAGCATGTTCTTTAATTTACAATTTTTTGATTGATAATTTACGATTGTATCTGATTGGTTCTTACTTTCCAATCGTCAATACAAAATCTTAAATCGTCAATTATTATGCGATTTTGACTTGTCTTGTTTAAATGCCAGCACTTCCGGTGTCTGGCGTTTCGAAACATCAATGCGGGAATCTTTTTTCTCAACCAATACATCTTTTCCATAAATAAAATCAGCCCGTTCATATTCGCTTGGAACAGTTCTGTTGGTCAGGAATATTGCTTCTTTCGGACAAGCCGATTCGCAATCACCGCAAAAAATGCATCGTAACATGTTTATTTCATACATCGAAGCGTATTTTTCTTCACGATACAAATTTCTCTCATCTTCTTTACGTTCTGCAGCTATCATCGTGATTGACTCCGCGGGACAAGCCAGCGCACACAATCCGCATGCAGTGCATCGTTCCCGCCCTTCATCATCCAGTTTCAATACATGCAGTCCGCGGTAAATATCCGAAAACGGACGTTTTACTTCAGGATACTGTATGGTAACTTCCCTTTTGAAAAAGTGACTGGCAGTGATAGACATTCCTTTGAAAATGGCTGGCAAGTAGAACCGCTCCATCAGCGTCATCTTTTTGTTGGAAACCACTTTCGAACGGTTTGTCAGTGATATTTTTTTTTGATCTTGATTCATTTCCTTATTTTTTAAACAGCATATAGAAAAATCCTGTCAGAACCATATTAGCAATGGCCCAGGGCATTAAACCTTTCCACCCGAAACGCATCAACTGGTCGTAACGGAAACGGGGCAATGTCCATCGAATCCACATAAACAGAAATCCGAAGAAAGTTATTTTCAGGAAAAGTGCCGCAGTTCCCATGAGAGTCACCATATTGTGCGACAATCCCATATCATGCATAAATGGGAAATCATATCCTCCAAAATACAGCGAAGCAATCATGGCCGACGAAATAAACATATTGATGTATTCCGAGAATAAGTAAAAACCAAGTTTCATTGAGCTATATTCGGTATGATAACCGCCGATAAGTTCGCTATCGCATTCAGGAAGGTCGAAGGGAGCACGGTTCGTTTCGGCAAAAGCGCAAATCAGGAACACTACGAATCCTATGGGTTGTGTAAACACATTCCAGTGCATCCCCTGTTGTTGGGTTACAATTTCATTCAGGCTCAAGCTTCCTGTTGTCATCACGATGGTTACGATGGACATACTCATTGCCAGCTCGTAACTAATCATTTGCGAAGCAGCGCGAACCGAACCCATCAGTGCATATTTATTATTCGATGCCCAACCTCCAATCATAATTCCATAGACACCTATCGAAACCACTGCAAAAACGTAAAGCACACCGATATTGACATCGGCCACCTGCAAAGCAAATTCTCTACCTGCAATAATCAACGTCCCGCCCCATGGAATGACCGCACTACTCAGTAAAGCCACCAGCATGGTGAGCGATGGACCCATGATATAAAGGACTTTATCAGCGTTGGCAGGCATAAATTCTTCTTTCATAAAAAGTTTAAGCCCATCAGCAACCGGTTGCAGTAGTCCAAAAATACCGGCCCGGTTTGGTCCAAGTCTGTCCTGAAAAAATCCTGCTACTTTGCGCTCGGCAAGTGTGGAATACATAGCTACCATTAAGCTCAATAACAGTATAGCCACAATCAGAATGATTTTATATAGAATGAATTGTATATCCATAATTACTCCATAGTTTCTTTAATCGGGTTTATGACCGATGGTATTACCACATTTTTATAATGATTTTGATTGATAACCGAATAAGACTCAATCTTTCGTGGTCCTTCAATAACCCAATCGGAACTATTCTTTTTTTCAAAACGACATTCGTTGCAAATAAAATCATGTACTTCTCCGTATTTATCTTTTCGTCCGGTTACGCGATACACTTCTTCACCACGATACCAAAGTGTTGCCTTACCACTACATTTTGTGCACTCCCGGTGGGCATCCATAGGTTTGAGGAACCAAACACGGTTTTTGAATCGGAATGTTTTATCGGTCAATGCACCAACTGGGCAAACATCAATCATATTCCCCGAGAAATCATTTTCAATAGCTTGATGAATAAAGGTTGAAATTTCTGATTTTTCGCCGCGATAAAGAATCCCGTGAACACGGTTGTCGGTTAGTTGATTAGCTGCATATACACAACGGTAGCAGAGAATGCACCGGTTTGGATGAAACTGTATCAGGTTGCCAATATCAATTTTTTCGTACGTGCGTTTTTCTTCTTCAAAGCGGGAAGTATTAGTTCCGTGCTCGTAGCTAAGGTTTTGTAAATCGCATTCACCAGCCTGGTCGCAAACAGGGCAATCGAGCGGATGGTTGAGCAGCAAAAATTCTACTACGGCTTTGCGGGCATCCACCACTTCGGGCGAAGTAATGTTCTGTACCACCATGCCATCCATCACTTCCGTACGGCATGAAGCCACCAATTTAGGCATTGGACGAGGGTCTGCTACAGAGCCTTGCGCCACTTTTACCATGCAGGTGCGACATTTTCCACCGCTGTCTTTCAGTTCGGAATGGTAGCACATGGCCGGCGGAACTACATCACCACCAATCATGCGGGCAGCTTGCAGAATGGTTGTACCCGGTTCTACTTCTATGCTTTTATTGTCAATTGTTACCTTAAACATCTTATTATATTTAATGACCCCTATCCCCTAAAGGGGAACTATGTTACTTTTAATTCCTAATTTTCAATATCATCCACACATAAGACACAATCAAGTTGTAATCTTTCTTATTCCCCTTTAGGGGTTAGGGGTAATTTCCCATGCTTAATATTCTTCACTATCTCTGGATTTTGAATATGAAATTCAAATTCACTTCGGAAATGTCGAATGGCAGCACCTACAGGCCACGCAGCAGCATCACCCAACGGGCAAATGGTATTCCCTTCAATTTTTGAAGCAATACTTACCAGCAAATCAATGTCTTTCATTTTCCCCTCGCCGTTTTCAATGCGGTACAAAACACTTTCCATCCAGCTTGTACCTTCGCGGCAAGGCGAACATTGTCCGCAAGACTCGTGATGATAAAAGCGGGAAAAATTATAGGTGTTTCGCACAATGCAGGCATCTTCGTCGTAAACAATAAATCCACCCGAACCAAGCATAGAACCGGTAATAAAACCACCTTCAGACAATGATTCATAACTCATTAAGCGTGGCTGCCCTTCTGCTGTTTTTAGCATTAAATTTTTTGGAAGAATTGGAACAGAAGAACCTCCTGGAATTACAGCTTTTAATTCTTTTCCGCCTTTAACTCCACCGCAATATTTGTCGCTGTAAATAAATTCTTCGACCGGTAAGCCTAGTTCAATTTCATAAACGCCAGGATTATTGATATTACCACAAGCCGAAATCAGTTTAGTCCCGGTGCTGCGGCCGATACCTATTTTTGAATAAGTTTCACCACCATTGTTCACAATCCAGCCAATATTGGCCAAAGTCTCAACATTATTCACCACAGTTGGGCAGCCGTACAAACCTTTGATGGCTGGAAATGGTGGCTTCAAACGGGGATTTCCGCGTTTGCCTTCCAACGATTCGAGCAATGCCGTTTCTTCTCCACAAATATATGCTCCGGCACCGGTATGAACGTAAATATCTAAATCGTATCCGCTTCCATGAATGTTTTTGCCTAGCAATCCGGCTTTGTATGTTTCTTTCAGAGCTTCATTCAGAATGCCGATGATAGTCTTGAATTCGCCACGTACGTAAATATAAGCGGTATTTGCCCCTAATGCGTAAGCCGCACAAATCATTCCTTCAATCAAACGATGCGGAATGTGCTGCAATAAATAGCGGTCTTTAAATGTGCCAGGCTCACTTTCGTCGGCATTGCAAACTAGGTAACGCGGATTGCCACTTTTCTTATCAATAAAGCTCCATTTCATACCGGTTGGGAAACCGGCACCACCCCGTCCACGTAATCCCGAAGTTTTCACTTCGTTCACTACTTCATCGGGTGTCATTGTTTTCAGGGCTTTCTCAATGGATTTGTAACCGCCATTTTCGCGATACACTTCCAACGAACGAATACCTTCAATCTCAATATTTTCTAAGATAATCTTTCTTTCCATGTCAACTCTTCTGGTTTCTTAAATTCGCTTTCACTTCGCAGTTTCGCGATAATTTCATCAATTTTTTTTATGTCCAAAAACTCGTGGAATTCAGTATTCACCTGCATTACCGGCGCCGAACCACAGGCTCCCAGACATTCAACTCCTTTGAGCGAAAATAGTTTGTCTTCAGTAGTTTCACCTACTTTTATTTGCAGCTTTTCTTCCAGATAATGCATTATATCTTCACCACCACAAATAGCACAAGGCCCGGTTTGGCACACTTCTATTACATATTTTCCAACCGGATCAATATAAAACTGGGAGTAAAATGTAGCCACTTCATACACTTCAATCGGAGTGATATTCAATAGTCCGGCTACATAATCCATTATGTCTACATTCAAACTTCCACCGAATTCTTCTTGAGCAATGTGCAAAATTGGAATCAAAGCCGATTTTTGCCGACCTTCGGGATAATGGGAAATGATGGTTTGTATTTTCTCTAATGTCTCCGGGGTAAAGGAAACATCGCTGTTTTTCTTTACGTAGAGTTTATGTTTAAAAAGTTTTTCGCTCATCTTTGTATTTGTATTTTCAACTGTCAACTATTAACTGTCAACTAATTTTATGCATCAAGTTCTCCTGCAATCACATTCATACTGCTCATTGTCAGGATGGCATCCGAAAGGGCTGCTCCGGTAATCATTTCAGGAAAAGCCTGATAATAAATGAATCCCGGACGACGGAAATGTAACCTGTATGGAGTTCTGCCACCGTCGGCTACAACGTAGAAACCAAGTTCTCCATTGGCGCCTTCAACAGCACTATAAATTTCTTTTTCAGGAACATCAATTTCTCCCATTACCATTTTAAAATGGCTGATTAACGGCTCCATTTTACTATAAACATCTTCTTTGGGTGGCATAAAAAAAGCAGGAACTTCACTGTTGAACTTTCCTTCGGGAAGGTTATCCAACGCATTACTTACCAGCTTAATGCTTTCCCATAATTCTGTTTGACGCACGCAGTAGCGGTCGTAGGTATCGCCATTTTGACCAACCGGAACGATGAAATCAAAATCGTTGTACGACGAATAGGGTTCCATTACCCGCACATCATAATCTACTCCGGCGGCACGAAGATTTGGTCCTGTGAATCCATAATTCAATGCACGTTCTGCCGAAATTCCTCCAACGTTTATTGTTCTGTCCATGAAAATTCTATTACGCATTAAAAGCCGTTCGAATTCGTGCAACACTTTAGGCAGTCCGTTTATCAAATCCCTGATTTTCTGAATTGCCAGCGGTGAAAAATCCCTGTCGAAACCACCTACACGACCTAAATTAGTAGTTAGACGCGCTCCGCAAAGCTCTTCGTATATTTCGTATATCTTCTCGCGTTCTTCAAAGACGTAAACAAACCCGGTAAGAGCGCCACTGTCAACACCAATAACGCTGTTGCAAATCAAATGATCGGCAATACGCGCCAATTCCATAACAATAATACGCATGTAATCAACACGTTTTGTTGTTTTTACACCCAATAATTTTTCCACAGCCAAATGCCATCCGATATTATTAATCGGCGAAGAGCAATAATTTAATCTGTCGGTCAACGTAGTGATTTGATAGTATGGACGCCGTTCGGCAATTTTTTCAAAAGCACGGTGTATGTACCCGATTGTTTGTTCGGCACCAACAATTGTTTCACCGTTCATGGTCAATATATTTTGAAAAATACCATGAGTTGCCGGATGCGTTGGTCCAAGGTTTAGCGTGCTGTAAACCTTTTCATCCTCTTTGGTTAAATCTAAATGGTGTTCCGAATTTATGGTTTTCATTCTCTTTAAATCTCTTTTATTAGTCAGGTCACGACCTGACACTACTATAAACTATCTAATCATCTCCCAAAAAATCGATCGTCTTTATCACTTCGAGTTGCATCTTCAAGCGGATATTCTTTTCGCATTGGGAAATAATCCATGTAATCCACATTCAGAATACGTATCAGATTTGGATGTCCCGCGAAATCAATACCGTAAAAATCAAATGTTTCACGTTCCATCCAATTAGCACTTGAAAAAACCGATACGATACTTTCAACTTGCGGATTGGCTCTTGTCACAAATGTTTTCAAGCGAATACGTTTGTTTTCCACCAAATTATGAAGGTGGTAAATTACGCCAAATTCTTTTTCCTGTTCGGGATAATGAATGCCGCACAAATCGGTTAGGAAGATAAAATCCTGCTTTTCTTTCAGGTAAATAATCAATTCTTTGATAACTTTTGATGCGATTGTTACGGTAAAAATATCCGCAGAGTCGTCTGCCAACAAAATACTGTCTCCAAAATTATTTCTAAGTTCCTGAAGTAATATGCTGTATTCCATTTGTTTATTTGTCTATTTTAATACCGTAGCTCTCAAGCATTTCTTTGTACTCAGTACTATACCGGCGGCGCAATGATTCTTTCCCAACCAGTTCCTGAATTTTCATAAATCCATCAATTATTTGTTCTGGGCGTGGCGGACATCCCGGCACGTACACGTCAACCGGAACCACTTTATCAATTCCCTGCAACACGCTGTAAGTATCGAAAATACCACCGCTCGAAGCACATGCTCCAACAGCTATTACCCAACGAGGTTCGGCCATTTGTTCATAAACTTGCTGTACTACGGGAGCCATTTTCTTTGCAATTGTTCCCATCACCATCAATAAATCGGCCTGGCGAGGCGAAAAACTCAATCGCTCGGCACCAAACCGACCTAAATCGTAATGTGCACCCATGGTTGCCATAAACTCAATTCCACAACACGAAGTGGCAAACGGAAGCGGCCAAATTGAATTTTTACGGGCCAACCCTACAGCTTTATCCAAGGTAGTAGCAAAGAATCCCGGAGCACTGTATCCATCGGGTGCTTCAACTACTGTATATTTATCTTTTTCACTCATAATAATCTATTTTTTTTACTGCTTACCTCTTACTACTTGCCTCTGATTTATTCCTGTTCCTTATTCCAATCCAAAGCTCCTTTTTTGTAAATATAAAAGAACCCGAAAACAAAAATCAGCACAAAAAGCATCATATCTAAAAATCCACTCCAGTCGGTATCCCTGAAATTTACAGCCCACGGATAAAAGAAGATTACTTCTACATCGAAAAGTACGAAAAGTATAGCGATAAGGAAATATTTGATGGAAAAAGGAAAACGGGCATTCCCCTGAATATCGATTCCACATTCAAAGTTTTCCTCCTTTTTTAGTGTGCGAACTCTTTTTCGGGTGCTGATTATTAGGTGTGTAACCACCATCACAATCACTACGAATGACAGTGCTACAAAAAATTGTATCAACACTGGCTCGTAATCGGAAGCTATATAAACTCTATTCATCGTTACTAATTTGGTTGCAAAATTAAGGAAAAATTTCCGTAATTGAATTTGTGAAACTGGTTAATCAGAAAATAAGACTGATTAAATATTATATATTATGCTGTATAACAACAACATAAATAAAGATTAAAATCTTTATTAGCTTGATTTGATAACAGAAGTATGGCTTAAAACACAGTTTAGGACAGGATTGTTTATCGAAGCGGTTGAAATAACTGTTTTTTGTTTGATTTTTTTTGTCTCGAAATATATCCTCTCGAAAAAAATGAAAATCTTCGACACCTATTTTTAAGTTTCAAAAAAAAGAGGAACAATTCCGTAGAATTATTCCTCTTTTAAAAAAACAGGGGTATTGAAAAATCAAATACAAATCTTCAATGAATCATTCAATCCTGACACCCGAACAATATAAACTCCTTTTTGGAAATTAGTAGTGGGGATGGAAGTCATTGAGCTGGCAACTTTTTTGCCCAACACGCTATATACTTCAATTGGCAAACCCTTGGTGTTTACAATTTCGGTTCCGTTAAATGAAACGCCTTTGTCGGAAAGAGTTTGTTTAACTGCGGTTGTAGCGTTTAAGTACCATCGTGGATCACCGGCACTGTTTGCACCTGCAAAGCTTGCATCTTTAATTTTGTAATTACCTACAGTCGTTGTATATGGTGTTGCTGAAGAGCCAGAGCCAGCAGCAACAGTGGATACAGATACACTTGTAAATAAGTCTGTTGAAGCTCCTGTATAAGCCGTAAATGCACCAGTTAGATCAGCGCTTGGCAGTGCAAATGGTGAAGTGGCAATTGGAGCAGCAGCTAACCAATCTGAAGCCGTATAACAATTTGCAATAGCAAGTGTTCCTGCAGATGTTAAGACTCCACCTGTAACTACTCCTCCAGTTATTATACTGTTAGCACCTGATATTGCTTTCCCAAAAATGCAATTAGTAAGGGTGGTTGGGTGAGGTACTGAAGCAAAATCTACAATGGCTTTTGCTGTAGTTACATTCATTACATTATCAAAAGTACAATCGGAGATATCTATGCTTGTTGCATTTTTTTGTAACATAAATACAGTAGCACCAAAACCATAGAAGGTGGATTTAGTAACCTTAACAGGTCCAAAGAAACCTCCTGTAGAACTGTTATAAACAACCCCATAATCTGCAAAATTGTGCATAATACAGTTGTTTATTATTACGTTATTGGCTTTCTGGGTTGGAGCTGTAACTGCAGTAGTACTTTGAAAACGAACTAATGAACGAAATCCTGAAACATTACAGTTATCAAATACAACTGAGTCAACTACTGATGCAGCTGTAGAAGCTGAATTAATTATATAATTTAAAGTTGGATCAACCGTGCCGTTAGTTTGTACAGCGCCAGTAATAGTTAAGCCACTAAACGAAAGCTTAGAAAGAGTTGCTGGTAATGTAATTTTAGCAAATAAAACAGTTGGATTTGATCCATCACCTTTAATTGTTATTTTAGCATTAGATGATAAAGTAGTTAACTTGCTTAAATCAATAGAATTGGGTACTCCGGCAGTTGCACCTAATGGATTTGTATACCCTTGAGGAATTACTAAAACAATATTTGTTCCATTGTACCCTCTTAAATTAGTTATAATACTATCATTTACACCTAAATTGAACACGTCTTGTGCATTAATATTTGCAAACGCTATTAAAACTATTGCAATAAGAAGTAAAGTTTTTTTCATGATAATTTTTTGTTTTAATTGTTAGTAGATTTGTTTTGAATTAACTGTACAAATGTAGAGTTATAAAAATCAACTTATGTGGAAAAATAAATTGATTCTGTGCAAAATTTGACCGATATTCTTAAAACAGAATAAATAATGTAGTTTTGCATAATCTAATTCCTATTTTTGCATAGGATTGTACCTTATTATTTAATGTAACATAGTTTATGAGAAAGTTGTTTTTGCTAATCAGCATCTTAATATTTGCCTTGTTGGCTAACGCTCAATATCACTTTTCTTTTTCGCACTTTACTTCCGATAATGGCTTATCGCAAAACAGCATCACAGCCTTGATGAAAGATAGCAAAGGTTATCTTTGGTTTGGCACGCGCGATGGGTTGAATAAATTTGACGGATATAATTTTACTAATTATAATTCAAAGCCCGGTCAGAAATATCCCGTGGCAAGTAATCGTATTTTGCAAATTAAAGAAGACCGCTGGGGATATATTTGGGTAAAAACCTACGATGAAATGATTTATCGTTTAGACCCAAACACAGAAGAGTTAACGCAAATTCAAAACAGCGAGGGTGGTTTTATCACCGACAAAATTAACGAAATGTATGTCCTCCACTCAGGAGTAATCTGGCTTAGTACTTTTGATAAAGGATGTTATAGAATTACTACCAGCGAAAGTACCCACGACCTTTCAGTAGCTTATTTTAATCAAAAAACACGAGCTCTCCCTAACAATATTATTAAACATATTTCTGAAGATAGAGACGGAAACACCTGGATACTAACTCAGAGCGGACTATGCTATTTGGAAAAAACAGGGAAAAACCTTATCTATTTCAAAACCGAACCTTTTAATTGCATTTCGGAAAATGACAAAAGAATCATGTTTGGAGGTGAGGGCAAGGTTTTTCAATACGAGAAAAGAACTAAAACATTTAAAACAATTGAACTGTCGAATAGAACGTTGGTTTCGAGTATTGCAAGCGTATCATCAAACAATTACTTGTTTGCCACACAAGGAAACGGTTTTTATACATATAGCATTTTAGGCGAAAAACTTCAGCAGTTTACAAAAGAAAAATATCCCGAAATGAAAACCAACGATATTCAAAGAATATATGTTGACAGAGCCGGTGATGCATGGATGGCAATAAGACAGCCGGGAGTATTGCATTACAATCCACCTACAAATAAAATAACATATATTGCTTCAAATAAAAACGAAGGACAGATTACAAATCCTAATTTTGTGATATTTGAAGATGAAAAGGATATTTTATGGATTCAACCTTATTTTGGGTTCTTTTCCTGGTTCGACCGTGCAAATAACCGGTTGGTGCCATTTTACAGCGCTTACAATGAGGATATTAATACGCTGTTTTCTTATGGAGTAAATCATGTTTTGTCCGATTCGCAAGGTGTAATGTGGATAAGTACAAACCGCGGAAATGGTTTTTTTAAATGTACTTTCCTGCCCGACTATTTCAATCATTACTTGTTTCAAAGCCATTCGGTTTATAGTATTTCCAATGAAATAAGATCCATTTTCGAAGACAATAAAAACAGAATGTGGGTTGCATGTAAAGATGGTTCGGTGCACGTTTTTGACCAGAACAAGAGAGAAATAGGGAAGATGAATAAAGATGGGCGAATTATCCCGGGTGGAAATCTTGAAGCTTTGGTTTACAATTTTTGTCAGGATAAAGCCGGGAACATTTGGTTTGCCACCAAGAAACAAGGTTTGTTCCGGCTGAAACCGCGCGGGTCGGGGAATTCATTTCAAATTGAGAATTTCCTCCATAATCCGAATGATATTTATTCCCCGGCAAACAATGACTTTTACTCTATCATACAGGATAGTTACGGTCATATATGGGCTGGAAGTTATGGTGGCGGGTTACACCTCATTGATGAGCAAAACGGGAAAATCCGTTTTTTTCATTCAGGTAATCTACTCGCCAATTATCCAATTGCCAATTGTTCAAAAGTACGACAGGTTTTTGCTGATTCCAGGCATCATATTTGGGTAGCAACAACCGAGGGCTTCGTGGTTTTCAATGCCAATTTCAACGCCCTGAAAAACATAAAATACAAATACTATCATAAAAAAGACAATGATGCTAAAAGTCTGGGTGCCAATGATGTTTATTGTATTTCGGAAGATGCCGAAGCTAATATGTGGTTTGGTACTTTTGGTGGCGGTTTAAGTGAACTTAAAACAAAGATTGATGACCCCAAACAACTTGAATTTAAAGTTTACGATCGCTCCAAAGGAATGCCCAACAATGTGGTTTACACAATAATCGACGACAATAACGGGAATTTATGGCTGACCACTGAAAATTCAATTGTCAAGTTCAATAAAAAAACAGCTAAGTTTGAATCATTCGGTAAAGGCAATGAGCTTGAAAATGTTGAGTTTTCAGAGGCATCTGCCTGTTTGCTTCATTCGGGCGAAATATGTGTCGGTTCCAAGTCGGGTTTTTATTCGTTCATGCCCGATGCAGTAAAACGCCGGATAATTAATGCGCCTCTTGTTTTTACGGGATTACAACTATTCAATAAAGAAGTGGAGGTTGGAGAAGAAGGATCGTTGCTGCAAACATCCATTGATAAAACTTCTCAAATTGTGTTCAGTAGCAAGCAAAATGTGTTCACCATCGAGTTTGCAACTTTAGATATGCGAGCTCCCGAGAGAATTCAATACGCGTATAAACTTGATGGATTTGATTCGGAGTGGAATAGAGTCCAGTCCAAACATTTTGCCACCTACACGTCTTTACCGCCGGGAACATATACTTTTCATGTAAAATCCACCGATAGTGAAGGTATCTGGTTACAAAATGAACGTCAGGTTGAAATTAAAATTCTTCCTTCGTTTTGGCAATCCGGATTTGCAAAGTTCTTGTACGCGTTGCTTGTTATTTTACTGTTTTTGACAACATTGTATATTTTTGTTACTATTTTCAAGTTGAAAAACAATGTTCATCTTGAGAAACAAATGACAGATATGAAGCTGCGTTTCTTTACCGATATTTCGCACGAATTACGAACTCCGCTTACTCTTATTTCACTTCCTGTGGATAATATTCTGCAAGAAAATCTGGAGCCGGCCATAAAAGACCAACTATTATTAATCAGAAGGAACCTGGATCGGGTTATGGTTTTAATAAATCAAATTCTGGATTTTAGAAAAATACAAAATAACAAAATGCGATTAACAGTTGAAGAGATAGCCTTTGGCGAATTCATCAAAGTTTGTTGCAGTAATTTCCTTGAAATTGCACATAATAAAAATATTGCTTTCAACTTTATTGATGAGTCTAACAATGTAAAAGTTTGGGTTGACCCTGAACGTTTTGATTCTATAATTTCTAATTTACTTTCAAATGCATTTAAATTTACTCAATCTGGGAAAAGCATAACAGTGAAAGCTTCAATCAAACAAAATGTAGCTGTTTTGTCTGTAGTTGACGAAGGAATTGGTATTGCACAAGAAAAAATTAATTTCATTTTCGACCGTTTTTTCAGTATTTCTACGTTGCGGAATATCGCTCAAAAAAGCACAGGTATTGGACTCGATTTGGTAAAAAAACTTGTTGATTTGCATCATGCTATTATTCATGTTGAAAGTCAGTTAGGAAAAGGTACAACGTTTGAAATTGAATTCAAACTTGGCTCGGCACATTTCGACGATGATGTGGATATTATTCTTACCGATCTGGAAATTAAGCCGGTGGAACTTTCAGAAATTTCCGACCAGGATGTTGATGCTGAAGATCATGAACACATTACTCCATTAATTATGATTGTAGAAGATAATGACGAACTGCGTCATTTTTTAAAGAAAAGTTTGAAAAAAAATTACAGGGTAAGCGATGCTGAAAATGGAAAAATCGGTTGGGAAAAAATAGAACATCTAATGCCCGATATTATAATTGCGGATTTAATAATGCCGGAATTGGATGGATTGGAGCTGACAAAGAAAATTAAAAATGACAGCCGCACATCGCATATTCCGGTTATCTTGCTTACCGCTGTTACCGACATTGAAAGCAAAGTAGCAGGGATGAATGCCGGTGCCGATGATTACATCACTAAACCTTTCAGTTCAGAATTTCTTCACGCCCGAATCGAAAATTTGATGATTCAGCGCAGTAAACTGCAACAGTATTATCGATCCAAAATTAGCGTTGCTAAGCCGGAATTTAGTTTGCCTCCGCTTGAAATAAAATCGCAGGAAGAAAAATTTATGCAGAATCTGATTCAGCTCATGAATGAGAATTTGGAAAATTTCGATTTAAATATTGATTTACTTGCTTCTGAATTAGGAATGAGCCGCACGGTTTTTTTCAACAAGTTAAAATCTCTGACAGGGTTCTCGCCGGTGGAATTCGTTCGCGAAATTCGCTTTGAACGGGCAGCTGAATATATCCGCGATACTCAATTAACCGTTTCTGAAATTTCTTACAAAGTTGGAATCGAAGATCCGCGTTATTTTAGCCGTTGTTTTAAACAAAAATTCGGAACGACTCCTTCTGAATACAGAGCTCAACACGGAAATTAAACCCAACAATATTTCCAATTTGATGATTGTATCTTTTTTAATGTGACTTAAATTGCTGCATCGCTTCTGAAATCTTCTAAATATCTACTTTCCTTCGGGCACAACATAATGAGAATTTTTATTTTGTTGTGTCCGATTTAGTTTGCTCAATTCAACATTTGATTGATAATTTTCCATTTTCCCCCAAACTAAAGGGTATTCGGCATCATTTTTACAGTTCGACTATAATTCCATATTTTACATTAATGTAATACTTTTTAACTGCCATAAAGTAAGCGGTTAATATTGCCTTGGCGATAGAAAAACATGAGTAAATGGTCTATTATTTACTTTTTATAGCTTTTTAGAGACTGTTTTTGGTAGAAATAGTATTATATAAGGATAAAAAAATATGTATTTTCTAATTTTCAATACTCTATTTTTGCAATGTCGAAATGTATTATTTCGCAAAAATAAATCAACCTTCTAATATTAAATTTAATTCCATGAAAAGAAAAATCAATTTTCTAATGGCATTGCTCCTGTTTGGAGTATGTTTAGTTTCTGCTCAGCAGAATCTTTCTGTTTCTGGAGTTGTGACCGATGCAAGTGATGGAAGCCCAATGGTTGGCGTTTCTGTCATGTTAAAGGGAACAACGAATGGGACAATTACTGACGTGAACGGGAAGTATAACCTGAATGCTCCCCAAGGTTCAACAATTATTTTCTCCTACATTGGGATGGAAAAGCAAGAAATTCCTGCCAGAAACAATGTAATTAATGTAAAACTTCAATCCGATTCCAGGTTGTTAGATGAAGTTGTAGCTGTTGGCTATGGTACCATGAAAAAGAAAATCATGACCGGTGCCACAGTTCAGGTAAAAGGTGATGACTTACAAAAGCTGAATACCACTTCAAGTATGGCGGCCCTACAAGGAACTACATCAGGAGTTCAAATTACTAAATCTGACGGTCAACCTGGTGATGGATTAAACGTAATTGTACGTGGTATTGGAACCATTGGTCAAACCCAACCACTTTATGTTGTTGATGGCGTCCCTGTTGGCAATAATATTGATTATTTATCTCCTTCAGATATTGAATCAATTGATGTTTTGAAAGATGCTACAGCAGCAATTTATGGATCGCGTGCTGCTAATGGTGTAGTATTGGTGACAACCCGACAAGGCTCAAGCACGGGTAAAACAGTAGTTTCTTATGATGGTACTTATGGCGTCCAAAATGTATATAAAAAGTTGCCCTTATTAAATGCTCAACAATATTTAATGATAGCCAATGAGGCTGAAGTTAATTCGGGTAAATCTCCATTTTCAAATGCATATATACTTGGATCATCGTTAAATGCACTTAACCAAACTGTTCCTAATGTACCTTATGGAGCGCAGATTTTAGCTGGAACATATCACGGCACGAACTGGTTTGATGCTTTCACAAATAAAAACGCGCCAATACAAAGCCATGCTTTAAATATTGCCGGTGGAAATTCTAATGGAACATATACTCTAGGCGTTTCATATATCAATCAAGATGGTATAATGGGTGGTCCTGCACCTTCAAATTACGAGCGTTATAATATTCGTTTGAATTCAGACCACAAAGTAATTTCTAACAAAGATTTTACAGTTCTTAGAGTAGGTGAAAATATGGATATATCTTACAATCAAAAACAAGGTGTGTCTGGCTCAGGTAGCGTATATTGGAATGACGTGAACAATATGATAGTTTCAATACCTCTACAACCACTTTATGACCCTTCAACTCCAGGTAAATACAGTTATTCAATTCCATTTGCTAACTTACAATCAAATCCTATTGGTGCGTTGATGAGTTCATCGAGAGCTAATAATATCTCGAAAAACTATAACCTTGTGGGTAATATTTATGCAGAATTACAACCAATTAGAAATTTAATATTTTTAACTCGTTTTAGTGTGAATGGATCTGCAAGCAGCTATCGTGCGTTTACGCCTCAGTATAACTTAAGCTCCACAGCGATAAATGCAAACGATAATGCATCTCAAAGCATGTCAGCCGGATTGGGTTGGATATGGGAAAATACAGTATCGTATAAATTCTCAACAGACCAACACAACTTTTCATTTTTAGCAGGTACATCTGCTGAACGTGATGGTTTAGGTGAGTCAGTTAGCGGTCAAAATGCAATAGGTCTTTATCAGGATTTTGCACATGCATATTTGGTAAACTATCCAAATGTATCTACTGTATTAACTTCTGTTACTGGTTCTCCTTGGGGTGTCAGTTCACTTAATTCCTATTTCGGAAGGGTTAATTATGACTACAAAGGAACTTATATGTTGTCAGCCATTGTACGTTCTGATGGTTCTTCAAACTTTAACACAGGTCATCGTTGGGGAACTTTCCCATCATTCTCAGGAGGTTGGGTTGTGAGCAACGAATCTTTTATGAAAGAGGTTACAACCATTGACTTTTTGAAGTTACGTGCTAGTTGGGGTCAAAACGGAAATAATGCAATTTCACCATTCCAGTATCTGGCACAAATTGGCACAAATTATAATTCAACAACAAATATTTATCCAAACTACTACTTTGGGGCTGATAACAAAACTGCACCAACTGTAGGTTCTTATCCAGCTATTTCGCCAAATTTAGATATTAAGTGGGAAACTTCAGAACAAACTGACTTAGGGTTGGATGCAACTTTGCTTAATAACCGTTTATCACTTACTTTTGATTACTACGATAAAGTAACAAAAGACTGGTTAGTAACAGCTCCGATACCAGCTGTAGTTGGAACATCAGCTCCAGCAATCAACGGAGGTAATATTGAAAATAAAGGGTATGAATTTAGTTTGGGTTGGAGAGATCATATTGGAGATCTGAAATATAATATCACTGGAAACATTTCTTTCAATCACAACGAAGTAACAAAAATCAATAATGGTACAGGATTTATAAATGGACCTACTAATGTTTTTGGAAACTCTGATTTTTGGTACAGAGCTCAGGTAGGGTATCCAATTGGTTATTTCTATGGGTACAAAACTGATGGAATTTTCCAAAGCGTTGCACAAATTAAAGCTTATGTAAACAAAGCAGGTCAGGAAATTCAACCAAATGCAGTTCCAGGTGATGTTAAGTTTGTGGATTTAAATGGAAATGGAACCATTGATGCTGCTGATCGAACAAAGATTGGTGATCCTAACCCTGCTTTTAATTATGGAGTTACAGCTAAATTTGAGTACAAAGGATTTGATTTGAGTATAGTGGGTACAGGTGTAGGTGGAAACCAGATTGCACAATGTACTGACTTTGAAGATCCTATTTTGTCAAATAATACGACAGATATTTTTGCTCGCTGGCATGGTGAAGGAACTTCTAATTTCTTACCTCGCGTAACTGCATCTCCAACGATTAATACCCAATATTTCTCAGATATTTATATGCGTAATGGAGACTATTTCAAAATTGCCAATGTAACGTTGGGATATGATTTTGTAAAATTGTTCCGCAATTCAATTCCTGTAAATCAAGCTCGTTTATACGTACAGGTTCAAAACCTTTACACCTTTACTAAATATTCAGGTATGGATCCTGAAGTGTCTTATGCTCCAAGCAGTTGGGCAAGTGGAATTGATATAGGTCAATATCCAAGCGCCAGAACAGTATTGGTAGGCGTCAATGTTAAATTTTAAAAAATTACAGTTATGAGAAAATTAAAAATATTTTTACTTACAGGTTTGGTTATTGGTCTTTTTGGATGCTCTGAAAGCTTTTTGAATTCGACCGATCTTACCCAAAAAACCAGTGCGTCCTTTTATCATACGCCTACCGATATAGCTCAAGCGTTAGCTGCATGTTATGCTGTCGAACCATCTGTATTGCCATACCAAAGCATCTTTTTGCTTGCCAATCAGATGTCTGACGATTGTTTAGGCGGAGGTGGACAGAATGACCATTCAGGTCAATATGATCAATTTCAAACAACAAGTACCAATGGGTATGAGAGTCCGTGGGTAGCATATTATCAAGGTATTAATCGTACAAATACGTTGATTGCCAAATTTAGTCAGGTTACTGGCTGGACCAGCGATAATGCAAAAAATCAAGCATTGGGAGAAGCTTATTTTTTGAGAGCGAACTGTTATTTTAACCTTATGCGCATGTTTGGAGGCCCTATAAAGGGAGTAATGACCGGGGTTCCCTGTTTCACAGATCCAAATGCAACAACTTCACTGCGTGCTCCGGTTGATACAGTATATGCACGTATTGCCTCCGATTTAAAATCAGCCATTACTTTAATGCCTGGTGTGACTTATCCAAATATCGATAAGACTACATTAGGACATGCCACAAAATGGGCTGCTGAAGCTTTAATGGCACGTGTATATTTGTTCTATACAGGTGCTGTTTATGGAACGCATACAACTTTACCTTTACCAGGTGGTGGAACAATAGCTAAAGCTGATGTACAAACTTGGATAGCTGATTGTGCTGACAATAGTGGGCATGCTTTGATTCCTGATTTCCGTAACTTATGGCCATATTCCTATTCAACTACTGGTGTAAAAGGAGGTTCGGATTATGGTTATGCCAAAGCAAATAATCTTTTATGGGTTGAAGGTAATGGAACAACAGGAACTGAAGCGAATAATACTGAAGATGTATTCTCAGTGCACTATTCTAATTTTGGAGGCTGGAATGGTGGGCTTAGTACAACCTATAGTAATCAGATAAACTTGTATTGTAGCTGGCGTAATCAAACTCAATTACCTTTTGGTGATGGTTGGGGAGATGCCACAGTAGTTCCCACGGTTTATAGCAGTTGGGATAGTAACGACTTACGGAAACAAGGATCAATTTGTAATGTAAACGATGCTACAGAAGGCATCACAGGTTTTGTATCGGGTTCGGACAAGCAATGGAACGAAACAGGCTATTGGCAAAAGAAATATATTGCTGTTAATATTAAAGCACCTGATGGTACTTTATATAATTATAGTTGTAAACTTTATGGAACTTCTATAAATTATCAAACGGATAATACACAAAATATAATTTATATTCGTTTTGCTGATGTATTATTGATGGCTGCTGAATTGGGTTGTCCTAAAGCTCAGGCATATTTTGATCAGGTTCATAAAAGGGGATACCCAACTTATGTCGCCGGAACATTGCCTGCAACTTTGGCCAATATACAAGTTGAACGCCGTCATGAACTTGCTTTTGAAGGTATACGTTACTGGGATGAACTTCGTTGGGGTACTTTTGTAGCTGATCTTACCGCCGAAGCCGGAGCCCCTGAATTAAACGCCGGCGTGGCTGCAACCTATGATCCAAGCACTGCAATCAGCCGATTTAATTTAACTAAAGGTTTTTTACAAATACCTAATGATGAAATTGGACTGTCCAACGGGCAACTTGTTCAAAACGACGGATGGACGACAGGAGATAATACAAGTCAGTACCAACAATAATCAAAACAAAAAAGAGATCAGGATTTTTTTCAAAGAAAAAGAATTCTTTTCTCTAATAGATTAAAAACTTAATTAATTATACAATTATGAAATATAAAATATGGTATAGCTTAGCTACATTAGTGTTGCTATTTGCTTCTTGTACAGCCATTGAAGACAGAGCAGCCATGGGTCCTGTTTTAGCGGCTTCACAAGTAAAAATTCAAATTGTTCAAAAAACAACTGGTGCTAACGCTGTTACAGTATTAGACGCAACGCCTGGAGCAATTATTTACTTTGATTGGGGAACAGGTACAGGCAAAAGTGCTGCTGCCGATGATTCAGTAAATTTTTATGTGCCTTTTGCAGGAACATTTAAATTGAAATATACTGCATTCTGTGCTGGTGGAACTGTAACAGACTCTACTACTTTCACTATTGCGGCAAATGATGAGGCTTATTTTGATCGTGATCCAGTTTGGAAAACTTTGACAGGTGGTGGCTCTGGTGAAACTTGGGTTTTTGGGACTGATGTTCCTGGTGGTATTGTAGGCGGTAATGGACCAATTAATAGTCCAGCTCCAGCTTGGTGGACTTTGAATGCTAGTTCAAGTGGCATTGGCAGCCAGTTAAGTTCCCCATGGTCTGTACAAGATCAGATTACTTGTAATCTTATTGGTGCGGCTAACTTCAGTGTTAAACATTCAGATGGAAGTGTAACAAAAGGATTCTTTAATGTTGCTACTCCTGTTATTGACTCGGGAGATGGTGATCCAACTCCTTATCATGCTATTACAGTGTCTAATGGTGCTCATTTTCCTTGGCCATCAGGCAATGGAATAGGCCAGTATCATTTTACAGTATTGACTGCGAAACATTTGTGTGTTCATGATTATAATGGATATAATTGCGCATTGTATAAACAAATGGGAACAACTTGGTAATTTAAAATTAGCAATCACCATTTAATGAGGTGATAGCTAATAACAATAAAATCCAAAATTAAATGCATAAAACCTATTCCAGTTGCTTTTTGCAATTAGAATAGGTTTTATTTAAAAGAATCATTTTATGAAAACTATTCGTCTAACTCTTTGCTTATCTATAATAATATTGTTTACGTTTAGCTGCTGCTTGAAGCAATCATCAAATTCTTCAAAAAATGATCGTGAGCTATCCAAATTAAAAGGAAATGTAAAACTTCTTTCTGAAATAAATTATTCTGGTGCCGGTAAGTGTTTGACGAATATTCTCTTTAATAAAGTTGGTTATATTACTAAACAAGAATCTTTTAATCCCGATGGTTCGTTAATTAGGAGATGGGTTTACACATACGATGAGGAAAATCATCCATTAACCAGAAAGTGTTGGGTGCAAAATGACAGTTTAAGTTATACGATGTACTATTATTATAATGCAAACAAGAAGCTAACATCTACAAGATTAATTAAGTCGAATGGGGTTTTAGGAACGTTGGATTCAATTCAATATGACACAAAATTGAACACCTTATTTGAAAGAAATTTTGGAGAAAATAATTTATTGGGGAATTCAATCTTAAAAAAGTTTAATGCCAGGAATGAAGTGATTGAAGAATCATATATCGAATATCTTATCCATACTCAAGGGAGATTTACCTATAAATATAATAATAAACATTTGCAAGAAGATGTTTATAGTTGGTCTAATAAAGATAGTCTTGTTAGCCGGATACGATATGCTTATTTCGAAGATAATAATATAAAAAAAATGTATACTTATAATTCTACAAATAAGCTTGTTTCTACGATGAATTACAAGTATGATAAAGAAGGCAATCAAACTGAAATTGTAGAACTTACACCTGATAATAAAATTAGGAATAAGAGTACCTATAAATATCAATATGATAATCAAGGAAATTGGACATCTTTTTTTGGTTATGTAAACAATAAATTAGAAACGATTATGACCCGTAAACTTGAATATTATTGATTATGTAACATATAAAAATAAGTAAAAGGTAACCAAAAAATCAAAATCATGAAAAAAAACGTTTTATTGATTATATTGTTTGTCAATATTTTAGGAGTTGCAAAAGCAACCAGTTACAATGTAATAGACTTCGGGGCTAAAAATAATGGCAAAGAAATAACCACAATTGAAATTCAGAACGCCATCGATCAATGTAATAGAGATGGAGGAGGGCTTGTTACTGTTCCCCGTGGAGAGTATCTGGTTGGAACGTTGAATCTAAAATCAAACGTTGAATTTCATTTTGAAAAGGGAGCAATTCTAAAAGCTTCAACCGACCTATCACATTATCAGAAACATAATGAAAATCTGGCAGGAGTTTTTTATACTGAAGATGCTAACAATATATCAATAACCGGAGATGGCACAATTTTCGGTCAGGGTATGAATTTTATGTTTGTAGATAGTGCCAAAGTTATTCGTGGTGAAGTAACTAATTATATTCGTCAGAAATCAGATTTCCGAAAAGTAACATCTGGTGTGGGAGATGGGCCACTTTATCCAAAAGACAGATTTCACCAAATGATTATTTTTAGTAACTGTACCAATGTTGTTTTGTCGGATTTTAAATGTGTGGATGCACCTTATTGGACTTTTCTGATCGTTCATTGCGATATGGTGAAAGTGAATAAACTATCAATCAGTAACAACTTGTTAATCCCAAATAGCGATGGACTTGATATACTTTCCAGCAGTGATGTCAACGTTTCCGATTGTATGTTTTCCTGCGGAGATGATGCCATTGTGTTGGGAGGTTACGCTACACATTTTGGCGATCCTGGATTTAAAGGCATATTGAAACCATCGAAAAACATTAACGTGTCGAATTGTATTTTGCACTCCCGTTCAAGTGCCATCCGAATCGGCGGTTGGGATCAAAACCATATGTCAAACTACAATTTCAACAATATTACCATCGTGGATTCAAACTGCGGAATTAACCTAACCGTTCGCGACTCAGGTTCAATACAAAATGTGAATTTTAGTAACATAAGAATTGAAACCAGAATGCATACCGGCGATTGGTGGGGTAATGGTGAACCGATTAAAATATCTGCAATGCGTGGTGTTCCCAACGATAAAATCGGGATTATTAAAAATATAAATTTCACGAATGTTACTTGTAGTGGTGAAAATTCTATTCTTTTGTACGCATCACCTGAAACTAAACTGCAGAATATATATTTTACAAACTTTGATTTTGAATTAAAAAAAGGACCATTGGAGGATGTCAGTGGTGGAAACTTTGATTTAAGACCCAACATTGTAAAAGGAATGGAAATTTATAAATCGGATGTTCCTGTAGTTTACATTGAAAACGCAGATAATGTGTGTTTTAACGAGGGTAGTATAACTTGGAAAAGAGTTGATAAGCCTTATTATACAAATGCTATCGAGGCTGTTAAGGTCAACAACCTGAAACTAAATAATTTGACAGCAGTTTCATCACCCTCAAATCCAACATTGCAGGCTATTTCATTGAAAGAATGTACGAATATAATTAATAATGGTGTCTTACATCTTACAAAGTAAAATACAAAGATATTTTAAAAGATTTCGTAGAAATTTTAGCCGAAGAATTTGAACGAGATAAATTTAAGAACAGCGACCTATTAATATTTCTATTCCCTCTTGACGAGGCTTCTTTCTGAAAAGAATGCAGGATTGAAGCCATTACTTATGATATCATAATCTTTAATTTCGCCTTTAGCTTAAAAAGATATAATAAAAATATGAGAAATAAATTATTCTTCTCAGTGCTGTCAATCGCTTTTTTGATTGCCCTACCAAACCTTGCCAAAGCATCCGTGACTTCTTTCACTAAAGAACACGATGGTGTGCTTTTTACGTTGGACAATGGACTATTAAAAGTGAAAGTTTGTACAGACAATGTGGTTGAAGTGAAATACACCGAACTACCTGTTTTTATGAACAAACCATCGTTGGTGGTAACGAATGAATGGAAAACGATTCCAACTTTTACTGTAGCTGAAAATGACAATGAAATTATAATTACAACTGCAAAGTTACATGTAATCGTAAGCAAGAAAACGAACTCAGTAAAATATACCGATTTAAATGACAAAGTTATTCTAAGTGAAGATGATTCTCAAAGCAAATCAATGACTTCAGCCACAATTGCTGGTATTGATGTTTATAACTGCACATCAGAGTTTAAGTCGCCTCTCGATGAATCTCTTTATGGACTGGGATGTCATCCGGAAGATTCTCTTTCCATTAATTACAAAGGACGCAATCAGGATATGGCCATCAAGTACATGACTGGAGCAATTCCAGTACTTTTATCTACAAAAGGGTACGGACTTCTTTGGGATAATTACTCGGCTTCCGATTTCTATGGTGCAGAAGATGGAAATACTAAATTCAAATATGTCTCAGAAAGTGGTAATATGGTAGATTATTATTTTATCTATGGTCCAAGTTTTGATAATATTATTGCTTCTTACCGTAATGCTACCGGCAATGCACCAATGTTCCCAAAATGGTCATTTGGTCTTTTTCAATCGCAAGACAGATATAAAAGTCAGGCTGAAATTTTATCAGTGAAAGATAAATACCGTAACAATAAAATCCCTGTAGATTGTATTGTTCAGGACTGGTTTTACTGGGAACCGAATGTTATTGGATCTCACGTAATGTATCCTGAAAGATATCCTGATCCAAAAGCGATGGTGGATGAATTGCACAAGTCACATATACATGGTATGATTTCTATTTGGCCAGTATTCTCAAAAGGTACAATACCTTACAACCAAATGTCTCATTCAGGAGGTATGACGGACATTTTATGGGATAATGCAATGACACATATGCTTGATAGTTATTATGATGCTCACAGTGCTCAGGCTCGACAGTTGTATTGGAAACAAGCTTATGACAGCCTGGTTGGACGGTATGATTGGGATGCATGGTGGGTAGACCAATGTGAACCTGATAATGGTAATAATCTTGATTTGAGAAGGCAAAGCCATTTTGCTATTGGACGTGGTATTGACTATATGAATACCTATTCTTTGATGCATTCAACCGGTTTGTATGATAATTGGAGAAAAGACTTTCCAAATAAACGGGCTTTTTTCCTGATTCGTCAGGCTTTTGCCGGTCAACAGCGTAACGCAACAACTTTATGGTCATCAGACATCAGTTGTACATGGAAAGCCTATAAAGCTCAGATTCCACAAGGAATAAATGCCTGTACATCTGGCATGCCTTACTGGACTTCAGACATAGGTGGCTATCATTTGAACTGGCTATCACCCGATTGGACGACACCTACAAACCGAGAATTATTTACACGTTGGTTTCAGTTTGGAGCATTTAGTCCAATTTTTAGAATTCATGGAAAAGGTGAAAGAGCCTTATTCTCTGACAATTGGGATGTGAAAACAAAAGCTATTTTATTGAATTACGACAACCTGCGTTACCGTTTAATGCCTTATATTTATTCACTTTCATGGAAAATAACCAATGAAGGTTACACCATCATGCGATCATTAGCATTTGATTTCAGGAATGATCCTGCTATTAAATCAATTCCAGATGAATATATGTTTGGTACAGCATTTCTTGTAAGCCCTGTAACTGAGCGTATGTACAGTCTTCCAAACAGTAAAAATATTAAAAAAACAAGAAAAGTTTACCTTCCGAAATCAACACTGTGGCTCGATTTCTGGACAGGGAAAAAGTATGAGGGCGGACAGACTATTGACGCTTCAGCTCCAATTGAAACACTTCCACTTTATATCAAAGCGGGATCAATTGTGCCCATGGGACCATATTTACAATATGCTACCGAGAAGCCTGCTAATCCGCTTGAACTTAGAATATATCCGTATGCTAACGGGAGTTTCACTCTTTACGAAGATGAGAACAATACCTATGATTACGAAAAAGGTGTTTTTGCCACCATTTCTTTTAAATGGAACGATACAAAACATGAGTTGATTATTGACAAGCGTCAAGGTAGTTTTCCCGGGATGTTGAATGATAGAACTTTCAAAATTATCATCGTTAACGCAACAAAAGGAACAGGAGTTGAAATGACAAAGAATCCTGACAAAACAGTTCAATACGATGGAAATGAACAAGTCATTCAATTTTAATCGAAATAAAGAAAACATTCTTTTATTCTTATTTCTGATAATCATCGGAGTGCAAACATAATAATCCATTTTCTATCATGTACAAAGGGCAAACGCATTTCAACGAAAAGTGCTTTTTGTTTATTAGAATATAAATTTTAGAAATAGTCGTATAACCAAAACAATATCTAATTGAAAATGAGAAATAAACTAACAGGATTAATTGCTGTGTTGTTGATATCAACAATGGTCAGTGCACAAAAAACAAAGGATTTTGTTCTAAAATCACCCGATGGTAATCTGACACTACAAGTTGCGTCAGGACAAAAACTGCTTTGGTCGGTACAGCTAAAGGGAAAACAAATTATTGCTCCTTCGGATATTGCTCTCGAACTTGAAAATGGTGAAGTACTTGGCGAAAGAGTGAGAATAAATTCATCAAAGACAGAAAAAGTTAATAGTTCTTTTGCCACATTAAATTACAAAAAGTCAACAATCACTGATGTTTACAACGAACTTACATTGAATTGTAAGAACGATTTTGGTGTGAAATTCCGCGTGTACAATGATGGAGTGGCATATCGTTTTTTTACAACAAAAAAAAATGAAATAATTGTAAAAAACGAAATTGCTAATTTCAATTTCACTGAGGATTACAAAGCGTTCATACCGTACATGTGGGATTACCGGGATGGGGCAAAATTTAATTCATCATTTGAAGCACTTTACAAAGAAAGTCCAATTTCAAAATTTGCACCGGATTCATTGGCATTTTTGCCTTTGTTGGTTGACGAAGGTGACAATAATAAAGTGGTGATTATAGAAGCTGATTTGGAAGATTACCCAGGCATGTATCTGAATATGAATGATACTCACAAAGGTTTTATGGGAGTTTATGCACCTTACCCACTCGAAACAAAAATGGGTGGATATGAGAATATGAATGTTATTCCAACAAAAAGGGCCGATTATATTGCAAAAACAACTGGAACACGTAGTTTCCCCTGGCGTGCAGTAATTATTAGCCAAAGCGACCGAGAATTGCTGAATAATGATATGGTTCAAAAACTAGCCTCACCCTCAAGAATTGCTGATGCCTCATGGATTAAACCCGGACAAGCTTCGTGGGATTGGTGGAGTGATTGGAATATATCTCATGTCGATTTCAAAGCAGGGTATAACAACGCAACTTACAAATACTACATTGATTTTGCGGCGGCCAATAAACTGAAATACATTGTTATGGATTGGGGTTGGTCTAGCCACACCGATATTATGAATGTCATTGCCAATGTTGATTTGCAGGAATTGGTGGACTATGGAAAGCTAAAAGGAGTTGGAATATTTCTTTGGGCATCGTGGTACGCAGTTTCGCAAGAAATGAATCAGGCATTTCCCAAATATTCAAAAATGGGTATTAAAGGATTTAAAATTGATTTCTTCGACAGGGATGACCAATTGGTAGTTGCTTCTACTTATGCAATTGCCCAAAAGGCAGCCGAATATCATTTAATGGTTGATTATCATGGAATCTACAAACCAACGGGTTTACAAAAAACGTATCCGAATGTGATTGGTTTTGAAGGAGTCAAAGGACTGGAAAATTATAAATGGGCAACCGAAGATCAGCCTCGTTATACGGTTACCATTCCATATATCCGCATGATGGCTGGTCCAATGGATTATACACCGGGTGCAATGCGTAATGCTAACAAAACAAATTATCGTCCAATCGAAGGAATGCCAATGAGTATGGGTACTCGTTGCAATCAACTGGCTATGTATGTTGTTTTTGATGCACCATTACAAATGTTGTCCGACAATCCTTCTACTTATATGAAAGAGCAGGAATGCACTGATTTTATTTCCAGCATTCCTACAACTTTTGATGAAACGGAGGCTTTGGATGGAAAAGTTGGCGAGTTTACTGCCATTGCACACAGAAAAGGTGATGTGTGGTTTATAGGAGCAATGACCAATTGGACAGAGCGAGAACTGACACTCGACTTTTCATTCTTGCCAAAAGGAAATTATCAGGCAGTAGTATTTAAAGATGGTGTAAATGCCGATCGCGATGGCACTGATTATAAAAAAGAAACTATTAAAATAGCCTCGGGAGCTAAGTTGTCTATTCATCTTGCAGCGGGTGGAGGCTGGGCTGCCAGAATAGAAAGAATAAACTAAATATACTATGGAACTCGTTCTGTCTTTATACAGAGCAAGTTCCATTCGATAATTTACAAACAGTTGTTCTCAATCGAATGAGTTGGTTTCATTGCAGAGAAGGATTTCTCAAAGATATACTTGGAAAGTTTTTTTTTGGTTACACTCTTTCAAAGTTCAAAGGGAACATATTTTTCTAACGAATTAGCAGATAAATCAATTCAATTTACTGCAAAAGAGTTGATGATACTTTTCTAAAATTTGCTATTGTTTTTCTTTCAATAAGAGAGAAAATAATAAAATCAAATAGACTTATTGAATTGAGAAATAGGACAGGAATTCATAGGTTTGTCACCTGCATCTTTATTGATTAGAAGTAAAACAGTGATTTTTAGGTGAAATAGTATTATTATGTGATAAAATAATATGTTTTAGTTGCGGTTAAATGAGTTATTTTTGTAAAGTATCTTCGTGCTTTTATCTATCAATTCTAATAACAATTCAACTGTTAATCAATTCTCATGGTTAAATCAAGATTCATCTTTCTCTCTATTTCTCTTTTCTGCTTTCTTCAAATTCAATCTCAATCTTTTAATATCACAAATTATGGAGCTGTTGGAGATGGAAAAACGCTCAATACTCAAGCTGTTCAAAAGACAATTGACGCTTGCAATCAAACCGGTGGTGGTCAGGTAATTATTCCTAAAGGGGTTTTTATTATTGGAACAATTTATTTGAAAAGTAATATAGATTTACATCTTGAGTCAGGATCAATACTACGTGGAAGTGCAAACATTAACGATTATGCTCCATACAACGGAGTACATTACGGAATGATTTACGGTGAAAACGCTGAGAATATCACTATCTCCGGTTCGGGGAATATTGATGGCAATGGTGATAGTTTCTTTGACCTTACGCATGCAAAAAAGATTGAATGGGGTGGTACACAATACACCCGCCAAAAAGCAGATTTTCGCAAAGTACTTGATGGTGGTATAGGTGATGGACCAATTGTGCCAAAAATTCGTCCCTATCAAATGCTTATTTTTAGTAGTTGCAAAAGAGTAACATTGAAAAATATTTTGATTACAAAGCCTCCATTCTGGACGATGCTTTTTGCCGATTGCGATGGAGTTCTTGTCGATGGAATCCGGCTTTGGACCAATATGCTCGCACCCAATGCCGATGGTATCGATGTTGCAAGCTGCAATAATGTGATTATTTCTAATTCTGATATTCGTTCGGGCGATGATGCCATTGCCATTGTTGGATACGATAGTCATTTCGAAATTCCGGGCTTCAAAAAATTACGTCATTCATCAGGGAATATTATTATAACCGGTTGTAATTTACAATCATACTCAAGCGGTATCCGCATTGGCTTCCTTGATCAAAATACAGTTCGGAATATCAACATTTCCAATTGTAACATTACCAATTCTACTCGTGGAATTGGCATTTTCTTACGAGACGAAGGTTCGTTGGAGAATATAAATGTTTCCAATTGTAATATTGAAACTAAACTTCGCACCGGCGATTGGTGGGGAAATGGAGAGCCTATTCACATTTCGGCCATTCGTGGAAAAGCCGATGTGAAATTGGGAACAATCAAAGATGTAAAGTTCAATAATATAACTTGCCGCGGCGAAAACGGTATTTTGGTTTATGGTTCTGACGAAAGCGTAATTGAAAATGTATCATTTAATCACGTAACTTTCGAATTGACCGATTCAAAACTGAATGATGTTGCTGGTGGTAACATTGACTTGCGAGGATGCTCTGACCCTAAAAGCCAACTTTTTCAACATGACATTCCGGGTTTATTTGCCCAACATGTAAATGGATTGACAATTAATGATTTCCAGTTGGAATGGACTGGAACGCGAATGCCTTACTTTTCGAACGGAATTGAAGTCTCCGATTTTAGTGGTTTGCGAATTTCAAACTTTGTTGGTACAGGTTCGCCGATAAACAAGGATGCGTTTCCAATATATCTTGAAAATGGGAAGCAGGCAAAAATTGATACTAAGATTGGAGTAAAAGAAGTTAATCTCACGAAATAATCTCTACAGGGTTACACAATACATCGAAAAACAAAATCAGATGAAAAATAATATTAATGTTCAACTAAAAATAATACATCATGCTGAAGCACTCACAAAAATTTTCAAGATTTTCGATCTTTTTTATTTTAGGTCTTTTATATTCTTGTCAGGGAAAAGGAAATGAGCCAGTAAAACCTCCAACTAACAATGACACTACGATTGTTGCCGGAGTAGATCCAACAATAGCTAATACAATTGGGTTCTTTTTAGATAATTGGCAACCAAAAACATTTAGTGTCCCTACTTATGATCAAACAACTGTTTCAACAACCCAGCCTACGATAATAAGTATAAATGCCACATCCATAATAACTAAAATTCCATTGTCAGTATTTGGACAAAATGCAAATATGTGGATGGGACCGGTTGCTGATAATACCAGTTTCATTAATCCGATAAACGATTTACAACCCCACATTATTCGCTTTCCAGGTGGAAGTGCAAGCGATGCTTATTTCTGGAATGAACCTCAAGGCGTTAATCCTCCGGATGCTCCTGCTAAAATATTCGATTTAAATGCTGTAGCTCAAGATCCCGGATATAATTATGGGATGACTAATGCTAACTGGCAATGTTCGTTAGACAATTATTACAGTATGTTGGCTAAAACTAATAACAAGGGAATTATTACCGTCAACTTTGGTTATTCACGTTATGGTACAGGTCCAAACCCGGTTGCTAAAGCTGCTCATCTTGCTGCCGATTGGGTACGCTACGATAATGGCCGTACTCAACTTTGGGAAATTGGTAATGAAAATTTCGGCAGTTGGGAATGGGGTTATCGTATTAATACAGCAGCTAATCAGGATAATCAACCCGAATTCATGACTGGAGCTGAATATGCTAAACACTTTCTTGTCTTTGTTGACTCTATGCAGGTTGCTGCAAAAGAAGTTGGCAATAATATAAAAATTGGAGCCGTTACGGTTGAAACACCGGCAACTGAATCGTGGCAAACTATCTGTACAAAAACTTGGAACGCGGGCATGATGACTGGTATTAATAATAAAGCTGATTTTTATGTCGTACATGATTATTTTACTGCTAGCACCAATGTTACAGCTCCTGTGATTCTTTCAAGTGCAACAACAGTTCCAAACACTGTAATTAACTTTGTATCCCAGGCTTTGGCATTAAATAATGCAATTATAAAACCAATAGTGTTGGATGAGTGGAACTTTTTTGCCTCCGGTTCCAAACAAATGGTATCCAATATAAGTGGTCTTTTTTCAGTTTTGGTTTTGGGTGAAGCATTAACTAACAAATATGGTATGGCAGCTCGTTGGGATTTGTTAAATGGGTGGAGCAATGGAGATGATATGGGGATGTTCAGTGCCGGTGATGAGCCAAATGTTGCCAAATGGACTTTACGACCAAGCTTTTATTATATGTATTTTCTACAAAAAATGCTTGGTGACAGAATGGTTACTTCAACAAGCACAACGAATATTATGTGTTATGCGTCGACCTATTCATCTGGACAGTTAAATGTAAATCTTGTGAACACGAGTACTGCGGATATTAATGTACAATTAAATCTTAAAAACTTTTATAGAGGTAGCCGCTATTACTGGTATAGTCTTCAGGGTGGGACTGATGACCCTCAATTTTCGCGTCAGGTATTTGTAAACGGAGTAGGCCCAACTCAGGTTGCCGGAGGTCCTTCCACTTATAGTAGCATTCATGCACGTTCAGCAAGTGCTGTAAATGGGATATTTGTTACAGTACCTGCCCAGGGAGCAGTTATGATGGTTATTGAAAAGAAGTAAGACGGATATTTAATTCTTTCCAATGATTTTCGATGACATAACTATATAAATATGAATGTAATTATGTAAGTAAAAAATGAGAAAATAAAGAACTTTCTGAAGAATAAAAAGAATTAAACCACTCATTATCCTAACGCTTTTTTAGAGATTATCATGGGAGCTAATCTTTTAAAAAGATTAAAAATTGCAGTAAGCATTGACAATTCATTATTGGGAATCTCCAAAAATATTGGTTTGAAGGCGTTTTATTCAAAATAAAGTGAATCAGAGTCCCTGTATGTAAATTTCAATACTGGAATATATCCATATTTCACAAATTAGTATGATTTCGAAATAAGGATGAGGAACAAAAATCTCATTTTATGTATAGCCTTAAGTAGTACATTTATACTCTGCCGATACTCTACTGATGCTCCACTGATGCTCCACAGATGCTCCACAGTTCAGCAGTCGCAAGATTGAGATATTTAGATTAAGAATTGGAGCTCAAAACTAAAAAATTATAGCTACTTGGAGCGCATTAATTTACTCAATCAATATCACTTGATAATTGTTTAAAATTTGAATCAGTTATTGGTTTCTAACACTGATTTCATTCACTGGAGGAAATATATATTAAATATTGCATAAATACTTTCCCCGTTATTGGCGATTTAGTTATACTAATTTTACATATTTTCATTAAAATGCCGCGATAAAAAATATGTTTTTGTATTGAAGACTAATTAATTTTAGGGTAGAAAAAGTACAACTCAAACTTACTAATAATTAAGGCTATACTTAATTTAAGTGATTTTGTGATTAAAAAGGATAGAGTGTAAGTTCAAAAAGTATCATATAAAGCTAAAAAAATATAGTTTTCATTGTGAATGTTACTCTATTTTTGCATAGTCGGAATATATCATTTCGCAACATCAATTAACCTTCTAATATTAAATTTAATTCCATGAAAAGAAAAATCAATTTTCTTATGGCATTACTCCTCTTTGGAGTATGCTTAGTTTCTGCACAGCAGCAACTTACTGTTTCAGGGGTTGTAACCGATGCAAGTGATGGCAGTCCTATTATAGGGGCTTCAGTACTGGTAAAAGGATCTGCAAAAGGAACTGTTACGGATGTGAATGGGAAGTATACCCTGAACACAGTACAAGGTTCTTCTCTTGTTTTTTCATTTATTGGTATGGAAAAACAAGAAATCTCAGTCAGAAGTAAAGTTGTTAATGTTCAGCTAAAATCTGACTCTCATATGTTGAATGAAGTAGTAGCAATTGGCTATGGTACAGCTAAGCGGGTGGATTTGACAACTGCTCAGTCTTCTGTTTCTGCAAAGGAAATGGATAAAACTGTAAATACTACGTTGGAACAAGCTCTCCAGGGAAGAGCTGCAGGTGTGTATATTACTCAAAATTCAGGTCAACCTGGTGGTGGTATTTCTGTTGCTGTACGTGGTGTAAGTTCCATTAATGGGTCAACAGAACCTCTGTATGTTATTGATGGAATTCAAATTCCTGGATCACAAGTATCTTATGGCTCAACAAGCTCTTCTAACCCCCTTTCTGGGCTTAACCCCTCTGATATATCTGATGTTCAAATCTTACAAGGTCCTTCTGCAACTGCTTTATATGGCTCACGTGCAACAAATGGTGTGGTTTTAATCACTACCAAGCGCGGTCAAGCCGGTGATGCTAAAATTACGTACAATTATAGTTACTCTTTGCAGACTCCTCCTGCACGAATGGCCGTGATGGATTTACCACAATATGCTCAGATGGTAAATGAATTTCATGCTATTGTGGGTGGAACAACTCCAACAGAATTTTTGGATCCCTCAATATTAGGAAAAGGTACCGACTGGCAAAGTGAGTTATTTAGAAATTCAGGTATGCAAAAACACCAAATAAGTTTAAGCGGCGGAAGTGAGAAAACAACTTACTATGTTTCAGGAGAATACTTAAATCAGGACGGAGTTGCTGTAGGTTCCGGATTTAATAGATTAGGAGTACGTGCAAATTTGGATACCAAGCCGAGAAAATGGCTCAAGATGGGTTTAAATACAAGTTTTAATCAAACATTTGAGAAACTAACTTCCAGTTCTGAAGACGTGATTAATAACGCTTTACAACTTACACCACAAACTCCTGTAAAAAATATAGATGGCACTTACGGAGGCGGAAATGTAAATAACCCTACAGACCAATATGCACCGGTAAATCCTATCGCAATTGCTAATTTAGTTACAAATACGAACCTTCGTAGACAATTTAATGGTGGCGGAAATTTAGACATAGACATTTTACCCGGACTTACTTTCAGGACTACTTTAAATGCAAATACTGAAACTCAAAATTCTATATATTATAGACCTACATACTCAATTGGGTGGGCTAAAAACACTATTGCTACTATGTCGGATTATAATGGAGTAAGCACTTATTATAACTTAAATGAACTTTTACAATATGTAAAGAAATTTGGCAACCACAATTTTGACTTAATGGTAAGCCATGAAGCACAAGGATCAACTTACAAAGGTAATGGGGCGAATATAACTACTTTCATTACGAATGATGTGATAGATGTTAATGCTGGTGATCAAACCACTGCAACTGTTTCAGGAGGACATAATTCCTGGGGAATGGAATCTTATCTTGGAAGATTGAATTATAATTACAATGAAAGATACATTCTTTCAGCTTCTGTTCGTAGCGATGGTTCTTCAAACTTTGGAGCCAATAATAGATGGGGTACTTTTCCTGCCATATCGGGAGCCTGGAGAGTTTCAAAAGAACATTGGTATAATGTATCATTTATGAACGAACTAAAATTAAGACTTGAAACAGGTACTACCGGTAATCAGGGTGGAGGTGGAATTTACTCTTCAATGAGTACTGCACCATCACAATGGGGAACGGGTTTCTTACCAAGCATTTATGCAAATCCTTCATTGCAATGGGAATCTACTTCAACGAATAACATTGGTATGAATGCAAGTTTCTTCAATAACAGAATTCAGGTTGAGGCTGATTATTATCACAAAGTTACGGATAACCTTCTTATGCAAGCTGCTCTACCTGCCTATATGGGTACAAGAGGAAATGGTGGTCTTGGAGCACCCACCGTAAATCTTGGGTCATTACAAAATAACGGTTGGGCTATTACATTGACTACGACGAACATTAATACTAAAAATTTCAAATGGGAATCTAATTTCAATATATCGGGATTTAGAACTAAAATTTTGAAGTTTAATAATGATGCTGCATCAATCGACCGTACATCCTGGTGGATGGGAAACTGGACACAACGGTCATCCGTAGGTCAGGCACCTTGGTTATTCCTTGGTTATAAAACGGATGGAATTTTTACTTCAGTAGATGAAATTAATAAAAGTGCTGTGCCGGTTGATAATAATGGAGTAAGACTTACCACCGATGTGAATCATGTATGGGTTGGAGATGTAAAGTATAAAGACATGAATGGCGATGGAGTTATTGATGTGAAGGACTTAACAACAATTGGTAATCCTTGGCCTAAATCCTTTGGTGGTTTTACAAATACATTTACATATAAAGGATTTGAGTTAAGCGTTCTTCTTACATATTCGTACGGAAATGATATTTACAATTACGTAAAAATGACAGATTCAAATCCGCAACAAATTAATATTGGTCGTAATTTGTTGACAAGTGCAGAAAATTATGCTAGGCTTGCAACTGATGCTAACGGGAACGTGTATTTGACAAATCCAACAACAAATCTGCCCCGAATTACCTATAGTACCAATGGTAACTGGACCAGATTTTCTGACAGATGGGTTGAAGATGGATCGTATATAAAAATTAAAAATGTGTCTTTAGCGTATAATTTGCCATATTCTTTACTTGCAAAACAAAAAGTAGTGAAAGATGTGAGACTTATGTTTAGTGCACAAAATTTATATACACTCACAAAATATAGTGGTTATGACCCCGAAGTTGGTGCCTATGTAGGAAACAATTCTGCTTCAAATAATCAAGCTATTGGTGTGGATAATGGACGTTATCCATTAACTGCAGTCTATACATTTAATATTATGGTTAACTTTTGATAATTATAAAGAATATGAAGAACTTAAAATATAATTGGATAGTAATATTCACTTTGATTCTGATCCTGACAGGATGTTCACAGGATTTTTTAAACAGACCTCCTGTTGATTCCATTACGGATGCAAATTTTTATAAAACAGATGCTGAAGTCATGTCTGCAACATCATTATTATATAATAGAGTATGGTTTGATTATAATGACAAAGCATCCTATGAAATAGGAGACTTCAGAAGTGGAGTAGCTTATAATCCTTATGGACAACAAGGATATGTTCGATTTAATTTAACTGGAGATGATGCAGATATGAATGCCGGTTGGAATGCTTTTTTCACGGTAATTGGTCAATCAAATATGGCAATTCAGAACATAAACAGATATGCAGGATCTGCTGTCACTGAGCCAATAAAAAAAGAAGCAATTGCTGAGGCCCGGTTTATGAGAGCTTGTGCTTATCGTGATCTGGTTATGCTATGGGGAGAAGTTCCTATTATAGTGAATAATCAGGCAATACTTCAAGATACTACAATTGCTAGAAATACAGTGAGTAGTATTTGGAAGTTTTTGACTTATGAGATGAAAGCATGTGCTAATGATTTACCTGAAACTCCTTATCAATTAGGAAGAGTTACTAAATGGTCGGCTGAAGGGATGTTAGCGAGGTTTTATTTGACCCGTGCAGGTGTTGAGTCTGTAAATGGTGTACGTAACCAGGCATTTTTAGATAGTGCCAAATATTACTCAAACAGGGTAATAACAATGAGTGGAAAAACTCTATTGCCAAGTTATGCGAGCCTTTTCAAGTATCCGTATGATAACAATAATGAATCTTTATTTGAACTACAATGGGTTTATTCCAATGTGTGGGGTGTGAGTAATTCAGCTCCGGCCTATCTTGCCTATAGCTCAGATATAGCAAACGGTGATGGTTGGGGAGGAAGTATTGGGGCAACATGGTGGATGCTTCAGAAATATGAAGGCATAAATGCTTATGGTACAACCGGAGATACGCTAAAAGGCAGAACGCTGGATCAACGCCTTCATGAAACGTTTATGCTACCAGGAGCCAGTTATCCTGAAATATCACAAAGAGTAACTACTGCAAGTGGAAACGATAGTATTCAACGATTGATCTATCCAAATAATACCGCTGATAACTCCGCGCTTGCTATAAAAAAATATATATGCGGAAAAGCTGCCGATATGGGAGGCCAGGCATCGAGTCAACATTATCCTAATGACACCTACATGTTGCGATTGGCTGAGATGTATTTAATTTATGCCGAAGCTGAATTGGGAGATCAAACACAAACAAGTGATGCAACTGCACTTTCTTATTTTAATGCAGTTCACACACGGGCAGGATTGGGTGCAATAATAACACCACTTACATTTGATATGATATTTAATGAAAGATTAGTTGAGTTTGCTATGGAGGGTGAATGCATGTATGATTTGAGTAACTTGTATTATTATAATCCAACAAAAGCATTAGCGATACTCAACTCTCAGGATAGAGGACTGTTTGCAGCTTATCCTGATAAATTTCCTAATCCAACACAATGGACTTTTGTTAAGACTGCCTGGGCTATTCCTGCTAATGGCGATTATAGAACCATTACAGCATCTACTGGCAATTTTTATCTACCAATTCCAACATCCGAATTGGCAGCTGCACCAAATTTGCAGAAGCCAGCAGTAGATTATTACACTAAGTAAAACCAATGTATAAAAATCATATAATCATGAGAAAAATATATAAATCAATTCACTTCCTCTTTATAGCAATAGCTATATTAGGTGCATTTGCATCTTGCAATAATGAGGATGTTAAAAGTGGGGCACCCGTAATTTCTTATATTAGAATTACAAAACCTGCTGCTTCAGATTCATTGTTAGCAGCAGCTGGTCAAGGTCAGATGATTGCAATCATAGGTAATAATCTACAAGATACCCGTCAAATTTGGTTTAATGACCAGCAAGCATCTTTGACACCAACTTATATTTCTAACAAATCCATTTTAGTAAATGTGCCAAGCCATATTCCTATGACTGTAGATAATAAGCTAAAACTAATATTTGCGAATGGAGATTCCCTATTATATAATTTTAGTGTAACGGTAAATAAACCTACTATCACCAGTATGGATTGTGAATATGTACTAGATGGAGGTATAGCAACTATACACGGTAATTATTTTTATCTACCAATTTCTGTTACTTTCCCAGGAGGAATTGCGGGGATTAACCCTTCAGTAGATGCAACAAATCAAATACTTACTGTAACAGTTCCTCAAGGAGTAAGTCCCGGACAAATTACAGTGACAACTAACTTTGGTGAAACGAAGTCTGATTTTTGGTTTAGAGATAACAGAAATCTCTTTGTAACTTGGGACCCATTTCCTGCAGATGCATGGTCAGGCTCACAGTATGTAGTTACTAACCCCGGACCTACTGATCCACCTGCTATCAATGGCAATTATTGTAGGGTTAAACAATCAATTGGTGTTTGGGCATGGACAGATTTCTATGATGGTGATATGACTACAGCAATTCCTGATGCTGCAATCCTTAACCCCGCTTCTTACAATTTGAAGTTTGAACTTTGTACCACAAAACCGTATAACAATAATAATATTTTATTCGGTATAGGGAAACCAACATTTGACAATCAACATTGTTACAAATTTAGTCCACCTATTGATACTAAAGGACAATGGCAGACAATAGTTATACCATTTGAAGATATTATGAACACTTCTGTCACTCCAAATGTCGTTTCCCCAACAGGATATATAACGAGTTTAATTTATTTAGGCGGGACAGCACTTGATTGCGATATGTCTTATGATAATTTCAGAGTCGTGCCTAAAATTATTAAACCATAGAAAGAGTAAATTTAACGATTAATTATGTTGAAATCTCATTGAAAATTGAGATTTCAACATACCTTAAATAAAACAAAATAAATATGAAAAAAATAATATATAATATACGGTTACTATTATTGGTATGCGTTGTTACTTCTATAGGATTGTGGACTTCCTGTACGTCCGATAACTCTGTAAGCATAGGTTCCAAAGTAGAATTAATTAGTTTTGGTCCTGCAGGTGTACAACTTGGAGACACAATTAGTTTTATCGGTAATAATTTGAATAATGTTACAAAAATAAAATTTGTTGGTGATAGTGTTTTACAGGCAGCATTTATCAAACAATCGTCTGGACTTATTAAAGTGATTGTGCCTCCTTATACCACAAGAGGTTTTGTAACTCTTTATGCTCCTAAAGACACCGTTGTTTCAAAAACAATGTTTGATCTTTTAGTCCCTGTAACTATCACTTCATTTCCGACCGTTGTTCGTCCGGGTGGTACGATGACTATTACCGGACAATTTGTTAACTGGATTAGTGAAGTTTGGTTTTCTAAAAATGTCGTTGTACGGGATAGCAATTTTATCAGTAAATCATTAACTCAGGTTGTTCTAAAAGTTCCAATGACAGCTCAAACCGGTCCAATTGTTATAAATACCCGTGGAGTGAAACCTTTGTCTATTAACCCTGTTGATATTGTGACTGTAACATTGCCTGCAATTACCAGCTTTGCTCCAATTCCAGTTGCTCGTGGAGGAAATCTTACTATTACTGGAACTGATCTTGACCTTACAAAAGGTATAATATTTAAAGGTTCCGGATCAACTGGTGTAACAGACACTGTTAAGACATTTGTAAGTATATCTCCAACACAAATTGTAGTGACAGTTCCTCAAACAACTGCTAAAGGTCCACTTACATTAGTTGCTTATTCCAATCTTCCGATTGTTTCAACTACAAAGGTTCAATTAGTTGGAGATATACCTGATTTAGCTCCTTTGGCTTATGCATTTTATGAAGATGCCGTTGTTAATGGTTGGTCTGAATGGGGTTGGGGAAGAACTGCTGACTATGCTAACACTGATTTTGTCAGAGATGGAAATTATTCAATGAAAGTTACCTATACTGCTCAATGGAGTGGAGTCGCTTTTCAGAATAGTAGTGTATCAACAGCCAATTATACTAATGTTGTATTCTCAGTCTATGGAGGCCCAGGTACCGATGGTCTAACGATTGTAGCTAAATTGAACTGGGGTACAGGTTACAATGTTACCATTCAGGAAGGCAAATGGCAGGAATTCTCCATACCAATTTCAGCTCTAGACAATCCGGCAACTATTACAAGTTTTATGCTAGGAAATGCTGCTTGGACAGGTGTGGTTTATTTTGATCATATTGGACTAAGATAGCATGCCTTTTTAAATGAACAAATTTCATAATTTTTAATTGGAAAACAGAGATTTATTTGTGACGAAAGTTCTATGTTTAAGTCTATTTTAATCCGATGTTTTTTAATTCTTTAATTTCGTTTTTTTTTGTAGTTAATTTAATAATTGGTTTCTTCATGGTTTTTTTAAGTTGATTTAGAAAAGGGGGAATTATTCTCCGGAGTAATTCCCCTTTATATTTCAACCCAAATTAGGTATTAGTTTTTTTCAAGATATTTTAAGATATTATTGTCCAAATATAATAACGTAGTAATTATGTTATTTACAAACAGATCCAGATATGTTTAACATATTCAACAGAATTTCAATATATTCATCCCTTTTTATATTCATTCTCCTACTCTTGGTTGCATGTGGAAATGCAGAAGTTAATACCGATAAAATACCACTTGTTTTAATGACTAGCACTCCGGCAACTGGAACTACATCTGTAGATGTTAATGCTACAATTTCTTTTGTTTTTACTGAGGCAATCGTTTTATCACCAACAAGTAAAATATTATTAAATAATCAGGTTGTTTCTGCAACAGTTTCTCCCCAAACACTCACAATCTCTCCAATCACTTTAAAACACAATACAACTTATACGCTTGTAATTCCCGGTAATGCAATCAGTGATAAGGCCGGAAATTTTGCCAAAGAAATATCAATTTCATTTGTTACTACCGATTCATTTAATATTACACCTTCGTTAGTCACTCCAAATCCTTCTGCTCAGGTGGTAAAATTGTATAACTTCCTCAAGTTGAATTTTGGGACTAAGGTTATATCTGCCACAATGGCAAATTATAGTACAAATATTATTGAAGCAACCTGGGTTTATAATAATACAGGTAAATGGCCGGCTATGACTACATTTGACTTTATTGATCATACAAATCAAAATCAAAACTGGATTAATTACACTGCTCCATTTACATTGGGACAGGATTGGTGGAATAACAATGGAATTGTCAGTTTGATGTGGCATTGGCGCGATCCGTTGACAAAATCTGGCGCTTTTTATACCGCTAATACAAGTTTTGATATTACAAAGATAAATGATTCTACATCAGTAGAATACAAAGCAATGATTGCCGATATTGATTTGATTGCCAGTTATTTAAAGCAATTCAAAGATGCAGGAATTCCCGTAATTTGGCGTCCGTTGCACGAAGCATCCGGTGGTTGGTTTTGGTGGGGAGCTCATGGTGCAGCGCCTTGCAAAGCTTTATGGAAAGTGATGTTTAACCGATTGGTAAATTATCACGGATTAAATAACCTCATTTGGGTATGGACTTCAGACACTTCCAGTTCAGCAATTGATTGGTATCCGGGCGATAATTATGTTGACATTATCGGAATGGACATTTATCCAAATCCCGCCTCACATGCCTCTCAATCAGTAGAGTTTAATAAAATCAGGAGTATTTTTAACAATAAAAAGCTGATTACGTTAAGTGAGTGTGGTTCGGTTCCTGATCCGGGTTTGATGAAAACTAACGGAGATATGTGGTCGTGGTTCATGCCTTGGAACGGTGATTATACTGAATCGGATGCACAAAACGGTGCTACCTGGTGGAAAAAATTCTTTAGTTATGATTATGTGATTACACGAGACAAAATGCCAAGTTTGAAATAGTAGATACTCAGAAAATTATCGTAAAATTTATAACAATGAAAAAAATACTTATATCATTATTTTGCTTTTTTGTATTAAATGCATCAGCTCAATGGGCTTTCCGTTTACCTGCCATTATCAGTAATCATGCAGTTTTGCAGCAGTCAGCCGATGTAAAACTATGGGGTTGGGCTCAAAGTGGAAGTACTGTAAAGATTAGTTGTAGCTGGAATCCAACCGACACAATTAAAGCCGAACCTGGAAAAGACTGGACATGGGAAACTACTGTAAAAACTCCGAAAGCGGGTGGTCCATATACCATTACTTTTATAAGTAGTACACAAAAAGTAGTAATAAACGATATCTTAATTGGCGAAGTGTGGCTTTGTTCCGGACAGTCGAATATGGAATACGCTTTTAATTGGCAGCAAGGAGTGCTCGATGCGGGCGATGAAGTTGCAAAATCGGCAAATAATGAGTTGCGTTTTTTTCAGCTATCACACAAATACAGCAATTTTCCTGTTGAAAATTCTGACGGTGAATGGAAAATTAGTTCACCTGAAACTACTCCATCGATGAGTGTTGCCGGATATTTCTTCGGGAAAAAATTAAATCAAACACTCAAAGTGCCTGTCGGTATGATTGCTTCATATTGGGGTGGAACAAGTGTACAAAACTGGATTCCTTCGCAAGTTTATCAAAATGATTCTGAACTGAAAAAAGATGCTGAGAATCTATCTCCTGTGAACTGGGCACCAATGGCGCCTTCTGTACTTTATAATTCGATGATTTATCCGTTGATCAATTATCGCATTGCCGGAACGATATGGTATCAAGGAGAAGGTAACACCGAACATCCTGAAGTTTACGGTAAGTTGTTTGAAGCATTAATAACAGGTTGGAGACAAGTATTTGAAAACGAACTTCCTTTTTACTTTGTACAAATTGCACCTTGGAACGGCTATGGTGGAATTAGTGCAGCTTTGTTGCGCGAGCAGCAGGAGGTTGCTTTAAAATTGCCAAAAACGGGGATGGTGGTTGTTGGAGATTTAGTTGACGATATAACTAATATCCATCCAAAAATCAAAAAAGAAGTTGGTAACCGCTTGGCGAATATGGCTTTGGAAGAACAATATGGAGTCAAAGGATTACAACCATATTTTCCGCATTTTTCAGGTTTTACTGTAAAAGGTAATAAAGCTAATATTACGGTTAAATCTGTTGGAAAACTAAGTTGTAAAGCCAAAACCATTAATAGTTTTCAGATTGCCGGCACGGATAAAGTTTTTTACCCTGCAACAGCTGTAGTTGAAAAAAACGGCTCGATTACCTTGACCAGTAAATTAGTTAAACTTCCGGTTGCAGTTCGATATTGCTTTACAAACGATGGAATGCCTAATCTTTTCGATGTCAATGGATTGCCACTGGAGCCATTCAGAACAGATAAATGGTAAATTAAAAATAATTATATGAAAGAGTATCGAAGTTTGTCGATAAATATACTGATTCTTTTTATTATAATTGCAAATGCTGCTTTTGGCAAAAACTCGTTGGAAAAATTATATTTTCCGGTTGATGGAAAAGCAACGTTTGAAACGAAGGCACTTTTTTTCAATCTGAGAAAGATCCAACAAACGAATATCCTCGTAGGACAGCATGATGCAACTATGTACGGGCATACTTGGTCAGGAGATGATAATCGTTCGGATATGAAAGATGTTTGCGGCTCACATCCTGCGCTGATTGGGTTTGACTTTGCACTTGTCACTAATAAACCATCGGCAATGACGCAAAACCGATCGGAATTTATGGTTCGTAGAATTATTGAAACTTACAATCGTGGTGGAGTTGTTACAATGTGCTGGCATACCGACAATCCGTTCAACAACCAAACAGCATGGGTTGATACCACCAAAACAGTTGTAAATACTGTAAAGGAATTGCTTCCGGGAGGGAAAGCTCATGAAGCATATAAAAACAAACTGAAACAAATTGCACAAATTGCTAAATCGATAGTTGGTGCTGATGGACATTTAGTTCCAATGATTTTCAGACCATTTCACGAGATGGAAGGCGGTTGGTTTTGGTGGGGAAGACCTTACCGAACTCCCGAAGAATTTAAAACTTTGTGGCGTTTTACGGTAGAATATCTGAGAGATAGTTTACAAGTGCATAATTTTTTGTATGCTTTTTCAACAGATTGTAAATTCAAAACTCGTGAACAGTATTTGATAGATTATCCGGGTGATAAATATGTTGATGTGTTGGGCATGGACGATTATTGGGATTTTCGTCCCGACGGAGCAAACAATTCGACTTTGGCTGCTGAAAAGGTTAAAATTGTTTCAGACTTAGCGCAGCAAAAAGAGAAAATTGCTGCTATGACCGAAACTGGATTAGAATCGATTACCGATAGCACGTGGTTTACTAAAAAATTGTTACCAGTGCTTCGTTACAAAGATTCGAAGTTGGCTTATGTTATGTTTTGGAGGAATGATAATCATATGAAGTACCATTTCTTTGCTCCATTTCCGGGACATAATTCAGTCCCCGACTTTTTGAAATTTTATAATGAAGATTATACCTTGTTTGAAAAAGATTTGAAAGGTATTTATAAATAACGATTTTTTTAGCAAAAGAAATATTATGAAACAATTCTCTAAAATTATAATTATAAGTGTCTTGATATTGATGGCCATTAGTAGTTCAGCCAAAGTCCAGTCAAGTTTTACTAAAGTGGAAAATAATCATTTTGTGGTAAATGGTCAACCCTATTATTTTATAGGTACAAACTTTTGGTATGGAGCAATTTTGGGCTCAAAAGGTCAAGGTGGTGATCGGGTTCGTCTAATTAAAGAACTTGATTTTTTAAACTCAAAAGGCATAATCAATTTAAGGGTTTTGATTGGTTCAGATGGTGAAAGTGGCGTTCCGTCAAAAGTAGAGCCTACCTTACAAATAAAACCGGGTGTTTATAACGATACTATTTTTGATGGATTAGACTTTCTTATGTCTGAATTGGGAAAACGTAACATGAAAGCTGTACTGTTTTTTACTAATTCGTGGGAATGGTCAGGTGGTTACAGTCAGTATCTTAACTGGGCAGGGCGCGGGAAAAATCCGGTGCCATCGGTCGATGGATGGCCAGCATACATGGATTTTGTAAAACAGTATGCAGGATGTTCAGAATGTCGTCAAATGCTGAAAAACCATATTAAACATGTACTTTTCCGCACCAATCGTTATACAAAGAAAAAATATATTGATGATCCTGCTGTATTTTCATGGCAAATTGGTAACGAACCACGGGCTTTTTCCAATGAAAATAAACCTCTTTTTGTAGCGTGGCTGAAAGATATTTCAGCTTATATTAAATCGTTGGATAAAAATCACATGATCACTGTTGGATCTGAAGGTCAATGGGGTTGCGAGATGGATATGGCCCTTTTCGAGAAAATTCATGCCGATCCAAATATTGATTACCTGACCATGCATATCTGGCCAAAAAACTGGGGCTGGTTGGATGTGAAAAATATGTCCGGTACCTTGCAAAAATGTATAGACAGTACAGCTGTTTATATGAATAATCACATTGCAGTTGCTCATAAACTGGGGAAGCCGATTGTGCTTGAAGAATTTGGTTTTCCACGCGATCACCATCAATATAATCTGAAAGATTCAACCTCATTACGTGATGCCTATTACACATCTGTTTTCAAGAAGGTTTTAGCTTCTTCAAAACAAAACGATGTATTAGCCGGATGCAATTTTTGGGCGTGGGGCGGTTTTGGCCGACCGAATCCTAAGCATATTTTTTGGGCGAAAGGGGATGATTACTTAGGTGATCCGGCTCAGGAGGAACAAGGTTTGAATTCGGTTTTCAATACTGATGCTACAATGAAAGTGATTGAAAAATATGTTCAAAAAATGCATAATATTCCAACCTTGGTGGATATGAATGCCACTCCAAGAACGCAAGCATTGTTTCATAATATGATCAATAATTTGGGGAAAGGCATTATGCTATGTCATCAGGACGATGCAGCTTATGGACACGATTGGTATGGAAAAGAAGGTGGCTCTGATGTTAAAGCAGTTACAGGTCAATATCCGGCCATGGTAGGTTGGGAACTTGGTCATTTGGAAATAGGAGCTTCCTATAATCTTGATTCAGTTTATTTTACTGATATGAAACGGTTGATGCGAGAAGTTTTCGAGCGTGGAGGAATAAACACAATCAGTTGGCACGGTGATAATATAGTTACTGGAAAAACGGCGTGGGATTGCGGTCAGGATTCTGTAGTCCGAAGTATTTTGCCCGGTGGTAGTAATCATGCCAAATTTCTTACCAGATTGGATCGGTTGGCTGCTTTTTTTCATGATTTGAAGGATTCAAAGGGGGAACTCTTTCCTGTGATTTTCCGAATGTATCACGAACATACAGGAAGTTGGTTTTGGTGGGGTGCAAAACAATGTACTCCCGATGAATACAATCAATTGTACCGTATGACAGTGAGTTATTTACGCGATGTTAAAGGAGTGCATAATATTCTTTATGCTTTTTCGCCTGCAGGTATTACTACTGAAAAAGAATTTCTGAGCCGTTATCCGGGCAATGATTGGGTTGATGTGGTAGGATTTGATAATTATTGCTCCATGGATAATACAAAGGCTTCGAATGAAACTTATATGAAAAGTGTGATTGAAGGATTAAAAGTGGTGACTGCCTATGCTAAGGAAAATAATAAGATTCCAATTTTAGCTGAAACAGGGATGGAAAAAATAGGTAATCCTAATTTCTTCACACAAGTTCTTTTACCAACAATTGAGCCTTTTAATATTAGTTATGTGTTACTGTGGAGGAATGCGTACACTATGAAAAACCATTATTTTGTGCCGTTCCCAGGGAATTGGGCTGCTAATGATTTTAAAAAATTTACCGAAAGTAAAAAAATTATCATGAGTAACAACATGCCCGATATGTATGCTCCATGCAAATAGTTTGGCAATAAATAAAAATAAAGTATTGTTGTTCAAGACAACCATTTATAACAAATTATCCTCTATGATTAAAAAGAAAATTTCTTTCGTATTAATCCTATTTGTGTTTATAGTTTCGGGTTCTTCGCAAAACGAGAAGCCAAACCATTCCACCCAAGGGCGCGAACATCTTTTGATGGATTTCAACTGGCGTTTTGCGTTTGGAAGTGCAAATGATTATGCAAAAGATTTTACAACCGGAACAAGTTATTTCACTTATTTTGCAAAAACAGGATATGGGGATGGAGCTGCGGCACCTCAATTCAAAGATAGCACCTGGCGTGAAGTGGATTTGCCGCACGATTGGGCGGTGGAATTGCCTTTTTCAGGGTCGGCCAGCCACAGCCACGGTTACAAAACCATTGGTTGGAAATATCCTGACAGTTCTGTAGGTTGGTATCGCAAAAAGTTCGATATTCCAGCTTCAGATTTGGGACGCAAGATTAGTCTTCAATTTGATGGAATCTTTCGCAATTCTACAGTTTGGGTCAATGGTTTTTATGTTGGTCACGAGCAAAGCGGTTATGCGAGTTCGGTTTATGATATTACTGATTATCTGAATTATGGACAGGAAAATACAGTTGCTGTTCGGGTGGATGCAAGTATTGAAGAAGGGTGGTTTTATGAGGGTGCGGGAATTTATCGTCATGTTTGGTTGAATAAAACCGACCGGTTGCATGTGGCTCAATATGGCACATTTGTAACCACAGAGCTAAACGGAGAAAATGCCGAATTAACTGTTCGTACAAAAGTCCAGAATCAACATGCTCAAAATGCAACTTTTGCAGTTGAACAAACTTTGATTGATGCAAATAATCAAAATGTTGTTACCAAAAAGATAGAAAACGTCACATTGAATGGAAATCTTAATAAAACCTATTTCCAAAAAATCAATGTTGAGAAACCAACCCTTTGGTCTCTTGAAAATCCTTATTTGTATAAATTAAAAACCTGTATTATTGCCGAAGGCAAGGTCGTTGATACTTACATCACTAATATTGGAATCCGAACAGTGAGATTTGATCCGAATTTAGGTTTTTTCCTGAATGGTAAAAGTGTAAAAATAAAAGGAACAAATGACCATCAGGATCATGCCGGAGTGGGAACAGCTATTCCGGATGCTTTGCAGGAATTCAGGATAAAGAAACTTAAAGAAATGGGAAGCAATGCTATTCGTACCTCGCACAATCCACCTACACCTGAATTTCTTGATGCCTGTGATCGCCTAGGAATGCTTGTTTTGGATGAAAATAGATTGATGGGAATTGATCAGGAGCATTTTGATTTGCTCAAGCGCTTTATGGTGCGCGACAGGAATCATCCAAGTATCGTTCTTTGGTCGTTAGGAAATGAAGAGTGGGCTATTGAAAGCAACGAAAAAGGTGCACGCATAACGAAAACTATGCAGGAGTTTGCTCAAAAAGTTGATTCTTCACGGGCATTTACAGTGGCAGTTTCAGGCGGTTGGGACAATGGAAGTGGAAAAACTGCTCAGGTAATGGGATATAATTATATTGTTCAGGGTGACATCGACGAACATCATAAAAAATTCCCGTGGCAGTGTGGCATTGGTACTGAAGAAAGCAATACCATTGGGACGCGCGGAGTTTATGTCGATGATAAAGAGAATGGCCGGATGGCAGCCACAAACCGAATGCCCGAAAATGTAGGAACAGAGTCGGGTTGGAAGTTCTATGTGGCACGTCCATTTTTGTCCGGCTTATTCTTTTGGACAGGATTTGATTATCGGGGTGAAGCTAATCCACTTTCGTGGCCGGCAGTTAATTCGGAATTTGGGCTTATGGACTTGTGCGGATTTCCAAAAGATATTTTTTATTACCTGAAATCGTGGTGGGGAACAAAACCGGTGATGCACATTATGCCGCATTGGAACTGGAAAGGATCTGAAGGTAAAACGATTAAAGTCACCATTTACAGCAATGCCGAAGAAGTAGAATTGCTATTGAATGGCAAATCATTGGGCAAAAAAACAATGGAGAAGAACGGGCATTTGGAATGGGATGTAACATATAAACCGGGGAATCTCGTGGCTAAAGGATTTGTAAAAGGGAAACTGACTGTTTCAGAAAAAGTTGAAACTACTGATGTGCCTGCTAAAATTGCACTCTCAGCTGATCGATTAAAACTCGATGCCGACGGCGAAGATGTTGCAGTTATTACGGTACAATTAACCGATTTGAAGAATAGAATGGTACCAACAGCTTGTAATGAGATTCAATTTTCGTTAGCCGGACCCGGTAAAATAATCGGCGTTGGCAATGGAGACCCGGCTTCGCATGAACCGGAACAGTTTGTAGAAACGGCATCTAATCCTACTCCACAATGGAAACGTAGAGTATTCAATGGCTTGGCACAAATCATTGTAAAAACAACAAAACAGGCTGGCGAGATTACATTAACAGCAAGCTCGGAGGATATGGCCCCAGTAACTATACTACTGAATTCAAAAACAGTTATTGATCAATAGTAAACAGAGAATATTAAGAAATAAATATATAATTATGACTGAGTTTAAAGAAGCATTAAATCAACTAAAAGTGCATCACGAGGAGATTTTGAGTTTAAAAAATGAAAAGCTGCCGTTTGGAAATGGTATTTACAATCGATACAAAAATCCGGTTGTTACGGCTAATCATGTCCCGTTAACATGGCGTTACGATTTTAATAAAGATACAAATCCTTTTTTATTGGAACGCATAGGTGTTAATGGTACATTTAATGCTGGTGCAATAAAATGGAATGATAAATATATTTTGTTAGTGAGAGTGGAAGGGAATGACCGAAAATCATTTTTTGCCATTGCCGAAAGTTTCAATGGGGTTGATAACTTCCGTTTTTGGGATGAACCAATCACCTTACCTGAAACTGAAAATCCCGATGCCAATGTGTACGATATGCGACTTACAGCACACGAAGATGGTTGGATTTACGGTGTTTTTTGCAGCGAACGTAAAGACCCGAATGCACCCGCAGGAGATTTGTCATCGGCAGTGGCTACTGCCGGAATTGTGCGCACTAAAGATTTATTGACTTGGGAACGTCTGCCCGATTTGAAATCTAAAAGCCAACAACGCAATGTGGTGCTTCATCCTGAATTTGTCGATGGGAAATATGCCTTTTATACCCGTCCACAGGATGGATTCATCGACACGGGAAGCGGCGGTGGAATTGGTTGGGGATTGGTTGATGATATGACAAATGCCGAAGTGACAGATGAGAAAATTATCAATCACCGTTATTATCATACCATCAAAGAATTGAAAAACGGTGAAGGACCACATCCAATCAAAACGAATAAAGGTTGGTTGCATTTGGCTCATGGTGTCAGAAATTGTGCTGCAGGTTTACGGTATGTGTTATATCTTTACCTCACAGATTTACAAGATCCTACAAAGTTAATTGCCGAACCAGGTGGATATTTTATGGCACCGCAAGATGAAGAACGCATCGGTGATGTGTCAAATGTGTTATTCAGCAATGGTTGGATAGCCGAGGATGATGGAAGAGTATTCATCTACTATGCTTCGTCAGATACACGAATGCATGTGGCTACTTCTACTGTTGACCGGCTGCTTGATTATTGTATCAATACTCCTGCCGACGGTTATCGCTCTGCGAAATCAGTTGAAACGATTAAACAGCTTGTGGCTAAAAATAAAGCAATTATGAATCAGAAATCAATATTAATCGAAAACTAAAAGTATAAGCTAAACATCAACCAAAAATTTATAAAAAATGAAAAACATAAAAATATTGCTTGTACTATTTTGCATAGTACTCATTCAGGTTTCTGTAATGGCACAGAAATTTCAGGGTCTGGTTCAAACTCCTCCAATGGGTTGGAATAGTTGGAATAGATTTGCATGTGATATAAATGAAAAAATCATTCGTGAAGCTGCTGATGCTATGGTTTCATCAGGAATGAAAGATGCTGGTTACGAATACATTGTCATAGACGATTGTTGGCAGGTTAGTCGTGATAGCCTTGGATTTATACAGGCAGATCCTAAAAAATTTCCTTCAGGGATAAAAGCATTGGCCGATTATGTCCATTCTAAAGGATTAAAATTCGGCATTTATTCATGTGCCGGAGATAAAACCTGTGGTGGAAGACCAGCAGGGCGTGGGCATGAATATCAGGATGCTTTGATGTATGCCAAATGGGGTGTGGATTATTTAAAATACGATTGGTGTAATACTGAAAATTTAAATGCGATAGGTTCTTATACCACAATGCGCGATGCCATTCACGAAGCCGGTCGTCCAATTGTTTTCAGTCTGTGCGAATGGGGTAATAACAAACCTTGGTTGTGGGCCAAAGAAGTAGGACATCTTTGGAGAACCACCGGAGATATATGCAATTGTTTTGATTGTTACTTCGATCATGGAACATGGAAACAGAACGGAGTTATGCAAATACTTGATATGCAATCGGGATTACGCAAATATGCAGGCCCGGGACATTGGAATGACCCTGATATGCTCGAAGTTGGAAATGGTATGACGCAAAACGAAGATCGGGCACATTTTACAATGTGGTGCATGATTGCTGCTCCTTTGATTTCGGGAAACGATTTGCAGAAGATGACTCCCGAAACTCAAAGTATTCTTACAAACAAGGAAGTAATTGCACTTGATCAGGATTCGCTGGGCATTGAAGGATTCAGATCTGAAGTGAAAGACAGTGTTGAGACCTGGCTGAAACCTCTCAAAAATGGTGACTGGGCAGTAAGTCTATTGAACAGAAGTAAAATGCCAAGAAGTATAAATATAGATTGGAAAACAGTTTCAGTTACTGATTCTCTTTCAAACAGAACACTTAATATTGCGTCAAAGGACCAATACAAAATAAGGGACTTGTGGTTGAAGAAGAATATTGGCGATACCCGTAAGTCTCTTAAAGCAACAATACCTGCTCATGACGTGATTTGTCTGAAATTATATAAATAAAAAATCGAATGTTTCTAAAAAGGGTCGGTTTTAGAAACATTCAAGACACTGTTTTTTTCTAAAAACAGATACTTTTGCGACTCATTATTTGAATTAAAGAGAAAAATAATCTTAAATCTAAAATTTAAAAACACTAAAGTTCAATATGGATGCACAGAGAATAAGTTTAAAAGAGAAAGTTGGATATGGTTTTGGTGATGCCGCATCTTCCATGTTTTGGAAGATTTTTGGAATGTATTCTTTGTTTTTTTATACCGATGTTTTTGGAATTACGGCTGCAGCCGCTGGAACTATGTTTCTTGTAGCGCGTTTGTGGGATTCTTTTTTCGATGTTTTTGTTGGAATTATCAGCGACCGAACCAAAAGTCGCTATGGGAAATATCGTCCGTTCTTATTATGGTTTGCAATTCCATTTGCAGTAATGGGTGCCGTAACTTTTTTTGCACCTGATTTTTCGCAGACCGGAAAACTAGTTTACGCGTACATCACTTATTCGTTGATGATGATTGTTTACTCGTTGATTAACGTGCCGTATGCTTCTTTACTTGGAGCTATATCTTCCGATCCGAAAGAAAGAAACTCGCTATCTTCTTACCGCATGTCATTTGCATTCATCGGTAGTTTTGTGACATTCATGTTGTTACAACCGATGATTGACTTTTTTTCAAAAACCTTTGGTAGCAATGATGCTGCCCATGTAGTAAAATCGGGTATGAGTACTTCGCCTATTGGGTGGGTAATGGGAGTAGGTTCTATCGGAATGATCTGCGTTGTATTATTTTTGCTCTGTTTTAGTTGGACAAAAGAACGGGTAGTTCAAATTGAGAGTGAAGAAAATGTTACTGTCAAACAAGATTTAAAGAATTTGTTTCACAATGCCCCGTGGTGGATCTTAGTTGCAACCGGTTTGGCTGCGTTGCTCTTCAATGCGGTTCGTGACAGTGTTGCCATCTACTTTTTCAGAGATTATGTGAAATCCAGCTATAAAATGACAGGAACCGGATGGGATATGACAACAGTTTATTTCCTTGTTGGGCAGGCTGCCAACCTGGTAGGCGTGATGGTTGCACCTACAGTTTCTGCAAAATATGGTAAGAAAAGAACATATATGATTGCGATGCTGATTGCAGGATTATTAAGTGTCGGTTTTTATTTCATCCCAACAAATATTACCTGGATTCTTGTTTTTCAGTTCGTGATTTCTTTTTTTGCTGGTTATGTGTTACCATTATTGTGGTCGATGTTTGCGGATATTGTGGATCATCAGGAATTAATTACAGGACGCCGCGCAACAGGTTTGATTTTTTCTTCCTCTTCAATGTCTCAAAAACTAGGTTGGGCATTAGGTGCGGCCATGAGTGGATGGATTTTGGCTATATTCAAGTACGTTCCTGATGCATTACAACAAAGTTCACAAACTCTTTTCGGCGAGCATATAATGATTAGTTTGATGCCGGCAGTTTGCTGTGTATTGGCTTTTGTAGGGATGTTGTTCTATCCACTTTCCGATAAAAGAGTAAAGGAAATTTCGGAAGAACTAAACATAAAAAGAAGTAGTGCAAACCCAACTAAATAATTAAAACATATCCATACCTACATAAAGTAGTTTGGCTAAAAAATAAAAATTACAAGCAAACTAATAATGTAACAGCTTCTGCTTCCTTTTTAGGAAGCAGAAGTTCTTTAAAATTCAATATGAAATACGGACATTTTGATGACAGCAGACGTGAATACGTCATTACGAATCCTCGCACGCCCTGGCCTTGGATTAATTACCTTGGTAACGAAGATTTTTTTAGTTTAATTTCTAATACAGGTGGAGGATATTCTTTCTATAAAGATGCCAAATTCCGCCGTATCACACGCTATCGCTACAATAACGTTCCGATGGATAGTGGCGGTAAGTATTTTTACATCAATGATGGAGAATCTGTATGGAGCCCGGGTTGGAAACCATGCAAAACGGAACTTGATAGTTACGAGTGCCGTCACGGAATGAATTATACTACTATCAAAGGCGTAAAAAATGGCGTTGAGGCTGAAGCATTGTACTTTGTTCCGTTGAAAACATGGGCAGAAGTCCAAAAGCTCACGTTGCGCAATACCACAAAGGAAGTAAAGAAATTAAAGGTTTTCTCTTTTGTGGAATGGGCATTGTGGAATGCTGCCACCGATATGGAAAATTTCCAACGGAACTTCTCTACCGGCGAAGTTGAAATTGAAGATTCGGTTATTTATCACAAAACTGAATATAAGGAACGTCGCGATCACTATGCTTATTACTCAGTAAATGTACCAATGCAAGGTTATGAGTCCGACCGCGAAACCTTCTTTGGATTGTATAATGGATTTGACGAACCACAAACGGTGCTTGAAGGTGCGCCACGCAACAGTGTTGCCCATGGTTGGTCGCCAATTGCTTCACATTATGTAGAAGTGGAACTTCAACCGGGTGAGACAAAAGAATTGGTTTTTGTTTTAGGATATGTAGAGAATGCTCAGGAAGAGAAATGGGAAAGTAAAAACATTATCAATAAAACCAAAGCCAAAGCAACTATTGCGCGTTTTGATACAACTGAGAAAGTTGACGCAGCTTTGGCCGAATTGAAAGCATATTGGGATAATTTATTGAATGTATTCACTATCAAAACCAGTGAAGAAAAACTGGATCGCATGGTGAACATTTGGAATCAGTACCAATGTATGATTACCTTCTGTTTCTCACGTTCGGCTTCGTTTTTCGAAAGCGGTATCGGCCGTGGAATGGGATTCCGCGATTCCAATCAGGACTTGGTGGGTTTTGTCCATCAAATTCCGGAACGTGCCCGCGAACGTATCATCGACATTGCTTCTACTCAGTTCCCCGACGGTGGTTGCTATCACCAATATCAGCCGTTGACAAAAAAAGGGAATAACGAAATTGGACAAGGTTTCAACGACGATCCAATGTGGTTGATTCTTGGAACAACCGCTTATATTAAAGAATCGGGTGATTTCACTATTTTGGATGAACCTGTTCCGTTCGACAATGAAATTGGTTCGGAAGTTTCACTTTTCCAACACCTTACAGTTTCGTTTGATCATGTGGTAAATAACCTCGGACCTCTTGGTTTGCCATTGAGCGGACGTGCTGACTGGAACGACTGTTTGAACCTGAATTGTTTCTCAAACGATCCGAACGAAAGTTTCCAAACTACCGAAAATAAATCGGAAGGCAGCCAGGCGCAAAGTTTGATGATTGCCGGACTATTTGTAGTGTATGGTCGCGATTATGTGGAATTATGTAAGGTTATTGGAAAAACGGAAGAAGCAGCCCGTGCTCAACAACATATCGATGCCATGGTGGAAGCCATTAAATTGAATGGATGGGATGGCGACTGGTTTATTCGTGCATACGATTATTTTGGAAACAAAATTGGTTCAAAAGAGAACGAAGAATCGAAAATATTTATTGAATCAAACGGTTGGTGTACAATGGCCGGAATTGGTTTGGAAGAAGGTATGGTTGCCAAAGCATTGGACTCTGTAAAAGAACGGTTGGATTGCGAACACGGTATTGTGCTTAATAATCCTCCGTTTACAAAATACTATATCGAATACGGCGAAATCTCCAGTTATCCTCCGGGTTACAAAGAAAATGCAGGTATATTCTGCCACAATAATCCATGGATCATGATTGGCGAAACAGTTCAGGGACGTGGTGACAGAGCGTGGGAGTATTTCCGCAAAATCTGTCCTTCTTATACGGAAGAAATCAGCGATTTACATAAAGTTGAACCTTATGTGTATGCTCAAATGATTGCCGGTAAAGATGCTTTCAAGCCGGGTGAAGCTAAAAACTCCTGGCTGACCGGTACTGCAGCATGGAATTACTATGCCATTACACAATACATTCTCGGAATTCAACCAACTTACAATGGTCTGAGAATAGAACCTTGTATTGCACCTGAGTGGAAAGGTTTCAGTGTTACCCGCAAGTTCCGTGGTGCAACTTACCTTATTGAAGTCAAGAATCCGAATGGATCGATGAAAGGTGTTGCCTCATTAACTGTTGATGGAAAACAAATTGATGGAAATATTATCCCATTGATGCCCGCTGGCAAAACCTACAAGGTGGAAGTGGTAATGTAGATCTCCGACCCCTAAAGGGGAGGATGAGATATTACAACTACTTATTAATGCGAATCAGGAGTAGAGACTCCGTAATTCTTTGTTAGTTTAAAGTGTTTATAATCAAGAAAATAAGTGTAAAACAGTTTGTTCAATTCTCTGAAAATCATTATCTTAGAAGAAAATTCGCAGTAATATTCTAAGTAT
>JARLGX010000003.1 GCA_031292575.1 Paludibacter sp.
AATATCTCGAGAATTTTCTCGTACTTTGTTAGGAAGTTGTTCATGATATTTATGTGATTGGTAGTTAGATAAATATACGGATTTTATCCGACATGAACAACTTTTTTTATTACTATTTTATAAATGCACTACGGGTTATATACATTTAAATACAGGGAATTAGTATTGTGGAAGTATTGTAAAACCACCCATGTTGAATAATATGTTCGTACATGAACAATAAAAAAACCTCCCAAAATGTGGGAGGTTTAAATTAGAATATGCAAAAGTAACTAACGTGAGTTCGATATAAGCAAGCTCCTATGAATGAACTGAATTTCATTTTAAAATCCTGAAAGGTGGAGTGTAAAAAATCTGATTTAAACAAATAGTTTTTTCCCTTGCTCCTCTTTGTTCGGTGCTACGCACCTTATAATTGTCATTTTTTTATAATGCTACAAATGGTTCGCAACTACGTTGCTGTTAAGTGCGTAGCACCATACTATTTGTAGAAAAATTAAACATTGAAAACAAAGGTGCGTAGCACCGAACATAAAATGAAGATTGAAATAAAAACATGTATTTATAACTGTGAAACCTGATTTTTTTCACCACATCCTTCGGACTTATAAACAGAGAGATTAACTGAATCTTAAATCGAACTCACGTTATTTTATTTAAAAAGCATTTAAATGAGCATTTTTACCAAACACTGTCATAAGAATAATTCTAAGATCCCACATAAAAGTCCAGTTTTCGAGGTAAATCATATCGTATTCCACTCTTTTTTCCATCTTCCAAAGCACATCTGTCTCTCCACGATATCCGTTTACTTGTGCCCAGCCAGTAATTCCCGGTTTCACGTAATGGCGAACTTTATAATGGTCTATAAGTTCCGAGTACTGATCGGTATGCTTCAACATGTGTGGACGTGGTCCAACTATTGACATTTGCCCCAATAAAACATTAAAGAATTGTGGAAACTCATCCAAGTTTGATTTTCGAAGAAAACGGCCAATTGAGGTAATCCTATAATCGCCCTTTGTTGCTTGTTTTTCATCCGCATCTTCACTCACACACATACTTCTGAATTTTAAACATTTAAACGTTTTGTTATTGATTCCGGTACGCTTTTGAACAAAAAACACCGGACCTTTAGAACTTAATTTTATCAATAAACATATGATGGGAAACAACCAACTAAAAACAAATAAGATTACAAAAGACGAAAAGAAAATATCAAACAAACGTTTAACAAAACGCGAATTTAAATCGTCGAGAGGTATTTCTTGTGGATTAATAACTATTAGAGAACCAACTGATTCCAAATTTCTACGACAATATTGATTTTCGGGAACAAAACGCAGTCTTACACCTAATTTGTTACAAACACCAAGTAATTCTTTGGTTTTATTTAAATCATTATAGGCAGATACAGTAACAAAAAGAATATCTATTTGATGTTGATTTACCAATTTGGTCAAATCATCAATTTGACCTAACGCTTCCTTATTATCATCTTGTTTTTCAGAAATATAACCCATAAACTCATAACCCAGCATCGGATTATTGTTTAATAAATCACGAAGAAAACGACCCATCTCGTTAAGACCAATAATAAATACTTTGTGTACGAAATTACCTTTGGCTCGTCTGTATTTTAGATATTTGTATAAAAAATAGTAAAAAATAAGTTTCCCAACATAATATACAGCAATGTATTCTAATATAAAAGTGCGGGAAAATGTTCGGGGTAAGAATATCTGAGCCGATATGAACGACACTGCAATAAAAATGAATATGCGCCTGTTAATGCGCTTTACTCTATTTAAAAAATCGTCATGTAAATAAAGATTTCTTCTCGATGATAAAGAATAAGTTATAACTCCGGTCAGATTAGCGTGTAATAGATATAAACTAACTTCATGAATGCTTAATTCGTTAATAAATGAAGTTAATGCAAAGACTATAGCAATAGCTATATTCAATATAATCAAATCAAAGGACAGATACAGAAATTTCAGATCGGTTTCACTTGTATTCATAGAAAAGAATTTTAAACAGATGTACAATAAATTTCATACGTAATTAATTTTTCATTCAGGATTAAATTTATTCAGACCGGTTGGAACTTGCATGCAAATTCTAGCTTAGAAGTTCTTTTTGTACTTTATATTATTAAACTTTGGTTCAGAAGCTTCAGTAAATAATTTTGATAGTTGAGTTAGTAACTTCTGGTTAGGATGAAGATTATGGTTCATTTTATAAATCTAAAATCTATAGTTATAAGTTTAAATTTATCAACTTTATATCATCACATTTCATATAAAGCTTTCTTTTCATCAAGCCATTATTATTTTTTCCCTAACAACATACCCTATAAACTTAACATTACCTATTAAATATCTGCGCCACATTCGCCGGGGCTCTTTAATCAGGCGATACGACCATTCAATGCCTAACTGTATCATCCAATTTGGAGCCCTGGTTATAGTCCCCGCATAAAAATCGAAAACAGCTCCGATACAACATACATGACCTACTTGTAATTGATCGAAATGACGGTAAGCCCATTTTTCTTGTTTTGGAGCAGTCATTCCTACAAAAAGCACATCTGGTTTCACAGCATTTACCGCATTCATCATCAGTTTATTTTCATCTTCGTTGAATTCAGGTTTGTACGAAGGTGAATACGTGTAAACCTGCACGTTTGGAAATTCTATTTTGGCTCTTTGGCGTATTTTCTGCAAAGTATCTTCCGAACTGCCTAAAAAAAAGCATTTTCCACCTAATGCATTAATACGTTCCATTTCGTAATAGAATAAATCTGCACCGGCAATTTTTTGTAATTTTTCACCGGTTAACATGCGAATTGCCCACACTACACTTATGCCATCGGGTAATAGAACATCACTGTTTTGAAGTGCGTTATGAAAATCAACATCATTCTGTAAAGTATTAAATGAATGAGCATTGAGTGTACTTATAAGAGCTTTCGACTGTGTGATTGTATGTAGAGGTTGGTTAAACAAAGTATAATTTTGCAACATAATTATTTCTTTTAAGGGTTAATTTAATAGATTATAATTTGTATTTTAATTATTGCCTTTATTATCGAATAAATTAAATAGACTAGATATATGTAACAATTTAAGTTCTTATAATGTTTGTTTAATATAGAGAATATTCTACAATTTTATACTACACTTCCACAACCAGTTGTAGTATTTCTTTCATCCTGTTCTCAAACTTAGCCAACGTAAATTCCTTTTCGTACTTTAGTCTTCCTGCTTTTCCCATTTGCTGGCGCAATTCAGGGTTCAGAATCAATAATTCTAATTTTTCTGCCAATGCCTTAACATTTTTCTGAAGTACAAGATATCCGGTAATCCCTTCGTCTACAATATCGGGGATTCCGCCTTCGAAAGTAGATACAATAGGTAAAGAGAATTGCATGGCTTCCAAGAGCACTAAAGGAAAACATTCATTGGGATAATAAGTAGGAAAAGCAAAAATATCAGCATTGGTAAATGCATCTTGTTTATCTTTTCCATATTTCTTTCCTAAATAACTCACATTTTTTGTTAATCCATTTTTCTGCACTTTTTTATTGAATTTAGCAATACTCAAATCGCCCTCTGCACCAATAAAATCGCATTCAAATTCAATTCCTTTTTTCCGTAATATTAAACATGCATCCAATAAAACAAAAATTCCTTTAGAATCAATTAGATTTGACAAGAATAAAATTTTAACTATTTTAGTTGTTGAAGGTAATTGTTGGGTAGAATCTGAAGCTATATCTTCAATTCCATTCGGGCAAATATGAACCCGCGATTTGGGGACAAACTGTTCAATGTCCTTGTACAATTTGTTCGAAAGCAATATAATATCTGCATCTTTGAATACATATGGATAAAGTAGCTTGTAGCTCTTCTTGTTTTGAAATTTACTTACCCCTTTATTGTGAAGATGATATATCCTTTTGACATTAAATATCCGCAATATGCCAACCAACAATACATCTTTATAAAATGATGCACCAGTCGTGGTTAAGGCAATATAACAAATATCGGGCTTTTTCTTTATCATTTGCATAATTAACTCGAAACATAAAGAAATAAACCGGCATGCTTTCAAAAAACTCAATTTCCCCGTTTCATTCATCGTACGGGAAATGAGCAAATTAATATAGCTGCATTCAAATGAATTATTAATTACGTTACTATTATTTACCAACTTCCCAACAACTGATGAACCATGTACAGGTGGTGGAATGTGCAGAATAAAAAGTATTTTTTTTTGAGGAATTTCAATTATTTTTTCTTTTTCAATAATCTGTTGTAGAATTCCATTAAACCTATATTCAAATTTATCAACAATAAAATCTTTTTCATATTTCAATCTTCCAGTTTGTCCCATTTGTAGGCGTAATTCAGGATTATTTATTAAAATTTCTATTTTATCAGCAAACGCCTCAACATCTTTTTGATTAACCAAGAACCCCGTAACACCCTCGTCTACAATATCAGGTATACCTCCTTCAAGAGTAGATACAACTGGCAACGAATATTGCATTGCTTCCAATAAAACCAATGGGAAACAATCATTAAACGTTGGATGCACGAAAATATCGGCATTATTAAAAGCATTTTCCTTATCTTTTCCGAATTTTTTTCCAACATACTTAACATGATCTATTAAATCCATTTCCAGCACTTTCGATCGAAACTCGTATTCGCTTATATCTCCAGCACCCCCCACGAAAGTACAATGAAAATTAATTTTTTTACGTTTCAGAATTTGACAAACCTCCAGAAGTACAAATACACCCTTTGATTCCATTAGGTTTGATAAAAAAAGTAATTCGATTACATCTTTTTTATTCCTGTTATTTGGCGTTATTTCTATGTCTGTTATTCCATTTGCACAGTAATAAACATGGTCTTTGTTTACATATTTTTGAATATCAGGGTATAAATATTCAGACAATAAAATGACTCTTGAATTTTTAAAAACTATCCGATATAATAAATTATCAAAAAAACTATCTTGATATAAAGTAACCCCTTTATTATGAAAATGATATACCAGTTTTATTCCAAATAGTTTAACCAATAAAGCCAATGATGCATCTTTATAAAAAGGGGTACATTTAGCAGTCATCGAAATATAACAGAGGTCAGGACGATTAAAAATAATATTCCATAACACCTGGTATAAAATCCTAATATAGCGGAATAGCTTAACGACTTTTGTTTTCCCAATTTCTTCAATAGTCTGAGATGTACCCAAATTAATGTATTTGTATTCAAAAGTTTCATTTATAATCTTACTATCTTTTATCTGTAAACCCACCATAGCAGCTCCATGAACAGGAGGTGGATAATGAAGAATAAAAAGCACTTTTTTCATCGTAATTTATAATTAATTTGCAATTTAACAACTCAACAAGACTTTATAAAACTGTATCAACTTTGAATCTCTCCAAAAGCACAAAAATATTTTCTCCTGTAAGTTTTATTCTATATAGTCAACAGTTTAAATATTAAAATCATAAACACTTAAAAGTTTTAATCGAATTTTACGTATAAGTGGATATTGAAATACTTTGCGAAACAGCAAATTAGAAGTTGGATTTGCAGCCATTACAACCATAATTACCATAATAATAATTTTCCATAAGGGTTTATGTCCTTTGTAAACATTATAATTAAACAAATAATAAGCTTTCTTAATCTCTGCTTTTGAAAAGTTTGGCAAATCAATTACTGATTGCCTTCGTTCTATTTGGATGGCTAAATCATCTTTGATATATCCATTTTTCACACATACATCATAAAGTTCTGTGCCTTGATACGGGTAAAAAACCTGTGTAAAATGTTTATCAGGCTGGCATTGCCTATTTAACAAAACAGTATCTTTATGACTACTCAGAGTTTCACCGGGAAGTCCAATCATGTTAAATACTAAAACTTTTAAATCGTGCTTCCGAGCTAACGAAACAACTTTAAGAAAGTCCTCGTTTGAATAGTATCTCTTAAGTACCTCGCCTCTGATTTTGGCATTTCCAGATTCTAATCCGATATTTATTTGTCGGATATTTGCTTTTCTAAGAGCAACAAATAAAGCTTCATCAATCGAATCGGGAGTGATTCTAAAATTACATCCATAAGTAATTTCACTTGGTAATGTCTGATTAAATTTTTCCAGTTGGTCACATAATTCAAGCATCCATTTTTTATTAATGGCAATACTTTCGACTTCAAAATACATTCTCGGAAGTGGGTGATTTTCATTAACCATCGAAATTTCCTTAATAATTGATTCGACAGAACGCATTCTCACGTATTTACCTGGAGCAACTTTTCTAAACGCATGATTTGAACAATAAGCACACTCGTATGGACAACCTCGACCTAATAATACTGAAAATCTATCGTTGAGTTGTTCCCTTATCCAAGGCTTCCACATTTCCCGATCGGGAAAAGGCAAAATATCTAACTCTAAAAGAAAGTCTCTCGTCTTGTTTTTCTCAATAGTTCCATCGGCAGATTTTATCCATAAATTAGCAATTCCTTGTGGAACTGCTCCACTTGCTAATTGATTACATAATTCGAGCGTTGGGTACTCTCCTTCACCAATACATAAAGCATCAAATGAACCAGATATAACATCCTCAGGGCTTAGAGTTGGATAAGCTCCACCTACAATGACATATTTCTCAGGCCATTGTTTTTTAATCAGACTTGCTATTTCCTTAATAAAAAAATATTGGGATTGTATAGTTGTAAGACAAATCAGATTTGGATCAAATTCATCAACAGCTGTTTTAAGTAACTTTGTACTTACTTTCCATTGGTTACTTCCCAATACTAAAAGTTGTGTTTGATGTTTATTAGCCTTTAGGAAGGAAGATATATATGAAATACCCAACTGTATTGACTCCCAGGATCGCATTGGAGTTCTCGATGATTGAACATCATCGAGCGAATAAATGAATAATACCTTCATATTTAGTTATATTTAAATTATATTCATTAAGAATCCATTTATAACCGGTCATAATATCTATTTTTAAATTGAAAATTTCTATTTCACATAAAAACAGATAGGTTCATTTATTACTTAGTATTTTCCAACATTCAGTATTAGTCAAGTATGCTATTTCTTGTTGGAATGCCAGCATTTCCAATACCATTTCAAATTCTTTCCAAAGTCCATATTTCTCAATTTCCCAAGAATGACCCCATAGATGAAATAAACCACCGGTCGTCATAATCCTGCTCATTAAAATTTCAGTCAATTTCGCGAAATTTTTATTTCCTTTATAAAAAAAATAGTTTTGTACGATTGGAAACAGGAATGTATTTTTCAAACAATGTGCTGTCAAAACACTGCTGCTGTGATTGTATGCCTGAATGCTTGTATCCATCAGGTAAGGGTGCAAATCTAATGATGTATGCAACAATCTGGTTGTTCGACCAAACAAAAAACCTGCCTCTTTTACCAGATTAATATCGCGCTGTGAGTATTTGCCACCAGGGTAGCAAAAAGCATCAATTTGTTTTCCCAACTGATTCTGAAGTATATTTTTACATTCAGAGATTTCATAGTTAGCCTCTGATTTTCCGAGGGTATTCAAATAAATGTGATTAACTGTATGTCCACCAATTTCATATTTATTGGCAATATCATTTAACAATGTTGCATTCATTACCGGATTTTCATTGTTTCTGATAGGGACATAAAATGTACCTTTCATATTGTACTTATCCAATAATTCAGCTATTCTAATATCAAGGGCATATCCATCATCCCAACTTGTAGTGATGATTATTTGTTTTTTATCCATGAAATTTTAGAAAATCTATCTTTCAACCTACTCGTATAAGAATAATGCTTGCAGAATTGCTTCATAATATATTTCTCTACCTTAATATCTTCTAAAAAAGAAAAAGTTCTTTTTTCTGAGATATCCAACGTTGTTTCAAATCTATCACTTTTACATTTCGTATGCGTTGATTCGGAAGTAAAACCATTATTCATTACTTTCGATTTTACGGGGAAAACATCTAAATAATTATTCATATACTGATGAAATGTAAAACGAACGGCCCATGAATCAATCTCACCCTTAACTTGACGATGTAGCAATCGGGAAAGATCGCTTCCTCCAAGATTGAATTTGATATGTTTTAATAAATTCCACTTAAATGAAGAATAGCTTTTCAATTCCCAATCGACATGTTCCCAGCGATCGAGCCAGGTTCCCCATCCCCAGGATGAAGCCCGTAATGAAAAGGCAACATCATATTTATAATTTTTATGTAATTCTAATGGAAAGGAAAATCCTGAAACACTAAATACCCTTTTTTGCTCCTCATAAAAAGTCAACGCCTGATTCATAAAATCTAAAAAATTAGTAGACAATATCAGATCATCTTCCAATACAATTACTTTGTGGTATTCTGTAATGATTTTTGTAATGCCTGAAATAATTGAATTTGCTAAGCCTTTATTAACTTCACTTTCGAAAATTGTTATATTTGCGAAGCCTTTAATTTGATGAATATAATCTCTAACTGCTTGTATTTTTACTTTATCGCATTCTCTTTTATACCCATCTGAAAAAATAAATAACTGACTATCAGATGCTAAATTGTTTTTTTGCAAAGACTCAACTGTTATTTTCGTTTCATTAAGTCGAGAATAAACAAATAAACAAATTGGGGCTAATGTAGTGTTATTCTTCATATTTGATAATTTTCAGTACAAACGTATTTTATCTATATTAGTGTTGAAATGCCAAATTGTATTTTAATTCTAATGGTTTGATATTATTGAGTCCCCTACCTGTGTTTTCCATTTTTTTCTCCTGTAGTATTTAATTGCATATCTTATTGGTTTAGAAAATTTTGAAAGTCTAAAGTCAATCAAAATCCGTAAAACAATTGCCTTAATCTTACTATAATAATAATCCAACGAATAAGCTCTGTAGATAAAGTATGAAAACATTGAGTGAGGTTTTCCTAACAGTCTATTTTTATATTCATTATCTCCCGACAAAAAATGGAATGCTAACATTCCTTTTTCAATTGAAGTTTCAATTAAATATAATATGCATAGTTGACCTACATTGTATTTTGAAAAATTATTATCATGTGAAATAACTTGCAAGAAAATTTTCTTATTCAATATAGTAGCTATACAACCGGCTGCAATCACTCCATCTATTTCGATATAGGCAACACATCCATAGTGCTGTGAATATCTAAAAAAATTAATTTTATCATCGTTATTTTTCCCTGGAACAATTCCTTTATAAATCATCCGGTCAATATTCATTTGTACTATTTTATCAATTATACCCTCGTCAATATCGGCTTTATATATCGTTTCAAATTTGATTTCCGGATAATCTCTTAACAACCTTGCCTTATAGTTTTTTAAGTGCTGCCTGGTATTACGTCCAAGATCTGAAAAATATTCATCCATCGATGATGGCAAGTCTATTATATGATCAGTTGACCTGTCAAATAGAAAGGATCTATTTATAAGATAGTTTTTATACGATGAGGAAATTATAATTTTTTTGATTGATGGATAAATCTCAAATAGTTTATTTGAACATGCTTTAATAATTTCCTGATCGATAGCAACATATGAATTCAGGCATCTGGAAGTATCTTTACAATTCCCAAATATCAACAAATCAATCAACTTATTATCTTCGCGAACAAGCATAAAATTAATTTTATACTTAGGAGTATATACCTCTATATATCGACATGTGGTTAAGAAAGAATCATATTTTTCTATTAAAAAGGATTCATATTCTAATGGTAATTCTTTGAAACATTCAACTGAAATCATGCGTTATTTTTAAAACTGTATAAATACATATGAATTTAACAATGCTATGCTGAAATTTTCTTCAAATTAGAGCTGACACTGTCTGTTGATTTAACTTTTCGTTTATTCTTTCGATAGAATTTAATTACCTCTCTAATTGGTTTTGAATACTTTGATCGTTCTATATTACTCAAAGCATTAGAAAACAATGTTTTGATTCCATCCATGAAGTAATTGAAAGAATATTTTCTGTGTATAGAATAGAAATATAATACATGATTTTTAGCCAACAATCTTTTTTTATATTCATTCTCGCCCCACAAAAAATGAAAAGTTGCCATACCCTTCTCAATTGAGGTCTGAATTAAATAGAATATACATGATTCTCCAACATTGTATTTTGAGAAATTATTATCATGGGCAATTACATGAGCAAATATTCTTTTCTTTAATATGGTTGCTATACAACCGGCTACAATCAATCCATCTATTTCGATATACGCTACACAACCGTAATGCCGTGCAAATTGATAAATATTATTTTTAAATGCCTCATCGATTGCCGGAGTTTTCCCTTTATATTCCATCCTATCTTTATTGAGTAGTATTATTTTATCAATTATGCTCTCATCAATCTCTAATCCAAATTTTGTAATAAATTTAACTGCTGGATAATCTCTTAGCAGCCTTACTTTTCGATTTTTTATATTTTTACGTGTATGATATCCTAATTCCAAATAATAATCATCAATGGTCAAGGGTAAGTCTAATATCTGATCATCGGATTTAAAATTCAAAAAAGATTTTTTTAAGTTATAATCCACATAAGATGCATCTATTTTAATTTTGTTTATAGCAGGATATTTTTCAAATATTTTAGTTGTACATTCAGTTATAATATCTTGATTAATTTCTGCAAGTGAATTAAAGCATAAAGAAGTGTTCCCTATATTCCCGAACAATAACAATTCTATCAATTTATCATCTTCATATACAAGCATGTAATTAACATCATAAGATGGATAATATATTTCTGCATATCGACAGGTAACCATAAATGAATCGTACTTTTCTATAAGAAACGATTCATATTCCAGAGGTAAGCCGTTGAAACATTCTATTGAAATCATATATTGAAGCAATTAGTTTTTAATGATTTTCGTCCATTCTTCAATAAAATCTTTTTGAGTATCTGACATTAACGATGGTTTATTTTCCATGTCAATTTCTTTTATAACATCAATTGAATTCAAGAAAATATTCAGTTTATCAATAGTTTCGTTTTCATTCAACGGATCGAATACAATTCCGCTGTCCGATTGAATTAAGTATGAAGCCCCTGCATATTTTGAGCAAAAAACTTTATTTCCAAAAATAAGTGCCTCATTTACAACTGCCCCAAATGGTTCATATGTACTTGGTAACACAAAACCGGATGAACATATATACCATGCATAAAGTTCCTTTTCATCGTATTTACCAGGCAATAGTATTTTATTTTCTAAATGTTTTTCTTTGATTAAAGCTTCAATATCATTTTTGTCTTCGCCATCGCCTACTAAAATAAATACCACTTTATTGTCCTTAAATAGCACTGGATTTGTTGTTTTTATGAATCTAATTAGACCCTTCACTTCTACAAATCGACCCACAAATAATAATACTTTCTTATCTTTTAATTTATACTTTATAGTATATTCATTTGCAATTTTCTCTAATTCCCCGGGATTATTTCGTAATCTTTGAGGATTTTGCAATATAGGCGACACGATGATTTTATTCTCTTGCAAATTAAATCTGTTCCGGTAAAATTCCGAAACTTCTTTGGACAGCACTATCAAATAATCTAACCGCTTTACTGAAATTTCACGTGCAAAAAAACGAACTTTTGACTGCACATGATTACAAATTTCTAAACTATCATCAATGGTTGATCCGATTTGTTGGTGTATAAGACCTATTTTTTTAAATAATATCAAATACTGAGTTGTAAATGAATATTCATAACCTATTATTATATCCGGTTTTTTTCTTCTTATTATATTTAACATTCCAAGACGAAAAACTCTTTCCTTGTAACAAATTCCTTTAAGCAAAAAGGAATATTTACATTTTAATAATAGAAGTAATTTACTTTGATTATATTTAAAATATGGAACATTAGCAAATAGGAATACAACTTCTAAATCATATATTTGATTTAAGTCATTGTATTGGTCAATCATATAGGGAGCCAATGCGGGATTAAAAATCAACATCTTTTTCTTCATATTCCTAATTATATCTCTTTTGAACTCTAATAACAAACCAGTTAAAATTAACGATTAACTTTTCATTAGTTACTTTGAAATTTCCACTTTCGTTTTCTTAAATTTATCCCAGATAAATGGAAACAAAGTTTTTAACCATAGCATAGTAAAATAGTAGGGATACTGATATTTAAAATGTTTCTTTAAATAATAGGATTGTTCATTGTAGCCCAATCCTAATGGACTAAATAAATAATTTATACGATCTTTTAAAGAAGAGTTAGATGGTAACCAACTATTGCCGTGGTCATCTCCACAAATTCCACCAAAACCAGGACATACTAAAACTGGAATTTTATGTTCTGAAGCCATGAGTGTGTAATCATAATCTCCAAATTGATGTATGTATTTTTTATCCAAAATCCCAATAGCTTTAACCACGTCCTTTGTCACCATTAATATATTTGCATTTGCCATAGTGCAAGGTGTTGGAACATCTGTTGGTTTAACCAACTTCGATTTAATTTTAAATCCTCTGTGAGTGATTAATGTACCACCATAAGAAATTTTTGAATTTAACTCATCTTTGGTTGAGCAGGCGTAAATACCCGATTGATTGTACTGTTTTAAACAAAACTCATGAGTAAGTAAAAGGTTGTCAAGAAATAATTCATTTAAAACCACGTCATCATTTAATAGCAAAAAAGCATCGTAGTCAATATCTTGCTTCAATGCAGTTTCCCATGCCAACCTCATACCTCCCGACCAAAACAATTCTCCGGAACCATTTGTAATATTTATTTCTGGAAATTTTTTTGATATTTCTTCATTAGTACCATCGGTAGAGCCATCATCTACTAAATATATATCAAACTTAATTTTATGTTTTGACAAATCAATTGCTCTATACACTGATTTTAAACAATTAATCGTCTTATCTTTTCTATTATGGCATGTGAGTAAAATTGCTATCTTTTCCATATCCATTTACTTATGTTTTTAATTTGGGGGTGACTTCAAGTTTTCGATATCTTTTGTCAAAAATTCCGCGGACCCAAATAGTAAGCTCTCTATTTGTCATAGTTCGGAATGATTCAGAAAAGCATAGACCAATAATTAACCAAAGAAAGAAATAATTCATATCAAAATCAGTAAACTCTTCTACCCATGAGTAGAACCATCTGAAAGCAATAAAAATACCTAATAACTTGCAAATATAATTTCGTGATCGATTAACACATAAAAAAGATGCATAGAAAAAAACAAAAGTGTATAAAACTACACCTATTAGACCCAAGGCATTGAAAATATTTAATATACCAACTTCTGATCCCTCTCTGCCTTTTGATCCTTCATTATAAATAGAATCGAAAAAAGTTTCTGAAATATATCCAGACACAGCACTTTCTCCAAAAAGCCAGGTATTTCGAATAATGCCGGATTGTATCACTTCTTCATATATAAATGTACGGGTATCCGCTGTTAAGGATTGATCTTCATTTTCTCCAGTTTTTGTCTTTTCAGTATAACTGTAATCACCTTTTATATATGAATCCATATCAAAAACATCGAATATTCCTGTAACAGCTAAAATAAATAATAAAACAGGAATTACAAATATTAAAATTCGTATTAATTCTAAAATTTTTTTTGAAATTACATGTCTTAAATAATAGACAGACATTAAACCAAAACTGACTATAATTCTTATTAAATTAGAACGACTATCAATACAGGAAAGAAAAGAAAGAACTGCTATTAATATAATTCTGACTTTCCATTTTTGTGATAATAAAGGAATGAAAATAATAAAATAATAAATTGGAGAAACAAAACGAGCAAAACCATCGGTATTAATTGATTTTAAAGAAAGGAAGAAAACAATTATTGACAAAGGAAGAAGATATTTAATAAAATTGAAGAATATTTCTTGTGTTATTTTATTTTTACTACCTAAAACACTAACTAAAGGTAATAACATAATCAAAATGTTATATAACAAAAACGATTTCCAGTCCCAATAATTTTCTGCCTCAAAAAACCCTCTGAGAATTGCTATACAACCCCAAATTAAATAAATAAATATAATTAGATTGAGTCTGGTTATTTGCGTTTCAAGCTTAATGAGAATATAAAATATAATAATCATCAAGGAATACGATGCAGCTGCACCAATGTAGGTGGCTGATGCATTCGAATCTATTACAAAGAGAAGTTGTTTAATTCCTAAAAATAGGGTACCAAATAATAGTAATGTTTTTAATTTCATTTTATTACTATCTACTTCGTTGATATAAATTGAAAATACTTTCAACATTCTTTTGCATATAAAATTTATTATTTACTAATAAATTTGCTTTTTCAGAAAGCTGAGAGGCAACATCAGGATTTGAAATAAGAAAATCTATTTTATCTGCAAGTGTTTTATAATCAGGTGGTATTATCACGCTTACCTCCATCTCTTTATTAAAATCACGGAGGCCAGGTACATCATATAAAATAGTTGGAATTTTACATGCCATTGTTTCTATTGTCGTAATTGGAATTCCTTCAAATTTACTTGTCATTAAATAAATATCTGAGGCAATTAGGTATTTTCTTACATCAGATTGATTTCCATAAAATCGTACATTTTCTGAAACTCCTAATTTTTTTGCTAATTCAATCTCATCATCTTCGACTTCTCCTTTGCCCAAATGTAGGTACAAAATGTTTGAGTATTTCTTTACTATCATTGGTAAAGATTTGATTATTTCAGAATGTCTTTTGATGTGGCTACATCCTCCAATAGAGATTAATACCACTGAATCATTTTGTATTTCTAATTCCTTACGAATCATTGTTTTTTCTCCGTCAGCAGCGGGATAAAAGCGCTTACTTCCATACCAATTATAAATTTTTGTAGTTTTATTATGATACAATTTTAATTCATGTTCGTATACTGAATCACTAATAGTTTGGAAACGACACTTAAAGATATGTTTTGAAGACAAACGTAACAAAACATGATAGGGATATGAATAAAAATGAGTTGGAAAAACATTATGAAAAGTATAAACCGAGCGTTTGCCAGCTAACCATGCACAAAGAGCCATACCCCACATGGTTCCACTCGAATGGATATGAACCACATCATAATTATTTTGTTTTAAAAACGAAATAAACTGAATGTAATATGCAATCCGTTTGAAATAATTTTCTAAAGGAGGATAGGGCTTATGTAATACTGTGTACCCAGCTTTTTCAAAGAAAGGTGCATACTCTCCCAAATTACCAGCTGTTGCTACAACAGTAAGTTCACAACCTTTTTCTTGAAACAATGGTGCTGCATCTACATACATAATCTCAGCACCGGAAAACTTTAGCTCGTGTAAAATGTGTATAACCTTCATATTTTATTCAATTTGATAATCTAATGACCACGATACGTCATTTTTTATGACTCGTAAAGGATTTCCGGCACACAATGTACCATTTTCAATATTTTTGGTTACAAGACTATTCATGCCAACAATTGCATTGCTGCCAATCGTAACCCCTTTTAAAATTTTAACATAGCTGCCGATCCATACCTTATCACCAATATTTATTGGTTTTTCAGGATTGATAAAATTACCACCTTTATCATAGATTGAATGAGTATCAGATGCCCATATCTCAATATTGTCTGCAAAAAGACAACCCTCACCAATTGTTATATCATTATTTTTCCCAACATTTACTATTCTAACTTGACCAAATGTAGTCTTTTCTCCAATTATAATATTGCAATTTGATCCGCGAAGATTTATTATGGCTCTTCTAAGTTTAACCCCATTCTTTATAATTATTTTATTGTTTTTCCCAATAATTGAAATTTGACAATTCTCAATAAATGCTTTTGTAAAAATAATTTCATTATTAATTCCATTAACAAGAATCCAAGTATTATATATTTTAGAACCAATAACTCTGATTAAACTTCCTTTAGTAATGGAGATCCTAAAACGAAAATAAAATGATTTTGAGCTAATTACTCCATGATGAGACCACACATACAATGTATATAATATATTAAATAATATTTTACACCACTTTTTAATCATAATCCATTTTATTATTTTACCAATAACAACTTCCTTCTACTTTGCTGGAATCTGCAGGTTTTGCAGTATCACCCGGACGTATCCAATATTCATTCATTAATGACGAGTAGCTTCCGTAAGGTATTCCCCATTTTTTAGTTCCATAATTCGGATCTTCCCAGCGTTTTCCTCGAATACCAAACAGCAATTGGAGACTTCCGCCCATGTGTATTGACTTTTTTCCCATTTTTTTCACATGAGCCGCTAAGGAAAAACCATACGCTCCTGCACCTATCAAGCAAATATCATAGTCAACACTATCTATTTCAGCTTTCATATAATTAAGAGCTTCAAACCAATCGACAAATTTTGTTTTCTCATTAGCGAAACTCATAACAGCTTTCACTGTTTTCAATTCAAAATCTGGTAGAATATTGCGCTTAAATATTAAATCTTTTCTTTTGTATTGTTCTTTTATCTCATTTTCAAAGGGATGAACTACTAATATTTTTCTCCCTTCTAATGCTCTTGTCCATGGATTCTCAGACCAGAAAGGTTCTAATAATCTCAAATGAACTTTCTGAGTCTTTTCCAGTTCATCTTTAAAAATAACTTCTTGTTCCAACCATGAACCTAAAACATCAATTTGTTGAATATCCTGCAGCATAAGTTCGCAAAATTTCTCAATTTTCTCAATTTTTGGAGGAAAAAAACCAGCATTTACATTCATATGATTAATAATTGGTGTTTCCCACCACCAAGGTAGCTCGTCTCCAATTATGTAATCTATATATTTCGGAGTATTCTTTTTTACTCCTACATAATTTATTAAGCATGACATTTCAACACTTCCAAAACGTGCAATCATCCGTGGTTTGTCATCTATTAATGCTTCATAGATTATATTTGAAGCAATATCAGGATCATTTACACATTCAGGTTTTCTTAAGGTGTTTGCTCGAACACATTTAAAATAAAGCTTTCGTAGCCCCTTTAAAGTATTTATTGAAAGTTTATTCATATTACTTAATTTTAAAATTTAATTTTATAACAATGCTCTTGTTTAATAAATATAATACATTGTACATAATCCTTTTCCAATAAATTATTTGGAAGAGTCAATAACTAAACCATTTTTGATAAAATTGTCTACCACTTCACTTTCTAATAAACCATCTTCATTAGTCAATATCCAATCACTTGTTTCCGGATATCCATGCCAAAAGTCTTTTGGGCAAACTTTTGTTCCATTGTTAAGTAATGCAGGTTTATACGAAAATGAGCTTTTACTTGTAATCAATAAATCGGCATAAACCATGTGTAAAAACGAGTCCTGAGCACTCATATCCAAACAGAAATGAATATTTTCAAATTCTTCAAAATCGGCGAAGTCTTTTCTATTTCCCTGAGAGAACAAATAAATAGCTATCGGCTTTATCGGTTTAAGATTTTCTATTATAGTTGAAAGCGCTGTTTTAAAATAGTCATTTGTCTGCCATCGCATTAATAAATTTTGATTATGATTTATCTGACCCTCAACAATGTCTCCTCTTCGAACATGTATTGCAATATTAAAATTATCTTTCGAATAGATTAGTTTATCCTTATCTCTTGCTTTTGTTTTGTAAAACTTATCTTTAATTTCATCAATTACTCCAAATTGGTCACGATAAAATTGATCTTGTTCAGCCACAAAAACGACTCGTTTATTGCTGTACGATGCAATAATATTTTTTATAAGCGTCGCTTCTTTGCTATTGAATTCATGAAATAATGGAAGCAAAACTTTTTTATAACCTTGTTCTTCAACTAATTTTTTAGCCGTTATTTCATTATCGCCAAACCCTAAAAACTGTTCCCATGAATTTTGCGTAAATGGGAAATGTGCAAATTTTAATCCGAATTGTTTTGCAAACCAGTACCCAGCTATCCAGTTAGCCATTTGATGACCAATACCTGCTCCGGGATTCGGTCTTGCTCCATAATAAAAAGATTCTTTCTTTGTAATTTTATTCTTTTTATTGAACAAATAATGCCAAAAAGATTGATAAATATATGGATATACGCTTTTATCCCGAGTGTAGGAAACTATATAATACCACAACTTGGCTTTTACTTTAAATAGAAAAAGTTTAATTATCATATATATTTTTTCTCTTTATTAAATCAGAATAGCTCCCTAAGAGTCCAACTTTGACAATTTTCCACTTAATTATTATCCTACTTTTGATAGTATTCGGAAGTTCATGATAATAACCTCTTTTATCAAAATCTACATTATAATTTATACTTTTGAGGTGCTCAATAGCTTCACTAAGCCATTTACCTTTGTGTAAACAACCGGCTAGATGGTAAGGAATCGGATTATATTTTTCATTAATAACAGCAGCGAGTTTAATATGCATTTTTTCCGCCCTTAAAGTTCCATACCATTCTGAAGTCCATGGATCTTCGTGAGGTAAAGCCATTTGATAAAGCATAGACTTTTTCCAAAAAGCTATTTGATATGAAAACATAATATAAGGTGCAGGCGAAGTTACCATAAACAATTCTTTATGGTCAGTTTCTTTTGTATTAGGATATTGTTGGTTTGTCAAACACAATGAATCTAATTTCTTCTCTACAAAAAAATTAAAATACTCGAAAATTTTCTTGTTATTCACTTTCCCCATAAAAATATAGTCAATCATCATTAACAGTATATTTTCAGACTTAATCTGATCTAATCCTTTTCGAAAAGTTATTCCAAATGTTTTGTTATAACCAACTTGAGTACAAATAATATTTAATCCTTCAGTCGAAAATGTTTTTTCTTCTGTATTTAAATATATTTTACCAGAATATTCTGGCCAATAAATCTTGAATAAATCAAAAAAAATTGGCCATATGTCTGAGTAAGAATCAGCAGAACTAATAAATATAGGGCAATTATTCATACATAAATTCATTTTAAAAGCAAACTGGTGATTGAAAACATTTAAATTGACAAAGTGTTGTTTTTTCTACAATTTGTATGTTTAACAAGAAAATAAAATTATTTAAATTTAAATTATAACTAAGATTAAGAGTACTTTAATTCATTTTATTGGCTCAATTTGGGATTTCTAATACGATTTTTTAATTTCACAATCGGAATCTTCATTATTTGTCGAGCCATTGATTGTTCTTCATTTGTAAACCCCAAAAACCAAACAAAAATAAAGAATGTGATTGTACTCGTAACTCCAACTAAAAGTAATTTTGTAAACCCATCACCCAATAAAAAATATGGAATTAAGGAAAATATAACAATTAACATACTAGTTGTTAGACTTGGAAAAATAACTTTTCGCAAATACAGATTGATTGATAAATCACAAACATTTTTGGTGAAGTACAAAGTTATTATTCCACCACAAATTGCATATCCTATGAAAACGATATATAATGCATAGGGCGGAAAATTAAATTTAAAAAGAACATATGTTATTACCAATGGAAACAAATTCAAAATAGAGTTTGATATTTGATACGAACGTATTTTACCAACAGCTGCAATCGTATTTCCCATAGTTATGTACAATTGTTCTATAACATTCCTAATTAGTAAAAGTCGACAAAAAACAATAGTGAAATCAGGGACTTTTTTCAACCAAACATTAAGAATATAAGGCATTTCAATGTATACCGGAATAATAAATAAAATTGATAAGAAAAAAGACATTTTAGTTCCTGTCATTGAAACTGACAGCATCTTTTGCCTGTTTCCGGAACCTTCACTTTTGTCTATAACAGGATTAATTGCTTTTAACATATTCATTGCAAATGCGCCGAGCTGTCCACTTACTTGATTAGCAATCCCCTGAGCTGCATTGACAATTGTCCCAAAAAACATATTAATAACTATTCCTTGTCCGTAATTGGCAAGTATACTACTTGATGATCCTAAAAATGTCCATCCGGCAAATTTTGTCATTTCGTTAAATACAGGTTTATCAAAATGTGTTTTAATATCAATTCGGCATTCATAATACATTCTACTACAATAGATTCCTTTAAACACTAAAAGTAAAAATGAAATTGCGGCCGTCAACAACCCAAAGATAAATAACTTATCGAAATTTGCGTAAGTGATATAGAATGCTATTGCTAGCCTTAGAATCGCTTCAACAATTCCAAATATTGAAAATACCAACATATTTTCTCTCGCATTTAAGGCAGCTTCATATGGAACTGAAATAATTGTGAAAAGCGTGCTTACAATCATAAATTGATAAATAAATTTAGCCACTTTTATTCGTCCCTCAGGAATTACTAAAACACTTTTAAACAAAAAATATCCGACAACCTCAAGCAACAATAGTAAAATGATTGCTATAGTTAAATGCAAAAGAACACTTACATTAAAAATTGTTTTTACTTTTTCATGATCTCCAGCTCCTTGCGAAAATGACATAAATCGTTGTGTTGCCGAAGCCATAGCTGAATTTAAAAACGTAAGCATGGCAATTGCACCAGCAACAACATTAAAAATTCCAAAATCAACAACTCCCAATGCTGCTAAAACCAAACGCGTAGTATATAATGAAATAAAAACAGTTACAGCCATTCTTGCATAAAGAAAACCTGTGTTTTTAGCAACCCTGTGTGCAGTCTCCATTTATAAGATGTTAGGTTATTAAATCATTTTTTATTTTTAGTCCCTTCATTTCCGTAGCCATACTCATATTTTTTACCTAAACCATACCGATAACCTGCTCTGTTATTATCTACATCATTTAGTACAAAATACATATTCTTCAGCTTCTTACCTATAAATAAATTGCTGGCATCCTCAATACTTCTTTTGGCAGTAAAATTAGCGCGTACAATATAAAGACTTACATCTGCAAAACGGTTCAGGGTAAAGCCATCAGAAACTATTCCAATAGGTGCACTGTCAATAATTATATAGTCGTATTGATCTCGCAATTCAGTTATCAGTTTATCTAATGCAGGTTTTGCTAATAACTCATTCGGATTTGGTGGGATGGGACCCGAAGTAATTACAGATAAATTAGGATGAATACCGGAGGGTCTGATTAGTTGGTCTTTTGTAAGATGTCCGGTAAGAAATAGTGTAATACCGGTCTCATTATTCAGCGAAAGATTTTCTGCCAATTTCGGTTTTCGAACATCCAACCCTATAACCAACACTTTTTTATCAAGCAATGCCAGACTCATGGCAAGGTTTAGGGCTACAAATGTTTTACCCTCACCACTGACACTCGATACAACGTTGATTACCTTTTTTTCAGCACTATCCAATACAAATAATAAATTGGTACGTAAAAGTCGGACTAATTCTGTAAAACTATCAGTACTATTTTCCTTAACAATAACATTCTCCTTCACCTCGGTTTTAGAAATTTCACCCAATACGGGCACAATTGATAATGCCTCCAGCTCTTCTTTATTTTCAATTTGATAACGGAGTAGATCCCGTATTTTAACTCCTACAACCGGAATAACAAAACCAATGATAAGTGCAATTATCAAAATCATTGATTTGCGTGGCGAAACCGGACTACCGCTACTGCCCGGATTATCAATAATCTTCGCAATAGGTTCTACTACAGACATATTCAGGTATTTTTCTTCCTTTTTCTGAAGCAGGTACAAAAACAATCCTTCTTTAACACCCTGTTGGCGTTTTATTTCAGTATATTCACGTTCCTGACGTGGTATGGCTCTGATATGTGCTGCATTTTCGCTATTCTTTGATAAAAGATCTTTCTGGGTAATTAAAAGATTATTTTTTTCATTTCGCACACTGGATTGAACTGTACTAAACATAGAACTAATCTGACTTGTAAGGTCAATCATTGCCTGGTTGCTACTGGAAGCAATGCGCGAAAGTCTATTTCGCTCTAATATCAATTTATTGTAATTATTAATTAATTCGCTTAAACCTGCACTTTGCATACCTGCACTCGTAGGAAGTAGCTGATATTTATTCTCCTTTTTGTGCATATAATCATCAATATCCGAAACAATAGCCAATTGAGTTTCTACGTCGAGTCGTTTTTGATCAAAATTTCCTGTTTGCTGGATAAACAAATTTGCTTGCGATTGAATATCTGTCAACCCCTGAGCTTGTTTGTAGCTTTCAGCCTGCGATTCCACATCGCCAAGTTCCTTGGTAAGCGTCATAAGTCGATTATCAATAAACTGTGCTGTTTTGTTAGCCATGGCAGCCTGGTCGTCCATATCCTCCCTATTATATACTTCAACCAATTTATTCAAAAAGTCTTTTCCAAGTTGCACGTTTGATGTTTTTAATGTTATATCTGCAACAGAAGTAGTTTTAGAAGTCAATTCCATTTTTAAACCTCCTAACATCTGAGCAGCTTTATTCATAGGGTTTTGTATATCAACGTCAATTAGCATGTCTTCAGTTGGTCTGAATTTACCTCTTGCTATATAAATCTTACCAAATGGCAATATAACCTGATTATCTGATATAGAAGCTTTTACTTTATACATTTTGTCTTGATATGTACCCGAAAACTCATATTCGCCATAAGGATGTACTAAAATTTCGAATTCAAATCCTTTAGTCATATTATCTAATATAGTATCCGGCAATCGTACAAGAATAGGACATTCTGAACCATAAAGTATTTTATCTTTAAATGTTCCTATTTTAGGATATTTTTTATCGATTCCAAGATTCTTTACAAGCTGAAATGTTCCTATATGCGTATAGTTGGTATAGATACCTAATTCACGGACCACTTGTTCCACTAAAGTCGATGTCTTTAGCATTTCCAACTCGTTGTCTACATTATTTTTTTGAGTAAAAAGCCCCAATTCTTTAAAGGCATTCACTTCAGGTCCTCCTCCCCCTTTTTGGTCATCCTTTAATAATACTGAAGTCTTAACTTCATAATTAGGCAAAGTAAATTTAAGTTTCACTACTGCAATGATTAAGCATATGGCTATAGTAGCAACAAACCATTTCCAATAAGAAAAATACTTAATAAATATGCCTATAAAATCAATTGGTTGTTCGAATTCTTCATCCGGGTCTGAGTACTTATTCATAATCAATTAATTAAATTTTTTAACTGTAAAATAATAGCGTTTATCTATTAGAGTTTATATCGAATAGAATGTTTTTGAATTAGGAATCTAAGAAATAAGAATAAGCACTAAGGTACTAAGTGCATAAAGAGACACTAAAAAATTCATATAAATATGCACAGCGAGAATAAAAATAGTTATTCCTTTATTCTTCTGAATCAATGATTTCGAGAAATTTACTTACAAAAAAATTAGTAAATATTTTGTTTTCAGCTCCATAATAAATTAATCAGAATAAAGCTATTAGAAATATTTAAAATTTCACCTTGAAAACAGTCAATGCTATACTGGTTAATGTCAACAAAACAGATAAAGAGGAAATGCCAAACGATTCTGCTGCACCATAATTTGATGACTTCGATTTCGATTTATTTGGCTCTACATATACAACATCATTTTGTTCCAGATAATAAGCAGGCGAATAAATAATATTCCGATCATTCAAATTCAACGTAATATATTCTTTAGAACCGTCGTAATTTTCGCGTAATACCTTTACATTGTTGCGTTGTCCGTAAATTGTTAAGTCACCGGCCAAAGCCAATCCTTCAAAAATTGTAAGCCGGTCATTAGTAGTTTCATATTTTCCGGGTCTAAGAACTTCTCCCAATATATTGACCGAATAATTTGTAAACCTGATAGTAATAATGGGTGTTTCTTTGGTAAAAGCAGATGCCAACTTTTTATGTAAAATCGATTCAAGCTCACCACGGGTTAATCCGGCAACCTTTATTTTCCCAAAAACAGGAAATTCGATATTTCCATCATTATCCACTTCATAGGTCTGCAACGTTGGCTGGGTAGAAAGGATATTTTGAGTAGAGGCAGTTTCTATTTGAGGCATTATAAGATTATACATACGGGAAGCATCGGGTTCGGAACTAACCACGGTAATGCTAAGCATGTCTTTTGGCTTTATGCGAGCTTCGTATAATCCTTCTGAATTTTTTTCTAAATCGTAATTTTCGGAAAATTTTGATTGTGAAGAAAGTACCGTACTTTTTTGTAAGTTTAATGAACTGGCTTGATTGCTGTCGGAACCTAAAGAATTCTTTTGAGGGTTTGAGCGTTCTGTTGAATTGTCAAGCTTTTGAAAGTATGCAATATCTTTCACTCCTGCACAGGAAGCCAATAAAAAGATAGTCAATACTAAGAAAGGAACTTTGAATATTACATTGTAATTCATAAATGGTATTTTTTAATCTGATTTAAATTACATTGATTTGACAAAAATGAATGATTGTAAATAACAAACCTTAAAGTAAAAGATGCGGTATGTTTTACACAACAATGTTCGTCAGTCCCAACCGGAAACAACGAATTTATATTCAAAATTAAATATTAAATGATTCCAAAAAATCCACACTGTTACATAAAAATTACAACAATCAATATCTTTTTATAATTGTTGTTTCTATATTAATTACTTGAGATAAAAAACATTAAACAGCAAAAGTAATCATAATTTGTGAATCATTATAGTTTAATAGGATTCTATTTAAAATAATGTTTAAAATAGTTATCTACCTATGTATTGTTTAACAATGACAATGAGAAAAAAGTTTTGGACAAAAATCAAAATATTTACTTTGTAATAGAAATTTATTTTAAATAGCAGTGCCTGATTATGGCTACTACATTGATTTATAAGCAATGAAAAGAATAGATCACTTTATTTTGAATAATAATTTATCTTTCAGAGTTATCCATAAAAATATTTATTGGGGGTAAAAGCAAAAAATTAGAGCATAAGTCAAACCGGATATGTTTTAAAATGGAATTTTTTATATCGAACTCACTAAGTAATGGCACAAATATAATGTTGCATATTTTTCAATGGCGATAATATTTTACATCCCTTTTAGAGGCTTGAGGCGATAAAACACAGTTTATAAACTACCCCTAATTATCTCCCTTTAGTCACTGACCGTTCGATTCTCCCAAAAAGGAACTTGAAGTATACAACTGTATTGAGAAAACGTACTCTTTGAAAAATTCGACATTATTTAAGTTTTCAACCATGCTTTTTTAAGCGAAAAAAAATACCTCCATAAAGCACAAGAATGCTCTCGGAGGTAAATTTAGTTTATGTTTACATCGTTTATTGAATAGACCCTAAACTCCATTTCATAACAAGTAAATTGAATTTCACGATAAGTAAATGACATTTCACAACAAGTAAATTGAGTTTCACAATAAGTAAACTCCATTTCACGATAAGTAAATTGAATTTCACGATAAGTAAACTCCATTTCACGATAAGTAAATTGAGTTTCACGATAAGTAAATTGAATTTACCGATTGATAAAAACGATTTAACAATATGAAAACATAATTTCCCAATAGGAAATAGGCATTTTTTATCGAAAAAAATTAAATTTCATTCTGAAAATTAAAATTACCGACATGAATAATCAATTTCACGATAAGTAAATTGAATTTACCAACAGGTAAATTGAGTTTACCAACAAGTAAATTAGATTTACCTATCGGTAAAAATGCTTTCACGATAGTGAAAAGGCGTATAACTACCGTGAATATGCGATTTCAGATTTATGAAAACAGCTTGATTGATATAATTAGTATTCTATTGGAAAGATATTAATTAACGTGAGTTCGATATAAGCAAGCTTCTATGAATGAACTGAATTTCATTTTAAAATCCTGAAAGGTGGGGGTGTCAAAAATCTGATTCAAACAAATAGTTTTCCCTTGCTCCTTTTTGTTTGGTGCTACGCACCTTATAATTATCATTTTTTTATAATTCTACCAATGGTTCGCAACTACAAGGTGCGTAGCACCGAACATAAAATGAAGATTGAAATAAGAACGTCTGTTTATAAATGTGAAACCTGATTTTCTACACCACATCCTTCGGGTTTATAAACAGAGAGATTAAGTGATGGTTATAGATAGCGTACTATTACCTTAGTTAAATATTTGTAAACTAAACCATTTCACCAAATAATGTTGATTTCTTAAATGGAAAGGCATACTCTTTTAAGTCTTAAAAAAGCACAGCCGTAAAGCACAGGATTGCTCTCGGAGTTAAATTTGAGCTGGCACGTGGGTTGATGATTAAATAAAATGTTTTTAAAAATTGAATTGAAGCAAGCGTATTAGGGTGGTCTAAGTGCCTATATCTAAAAATCTAATATAAATAGGCTTTTTGTGGGAGTGGTTCGGGAATGAATAAAAAAACTACAATTGAGATTTTTAGTATTTCAGGTTCAAGATATAGAGGAATATGTATTTAAAATTGGTTGCGTTATGGAAGAAAGAACTCCGGTCTTCCTTTTAAACCTTCAAATGCAAGCTCATTAATTTCTTGTTACCAATATCTTTCTCACTTCAATTGTCTTATTATTGTTATCGGATATCATTACTAAATAAATACCAGTATTTAAATTACTGGTATTTATTTCTGTTCTACTGCTTGTCAGGGATTGTTCTATAATTCTTTGACCGCTCAAATTGTAAATAGCAATTTTTTCGTTGTTTAAGGTGTCTAACGTAACTACCATAGATTTACCAAACACTGGATTTGGATAAATTTTATATCCTACCGTTGGAGTAATCGTTGTTCCGGTAGTTGTTCCAGTAGTTACTGCTGCTTTAGCTCTTGAAATATCCTGAGGAAGTATGGACGCATTCAATGTACGGTCAACTATATTAGTATTTAATCCAATAGCCTTAGCGCATTTATTCCCTGCATAAGATAAAGCTATATAAGTATGTTCGTCACCATTACTTATATAGTATAGTCCCCTGTTATTCCTCCATGTGTTTTCTCTACATGCAGTAGTGTCTGAATTAGTGGTAAAATTAGTCATAATATAGCCATCAGCATTATTACTTGGATTAGCCAATGCCTGTGATTGATAGATAATATTATTTTCAACAATTGTATTTGTTGCACCCGCATTCCCAATAGCTCCGCTTGTTATATTTACTACTATATTATTTTTAACATGAATATAAGAACCGCCATTGTCGCCAAATGTTATTCCACTACCCGTATGGTTTGCCGTATTATAATCGCCACCTCTGAACCAATTTCCAATTATCTCTATGGAGTCATTTACTGAACCGTACGAAGCATATATGCTAACCATATCATCCACGTGAGACTGTAAATGTATATTCTCAAAACTATTAAAGTTTATCTGACTCCCCCCACCACCATTCACACTTGCGAACATAACTGCATGATGTCCAGGCCATCCACCAATGATATTTTTAAAATAATTATGAATAACTTTAATTCCCGACGATGTGCCATTATTAAATGGATTAGAAGCATTACTGTTTGAAAGTATTCCATCAGCAACTGAATCAAATACGCAATCTTGAATTATCAAATTCTTAGAATTTTCTGCAGAAATAGCTCTAAAAGCAGACTTAGAAAATTTACAATTTTGGATTGTAATATTAGTGCACTCCCATAAATTAATGTTATTTTGACTAAGTCCTGTGAAACTTAAACCATCTATTACCTTATTACTTACACCGCCCCAATTAATTGCCCCTGATGGAGTATATGGACCGGTGTATCTTGTTCCTTGTCCATAAGTGGAACTAAGAAATATTAGTAGCAATATTGAAATTAATAAAAACTGTTTTTTCATAATATTAAATTAGAAGAAATTTTACATGACAAAGATAAACAATAGCTTGTAAATATCAGATAAATAGACTATTGTAGCAGTTGGTTTGTTATTGTAGTAATTTTTACTGCAATTTTTATTCATAAGTTCCCGGAAGCTGAATAAGAATGTTTGAAATACGTTTAGTAACATTCAACGGAATAACCTATAATATAAAACGATAACTTTTTATAAATTAGAGTTTTGACTTAAAAAAATTGTTATTGTTGTATGTCGGTAATAATAACTTTATTATTCTCAATATATTATTTTTTGAAAATATAAAAAAAGTATAGTCAGCTCTATTAAAATTGCATTTATTAGGAAATATGTGAAAAATATGTTTAGAAATATTATGTTTATTTTAGCATTACAGCTATTTATTTATTATATTTTAACTATATTGAGTTGAACATTTTGATTCAAAAACTAAAGTTATAGTAAAATATTTGACAAAGTTCAATGAAGTTTAACTTTAAAGTCGCGTTTTATTTCTAATAAAATATATTAAAATACTGAATATTAGCATATACCAATAGAATAAAAGCTTGAATATTTAGTATTCAAAAAGTTGAGGGCAAAAAAAATCTCCAATGTATACATTGGAGATTTTTAGTTAATAGAAATTAACTGCATTTCTAATTCACCGGAATAAACCGAAACTCAACAAGTCGATTCTTTTTACGACCATCTTCGGTGTCGTTAGTATCAATTGGTTTTGTATTTCCATTTCCTGAAATAATTATACTTGACGCTGGAACATTTTTATCTAATAAATAATTTCTTACAGCATTTGCTCTTCTCACCGATAATGTTTTATTATATTCTTCAGTTCCAATAAAATCGTTATATGCAGACACAGCCAATTTGATTGAAGTTTTATTTTCCAACAAAATTGAGGCAATTTTATCTAAAAGTGAATATGAATCCGTAGATATAACATCCGAATCGAATTCAAACTCAATATTCTGTATAGAATCTGAGTCTAAACCAAGATTCATAGGCGAAATAATAGCATTCTCTTTTATTATTTTCTTTATTTGTTTTTTTATGGCTTCATTATCAGCTTCTATTGTTTTAATATGCTTCAATGTCTCAATTGTATTTTCATCGGTAGTTTTATCCTTGCCCTGAAATAGTTTTGTATAGTATTCACCTATCGGCATATTTCGTGCATGTTTCTTGAAGCCATTTGCATTCAGTTTATAGCGAAAACCAACAGTTGCCGTGAAGGCGTCGCAATATCCTTTTGCCCAACTGATTCCGCCTAAATTACCTCTGTCGTAATAACGATATTGAACTTCAGCTCCCAATGCAAAAGATTTAGTTAAGTTGTATTCCATATTTAATCCAATTTTGGCCATTAAAGTAATAGGAACAACATGATTTGAATCGGGTATTGTTTTATTATTAGCATCCGATAATTTAAAATGGTAGAAACCTACACCTACACCCAAATCGCCGTAAATATCCAATTTATTCCAAAATCCCGATCGGTAAGAAGCATATAAGTTAGATAAATTTACTGATGAATAAATTATTGCATCGTGAGTATATCCATCTAGGGTTCCTATTTGGGTGGAATTTATGTGATATTGGTGTCCGTAAGGATTATAATTGTATTCCAATCCAAGTCCGACAAGCGGATTAATTGAGTATTCCAACGTTCCACCATAGATTAAATGAACCGTGGCACTATTACTTAAAGGACCCGGAATTACGCGAAAATAATTTCCGCCCGCCTTAATACCAATAGACCAATGCGATAGTGGAACGTATGTACAAAAATTTTGGTTCAAGGAATCTTCTTCCTCAGCAGATAATGTATTATATACTAAATGTGCAGGCATTTTAATTACCTCCTGGGCACTAGCATACACAATTGAAAAGGTCAAAAACAACAAATAGAATAATCTTTTCATGATTTTTTTTATTTTAAAAATATAATAAATTGAATTTGGGTTTGTAATTTACTGCAACTATAATTTTCAATTAAAATTGGTCATGCATTTATCCTTTTTATTAAGAGATTACAACTTTCATGGTTTATCCCTGCAAAATTAGTCAAATAATCAAACATTTGAGTCAGCACATTATTTTATGTTGTACTTTTTCAAATGGATTTGGCATGCAATTTCAAACCGTGCTACATTGAACCAATACAATCCAGATTTATTTATATTTAATTAAACGTGGCATCAAATACTGTGGAATTTTTCTGGTAATTTTGCAACCCAACGTAAACACGCCCCATAATTTATACAATTTAATAATCTGTAAGTCTTCGGTAGATTTTACTTTTTGAAGGCTTGCAGTAGTACTCTTACCTCCCATACGCATTTTAACTACCCACTCATTAAAGAATACTTTTTTAATCTGATCATTTGTAAACCAACCCAAAGTTATTCCATAATCACCAGCAATTGAATACTTTGTTTTATACATACCATATTTTTCAAAAACTTCTTTTTTTACATAAATAGTGGTATGTAAAGGAACCCAGCCAAAATGAAGATATATTTTGTGAAAAGGTTTAGCAGAATATATACGTTTCACTTTATTTGTATTTTCTTTATCTACATATTGTCCATTGGCATATACTAAATCAGCATTCGTTTTTTTGAAAACATCAACCATTTTCTCTACGGTAGTTGTATCGTAAAATAAATCATCGGAATGAAGTATTCCAATAATATTGCCCGTTGCTTGTGATATCCCCTTATTGAGTGCTTCATAAGGACCATTGTCCACTTCGGATTTATAATAAGCTAAATCATTTTGATAAGGTTCTATCTGTTTTTGCGTTCCGTCAGTTGAACCACCATCTATTATTATATGTTCAATTTCGTGGTAGGTTTGATTTCTAACAGATTGAATGCAACTTTCTATAAAAGACTTGTTATTCAAAACAATAGTAATTATAGACACTTTCATATTTATTTGATTATTTAATTGTTTGATTTTTATTTATAAATTTCAATATTGCATCTTTGTCATTATTAAATTGACTTTTAAGCTCATAGATTTTTGTATCTACTAAAAAACGATACCATAAACCCTGTTGAAAATGCCATATCAAACCTTGCTTTCCATCTAAAAAACCGCGAAGTAAAATGTATCGATAGATAAAATTGATAAAAGGGCGTACAAATAGAGGGAAATTCATGTATTTCAGTTTCAACCATCTTTTACGCTCTGCATCATTTCCCCAAAATTTTGCCGAAACACTTTTTTCAACTTGTAAACTTGAATGTGTCAAAAAAAAATCTTTAGCTTCGCGACTTGCATAATCATTATGCTTGGCTATCCACCACGATAAATCATTCAGGTTATTATCCACAAAGTCCAGTTGAAGTTGCACTGCTGAGCCTTCACTTAAAATAATGTGCTCATCCATCCAGCGATTCTCACATTTACCAATACCGGTTCTAAAAATTCTCAAATTCCATTTTGGATACCAACCTCCGTGCAAAAGAGGTTTCCCCATAAAAATAATTTTTCTGCTTACCAAAAGCCCTGTAACCGTACTCGGTAAATCCAATAATTTTTGATGCAAATTGATATTATTTTTGTTATCAATATATTCATCGGCATCAATTCGTAGTATCCAATCAGATTCAATATCGCAGGTATTTAACGCCCAATTAAACTGGGTTGCCTGATTCACAAACCTATTTTGAATCACTTTTACACCAAATTCATTTACAATTTCAATTGTCCTGTCATTGCTAAAAGAATCTACAACATAAATTTCATCAACAATTCCTTTTAGTGAATTGATACATCGGGCTATGTGAAGTTCTTCGTTATATGTGAGAATAATTGCAGCAATTGTTGACATGGTTAGTTGATTATTTCTCTGTTTTTGATAAATTTTGCAGGATTGCCTCCAACTACAGTCCAGGCAACTACATCATTAAAAACTGCTGAACGTGCTGCCACTACAGCTCCTTGACCGATATTGACCCCTGGGCCTATAAAAGCATCAGCTGCCACCCAAACCTGATCTTCCAACACGATCGACTTTAGAATTAATGGGTGTTTTGAATTTGTTATATCATGACTTGAAGAACATAAATAGGTTTTTTGAGAAACAGTGGTATTTGCTCCAATGCTAATTTTACCTTGATTATAACATTCAACTGTTGGACCCAAGCACGAATATTCTCCCACTTCGAGATTCCAGGGAGCCCATATTTTTACACTTGCATAAATGTTGACATGTGAAGATAACTTAGCACCAAAAATTTTAAGAATAAAATTGCGCCAGAGACGAAAAAACTTTAACCCAAACGGACGAAAAAGCAGCCAATAAGAAATATTCCATAATGCTCTGCCAATTTTATTAGACAAACTAAAACTGGATTCATATTTCGACAAATCAATTTTTTGTTGATTCATACGTTAGATTTTTGAATTAATTACCATAGATTTCCATATAAATGGCACTCTGCCACAACCTTTAAAATCAATTATTTCAAATCCGTTTTCAACAAATAATACTTTGAGAGTATTGTACGACCAGAATTTAATATGACCACCATCCCAAAGCGCAGTAAAATGTTTGTCCCATGCATTAAAAATTGAAAGCATCAAGTTTTTCAAATAGCCATGATAGGGTGTGGAAATAATCAGATTTCCACCTGATGATTTTTCTAAAATTGCTTTACAGAACTGAATATATCGACGTGGGTCATATAAATGTTCAATTACTTCCGTAGAAATAATTGTCTTAAATTTTATATCAATCAACTCATTAGGCAGTTCATCCTTCGTTAAATCCTGAATATAGAAACGACCTTGATTTATGCTGTTAGCAATTTCAATTCCTGAAAACGATGCATCAATGCCATACACATTGTAGCCTTTACTGATCAAATAATTAGCAAACGATCCATTACCACAACCGACATCGAGTATTGGAGAACCATCTGAAGGCAACATTTTTAAAATCGGAATCATAAAATAAGAGTGGGCTTCCGTTAGTTTCTCGTCATTCCAATTGTAATCTTTATATACTGGCATATTTATCAATTTTATTCAAACAAATACATTCCGAATCTACAATATCTGGCAATAAAATGAAAACAATTTCTCTGTTAAATCTTTTATTTCATACTTTTCTTTCACCAACTTTTTACCTTGCAATCCCATCGTTTTAAGTTGATCGGGCGTTGAGTTTACCGCTTCAGTTAATGCCCGAGTCAGGTTAGCTACATTTAAATCGATCCACCATCCGCATTTAAATGTTTCCAATTCCTGCCAGGGAGTTCCGGTAGTAGTTATTACAGGTAATCCGGTAGCTAATGCCTCCGGAACCACAAATCCGAAATTTTCACTGTATGTGGATAACACAAACAAATCCGATTGTTGCATAAGTTCCCATTTTGATTCGCCATAAATACCACCTACAAATTCAAACTGATTTGAAACATTTCGTTGAACTGTAAGCTTTTTTAATGAGTCTATATAAGTTGAACTACCTTCACCGGCTATTGTTATTTTCAAGTAACTAAGTTGTAATTTGGCAACGGCTTCAATCAAAAATTCAATTCCTTTTTTGTGATGGATTCTCGAAAGAAATAAAATATTTTGTACATTATTCCATTCAGTCTTTTCTTTAGCATGACTTATTTCAATACCATTAGGAATAACACAGGCGGGTTGGTTATATCCCAATTTTCTGATTTGATCCAATTCTGATTTTGCAGTAGCGTGCAAAAAATCAACGTTATTTAATGCCTTTCGCTGGTATAATACTAATCCTATTTTCTTTTTGAATGAATGCCGGTTCAGAATATAAGGTTCTAACATTCCGTGGGGAGAAAGTAATACTTTAATACCCAATTGTTGTGCTGCCTTTTGAAATAACCATATTTGTGGTTCCCATATACCATTAATGTGCACGATATCAGGTTTTTCATCCTCCAAAAGCTTACGAAATTTCTTTTTTAATGTAATTAAACGGATTAATGAAAGATTGAGAAAATGGACTTTCACTCCAATTATTTCTGTTGCATTTGGAGATGTACCGGTAACTACAACCAAATCGACCATTTTTTTCAATTCGTCGGAAAATAAATGCATATAGACCGTAGGTCCTCCTGCAGATTTATCGATGGATGTAATAAAATGGATTACTTTCATTTATTATTTTTCTTCGGATTAAAAAAAGAGTTCATTCTTCTTAATCCTTTGAACTTGATGAATCTTTTAAAATAGATTCGCATATTAGTTATTCTAAATAATATTTTTTCTATAAATGCAATGGCAGTATTTGTTTTCACATTAGACATCAACCTGCGATGCTCTTCATTCTGTAATATTTCATTTGAAGATAGTTGACCTGCTTGAATTGTGTATGATGCGCAAATCTGATTTATATATTTAAAATTTGTATTGGCTTCAATAGCTCTCAACCAAAAGTCTGTGTCTGCTACAAGCATATAATTTTCATTAAAGCCATTTAGCTTTAAAAACAATTGAGTTCTAAAGAGTGTGGCCTGCTGCGTAAACAGTACTATGTTTTCTGAAAGAAGGGCTTTAAAAGCTTTGAAACGAGGCGAAGATGTTTGTTCTCCAATAATTTTTCCACTTTCATCCACATAGTTTACGCGGCCATATACAACATCAGCATTCGGATTATCATCCAGCTCAGCAAATAGTTTTGAGAAATCACTGTTCCAATAATCATCATCATTTATATAGGTCATATACTTATAATCTTTTGCAAAAGTCAACAAAGCAAAATTCAATGCAGAATATATTCCTTTAGTATTTTGGGGCTCGGGAAGTATTTCTACATAAGGATGTGTAGATTTAATAAAGTTGCACATTGAAATTGGAGCAACTATAATATGCTTCACTCTTTTTCCACCAATATCTTTAACTGTTTCTATTGTGCGGGATAATGAAACTCTGTTTCCGAGTGTCGCTGTTACTACTAATGTATCGGTTATTTGCATGTAAACTTATTAAATATACACATGAATACTTCCATTCAATACTCTAAGCCTTTAAATATATTCATTTATAATCATATTGCTTTATAATATTTTTTAATCAGCTCTATAAACACTATCTCTATTTTTTTAAGATATAGTTTTGTTTTCTTAAAACCATCTTGTTGTATTTATTGAATCTTTCATATTCGACAATTATTAATGCAGCAAAAATTGGAAACGTAGTTCTCAATAAGCCGAGCGGAGAAAAAAGAAATGCCCAAATCATATCAATTAAACTTACAATTAATATTGGATAGATTTTAGGTCTGTATTTTGAATTTATAATAATTATATAATACCGAAATAATTTAACGAACATAAAAAGTGTTGCTATAAATCCTATAATACCCGCATATGCCCAAGAACCTAATAACACTGAATGTGCAGGAATATAACCAATTGATTTATAAGATGACATGCCATTTATTTTTGCATTTAAAGCCATGTAGATGCCATTTGGATCTTTTGCCCAAGAACCATGTCCCAAAATAGGTTTGTCTATTATAGCCTGAATAAGTACAAAAAAATCAGTTCGACCATGATAAATTAATTCAAATGGATTGTATGGATTTTTAGATCTGCTTAATTGAGTAAAAGCGTTACTCCCTCCAAATCCATGAAATAAAACCTGATTTACATAGTAAATATAGGCCAAATAAAAGACAACACCAATAAATAATATTAATCCGAAAATTTTCAAATAAGTAAATCTTATATTTTCAATTTTTAAATATAAGATAAATGATGAAACTATAAAAATCAATCCATTAGAGCGAGCATCTAAAGAAATACAAATAAAACCGTATAACATAAATAAAATGGCTGTTATGCGTTTTATATTAAGGCTAAATAGGTAATAGCTTATTACCAAAAGTAAGGGATTTAGAAATACTACAAAACGTGATTTGAAAATATTTGTGTTTTCTGCCCAGTTATATATAACGCTTAAATCACTATTACCAAATAGAAGTCTTATTACAAATAGGAAAAATAAATAATAAATTATTCCATTGTTGTTTTTTGATATGTAATTAACGAGAAAGATAGTTGAAACTATCGAAAATAACATTAATGCCCAGCCTCGTAAGTAGTCCGTAGGAATACTATTATTGAATAAGTCACTAACAATTTGAGCAAGTAATAAAACAAGTAAACTTACTATGACAATTCTTAACCCCTTATACTTACGAATCAATTTTCTTTTATTAATAAAGGGGAATGTAACTAAAGCAATAACTTCGGCAAGCATTAACTTACCTACTATGTCAATTATTATCCTAGTTGTAACAGCATAAATTGAAAGGAATAATTTATTTCTATTCATTTATTAGGTTTTTGTCAATAACTCTGTATATAATTTGGCAACCTCATTACCGTAGTTTTCCCAAGTATGTTCTGTACTAATGGTTACTGACGCATTACGTCCTAATTTTTCGCGTAAATTTTCACTATTAATTAGAATTTTAATTGCATCAAAGAGTGCTTCGGATGAATCATCTGGTATGATCCAACCATTTTCTCCATGAACAATTGGCGATCCGCTTTTCGATGAAGTAATTACAGGTAAACCGGCTGCCATAGCTTCTTTTTGAGACTGAGCCCCACCATCACTGTAAGATGGGAAAATGTAAATGTCAGAGTTAGTCAAAAACGACTTTAAATCATCTTGAGGGACATGTCCATGCATTTTAACTCCAACGTGATTTACAAACCATGCAGGAATATCATATTTTTCGGAAACAGAACCAATAATATCAATCTGAAATGCTATGTTTGCTTCAATCAACCTTTCAACGGCTTCAATTATAAGATTTGAACCCTTCCATCTCTGAAAGCTTCCAGTATAAAGTAATTTGACAGCATTATGAATACTATAATGTTGCTTTAAATTAACAAAGTCTTGCCGCACTCCTAAAGGTATCACATAAATTAATTGACTGTTAAATCCATACTCGATTAGACTATTTTTTACATACTCACAGCTAGTTAAAATGTAATCTGAGGTTTTACAATCATCTAAAACCATTTTCCATAAACCTGAATGTACATCAAAAGGCATTTTCATACCTCTATATGCCTTTGAAAGCTGATTGTATATTTCTAACGGATGTGCAGTACTTTGGTCTGATAACACAATCATACCTTTTCTTTTTGCTTTTTCAATTGCTCCGGAATTTCCCGCGGCCGTCCGTACATGAAAAATATCTGCATCTTTTATGTATTTCTTTGATTGCAGTCCAAATAATTTCCACCCTAAAAATATGGCTCTTTCGCGGTTTATTAATTTACTTTTAGACAGAATTAAAAGAAAATGCATTGAAAATTCTGCAAAAGAACAATGTTTAATTTTATCAAATTCTATTTCATCAGGTTTTCTTTTACGTAATCCATAAGAAATATTTTTACGACCAACAAATCGTCCAAGTATATTTATAATCGTATCGGGTATATATTTAGATGGTACCCAACCGGTTATTACCTTCACATCAACACCTGAATTCTTTATAGCTCTTGCACTCTCTATTAGATGTAGACGCCCTTGACCCGTAGAAATAATTACCTTAAGTTTATCCATTATTAATTTCTATTACTCTTTATGAATATTGGAAATAATTACTTTTGGTTTTCTATAAAATTATTTCTTCTCTGCCTTTTCCAAGCCATTTTCAAGTCAGCTATTGAATCCCCAATTAAACTCTCCAACGGCTGTTCAATTAATTTACAAGCACTAGGTAAAACAGTTACGAATAATATTAAATCTAACAAAAAATTTCCAATTGCTGCACCTGTTAAACCAAATTGCCTCGATAAAAAGTAAGATGCAATTACAGCTAAAATTGCAACTACCAGTGCTTTGATTGTAAAATTATAAGGTTTGTTGGCTGCTATCAACACATCGGACGACATCCACCAAGTACCGCTAAACAAAATTCCAATAATAAAGATATTCCACATCATTGTTGGCGGATTCAATGCTTTTCGGGTCCATAACTCATAAAACCAAGGTCCTCCAACAAATAAAAGCATCATCCCTCCTATGGCAATAATTACAATTATAGATAATCCAATCCGAAATATTTTACGGGCTTGTTTCAGGTTTCCGGATCCAATTTCAAATTGCAATTCGGGTAATACCGAAGCAATTATTGTTGAATTGGCTTGATTAACGGCTCTGGTTAATGCTCGAACTGTATTAAATACAGTTACTGCCACGGGTCCTAAAACAATACGAACCACGAAAGTTGTGCCTTGAAAAAATACTGCTTGCCAAACAGGCGAAAGCAAAAAACCAAATCCTTTGTGAATTAATGATTTTATATCCGATTTTAAAACTACTCCTTTATATTCTTTAGTTATTGGAAGAATTCTATGTGCTACAAAACCATATGATAAAATAAACAAAACAGTAATAATCAGATTGGTTAAAGCAAATTGAACAACGCCTCCACCCAATAACAAAACTATTAAACTAAAAATTAATACCGCGGACGAATAAACACTTAGCAAAATCATGCCCAATGATGCCCTTCGTGCTGCCCTGAAATGAGCTTCGTACAATTGTTGAAAAAAAAATATAATGCGCGAGGCCATTAGGAACGAAACTGCCAGAATAGCTTGTTGTTTTACAATTAATGATTTATCGAAGATATGATAATAACTGAGAATAAAAATCAATAATATTGATACTAAAATGCTGGAAACAACTATAAATATAATGGATAGGAAACCACTTTTGGCTATATTGGCAGCACCTTGTTTGTCGTCGGAAGCATATTTCAAAACAAATGAATTAGCCGCGGCCGTTCCAAAGCCTAAATCAGAAAATCCAATTATAGTGGGAATTATAGTAAGGGTTAACCATTCGCCATAATAAGCCGCTCCCCAGGTAGTGATAAAAAATGGGACAAGTAAAAGCTGTTCAGCAATTTTTATAATTTTTTGTACAGCCGAAGCTAATCCATTTTGAATCAATTTTTTCCTAACAGACATCCTTGCTTAATTGTTGATTATATCTATTTAAAATAAAATCTGAATTTTGACTGCGATTTTAGATTGTCGATATAAGTTGGAATTGATAACCACTTATAATATTTTTAAAATTCCACGAACAATGATTTTAGGGCAATAATTAGTTTGTAACCAATTATTTGAATTTATTTATCATCTTCACCATAACCGTTCCCATAGCCGTACTTGTTCCCATAACCATAGCCATATTTTGCGCCATAACCGTTTCTGAACGATGCTTTGTGAAAATCAGTTGCATTCAACAAAAAATACATTCTGTTTAATTTATTCTGCTTAAACAAATGGGTGGCATCTTCAATATTCTTTTTAGGAGTGTAATCGGCCCGAACCAGGTAAAGGGTCACATCGGCAAAACGGTTAAGCAAATAAGCGTCCGATACAATTCCCAAGGGTGCCGTATCAATAATAATATAATCGTATTTCTTTTTACAATCTGCAATTAATGTATCAAGTGCCGGCTTAGCCATCAGTTCTCCCGGATTTGGAGGCACAGGACCGGCCGTTATAACCGATAAATTAGGATGTATTCCCGATGGTCTGATAATCTCATTCTCATTCAGATTGCCCGAAAGGTACATGGTAATACCCAACTTATTATCTAAACCAATATAATCTCCCAATTTTGGTTTTCTGACATCGAGCCCTACAATCAGCACTTTTTTGTCGAGTAGTGCCAGACTTATTGCCAAATTTATACAAATAAACGTTTTCCCTTCGCCACCAATACTCGACACCACATTAATTACTTGTTGGTCGGCATCATTAAGTAAATACATTAAATTAGTTCGCAACAAGCGGAACATTTCTGTTATTCGGTTAGTACCATTTTCGCGGATTATAATGTTTCCTGTTTGTTCACTTTTTGCTATTTCACCTAAAATAGGAACAATGGATATTTTTTCCAGTTCTTCTTTGTTTTCAATATGATAACGGAGCAAATCGCGCACTGCCAATCCAATAATTGGCAAAATAATACCTAAAATAAAACTTACCAATAATATAACAAGGCTTTTGGGAAAAACAGGAATATCATTGCTACTTGGTGTATCAATAATCTTTGCTTTAGGCACTACCACCATCATGTTCAGGGAATTTTCTTCTTTTTTTTGAAGCAGAAAAAGATATAAAGATTCTTTAATCCCTTGCTGACGTTTTATTTCTGCATATTCACGTTCCTGACGTGGAATAGCCTTGATACGTCCGGCATTTTCATGGTCTTGCTTCAGCAAATCCTGCCGCACAATTTGTAAATTCCGCTTTTCGTTTTGAATGCTTGACTGTACCGTACTGTACACTCCATCAATTTGGGCAGTGAGATCTATCATAGATTGATTCGTTGCGGTAGCCGTTCTGGCGTAACGATTTCTTTCCAGCAATAGCTTATTATAATTATTAATAAGTTCATTCAGGCTTTGGCTTTGAATTCCTGTACCCGTTGGTAATAAATGATAGCGGTTTTCCTTTTTATGAATATATTCATCCATATCTGAAACTACAGCCAATTGAGTTTCAACATCAAGGCGTTTTTGTTCATAATCACCCGTTTTCTTAATGAACAATTCAGCCTCAGATTGTATATCGGTCAATCCCTGACTTTGTTTATAATTTTCAACCTGTGTTTCAACATCTTTTAGTTCTTTAGTCAGTGAATCGAGTCGGTTCGAAACAAACTCGTTGGTATTAGTTGCCACTAAATTTTGATCTTTCATGTCTTCTCGATTGTACACATCAATCAATTTATACAGAAAATCCATTCCCTGTTCAACGTTGGAGGTTTTGAGTGTGATATTCACCACAGATGTATTTTGGGATGTCAGTTCCAAAGACATTTTCTTTAAAATCTTATTCGCTATTTTGACTGGTTTTTGTATCTTGATTCCAATTGTAGTTTGGTTTTGGAGTATCAATCCACTACATTTGTAATAAACCTTTCCGAACGGCAAAACCACCGTCGAGTCCTTTGATGTAGCTTTTACTCTAAAGTCTTTATCATTATAAGTGCCACTGAATTCAAATTCATCATGAGGAAAAATAATGACTTTAAATTCTATCGGGTCCTTTATCTTATTCAATTCAACATTGGATAAAGATATCCGGAGGGGATTGTTATTGCCATACAAAATTTTATTATTAAACGATCTTATTTCAGTATAACTAACATAAAGTCCTAATTCTCTGACAACTTCTTCGGTCAAATTAGATGTTTTTAACACTTCAAGTTCGTTATCCACGTTATTTTTCACATCCAGCAGCCCTAAATCTTTCAATTGTCCAAGTTCCGAAGTGCCACCGCCTTTTTTATCATCTTTGAGTAAAATTGTTGTATTCACTTCGTAAATTGGAGTCACAATTTTTAGATATAAAATGGCTAAAACCAAACACAAAGCCAACGACATTAAAAATAGCTTCCAATAAGACACGTATTTAAAAAACAAACCAAGAAAATCAACTTGAAGTTCATCATCTACCTCTTCTGTATCGTAATAAGTATTCATACTCAATTAAAAATTAGAATCATAAAACTTGGATTATAAAAATATGGAGTTAGAAATGAGAGCAGGAATATGCGAAAAAAACCAACTATCGGAACTTAAAAAAGAGGACAAAAAAGATTCCGGGTTCTATTTTATAATAGTAATAACCAAACTTGACAATGAAAATAATATAGACAATGCAGAAATTCCAAATGATTCAGCTGCCCCGAAATTTGAAGAGTTAGCTTTTGATTTATTAGGTGCTACATACACCACATCGTTTTGTTCCAAATAATAGGCAGGAGAATAGATAATATTCTCATCAGTTAAATCAACGGTCATGTACTTTTTAGTTCCATCGGCATTTTCCCGTAATACTTTGACATTATCACGTCGCCCATAAATGGTCATATCGCCGGCTAATGCGAGTCCTTCAAAAATCGTCAACCTTTCATTACCGGTAATATATTTACCTGGTTTAAGCACTTCACCAACAATATTTACAGAGAAATTAGTTATGCGGATAGTAACTATGGGGTGTTCTTTGTTGAACGCACTTGCCAACTTATTTTGAAGAAGCAATTCAAGTTCGTTGCGAGTTATGCCTTTTACTAATAATTTGCCTAATACCGGAAAATCAATAAATCCGTTTTCGTCCACCAAATATGTTTGTAAGGTAGGCATCGATGATAAACTAACCGGAACATTATCGGTGATTTGTGGCACCACAAGGTTATAAATCTGTGACGTAGCGGGTTGGGTTGTTACGACAGTAATACTTAGTAAATCCAACGGTTTTATTCTTGCACAATGTACGCCTTTTAGTTGATTTTGCGGTAATGAATCATTTGTGTTATCGAGTTTCTGAAAATAAGTAACTTGTTTAACTCCGGCGCAAGAACTAATCAAAAAAGTAACTAAAATCAAAAAGAATGGAAAGATCGATTTATTAAATTTCATATATTGGACAGTAGTTGAGAAAGTTTGTAAAAGATAAATGATTGATTATATTACTTTTAAAATTAAAAATTGAAAAGTAGGCATGAAAATGTTCGTCACTCACATCCTTGAGTAACGAATTATCAACATTAAATCAATTTAAATTCTATTTTTGTTTTCAAAACAATCCACACACTTTTTAAATCTTGCTACATTACCCCTAGTTAAAACCACTATCTACAAATCTTAATTACCAATTAATTGATCTTTTCAACAAAGGACAATGGTATAATGGTGGTTGCACATCCAAAATTATCAAGCCTGATAATTACTTTATGAATCCCTTTTACCTCAATAAGTTCGCCCATCAAACCCTGCAAGGGACCTTTACAAATTTGAACAATTTCGCCTTTCTCCATGTGCTCATTGCTGAATTCTACTTCTTCATCCGAAAATTCTACCATATTGCGAAAACGGGTCATCTGATTATCCGGAATTATTGTTGGGTCTCCTCCTTCTTTCACAAACGCAATTGCTCCATAAATTTTCAGCACTTTTCTGAAATCATCGGGTTTTATATGTACAAAAATATATCCTCGAATTACTGTAACAGCTACTTCTTTAATTCTGTCGCTCCAGCGATGTTTTAAAATTTTTACGGGCAAGTAATGCTCTATGCCTGCAGAAAAAAAACGTTCACTTACTTTCTTTTCTGCCCTGGGAGCGGTGTACACAGCATACCAATGGTGGTCATCAGATTGTAAATTCATAAATTATTCGTCTATATTATTATCAGTACTTATAATCTACCATCCACCCACCGTCTGTCTATCACAGCTTTTGCATCAAAAACTACTGCGCCGTTTTTGAAATAACCTTCAAAGTCTATCGATTTAAATTCATCGTGTGCCACAGCAAGCAGCACTGCTTCATATTTTTTAGTTTTATCTAAAGAATTTATAATGTCAACTCCATACTCATGCTTAACTTCTTCGGGTAGCGCCCAAGGGTCATAAATATCAACATTCAATCCAAATTCACACAATTCACGGTAGATGTCCACTACTTTAGTATTACGGATGTCGGGACAATTTTCTTTAAATGTTACTCCTAAAATTAACACATTTGCATCTTTGATCTTCTGAATTTTCTGAATCATCAATTTCAAAACCTTGTTAGCAATAAATGGAGCAATGCTGTTATTAACATGGCGCCCCGAAAGGATTACCTGTGGTACATATCCCAACGATTCAGCTTTACTGGCAAGGTAATACGGATCCACGCTGATACAATGTCCTCCAACCAAACCCGGGCGATATTTCAAAAAGTTCCATTTCGTTCCCGCTGCTTCAAGCACATCGTTCGTATCAATTCCCACCTTATCAAATATCAATGCTAATTCATTGACAAAAGAAATATTTACATCACGTTGAGCATTTTCAATAATTTTTGAAGCTTCCGCCACCTTTATACTGGGAGCTTTGTGCGTTCCTGCACTTATAATGGAAGCATACAAATCATTCACTTTGTCTGCAATTTCGGGAGTTGAGCCTGAAGTAACTTTTTTAATTTTAGTTAAGGTATTTACTTTATCACCAGGGTTAATGCGTTCGGGGCTATACCCCGCAAAAAAGTCAGCATTAAACTTTAATCCTGACACTTTTTCTATAACAGGTACGCAATCTTCTTCTGTACATCCGGGATAAGTAGTTGATTCATAAATGGCAATATTGCCTTTGCTTATAACTCTTCCCAACATTTCCGATGCCTTAATCAACGGTTGTAGATCAGGCATATTGAAATTATTGATTGGTGTTGGAACAGTAACTATATAAGTATCATATTCTTTCAAATCGTTTTCGTTGGATGAAAAAGATAATCCGATAGATGGATGAGACTTATAAATACTGGTTGCTTCAAGCAATCCATCTAAGTCTGCTTCCAACGTGTGATCAATTCCTTGTTTCAACTCTTCTACACGCGTATTATTTATATCATATCCAAGTACTTTATACTTTTTCCCAAATTCTATGGCTAAGGGCAATCCAACATAGCCCAAACCGATAACTGCAATTTTAATTTCTTTCATTAATTAAATATATTACCACAAATTTTACTTTAAGTATCTATAAAAATGCAACAAATCAATTATTAAATATAGTTGCAAAGATACAATAAAGCATTTGAAAAAACCTAAAACAGCAATAGAAATTGAATTCTCATAAATTTTAAATTTGTTTTAAAAGGTAAACTTTTACTACAACATTTGAAATTATTCGTTTGTTTTCATTTAATTTGTATTTCAATAATAAAATTGTTAAACATGGTTTCAATTGAGTATTTTCCAGTAGTTAATGACCAAGGCGATATAATTGGTAAAGCCACCCGCTCTGAATGTCATTCGGGTTCATTTTTATTGCATCCGGTTGTACATTTGCATGTGTTCAATAAGTCAGGTGAGTTATTTTTACAAAAACGCGCTTTAGATAAGGATATTCAACCCGGGAAATGGGATACATCGGTTGGTGGACATGTAGATTTTGATGAACAAATAGAACATGCATTAATCAGGGAAGTTAATGAAGAGCTCGGAATTGTTGACTTTGTACCTAAATTTATTAAACGTTATAAATTTGTATCGGACAAAGAAGCCGAATTAGTTCATAGTTATTATACCATTTACGATGGGCCTATTCAAATTGACCCAATAGAAATATCAGAAGGAAAATTTTGGAAAATAAACGATATTGAAAATCAAATAGGGAAACAGGTTTTCACTCCTAATTTTGAACAAGAGTTCAAAGATGTTATTTCAACCCTTACCATAATACCATAAAAAAACGGTTGACCATTAAAATAGTCAACCGTTTCAATTATTTTAGTAAAAAAATTTATTACTCGATAATCTCATCTACTGCCTCCAATTCTACCATCAATGAGTCTTTTGGAATTCGGGTACCAACTTCCACATTAATTTTCTTTATACGAGCTGTAAAAGGCATCTGTATTCTATTTTGCATTTTCATGGCTTCTAAAATTAAAAGAGGCTCACCTTCACTCACAATTTCGCCTTCCTGGACAAAAACATTAAGAATAGTACCTGGTATAATGGATTGTATTTCAAATGCACTTGGATTAATCCATGGTTTTCTATTCTGAAATTTTTTTGTAAGAAGCGTCTTATATTTTCGAGCCGTTACAGCAAAATCTACATATTCTGGTTTTTTTGTTTCCATATTATTTTTGTTAGTTACAATTTATGTTAGGGTCAAGCCAAAATATATCTAAACCTGACAAATAAACAACTTTAATTAAATTGTAAATGAATAAATTGCACATCAAAACGGTGGAATTCCATGTTTCTTAGCTGGACGATAATCATCTTTATTTTTCGAAACTTCAAGTGCATGCAACAACATATCACGGGTTTCAAGTGGTTCGATAACTGCATCAATATATCCTTTAGAAGCTGCTACATAAGGATTTGCAAATTTCTCAATATATTCCTGCACTTTTTGTTGACGCATTGCATCTTCATCTTCAGCTTCCATAATTTCTTTGCGGAAAATAATGTTCGCAGCGCCTTCTGGTCCCATTACAGCAATTTCAGCACTTGGCCACGCCAACATAAAGTCAGCACCGAGATGACGTGAATTCATTGCAATATACCCTCCACCGTAAGCCTTACGGAGAATAACTGTGATTTTAGGCACAGTGGCTTCGGAATATGCATATAGCATTTTAGCTCCATGGCGAATCACACCTGCATGTTCCTGATCTACACCGGGTAAATAACCTGGCATATCTTCTAACGTTACAATTGGAATATTAAATGCATCGCAATAACGGATAAAACGCGCCGCTTTATCAGAAGCATCACAATCAAGCACACCGGCTAAATACATTGGTTGGTTTGCTACGAATCCGATGGTTTCACCGTCCAAGCGGCCAAATCCGACTACAATATTCGCTGCCCAAAGCTCATGTACCTCAAGGAATTTAGAATCGTCGGCGATTGCCAATATAATTTCACGAACATCATAAGGTTGCTTTGGATCTGCCGGAATAATATTTTCAATATTTTTCTTCAATCTTGGTTCCTTTGGCTCAACCTTTAAAGCTTTTTGTTGATTGCTATGAGGTACTAGTGAAATTAATTCTTTGATTTGCTCAAAACATTCTAATTCGCTTAAAGCATAAAAATGAGCATTTCCTGTAATTTCGGCATGAACGCGTGCACCACCTAAATCTTCTTGAGATATTTTTTCGCCTAATACAGTTTCAATAACATTCGGTCCGGTGATAAACATTTTTGAAATATTTTCAACAACAAAAACAAAATCAGTCAATGCCGGTGAATAAACGGCGCCTCCTGCACATGGACCCAGAATAACCGAAATTTGTGGTATAACACCCGAGGCCATGGTATTGCGATAAAAAATTTCGCCATAACCAGCTAATGCCCCAATACCTTCCTGAATACGAGCACCTCCTGAATCATTTATCCCGATACATGGCACTTTCATTTTAAGTGCATGATCCATAATTTTAGTAATTTTACGGGCGTGTTTTAGTCCCAGAGAACCTCCCATTACAGTAAAATCCTGTGCATAAATACAAATTGGAGCACCATTCATTGTACCGGTTCCGGTAATTACACCATCTCCAGCTAACTCTTTGCTGGCCATTCCGAAATTACGTTCTTCGTGTTCAACGAAAAGGTCATATTCGTGGAACGAATTGGCATCCAACAATGCAAGAATACGATCGCGGGCAGTCATTTTGCCCATAGCTACTTGTTTTTCAATGGCTTTGTCGCCGCCACCTTTTTCTACAATAGCTTTTTTTTGCCGCAATGCCAGAATGTTTTTCTTTAAAGTCATAAAACTTTTATTTAATTAAACATAAAGTTATGGGTTGATTTTATTCAACCCTAATATCGGGAACAAAAGTAACACTTTTATTGTTAAAGTGTGCAATTTTGAAAATCGTTACAATTAATGTGGATAATTATTTGGCAATCAACTTTTTTAAAATATTGTTTCTCGCGGCATTAAAACCTTTGGAGTAATCGTCAGGTGAAATAGTTTCGAGATAAGTTCTAAATTCAGTTATAAAATCGGGTTCTATTTTGCAAATTTCAAATAAAATCTTCATCGAAATTACCTGAACAGATATGGCTGATCTTGGAGATATCATCCTCTCAAAACATGTGTTAATAAACTCTACAGAAATGGAACTTGGCAAAGCTATATTATTAAGTATTGATAAACATCCTCGTTGTAATCCAGCATTCTTTGTGGAAATTATCAGGCTCGCAAGTTCGTTAAATTGCCTATAGGTAAACCATTCGGGATGTTTTTCACTAATCTTCTGACAAGCCCAGGCGGCTCGCCAGGCTACTTTGTTATCTGAATCGAATATCAATTGGTAAACGATATTAAAATCGAATGGATTTGCAAAAATTTCTTCAACTAAATGATCCACAAAGTGTTTGGATAGCGGACGGAAAAGTTGCTCTCGATAATCCATATTTATTTAATTAACAGCAAACAAATAACAGAATTTTCTACTTAAACACTATATCAACAATTACTTCGGCTCCAACATATATGTTTAGCGATTTCCTTATTTCCTCCCGCGACAAAAACAAATCGTGACGCAAAACCGAAGAAGTCAGACTTACGTACAACACTTTGTTCCTAATACTTAAATCGGAGGTATATTTCATAATATTATTCCCCAGCACCTGAGGCCAGGCATCAATTAATCGCCTTTCGAACAGTGGCTTGTCTAAATGCTGTTCTTTCAATACCTGAAGAATAACATCACTGAGCAATTCAGTATTTTTCTTACGCATTAATTTTAACAATTAGAATTCGTTCTAACGCAATTTCAAAATTTGACCCAACTTAGCTCCTGCAGAATAATCCATGTTATTCATTTTGTAAAGACTTACTATCTTTATTCCATAATCCTGAGCAATACTATGCATAGATTCACCTTGTTGTACAGCATGCGTTTCAGAGTTCTTTGGAGCTTTATTCTTTTTGTACGAAATGAAAACACGCGTTCCAGGTTTCAATTCTTGAGTAGAATTAATATCGTTATAACTACGTAAACGTTCTTCACTCATTCTAAATTCATCGGCAATCGCCGCATATGAATCGCCAAACACAGAAGTAACAAATTTCACTCCATTTACTTTATAAATTTGATGATTTACTACCGCTTTTATTGATCCTATTGATCCCCCAGATTCATTATTTTCAGTTTTATTTGAAGCGTTATTATCACTAAAATTCTGTACAGTAGCAGCCACCTCTAAATCAAAACGATGTAAATCATACGTTTCAATTATTGAAATAAGTTTATATGCATAAGTCGGATCGGTGGCATAACCTGCCTTTTTTAAACCATAAGCCCACCCTTCATAATCGGTAGGTTTCAAATTAAATAGAAATGAATAACGGGGTCTGGTCTTTAAAAAATTTGCATGATCTTCATACGAATCAGTCACTTGATCATATTTACGGAAACATTCTCCTTTTTCATCGTCATCGCGGTAAATCTTTTGTCCCGTCCAGTCTGTGCATTTAATACCAAAATGGTTATTCGATTCTTTTGCAAAACTGCTTTGCCCTGCACCCGATTCCAATAAGCCTTGCGCCAGAATAATGCTGGCAGGAATTCCATGCTCTTTTTGTTGTTTCTCAGCCAGTTGTTGATATTGTTGTATGTAAGCCATGTAAGCTCGGTTTCGAGTTTGCGCAAAAGCTAAACTACAAATAAATAAGAACGTAACAAGAAATTTAACCTTAATATTAACTTTCATCCTCAAAATTATTGTTTTAATTTGCCACAAATTTAAAACTAATTAATCAAAATATCCGTTTTGATTAGAAAATTTCATATTTTTGTACTTATTCAAATAAATTGATCGGCTATCAATCAAATTATGTAACTCAATCAAGTAATTATTCATAAACGTATTATGCAAAGAAAAACAATAGAAACTAACTTATCAATATATAAATTTGATGAACTTGAAGAGAGTAAACAAGAGCTTATACATAAAGCAAAAGAGCAAGTAAACAAAGCCTATGCGCCTTATTCCGGATTTTTTGTTGGTGCAGCGGTAGAATTAGAAAACGGAGAAATCTTTGCCGGAAGTAATCAGGAAAACTCTGCTTATCCTTCGGGACTTTGTGCTGAACGCATAGCCATGTTTTATGCCAACGCCCAATATCCGGATGTGGCTGTAAAATCTATTGCTATAGCTGCATTTACAAATGGTAATTACCTTCAGGAACCAATTACACCTTGTGGTTCGTGCCGACAGGTTTTACTTGAATCAGAAATGCGTTTTGAAAAAGATATTACAATTTTGCTTTACGGCACAAAGTACGTTTTTGTATTAGAAAATGTAAAGCAACTCTTGCCATTATGCTTTGAAAAAAATAATTTACAGGGTTAATTCTCAATTTTTACAAGCCTGTTTTTAGCATATTTCTTGTTTTTTTCAATAATTATAAGTACATTGCGAACCTAAAACAGAAAGGAATATTCAATCTTTCAATTTTTAATTTGGAAACCAATAACATAATGAAAAAAACAAAATTCAATATTGAATATCAACTCAAATCAGCATCAATTAATGTTCTCTGGAATTCAATCAGCAACCCGCTGGGATTGGCTGAATGGTTTGCCGATGGAGTAACTGTTGATGGAAATGATTTCACTTTTTCGTGGGATGGAAATGAACAAACTGCCAGTTTAATTCATACAAAACAAAACAATAACATTCGGTTTCAATGGATTGAAGATTCGAATACTGATTTCTACTTTGAATTAAAAATAGCTGCAATGGAAGTTACCGACAATCTGGCATTAGTAATAACTGATTTTGCGGAGCCCAATGAAAAAGACGATTTAATTATGCTTTGGAATAAACAAGTAGAGGTACTGAGACGAAAAACAGGAATTTAATTGAACTTTTTCTGTTCCTATTTACTGTTTACGACGTGTTATTACAAAATTTAGAATAAGACCATTTGGCACAATATGCTAAATGGTTTTTTGCCTCATAAAAATAGGAACAAGCTGCATATTAAGCTAATTTCGCAAAACTAATACTTGATTATTGAACTTTTTGCAGTAATTTTGTTGCTCCAAAAAAAACACGTATGTTTCAATTGAAAAAAATCGATTCTTATATTTTTAAACGCTTTTTTACGTTGTTTTTGATGACTTTCCTCATCTGCATTTTTATTTTATTAATGCAATTTTTATGGAAACATGTCACTGAATTAGTAGGCAAAGGAGTTGGTTGGTCAGTTTTATCTGAGTTTTTCATATATGCAGTCTTTTCGCTGATTCCAATGGCATTACCACTTGCCATTTTATTAGCCTCGCTGATGACATTTGGAAATTTGGGTGAGAATTTTGAACTTTCAGCCATGAAGTCTGCCGGCATTTCTCTTTTTCGAATTATGCGCCCGTTAATTATCTTTATTTCATTTGTTTGCGTAGGTGCATTTTTCTTTTCAAACTACGTGTTACCAATTTCTCAGACCAAGTTATGGACTTTAATCATATCATTAAGAGAAAAATCGCCTGAATTTGATATTCCGGTAGGAGAGTTTTATTCGGGAATCAATGGCATAAACATTTATGTCAGAGAAAAAGAAAAACATTTGCTTAAAAACTTGATGATTTACGATTTCTCGGGCGGTTTTGAAAATGCAACTGTTATGGTTGCCGATTCAGGACGTGTACAATTTACATTGGACAAAAAATACATTTTGCTCTCACTTTATGATGGCGAGAGCTTTGCGAATTTAACTAATCAGCGAATAAGCAGCTCTGCTTCAAGCATTCCCTATCGTCGTGAAACATTTAAAACGAAAGATATTTTAATCGATTTTGATTCTGGATTTAATCGGTTCAGCGAATCTATGCTTCAGGACCAGCATGTTAGTAAAAATCTTAAGCAACTTACCCAATCTATCGATTCTGTTAGTAAAATTGCCACATCTACAAGTAGAAATATAGCAAAAGGATTAATTAATCAACATTTCTTCGGAAGAGATGTTTTAAGTAATATTCATGTTACAGACAGTTTAAAGAAAGACAAAAAAATATTGAATGCCGACTCTCTTTTCTTGTCATTAAATCAAGAATCGATGGTTCGGGTTGGAAATTCGGCCTTAGACAAGGCCAAATCCATGAAAGATCAGGTTACGTACAATAAAGTGATGTTGGATGATCCTGTGAACTACGTTATTCGTCACGAAATTGAGAGACATAGAAAATTTACACTCTCATTTGCATGTTTAATTTTTTTCTTTATTGGAGCCCCACTTGGAGCTATTATACGAAAAGGCGGTTTAGGAATGCCGGTAGTAATTTCTGTAATAATGTTTATAATCTATTATATCATTGATAACACTGGTTATAAAATGGCACGCGAAAGTATTTGGCCTACGTATGAAGGCATGTGGCTAAGTTCTTTTGTACTATTACCTATCGGAATCTTCCTTACATACAAATCAGTGGTAGATGCGACGATATTTAATGCGGTACCATTTATAAAAATATGGAATGTGATTAAAATTAAGTATAACACCATTCGCAACAAATAAAACTAATTTGATTGAATATATGAAATCAACATTAAATACGATTGAAGAAGCCATTTTAGACATAAAAAATGGAAAATTTATAATAGTAGTAGATGACGAAGACCGTGAAAATGAAGGTGACTTTATATGCGCAGCCGAAAAAGTCACTCCCGACATGGTTAATTTCATGATTACTCACGGTCGTGGAGTTGTTTGTGCGCCCTTAACCGAAGATAGGTGTGACGAATTAGAATTAGAAATGCAGGTTGATAAAAACACTTCAATTCATTCAACTCCTTTTACCGTAAGTGTTGATAAATTGGAAGGATGCACCACTGGTGTTTCAGCCGCAGATCGTGCCGCAACGTTTCAGGCATTAGCTAATCCAATTTCAAAGCCCGACACCTTTGGTCGTCCTGGGCATATTTTCCCGCTCAGAGCCCGCAATAAAGGAGTATTACGCAGAGCCGGACACACTGAAGCTGCAGTAGATTTGGCTCGTTTAGCAGGGCTCTATCCAGCCGGAGCTTTAATCGAAATAATGAACGAAAATGGCACTATGGCCAGGTTGCCTGAACTAATGGAAATCGCCGATAAATTTGATTTAAAGATAATCACAATTAAAGATTTGATAGCTTACCGACTGAAAACAGAATCGTTAGTAGAAATGGGCGAAAAAGTTAATATGCCTACAAAATACGGTAATTTTAAACTCATTCCTTTTCGTCAGGTTTCTAACGGAATGGAGCATGTGGCACTTATTAAAGGCGAATGGGAAAAAGACGAACCGATTTTGGTTCGGGTACACTCTTCTTGCATTACCGGTGATATTTTTGGATCTATGCGCTGCGAATGTGGTGATCAACTTCATAAGGCAATGCAACTTATTGAAAAAGAAGGAAAAGGTGTTGTTGTATATATGAATCAGGAAGGTCGTGGAATAGGATTGATGAACAAAATCAAAGCCTACAAGTTGCAAGAAGAAGGCATGGATACGGTTGATGCTAACCTTCATTTAGGTTTTGATGCTGACGAACGTGACTACGGCGTTGGAGCACAGATATTGCGCGAGATAGGCGTTACAAAGTTTCGTTTAATGTCAAATAACCCTGTGAAACGTATTGGTTTAGAAGCTTATGGATTGTCAATTGTTGAAAATGTGGCGTTGGAAATAGAACCAAATCAGTATAATGCATTTTATATGCAAACCAAAAAGAATAAAATGGGACATGATTTGAAATATGTAAAAGGAAAAGACGAGTGAGATTATGACTTTGTAAAGTACAAAGATTGAAATATTATTCAGTTGAAATATCTGAAAAAATAAATTTATGAAAACAGCTTTAATTACAGGAGTAACTTCGGGTTTTGGGCATGCCATTGCCTTACGTTTAGCCGGATTGGGTTATAATCTGGTCATTACCGGTCGCCGGATTGACCGATTAAATGAACTTACAAAACAACTAAAATTAGATTTTCCCGTAGAAGTATTTCCGCTTTGCTTTGATGTACGAGATAACGAAGCTTGTACCAAAGCTATTCAATCTCTTCCTGAATCTTTTCAAAAAATTGATTTATTAGTTAATAATGCTGGACTTGCTGCCGGAGCCTCGCCTTTTCAGGAAAGTGATTTGACCGATTTCGACCAAATGATTGATACCAATGTAAAAGGTTTGCTCTACATGACTAAATTAATTGTTCCGGGAATGATTGAACAAAAAAGTGGTCATATCATTAACATATCTTCTATTGCCGGTATTGAAGTTTATCCAAACGGAAGTGTTTATTGTGCGTCGAAACATGCTGTAAATGCCATTACAAAAGGCTTACGCATTGATTTGATTCAACATGGAATAAAAGTAAGTTCGGTTTCGCCAGGTTTAGCCGAAACTGAATTCTCGATTGTACGTTATCATGGGAATGAAGAAAAAGCAAAAGCAGTTTATGCCGGACTGATACCTCTTAATGCCGAAGATATTGCTGATACGGTGGAATTTATCGTTACCCGACCGGCACATGTAAGCATTAACGATATTCAAATTAATCCTGCGCAACAGGCTAACACGTATATATCACACAGAAATAGCAATTAATATGTTCATTAATGTTACCTAAAACTCCTCCAAATCAAGATATTTTTGACTAGTAATAACATTATTTAAAAAATTTATCTTATTTTTGTATCAGCATATTTTATGCCTTCTAAATTTGAACTTTTTGGTTGAAATACAAAACCAAATTTATAAAAATAAATATTGAAAATGAGCCCACTTGATTTAAACAAGGATCCTGAAATCGTACAAAGCGTAACTTCTGAAGTATCTAATACAACAGGAAACTCCAACGTTGTTGATAATATTGAAGTAACAAATGATACTCAAGTAATTGAATCCGTTGAAGTACCTGAAATTACAACAGGAACTGAAGTTACTCCTGAAATTAAAGAAACTGACGTTACAGAATCAGTTGTAGAAACAGAAAAAATTAGCGAATCAGTTACCGTAGCACAACATGAAAAAAGCTTGGAAACAGAAGTTGTAAAACAACCTGAAGTAGTAAAATCAGCCAAACCCGATTACAATTTAAATACGAAAGCGGAATTGATTGAAGCTCTTAAGTTGCTTATAAACAAAGAAGTGGATGCAGTAAAAGATGAGGTGGAAACTATCAAACAATTATTTTATAAGAAATCAAAAGCAGAAATTGAAGAACATAAAAAGTCTTTCATTGACAATGGTGGAGATGAAGTTGAATTTTTAGCTCCTAAAGATGAATTAGAAGATTCATTTAAAGCTTTGCTGAATGAGTTTAGAGCAAAAAAGGCTGCGTTGATGGCTCAGGTCGAAAAAGAAAAAGAAACTAATCTGATTCAAAAACAACATTTGTTAGGACAAATGAAAGTGTTGGTTGACAGTAATGATGACGTTTCAACACACATTAATGAATTCAGAAACTTGCAACAAAAATGGAGATCAATAGGTCAGGTGCCTGCAAGTGCTTCAACTGAACTTTGGAAACAATATAATCTTTATCAGGAATCTTTTTGGGACTTGATAAAAATAAATAATGAACTTCGGGAATACGATTTCAAAAAAAATCTGGAATCGAAAACCTTACTTTGCGAAGCAGCTGAGAAACTGGCAGATGAAACAGACGTTATTTCTGCTTTTCAACAATTGCAAAAACTACATGAGGAATGGCATGATTTAGGTCCGGTTGCCCGCGAAATACGGGAACAAATCTGGAACCGCTTCAAAGAAGCATCTACAGCCATAAATAAAAAACATCAATCCTATTTCGACACCGTTCGCAAACTTGAAGATGAAAACTTCGAAGCTAAAAATGCATTGTGTGAAAAAATTGAAGCATTCGATTTCAGTAACCTGAATAACTATAAGGCATGGGACGATGCAACAAAAATTGTTTTAGCATGGCAAGAAGAGTGGAGAACGATTGGCTTTGCACCCCGCAAAATAAATCAAAAAATATTTGACCGTTACCGCAAAGCTTGTGATGCCTTTTTTGCAGCAAAAGGTGAATTCTACAAAGAAACAAAAAACGAATTGACTCAAAATGCTGACAAGAAAAAAGCTTTATGTGAAAAAGCAGAAGCTTTAAAAGACAGTGTTGAATGGAAAGAGACTGCTGATAAACTGATTCAATTACAGAAAGAATGGAAAACAATCGGTCCGGTTGCTAAAAAATATTCCGACGAACTGTGGAAACGATTCATTACAGCTTGCGATTTCTTCTTTGAGCAAAAAAATAAGAGTACATCAGGTCAACGAAATGTAGAAGCTGAAAATCTGGCTAAAAAGAAAGAATTGATTGCCAAAATTGCTGCATTCGAAAAAACCGAAAATTCCTCCGAGTCGCTTGCAGCCATACGTGCCATGATGGCCGAATGGAATACTCTCGGACATGTTCCTTTCAAAGAAAAAGATAAAATTTACAAAGAATATCGCGAAGCTGTGGATAAGCAATTTGAAGCTTTGAACGTAGATTCTTCAAACCGCCGCATGGATTCTTTCCGCAATAACCTGAAAGATATGAGTGGCAAAGGAGAAAATAAACTTTACCGTGAACGTGAAAAGCTTATGCGTGCTTATGAACACCTGAAATCGGAAATTGCAACATACGAAAACAATATCGGGTTCTTTTCATCTAACTCCAAAAAAGGTGGTGGACTGATTAAAGAAATGGAACGTAAAATTGAGGCACTAAAAGATGAAAGTAAATTGATTGAACAAAAAATTAATTTGATTGACGAAAACATCGAATAAAATAAAAAGTAAAAAACCTCAACCAAATCGGTTGAGGTTTTTTATTGATTGGACTACTATGATTCTAAAGTTATTCTTCCAACATAATTATATTATTGAAGTTTTCCTTACAATCAATTTACTGCCCACCTCCACCCGATTGACTTCCACCTTTTACATCGTCGTTCTCAATGGTTTTGGATACTTTTTTAATCTGGTCTTTCAACTCACCAAACCTGTAACTGACTGACAAACCAAACGACTGTGCTTTATATGATTGCGTATAATCCTCTCTGTAATCGGCAGTTTGTAAATAACCAGAATAAAATTTTCTTTCAGGGAAAGGATTCCTGGCTGAAAGCGAAACATTTAATTTCTTTTTCAGGAAATCGCGTGATACTGACAGACCATAATAATAAAACGCTGAACTCTGACCTTGTAAGTTAATTCTCGCTGAATAATAACCACCATAACCCGAAAGCTTGATTTCTGAAGGCAACGTAAATTCACCATCCAGCGAAACAGAGTAATTAAAACCTTTGTTATTCAAACCACTTCCATCATTAGTTGCCATGGACATATAAGCCAAATTACTGTTCAAATTTATCCGAACAGCTTGATTGGGTTGCCAGTTTCCGTACAAGGATAAACCCGTGTACTGGCTTTTTCCGATATTCTTATACGTGCTGTAAGTCACCGTGTCATTTAACGATTTGCTAACTCTTTCGATGGAATTATTGGTAAAAGAGGTAAACAAACTGGTATTCAGCGTAACCTTGGGAGTTATATAACTGTAATCAAACGAAAAAGAGTTATTTATTTCAGGATTCAAATCAGGATTTCCCTGGCTTAGCGAAAACGGATTGGAATTGTCCAGAAATGGATTCAGATACCAGATGCCCGGGCGGCTGATCCGCTGGGTATAACTTAATTTCAGATTATTTGCATCATTAAATTTATAGTCCAGAGTTACCGAAGGAACCAAATTCTTGAAGTTTACATGAAAAGCAGTATCGGTAACTATCACATTTGACCAGGTTTGTTCGTAACGAAGTCCTGCCCGTGCACTGATTTTTTTTAGTTTCAACGTATAACTTGCATACGCTCCCAAAATATTCTGGGTTTGGTCAAAATTGTTTTTCGGCTGATTGGGCATGGGTTCCCAGGCATCTGTTGTAACATTCTGCAGGTAATAGTTATTAATACTGTTGTTTAAACGCAAGATATACTTGACCCCAACATCAATGACATGAATTTTATTAAACGGCTCTGTATAATCCACCTGAAATGTATGTTCATCACCACTTGCATTGTACAAAATATGCTGATTGTAACTCGTATAATTCAACACCCCGGTTAAGTCAGACGTATTATCCGTATTATCGGGTGTATGACTCAATTTATACGAAATGGTAAGAAGCTGTTCCGGCTTTTTAAACGTTCGCTGGTAATCGAGCGACAAATCCATTCCACCCCAGGAGTTATTGCTTGAGGTTAATTGTTTGAATGCAGAAATAGTATCTCTCAGAGCATTCATTGAATTTGTGCCTGCATGATCAACTGATTTACTTCCTCCGTTGTAACCTCCAACCGTCAGACTTATTAAATTTAACGAATCAAATTCGTAACTGGCTTCCAAATTCCCGTAATAAAACCGGTATTCTGCATCCGAATTGGCATATTGATGAATATATTTAACCGATTGGGAATTAAAATTAGTCACATTCCGGTCATAGGTCTGCCCATTTTGGCTTTGGTTATTGTAATTCAGGTTTGCCGTTAAACCGAATTTTCCTTTTTTGGTCGATAAATAAAGACCTTCGTTATAACCACCTCTTGTATTGACCGATGAACGAACCGTTCCGGTAAGTCCGTTCAGCGAATGGTCCATCACGATATTGATAATACCGCCAACTCCCTCGGCATCGTATTTGGCACCTGGATCGGTAATCACTTCTATGCTTTTTATACTCGATGCCGGAATGCTTTTCAACACTTGCGATGGATTGTTAGTCATCATACCCGATGCTTTTCCATTCACATAAATCTTGAAGTTAGTTGATCCTTTGAGCTGAATGTTATCATTACCATCAACCGTCACCATCGGGACTTTCCGTAACATATCCAGTGTATTTGACGATTGTGCTTCGGGATCCGATTTCATATCGTAACTGATTTTATCCAAATCGACTTTTACTAACGGTTTTAATGCAGTGACCGTGACTCCGGCCAAATCTTTGGAAGCAGCTGACATGGATATTTTACCCAGACTCATTGTTTTTTGATCTGAGGCAATGGTAATGTTGCGTGCGTATTTTTTCATACCAACCGATTCAAAACTCAGCATATAATCGCCGGTTTTATTCAATACCAATTCAAAATTACCTTTGGCATCCGAAGCAACCCGTTTCAGATACACATCGGGGGTAGCAGCAGACGAAACCGAAATGGTAACATACGGAATTGATTCTTTTGAAACTGAATCCAGTACCAAACCTTTTACTGTGCAACTGACATTGGGAGCAGCCTGAGAGAAGATAGAAATAGTAAACAAACAAAAAAAGATAGCGATGATTGACGTTTTTTTATTCATTGCAATGGGTTATTTAAATGAGCAATACATACTTCTATTTACAGGATGACTCTGAGACACCCTGTAAATAAAGTGTATTTTTATAATTATTTTTTAATCGGTTTAGGTTGCAAATATTCCTCCATATTGATGCCTGCGGGCAGCAGTTTCTTTAAAGATTCGGTTGGTCGTAGCCAAACAACAACTGTATCTTTTCTGCTTACCAGTTTCGTTTCAGCTATGCATATTGCAACAGGAAGTAATTTCATGTCGGCCGGTAAATTCTCATTATCGAGACTTTGTTTTCCATGCGGGTCACCTATCAAAAGCGGGTAAAAGTCATTTTTAGTTAGCTCTTTATTTACAAGCAGGCTATCGGTACCATTCTTTGTTTTTAACGTGTCGGTTGTATTGAAGTGAATGGTCGTAACATAATTATCGTTGTTGCAGACGAAAGCCAAACAAGGATACTTTTCGTTGTCTTGTTTCCAATTTGGATTTTCATTTTTGTAAAACACCCCTTTTTCATTCAACACAATTCCAAGAGGCTTTAATTGGGCCGCATTCAGGTACAAGTAATCATGTTTCGAAGTTCTGGTGCAACTGCTTATTGCTCCCAAAAGAATAACAGCAAGAAAAATTTTTGTTTTCATTTTGTTTTAAATTAAATGTGAGTATTTGAGTTTAAAAAGATTTATCAATTAATCCTAAAGTGAAATTTAGTATTTTATCTTCTTTTTGATATGCATCATCTACAGTTGACTTAATTATATAGTCAGGTATTACTCCACGACCCCATGGTATTCGGGGAATTCGTTCCTCACTGAATATATCTTTTACTAAAGGCATATACAATTCAAGTCCCGTTTCGCCTAACATTACATTGGCAAACTTTTCTGCATTTAATTGATAATAAGTAGAACCCGTTTCCCTGCCAACAATGATTCCCCTGTTATATTTCACCATCAATCCGGCAAAAACCGCCGAAGCAGAGAATGAATACTCATTTGTAAGCACATATACTGTTCCTCCAAAATGAATACTATCATTTGGTTTTATGAATTCAAAATGTTCAGTATTTAAGTAATAACCGGTTTTTCCCTGCACTGAATTATATTCAGGAAAGATATTTCCTGAATTTGTAAAGTTGGAAGTGTATTTAAAGAAATTGTAGGTGTCATTTTTATTCACCATACTTTGAGAACTCGATTGAAAAGAGGTATTTGCAAAAATTGCAAACAAATTATTCATTACCTCAGTTGAGCCGCCACGATTAAACCTCAAATCAATAATCAGGTTTTTTATATTTGAAGCAGAAATATCTTTAATAAAATTTCTGATTTCTTCTTCCTCTTTTTGAAGTAAATCGAATGTACCCAACTCCAGATAGGCACATTTATCTGTAATTTTTTTTAAAACAAGATTCTTTTTTGTTTTAGCCACATAGTTGATTTCTGGTTCAGGTATATTTGTTTTTGAGAATTTATCAACAATATGCTCTCCAGTTACAAGCATGATATCCAAAACAAAACCGTCATTAGCCTGGTAAAGTGCACGGTAATATTTCATAAATCCGTTCATCAAAGCTCTTTCTTTCGAACTTTCAATAAAACCATCAGAACCATATACTGTATTTTTTACTTTTTTGATTACCAAGCCGGCATCTTCTCCATTAATTTTTGCCACTTCCTTGTCTAAATAGGCATTGTATTTATTAATACAACTCACTATTCTTAGCTTACCATCTACTACCCCAAACATAAAAGGGGCTTCCGATTCATCATTCACTTTATATAATGAGGCTCTTAATGCAGTGTGACTATCTCTCAATGCCAACATAACCGGCAGTAAAAGGTTCCTGAATTCCTCAGAAGTCATAGGCTCTGAAATGTTTCTTTTTAAGTTTTCAAAAATGCTGTCCATTTTTATTTTCGAAGTATAATCATAAAGTCCTGGATGACCCTCTTCCAATGAATTTCGAAAAATCTGAAAAGCTTTAAGTAATGAATCGGTTGGGTGTTTGTAGTTTAAATAATTTATTTTACTAACTTTAGGAGGTAAAAAAGTTGTTTTTAATCCAAAAACAGACATAGGATCAACCGATTTTGAGGATAAGGAGTGGCTAAAACAAATAGAAGGTGTATCTATTTTCCAGTAACAGTAACCTACTTTTCCAATTACATCACCTTTTTTTAGCAGTTCACCGGTTTTATATAATTTAGTTGGGCGTAATCCGGAAATAATATAATTCTCACCTTTTGCAATAGCTATTGTTATACTAACAGATATAAATTTAGCATTAACCGGCTTATCTTTTTTCGATTTATTAATATAATCAGTAATATCAATTCGCTTCTTTTTATCGAACATATCAATTTCACCTATTCTCTCAACATTGTCAAAGCTATTTACCATTATGCAATAAGCTAGCGAAGAATGATAAATATAGCTTATACTTATTATTTTCCCATCTTTCGGACATAATACGTTTGTATTTTCTTTTGCTCCAATTATCAAATTGTCAATATTAAGCTCCTCCCCTATATATTCCTGAGGTTTACTAAGTATAACCTCACCCTGTTTTGCATCCTGAATGGGCCATAAAGCAGAACTGTTTTGAGCAAAAGTCATCTCAAGACATAGCAAGAATCCAAATAAGAGGAAAATTCTCATGTTATTTGATTTGATTCGAATTATTCTGTTATAATAATTTTATTTAGTCGTCCCTTCCACCTTAACAGCAATATCCGATTGTCGGGCTTAGTTTCCTCACTCATTCACAACAAAAAACACATTACTTAGTATAGCATTTAATTCCTTTTCCTTATCCGAAGTATTTCTTTTCGGGTGGGGCAATTGCAAATAACATATTTTCCAAAGTTCAACCTGTAATGGCAAATGGCATCGTTGCAATGGACTATGTGAATTTTGCCTTCGAGCAAGCGTTCTAATTTTCCGTTTAGTTTAAAGAATTCATTATCCGCATTTACGCATTCATGTCCTCTTTTACAATGAATGGTTTCCTTGATTATTTTTTCGTCTATTTCCATGTAAGTTTAAGGGTCACTTTGAAAAATCTGTTTCAGCGTAAGCCAGTTTTCTTTTTGTGATACAAATGTTTATATTTGGTTAATTTAAACTACGAAAGTAATTGTTATATTTAACTCTTGCTTCAATATAAATGATATTTATGCAATATTAAATTTTAATAACTTTAAAGTCATAAATACGGAATGAGTTAGATCATCAATCTTTGTTTTTGCAGTTTTTTATTCAGTCGTTACTATCAATCAACCAACGTTTCGATTTAATTTGAACATATATTTACCGGATAATATTTTTAATCCAATCGGGAGATGTTGTTGTTCAAAACATTGTGTATTTCGGCCAGTAAATAGTAACTTTTTCATATCCAAGAGCATCACTTAAACACTCTGGAGTGTTATCGGGTCACTCTAAAGTGTGGCTGAGTCAGTAGCGAGTGTCTAACTCCCACTCTTTAGTGAGACCGGGGCACTCTTCAGTGGGTCACAAACCTATCAGGAGTGTCTTTGGGTTACTCTTTACCGGGTTCGAGTCAGTCAAGAGTGTTATTGAATCATTTTTAAATGGAGTCAGGTGAGACAGGAAAGTCTCATTTATTCTCGAAAGTGTATTCGGCTCACTTTTTCAATATTCTTCAATAGACTTATTAGAAAAAGTGAGGCTTCAATTTATGAAGCACTCACTTTTAAAAATACAAACATAACTTTACTTTGTTACTGTATCCGGTTTTGCTTTGGTTTTTTTAAAAAACACAGATAGTTGTTCGTAGATTGCACTAAGCCCGGGTATTTTATCTTTGTTTTGCTTAATGGAAGCATACACTTCGAGCGAACTTACCAGTGTATCGCTTCCTACAGCGGTGTATGTTTTCTTCACACCTTCCATCAATTCAGTGATTTGATTAAAAATCGGACTCAGGGTTTTAAAAAGTTGGTAATCGCGTATGAATTCTTCCTTATCGAAGATAGCCGGAAGAATTTCTGGATGCGTTTCGAATACCTGATAAATCTGATCGACAAAAGGAAGATAAGCATTTCCGGGTTTGAACAGCGTGTTGACTTCGGATTTCTGCAAGGTTGATAAAAAAGGCATCTTATCCTTTGCTGCGGTTAAACTTTGTTGAACTTCGGCTGCATCTGCAGCAGGTAATGTAGCTGAAATGAGATTCTGAACCATTGTAATAGAATTTAATTGTTTATAATTTATTGAGATTAGATAAATTTTAATTCTCAGTACTGAAGTGTAGTTCTACACTTTATCTTCCGTGAAATTCTTTAATCAAGCGGCACAGTCCTTGCAAAATTTCGGGTTAAATTTGTCTGTCTCTTATATTTAATGCTAAGGTTTTGAGACATATTGCTTGGTTCACTATACTCCATCCGACTGTACCGCCTGTTAAGAAAACATCAGAGATTAATGATGCTGCAATATTATAGCAATTTTAATTAACAATCTCTCACAAGGCACTACCAAAGCACTCACAAGCTTCTAATATTTGAACTAAAAAACATTAACTAATTATTAACATGTGTATCTTTTTATGTTTTTAAAAAGGATTTTTTTAATTGTATTCTATCTTTTCACAAATTAATTGTACTTTTGAAGTGAAAAAACAGCCCTTAAATAGAAAATATTAGAATTTTGTGATAACTATATATTGATAACCGAAAATCATGTCCCCAAAACAAATTTTTTATCTAGCCTTTGCTTGCTTGCTGCTTATTTTTACAACTCAGGCATATCTGGTAAACGATTATTTTCAAACCACACGGGCTGGATTAATAAGAGAATCGGATGCAATACTCGAAGAAGCTTTCAAAAAAGATTTAGAGGTAAGGCGAAAATTATTTAAAAATTCAGAGAATGAAAATTTAAATTTGGCTGAACCAAATGCTTCGATAAACAAAACTACAACCTACGATTTCAGCAAAAGGAGCGACTATATTAACAACATAATAGGTTTACTCGACTTGGCAATCAATATGCATATAAGTGACAGGATTCCAATCAATATCAACCATCTTGATAGTATAACCAGTTCGGTTTTGAACTCCAGACGCATTAATACTTCTTATTCAATTAATATAGTTGATCCAAAAACCGGAAAAATTTTTCAAAGTTCGAATCAGGATAAAATTACTCATTCCTTGTTTCAGATTTCATCAAAATATCTTACCATTGACATTATTCACAACAAAGCCCTCCAATTAATTTTAGTAAACCCGTTCGGCCTCATCATTAAGCGAATGGGGTTAATGTTGCTCAGTTCACTGATACTTTCCATTATTTGCCTGTTTGCCTTCCGGTTTCTGCTTCGTGTGCTGGCAAAACAAAAACAATTGGTTGCTTTTAAAAATGACTTCTTAAGTACCATAGCCCACGAACTGAAACGTCCGGTTGCCAGCCTTACTTTTAACTTAGATTGTCTCACCTTGCCTGCTTTTATCGACGACAGGCAAAAACACGAGCTTTTGGTGCACCGATCCATCAATGCTACAGCAGAACTCAATGATACCATTAATATGATTGTGGCGTTGGAAAAACTGCAGGAAGGCCTGTTGGTATTGAACAAAGAACCAATTAACCTGAAACGTTTATTCGAAGGTCTGAAAGAAAAATTTGTAAATTATCCTGCTAAAAAAGTAGAAATACAAACGGTTTACGAGGAAACTGAAATCTCGGTGGCTGGTGACCAGAACTTACTAAACCAATGTTTTGCCAACCTAATCGATAACGCTATCAAATATTCCGACAATGAAGTGCTCATTGTTATTACCCTGCATAAGGAAGGAAACTGGATCATCGTTTCCATAAAAGACAATGGATTCGGAATACCCGTTGAAAAACTGCCGGTGATATTTGATAAATACAGCCGGGCTCATACCGATATAGCAAAAATAAATGGTTTTGGTATCGGGCTGAACTATGTGAAAACCATTGTTGAGAAACACAAGGGCGAAGTGGAAGTAAAAAGCCTGGTAGGAACAGGCAGTGAGTTTAAGGTATTGTTGCCGGAATAGTTGATAGTGACAGTATTTCAGATTTGAAATGCCAATATAAAAATTAAATGAAACAAATGTAATATTGCCCCAAGCCCCTAAAGGGGATGTGAAGAGTGGTTTGCGTTGTTTGTTGGCATTTGGCTAATCAAATCATGACCGTGAGAACTAATTCCAAAATGCGAAATCAGATTCATATAAGTAGTAGAAATTAAATAATGTCGTATTCTTCAGAAAATAGTTAGATAATACGGTTGTAATTTCAAGTCCCCTTTAGGGGATTTAGGGGCGGTTTTTAAATGTATTTTCCACACCAAGCCCCTAAAGGGGATGTGAAGAGTGGTTTGCGTTGTTTGTTGGCATTTGGCTAATCAAATCATGACCGTAGAAGAACTATAATTCCAAAATGCGAAATCAGATTCATAGATATGTATGTGCATTGCGGAAAGCATCCTAATTTCTCAACGGTTACAGCCCCCTTTAGGGGGTTGGGGGCGGTTTGTTTTTTTAAAATCAAATGCAAGAAAAATTGTTTAGTTAACATATCCAAAACAATCACCAATTAACTAATTAACCAATATCCAATGAAACGAATTTTAATTGTAGAAGATGATGTAAATCTGGGCACAACATTAACCGGAGCGTTAGAAATGCAGGATTATGAGGTTCTTTATCACACCAATGGAGAACAGGTTATGACAAAATTCAGAGAATTTAAACCCGATGCAGTTATTCTTGATGTAATTTTGAATGGCAGTATTGATGGCTTTGAAATTGGAAAACTTATCCGTGCAGAATACAATACCCCGATTTTATTTACAACATCGCGCGACGGAAATGAAGATTTCAAACAAGGATTTAGTATCAAGAACTCAGACTATGTGCGTAAACCTTACAAGCTTATGGAAATTGCATTGCGGTTGGAAAATTTATTATCCATTCAAAAGAGAAATGTCAAGAAAGAAAGCACGTTTCAAATAGGTCATTTTAGTTTTTCTCCCGACGAACAATCACTCAGGTACGATTACGAGAAAATTCATTTAAATAATTACGAATCGGCTGTGCTTGATTTACTGTGCAAAAACATTGACACATTTATTAGTAGAAAAGAAATAATAGAACAAATATGGCACGAAAAAGATGCAAAGCTTAAAGAAGGTTCGCTCAATAATATCATTACAAGTTTACGCAAATATCTCAATCAGGATTGCCACATTGAGTTGGAAAGCCGGATTAAATTAGGTATTAAATTGAAACTAAAAGACGCTGAATAAGAGAAAGGCCTGATTGAATTTATCAATCAGGCCTTTCTTATGTTAGATAGCGTTGGAAATTTATTCAAACATGTTCCGGAAATGTGCAAAGAAGTTGCGTGAAGCAGCAGCATTCGGTTTTACATTGTCCGATTTACCAAGTTTTTCCATAGTTTGTTTTTCCTCTTTATTCAGATTTTCGGGAATATAAACGCCTATATTAACTAATAAATCGCCTGTTCCGTAGCGGTTCACGTTTGGCAATCCTTTACCACGGAGACGCAACACCTTACCGGGTTGAGTGCCCGGGGCAATGGTTACTTTTACTTTTCCTTCCACGGTTGGCACTTCCACCGAGCCTCCCAACGTAGCCATCGGCACAGTCAGCAGGAGGTTATAAATCAAATCATTTTCGTCGCGAATAAGTTCAGGATGCGGTTCTTCTTCCACCAGTACCAGCAAATCGCCGTTCACTCCGCCCCTACGCGCTGCATTTCCTTTTCCACTCATCGACAGTTGCATGCCTTCCATCACTCCGGCCGGAATGTTGATGGTGATAACTTCATCCTCACGCACTATCCCTTCGCCGTTGCAAAAAGTACATTTATCTTTCACTATTTTTCCATCGCCACCGCAGGTCGGACATTCGGAAGCAGTTTGCATCTGTCCCAAAATAGTATTTTGCACGCGGGTTACACGTCCCTGTCCGTTACAGGTTGGACACGTACTGGTTGACGAACCGTGTGCAGCTCCCGAACCATTACAATGTGAACACGAAACGTATTTTTTTACTTTAATTTTCTTTTCGACTCCCGCAGCCACTTCGGCCAACGTAAGTTTGACTTTCACGCGTAAGTCGGAACCCTTGCGGACACGCTGTCCACTGCTCCGCTGACTCCCACCAAATCCACCGAATCCGCCAAAGTGTCCTCCAAAAATATCACCAAAATGAGAGAAAATATCTTCCATATTCATATTGGCTCCACCAAATCCACCTCCGGCAGCACCACCTAATCCCGCATGACCGTACTGGTCGTAACGTTGACGTTTGTCAGGATCGCTAAGTACCTCATAAGCTTCAGCAGCTTCCTTAAAATTCTCTTCCGACTGTTTATCACCGGGGTTTTTATCGGGATGATATTGAATAGCTTTTTTGCGGTAAGCCTTCTTTATCTCATCAACAGATGCCGATTTGGAAACTTCCAGTATTTCGTAATAATCTCTTTTGGCCATAAATATAAATATGCTAAGTTGGCAATATGCTAATGTGTCAATAATTAAATTTTAAAATACATTTTTTCTGTGTACGGACAAGTCGCGACTTGTCCCAAACAAGAATCATTCTCCAACCACGACTTTTGAAAATCGAATAACTTTTTCATTCATCGTGTAACCTTTGGAAACACAATCAATGATTTTGCCTTTCATATCCTCGGTTGGTGCAGGGAAAGTAGTAACAGCTTCGTGAAATTCGGTATCGAATGCTTCGTTTTCTGTTGGAATTGCTTTCACACCGTTTTGAAGCAAAAATGCAATAAACTTGGAATAAATCAGGTCTACACCATCTTTTACTGCCTGCACATCATCGGAAGTTTCCATAGCTTTTAGTCCCCGTTCAAAATCGTCAACCAACGGAAGCATATCGACTAACACTTTTTCGCTTGCTGTTTTCAGCAAATCCATGCGTTCTTTGAGTGTCCGTTTACGGTAATTGTCGAACTCTGCCATTAAACGCAGGTTTTTGTCATTCATTTCCGCATACTTCTGAGCCATTAACTCAAGTTCGTCTACAATTTGCTCGGCAGCTTCCTCGGTTGTTTCACCAGTCTGAGTTGTTTCTGTTGTTTCTAAGCCATCTTTATCTTCAGGCATTTCGTCGGTATGTTTTTGTTTTTTCATATAAAACTTGAAATTTTGTCTTAATTATTTGAATCCAATCAGATATTTTCAAAATTAATGTATAATTTATTTATATAGAAAATACAGAAAGTAACGCAAAGTTTTATTAGCGCATGTCTTTCAATGAACAGGTAACTTTTGCGGTACTTTGAGTCCCGGACGTTGTTTTATTTTTCAACACCAAGCTATATTGATTTTAACTACAATGCAAGTTGAACAATAATTTTGCCAAAACACCCGAATTCCGTTTTTGGCAGAAATCGGGTGGCATAATGGCAGATGGCATCTTACAGTTGACAGTTATCAGTTATCAGTTATCAGTTATCAGTTGACAATTATCTGTTAACTATTATCTGTTGATTATTGACTGTTCACTGTAATTATTTTCGATTCAGCCATTTCACAAAATTAGCTGGATTTTCATCAAATGTGTAAGATTTGTTTAACGGTTTTCCCTGGTTATCGAGCATAACATAAAAAGGTTGAGCGTTGGCTCCGAATTTCGAGCGTTGCAAATAGCTCCATTTATCGCCAATTGTTTCGATGGAAGTTGTACGACCGTTTTCCTCCACTTCATAGGGTTTTGCAAGGGCAGCTTTATCGTCCACGTACAACGAAATCAGCACAAAATCTTTTTTAAGCAATTCTTTTACTGTCGGGTCAGTCCATACCGAAGCTTCCATTTTACGGCAATTCACACACCCAAAACCTGAGAAGTCGACAATAACCGGAAGTTTTTTTTCAGCTGCATACGCCATTCCCAAGTCATAGTCGGTAAATGCAGGATGAACATCATTGTTGTACAAATTAAAATCCTGCGTATAAAGTGGTGGTGCAAATGCACTAATCGATTTCAGCGGTGCTCCCCACAAACCCGGAATCATATAGACTGAAAATGCAAACGAAATAATAGCTAAAAATACTCCTACAACCGATGTATGTTTTGATTCGCTGTCGTGCGGAAAACGTAATTTTCCGAGTAAGTAGAAACCTAACAGAATGAATATCACGATCCAGATAGAAAGAAATACTTCACGGTCGAGTATCCGCCATCCGTATGCCAAATCGGCAACCGAAAGAAACTTAAGCGCCAACGCCAGTTCAAGGAATGCCAATACCACTTTAACCGAATTTAACCAACCACCCGATTTTGGCAATGATTTTAACCACGACGGAAAAAGTGCAAACAGACTAAATGGAATGGAAAGCGCAACAGCAAATCCTAACATGCCAATGGCAGGAGCCAATAACGAGCCACTCGACGAAACCTGCACCAATAATGTTCCGATAATTGGGCCGGTACAAGAGAAAGATACCAGTACCAATGTAAACGCCATAAACAAGATGCTGATAAAACCTGCTGTTGAATCGGCTTTAGCGTCAAGTTTTGTTGACCACGATGAGGGTAAAGTGATTTCGAATGCACCAAAAAATGAAATGGCAAAAACCACCAACAGAGCAAAGAAAATAAGATTGAAAATGGCATTGGTCGACAAACTGTTTAAAGCACTTGCGCCAAAAATCAACGTAATAAGAATGCCGAGAAACACATAAATAAAAATAATAGCCAATCCATATAAAACGGCATCACGTTGCCCACGCTTTTTATTCTCGGAGCGCTTCAGGAAAAAACTTACTGTCATTGGAATAATAGGCCACACACAAGGCGTAAACAATGCCAGAAAACCACCAATCAATCCGGCAATAAATATAAGCCAGAGTGATGTTGTAGCAGCAGAATTCTTCGTTTCACCAAAACTCTTCAGTTCCTGAATAACGGGTGTCCAGTAATCGGATGTTTTAACAGGGACAACAACAGCCTTTGTCGCTTCTTTAGTTGCCGGAGTAGCCGGAGCTCCTAATGTAAAAGAACTTTTACTCGGTGGCAGGCAGCTTTGATCGTTGCAAGCCATAAAATCGACATATCCTTTAACTTTTACTTTCGATGCATCGGTAAATTTAATTTTTTGAATAAAAACCGCTTCGTTTGTATACCAGTTTAATTCCATGTCAAAATTAGCATCATGTTGCTTTAAAAGTTTCGAAGGTGCTTCCAGCTCTCCAACTTTTGAAGCGTTTTCTATGGATTCAAAAACAATGGATGTGGGATGAGGACCACCTGAAGGCAAATGTAAGCCATACAAATGCCAACCATCGTCGATAGTGGCATGAATTTGTATTTCGGCTGTATTGTCACCGGTTATTTTTAGCTGTTGAGTCCACTTAATCGGATTATAAATCTGACCGAAACCTGTGAAAGCAATCAATACAAAAGCAATTGAAAAAAATAATTTTTTAGACATATGAATTCTATTTTGGTCTTCTAACAGAGCTAAATAATAAAATGTTTATTTATTAGGAAAACTATCTGGTAAGCATGAATTTAAAACTTACTCCAAAGTTTGTTGATGATACAGGAAATGAGGAGGATATAAGTGGTGTACTCATTTGTCTGTCGTAGAATAATTGGATATTAACTTTAGCACTAAATACATAATCGGCAATTACCTTCAGGGTTAATAATTTATTTCCGCTTGATGCCTGTGTTATATTTTCTTCCACATTCCTTAACAATGTCTTGATGTCTTTGTACGACAAATCAGCACTCAGTTTCAAATCATTTTTCACTTTGGTTTGCTTGTCGGATTTCAATCTGAGTATCACATCAAAATCTTTCAAAATATATCCAAGCCCCACCACATATTCATCGGAGGTCGATTCAATTAGTTGTGTACTGGAAAGATCCAACGTCATATTTCGTTGTTTCCTGTATTCCAGTTTTCCGGTCATACTGTTCTTCATGGCAACATTAACCCCAATTAACGGAACGAATTGTTCACTTAATGAAACATCACTAATATTGTAGGGCGAAGATGGAATTGCATTGTTGTCGTTTTGTACATCACGTATATACCCCAAAGCAGAATTACTACTTGACATTGGCACCCAGGTTGAATAGGATGTATACGAACCAATGCTGTATTTACAGGTATAAGCATGAGTTAAACTTACAGATTTGAAATTAGTTTTCACCCATGGGATATTTGATAAACCATCATAACTAATACGCCAGTTTGGCAAAACGCTCAATAAAGATAAGAATGGATTTGTTCCTATAGAATTGACATTTTGCCCTGTATAGGCAGCTAAAAATGCCGGTATTAACACATCGGATGAATTTAAGCCATAGGCTCCGTTTGCCGAATCAAAAACTTTTCCGCCCAAAGAATTTGTGCTGTTATTTGGATCAAAAAATCCTGATGTAGGATATTTCGTTCCAATATAGCTTTGATTTAACCGGTTAGCTATAACTTGTCGATTTGCAAGAAATGTATTAAACAATTCTGAATTATAATTTTGTGATGCTGTACCAGTTGGTTTAAAAGCAGTTGACAAAGCAATTAACGAAATATTATAACTACCGGTATAGGTTTGTGGCATTCCATCAAACATAAATTGAATAGACGTGTTTTTAGCCTCATATCGCCTTGCATCCAAATCTATTTTAAAACCGGGTATTGGTTCGAGCGAAGCCTTTATATCCAAGTCGGATGTGAATGCAGTTGTGGCTGGATTAACAATAGAATCGTTTTTGTATAACCATCCTTTTTTGTCCATATTTTTAATAGTATTACTATCAAAAGCACCAAATGTGAAAGCATAACCCGGTGCAAATACATTATTTGCATCCTTTGTTTGACCCAAAAATCCTGCATCAGGCAAAAAACCGGGTAAAACCATACTATTTGTTTGATTATACGAAATCGAAGCCCTGCGCACCATCATCAATGTTCGGGCAACAAAATCTATCGATGTTTTTGCGGGACTTTGAATCGTTGGATCTAAACTTGTGATAGTCAACAACACACTGTCAGCACTAAACCTGGGAGTGAGTTCAACAGCTAACGGATTTTTAGTTTTGTACTCAAGTATTAATGGTTTCCCTGTCTTGTCTGTTGCTGTAAAATTAAGTCTTTCACTTCCCAGACGGTGGTTTATAATAATTGACTTACCTTTTTCAAGTTTCACATTTTGTTTGTATGTTCTCGATTGAAACTTTGGTCTTCCCAAAGTATTTTGAGTACTGAAACGTCGGTTTACATCTTTCAGGTACTTGGATTTGTTATATAGATTTTCAAAATTAAACTGTCCATCGAATTGCCAGGTTCCCATGGTAGTAGCAATATTACCAAGGTTTCCGCCTCCCTGAACCTTTGCCATCTTATTCCAATTATAAGTTGAATTATATGAAGCATTTGCATTTATCCAATCGAAAAGTGGAATTTTATTAACCGGAAGATTCCACGATGCTTTGAAATTCTGCTGATAGGTATAAGGTGTACCTAATTTTTGAATATTCGACCAAACTGAATCACGCCAGGCTTCGTAATATTGTTTTCCCATTTCAGGCGTTAGATTTGGCTCTGAAATATTCGAGTTCATAGCTGTTTGAAATGATAATTTAATTGCTTTAGTTAAATCATATTTTATATCAAATTGTCTGTTTAACATAAAGTTTTTACTTGAAGTAAAATCAACATTGCTTGCCACATCTCCTCCGGTTGAAACGGTACTTAAATCCCTCAGCACAACCTGAGAATATTGTCTATCCAAATTGGCATTAAAACTTAAAGAAGTAGGTAAATAATTCACATTAAAATCTTTAATGATTTTAAAAATAGGGCTATTCAATGCTTTTACATTTTTAAACGGTTCGAACGGTTTTGGATTGAATGAAAAATTATAATCTATTGAAGCGCGTTCGTCTTTCACTAAATTTTGTTGAATTTCGGAGCTATGTTGATTTGATTCAGTATACGCATAATTTACAGTCACGTTCGCAGGGTCATAAAACTGCGGAGTTTTACTTTTAATATTCACTTTAGCTCCCGATATATTAAAACTTTTAGTGGTACTTACAGTTTGCGAAAGAATTAACAAAGAATCTTGAGTCAAAACTTTATTAGCGGCAGTGGTTTGTTGAGTTGGTAAAGCACTAAGTGCATTGCTCAATAAAATATCTTGATCAAGCGGACTATATTTCGGAGTGAGCGTTTCATTGGTATACGAGAAATATGCAGGGATTCTCAATTTTGCTTTTTCAGGCAAAAATCTGCCTAACTCAAGCGCGGTTGAGAAATTCATTTGAAAAAGATTATCCATTCTCCGTGTGGTCACATTACTTTCTATGCCGCCGTATCCGGCAGTTTCAAGTCGACCGGAAAGATTAATTGTTCCTACATCGGATAATCCAACTGCCAGGTTAGCCATTCCAGCCCAACCTCCGGATTCATCAAATTTCGACATGCGCAATTCATCTACCCACACCTCACCATCTTTGGTTGCATTGCTTGCATTCCGAACACCAATCATTATATTCTCCACATCCGAAATAGATGGATTTCCAACTATTGTAATCTTATTCAGAGGTTTATCAGGATCATAAACAATGTATGGTATTAAATTAGATACATTTGCCGTGCCACTTTGCTTAGCTTTATTTCGCGCGGTTTTAGCGTTTGTGAGGGCATCAAATGCAAAATCAAACATGTTTTCGGGATACCAAACAGTTTGCTGATCGGCAAGCTTAGCTCCATTATAAATGCCGGCAGGTGTCAACCTCAATGGAATTTCATACTCGTAATAGTTATTCACCATATCGGAGCCAATGCGAATGAAACAAGTTAAATCATGATCTTTTAAATTTGTAAGATCACCGGTCATTTTTTCGGCATGTACAAACATTTGTAAGCGTTTATATTGCCGCATATCGTACATAGTGCTTTTGTAGACTCCTCGTGCATCGCCGGGAGCCAAATCACTTACCCGTAACACCATCGATTCTTCGTTTTGTTGCAGTAATTGTGGTTGTCCGGGATCTGTTTCGCGGGTAATTCCGGGAGGTAATACATAATTTACGGGTGACTTGGTTCCATTTTCTTCTATACTTACTGCCTGCACATCCAGGTTACCTGGTGTAGTTGGAACCGTGGTAGTTGAATACAAAGGTTGTGTGTAACTTCTCCATTCGCCACGAACCAAATCGAGCGTAGCTAAACGTAAAGTAGCTGAATCAGTAAAGTTAGTCATAAACATACGTATAAATCGTATAGACTGAAAATTATTGATGTTCCCTATTTTTTTTTCGTATTGTTGAATAGGAATTTTAAATTGGTACCAGGTAGCTTTTTCGGTTTTCCCATTCTTGAGTTGTACCGTTGATGTAATTTCATCGGTAATATTGTTCTGTCCTACTACCATCTTGGTCGGATCAATTTTTATATGATATTGATAATAATTTTCATACTCATTCATTGTATTATCATTATTAATATCTTCTCCATCGGGTAATGAAGTAGCTGAAGTGGCATAATTTTCGGTTACGTTTGTTGCATCGGGCGAATTGCCTTCTGTTCCGTTATAATGTTTGTAACGTGTTAAAACATTAAGTTTCTGATTGTCATAATCAGTACCCCGATAAAAATGGTAATTATCGCCTGCAGGGTCATTGATAGGTGAAAATTGATCATTTTTCATTTTCTGAAGAGCCACCGGGTCAGTAACTTTTGCTTCTACTCCGCTGACATAATCACTATATGTTGGAAATAGTTTTTCATTTTCGGTTGATAGTCCATCCAATCCAACATCTTGATTTTTACGTGCACCCGGAGTATTATCAAATGCATTTACGGTAGATTGAATTGTTGGCACTCTACCCCATACCGAACTTTCAGTGTTATTAGTGCTACCATCGATTGGTAATCCGTTTTCGAAAAATTTCTTTCCGTCTTTCAACACATCTTCGCTAATATCGCCTAAATTAAAGTATAAATCTCCGTTTTGAGTTGTAGGCATTCCATCAGTATTGTATGGATCCATCATCCAAAATTCGATATATTCTATATTTGATGTTTCAAAATTAGTTGCATCTAATTTACGCATAATTCCACCCCATCGATTTTGCGGATTTGCCAATGTTCCATCGGAGTTCATCCCATTAACATCAAGGTTATAAGGTCCTCGTTCTTTTGGATAATAAGAAAGGTTGAGAATTGTCATCCTCGAAGATTGAGTTGCCAACGTTTGTTTATTTGGAAAAACCTCCTGTTCCAATACATCTCTTGTTAAATTATTGGATTGCGCATTGGCATCATTGCGTATATAATCGGGAGTATAAATATTATCGCCATTAAAAACAGGGTCAACATAATACCATGCTAATAAGGCCCGATTCTTACCATAATTTATGTCATTATTCAATTTAGATTCAGGAAAAGTTGAAGGTGTGCTGGCTAAATACCAGTTTGCAGGGTAATGTATATCGATTGATGTTTGAGTTGATTCAAAATCATCAATATAAGCCAGTCCGGCAGCACTTACAACACTTGAATGTCCGGGAATTAATTGGGCAAATTCTGCATTTAAAGCAATTGTCGAAGGTTTTACTGCATTTACAAAAGGTAATACATTTAGCACATTTGTCAATAATTGCGATTCCGTTCGCCAAGATGTGTTTAATCCCCAAATGGTATTGGAAATAGGTTCACTTCCGGTATTTACTTTAGTAGTAAGAGGCATTTCAGATAAGTGCATGACTGTTCCGCCTAAGCTAAAGTCTTTATTAAACTTATATTCTAAATGTGTGCCAACCAATGATTTACGTTGCATACTAAAGGTTGACTGATTCTCAAGCTGAACATTTATGGGTGCTCCGGAATCAAGGATAGATGTATTGATAATTGTTACGGTTCCCATTGAATAATCAACCGTGTAATCTTTATTTTCTACCAATGTAACTCCTCCAGCAGTAACAATAACCGATCCTCTTGGAACATTGGTGGCATTTAATCTGATTTCAGAACCCGACGAGCCTTTATATGCACCAACTAAGCGGAATTTATTTTTTTGGCTGAATTGCTCTGCAACGACTAATGTTGAATCATAAAGTTCCTGATAGACATATTTGCTGGCTAAAGTTGAATCGCCAATTGCTTTCGCTAAATGTGAACCGAAAGGTTCGAGTACCGGAAATATAATTCGACCGGTAGATGATTGAGCCGTGTAACCTTCAACATAATCGAATTTCCCATCAGGATTAGGTGCATTTTTCGAATCCAGATTATCAAGATTCATAACACGAAGCAATATTTTGTTTTTGATTTTGCCCTGAGTAAGAAACTGCATATCTGTTCCTATTGAATCATTGCGATACACAATATTTAACGTGAAATTAGTCGGTTGAATTTGAAGCGCACCTAAACTGTAGACGTTTTTCATCATCAAGTCCCAGGTTTTCAATTGTGGTGTTTGAGTAGAGCCTTTCAATAACTTTACAATCAAAGCTTGCGGAGCTGTTATAGCATCGGTAGAAAATTCACCGACCTGATACACCTGCCCACCATACGTATATTCGTAAGCCACCCCAAGTACTTCATCCGGGTTAAGAGCGTTTCGTAGTGAAATTATTCCCAACGAGGCATTATAAGTATATTCCGACGGATCAAGTTTACGGGCGCTCTCAATCTTTTCATAATCCTGACCACCCGTTATACCATATCCACCAAGTTTTGAAGCCAAAATAGAGTTTGTTAGTTGGATATTACGAATGCTATCACCTGTCACTTCTGAATAAAGTGAATTTGCTTTATTTACAGGTAATTTATTTGCAGATGTGGCAGTCCAGTGAGAATTTTGAATATGGTTTGTTTCTGCCAAATCCATAAAGGCAACAATATTTCGAGCTTGTGTATAATTTCCGGTTTTATTCGTCACCCAAACTTCCATGCGATTAATAGTTATACCTGACGTAATGTAAGGAAGTTTACTCATGGCACTTTCGTAGTTATCCCGAAAGTAATGAGCTATAAAGAAATGTCTGTTTTCGTCATATTTATCGATGCCAATATCGAACTTAGTAGTTTGAGCACCACCTTGCGAACTTACAGTTTGAGTTTGTGAATTTTGTTGGGTTGCAATGGCTGTAACGTTCAGTTTTCCAAACTGCAATTCAGTTTTAATACCAAACAGGGCTGAGCTTCCGGTTATCAACGAGCTATTCAAAGGCATGCTTACGTTTCCGGCTTCGATACTTTTAATAATATCATCTTCTTTACCTTTGTAAGCCAACTTTACCATTTTCTGATCAAAATCAAAGCTTGATTCAGTATTGTAATTCAATCCAAAATTCACTTTATCACCAACACTCCCATTGACATTCATTTGAATTTTCTCATTAAAATCAAAAATATTAGAAGTCCGCATGATCTGTGTCAAAGCCGGATTATCAATGGTATTGCTTTTAAAGCCAAAAGTCAGTTCGGCCGATCCCTGTGTTTTGATTTGAACTCCTCCGGGTCCAAAAACTTTATCAGCAGGGCCCAGATTGAATTTCATATCCGATAAGGAATACTTATCTTCATTATTTACAACAGCTTTTTTATTTTTTTCTTTCCAGTAGTTTTCCTGTTCATTTTTAGCCGAATAATTTTGATATTCCTGTTGGGTCATCGAAAATGGAGTTGCAATTTCAGTATCTCCCACAAAAATTCTAAACACGTAATTTCCCGATTTTGCATCATATTCCACTACCGATTTCAAATTGCTTGGTTTTGGCGCATCCATCGGATACTTTTTGTTCAAATCATCGTAAGTGTTTTGCGTGTATTTTTTTATTGGAAAAATCAGGGTTTTTGGTTTACTTGTATCAGCTTTTGCCACCACCACTTCAGGAGTTTGTGATTCCACTGAAATATGTTGACTTGCAGATACAAAGGCATAAGCAGAGCTGAGAGCAATGCCACAGAGAAGTATGGTAGAAAATGTTTTATTTGAAAAAATCATACATAAATTTAACTTCGTAAAAACCGGCTGAATTTACAATAAAATTAGGAATAAAAAACATTACATCATTTTCAGCGCCAATTTAATCAATTGTTCCACTTTGAGAGTTGGTTGTTCCTGAAGAATTCGTTCAACCGTTTTTTGTGAAGCAGCAGATGCAAATCCCAACATAACCAGGGCAGAAATAGCTTCTTCTTTTTGTGCATTGTTTGAATTAGAAGCAAAATTTGGCATCTCACCGGCACCTACTCCTTTTACAATTTTGTCCTTTAAATCTACAATAATCCGTTGAGCAGTTTTGATTCCAATTCCTTTGATAGCATTCAATGCCGACACGTTGCCCGAAGCAATCATTTCCTGAATTTCCTGTGCAGAATACGACGACATAATCATGCGTGCAGTATTTGCTCCAATTCCCGAAACAGAAATTAATAATAGAAATAACTGCCGTTCGCTCTGATGCCGGAAGCCATAAAGGACATGTGCATCTTCCCTAATTGATTCATAAACATACAGTTTTGCAGAAGTATGCTCTCCTAAATATGAAAAGGTGGGCAAAGTTATATTAATAAAATATCCAACCCCTGCCGTTTCGAGCACTACAAAAGCTGGAGTTAATTCAGTAATTTCTCCTTTTATATAATCAATCATTAAAGTGTGCCTAAATTCGTTTAATACTTAAATTTTAACTTGCAAATATACTGCTTTTTTACGTTGCACCCAAATTGATAAAATCAATTGTCAGCAAACATTCATAAGTGTAAAATCAATAACGTTATATTTAAAAAAATAGTACAAATTGAATATAAAAAATGCCTGAAACAAATCAAATTTGCTTTTAAATGTTAATTCAACAAGAACTATTTAAATATTATAAAAAAACCTCATTTTATTAATTCCCTTACTGAGCTGTTGTCAATACAAATTGCAAGATTTATATCTACAAATACTTTGTATTAAAGCATAACAGTAACTGCACAACAATACTTACCATCACTGATTTGCATCGTGCCATGTAGGTTTGTAATCTGAATAATATTGGAAGAATATCCCGAACTGGAATAGGAAAATGCACAGAAACGAATTCAAGACACATCTGCTAAAAATGAAAACATGTAAATTAAAAAAGAGCTTCCAACTATTGGAAACTCTTTAATATTCTTCTGCCATATCCAAATAATTTGTTGTTTTTAATATGATTATAAACCTTTTCGGGTACATAATTCACAAAACTATCGTCGCCATTCTCAATTAGATTCGTAATATGCTCCGAACTTATTTCTAAACTTTTAGTTGGGATACTTTTCAAAATGAGAATTTTCTTTGTAATAATCAAATATTGCCAAAGCAACTTATTCTCTGCCGAAAAATACGAATCTTCGGGATATACAACTTTGCCTGAATTTATATCAATGTATGGATATAAATAAACTTTTACATTATCCTGAAATAATGCGCCCATAGCTTCGAGTAATCCACCGCGTAAATCGGTATAATAGGAGCTATCAAGTATCTTGTCGAAAGTTGGCAATCCAATAACAATTCGCAGTTTTATCATTTTAAACTGTCCAAAATAATTTACCAGTTTAAAGAAACGCGTAAAACGGGATATCATCACACTTTGTCCCACCATATTAAGCAAGTCGACCCTGTGTAGAAAATCTTTTTCATCCACTTTTTCATCCTGCATTAGTGAGTTAAGCGAAATTTCACAAAATGCAATGGTATTATCCGGTTTATAATCTTCATCCCGCTTGAAAATAGCTAAACTATCTTCGATAAATTCAATTCCAAGATTATTAATCGGTCTAAAATTTCCTCTCAGCAAGACTACATTTTTTTTATACAACATGTCACTGGGTTGCTGAACTCGCCCCGATTGATCAAACATAATGGCCGGAGTCATATTATTACTCACCAACATTAAGTTTAGCAGACGATTATCCACCCAAGCCATATCAGGGCCTTCCACATAAATATAATCTACTTCCACGCGGTCAGTATCAAGATTGTCAAGCAAGGACAATAAAATATTTCGCGGATCTTCCCACTGAAACAAGCCTCCGTAAATTAAATTAATCCCCAAAGCACCAAGTGTATACTGTTGTAATAAAGTGTCGTTTTCATGCAATTTCACATGAATAAAGATTTTATTTGGCAGGTAACGTTCATTCCCTTCAACCGCTATGCCAAGCCATCCGTTTCCCTGATTTGTTTTGGTAAAATTGAGCGTTTCAACCGTATTGGCAAAAGCAAAGAATTTTTTATTATTTTTATTGTCAAGTATTTTTATCAGTTCATCGTATTCATAATCAACCATTTTACTCAATCTGTCCTCGGCAACATAGCGTGAGGGAGTTCCCTGATTGTAAAAATGATCGCTAAACAATTTATCATAAGCCGAAATTGATTTTGCCACCGTGTTTGAAGCACCACCTGCCTGAAACAAATGTCGGGCAGTCTCCTGTCCTCCACCGATTTCCGCAATTGCTCCATAATATTTAGAATCGATATTGATATGAACCGATTTCTCTTTCGTACTAAGGATATTTGTCATATTTATCAGATAATTTACTTGCAAATTTTAATTTATTATTCTAACAAAGTAAATGCAATTCTGTTTTATCTAATTTTAAATAATTATAAAATATACGACAACAGCCTATTTAAAGTATAATTGATTATTGTGTAATTGCAAAAACTGTAAGAAATAACTGCAATTTTATGTCAAATTACACCATAATAAAGTCTATAAAAAACAAGTAAACAAATAATAAAATTTAACGACAAAATTTTCTTGATATTTATTCAAAATTCATTCTTTTATTTTATCTTTCGCAAAAATATAAATCTAATTAACGCATTTATGGAAAAAATAAGCACCTCAGAAGTTCTTGATTGGGCAAAAGATTTTTTAGCAAAATCGGAAAATGAAATTACTTCGGATGAACTAAAAGAACAGAAAAAATACGCCATTTTAATCCAAAATCCAGACGACAAAACTTTGCTTTCGAAAATGCTGGATGAGTCATCACAAATTCACGATAATAAAAAACTGGCAATTCGAATAAAAATACTCATTAAACAATACGGCATACCTCAATTTTTAAGTCCTTTAGACAATTTACTTTTTAAATTATTCACTAATTTTGGATATAGATTTTATTATATAGCTGTTCCTATCATAAAATATCGCCTACGTTCAGATACATCCAAGGTGATTATCAATGAAAAAGCTTCATTTTTGAATCATCACCTCACCGAACGCCGCAAACAAAAAATTGGTCAGAATGTAAATCTGTTGGGCGAAGTCGTGTTGGGCAATGGCGAAGCAAATCACCGCTACGAACATTATTTAGAGGCATTGAAAGATCCCCGGATTAACTATATTTCAATCAAAATATCAGGTATTTACGCTCAAATAAATCCACTTAATTATGCTCAAAACAAACTCGATTTATGTGAACGATTAACCTGTATTTACCAACAATCTATCGATTATCCATACGTGGACGAAAGCGGAATAGCAAGCTCAAAATTTGTAAATCTTGACATGGAAGAATACAAAGACACTGAGTTGACCCTCGATGTTTTCAAGACTGTATTGAGTTTGCCACAATTTAAAAATTATTCTGCCGGCATAGTTGTGCAGGCTTACTTGCCCGATGCATGGAATTTTCAAACAGAGTTGCTTGAATTTGCAAAAAACAGAGTTGCAGAGGGTGGAGCACATTTAAAAATGCGTTTAGTAAAAGGAGCTAACCTCCAAATGGAAAGCATTGTTTCGTCGCTCAAAGGCTGGAAAAATCCAATTTTAGGCAGTAAAATTGAAGTTGATGCCAATTATCTGCATATTTTAGACCGCGCACTCCAACCCGAAAATGCACAAGCACTACATATTGGCGTTGCTTCACATAACTTTTTCAGCATTGGTTATGCTTATTTATTGAGTAAAAAGCACAACGTGGAAGACAAGGTTACTTTCGAAATGCTGGAAGGCATGGCCAATCACCTACCACGTGTTATGCGCAGTTTGGGAAAACAAATTATACTTTACACTCCCGTGGTCAAAAACGAACATTTCCTGAATGCAGTATCTTATCTTGTTCGCCGCCTGGACGAAAATACCGGAAAAGACAATTTTCTGAGTTATTCATTCGGGCTTAAATATGACAGTAAGCAATGGAATTTTCTTAAACAACAATTCATCGAAGCTTATGAATTGAAAGACAAAATGGAAGCAAAATCATTCAGAACGCAAGACAGAAATAAGCCTGGAAGTCAGGGTTTTGAATCAGAAGCTCAAAACTCAAAGCTCAAAACTCAAAACTCAAAACTAGATACTTTCCAAAACGAACCAGATACAAATTTCGACCTAAAAGCCAACCGCTTGTGGGCAGATTCTATTCGTAAGCAATGGAAAAAATCAATAACAGATACACCCTATCAAATTCCGGTTCAAATTGGAGAAAAAGAACTGATCTCAGAAAAAAAACATCGCTACTTTGACAAAAGCCAACAAGATAAAGTGTGCGTTTGCGAAGCAAGTTTATCGAATTTGGAACAAGTAAAAGAAATTTTAACTGTAGCAGAAACCGATGCTTCAAACTGGCGCAAAACATCATTAGATGAGCGAAACATTATTTTGCATAAAGTAGCTGAAAATTTAAGTGACAATCGCGGAAACCTGATTGGATGTATGTCTGCCATTACAGGGAAAACTTTTGGTGAAGGTGATGTTGAAGTATCTGAGGCTATTGATTTTTGTCGTTTCTACCCTATCAGTATGAAAACGTTTGCCGATTTGAAATCGGTAACTATTACTCCAAAAGGAGTTATATTGGTTATACCGCCCTGGAATTTTCCGCTGGCTATTCCTGTAGGCGGAGTTGCCGCAGCCTTAGCAGCAGGTAATAGCGTTATTTTAAAACCTGCAACTGTTGCTCTACCGGTGGCTGCTGAATTTGCCAAAAGTTTCTGGAATGCCGGAGTACCGAAAGATGCATTGCAAATAGTTTGTACTGATGGACGTGAACCATTGAATTACCTCACAGCTCATCCTTATATAAAACATATTATTTTAACCGGTGGAACAGATACGGCTTTCCGGTTATTGGAAAACAACCCGACTTGTCCACTTTCAGCCGAAACGGGTGGAAAAAACTCAATTATTCTCACTGCCAGTGGCGATCGCGACCATGCAATTCAAAACATTGTAACTTCGGCATTTAGTAATGCAGGTCAAAAATGTTCAGCCTGCTCACTTCTTTTGCTTGAAAAAGAAGTTTACAACGATCCGAATTTTAAGATAAAATTGAAGGATGCAGTAACCAGTATACAAACCGGAGATGTTTGGTATGGTGGTAATATTGTGGGTCCGATGATAACAAATCATAACGACAAATTGCTTCATGCCATTGATAATATGGAAGAAGGCGAATGGTGGCTCGTTAAGCCAGAATTTATAGACAAAGACAGATACATGCTAAAACCATGCGTGAAATGGGGCGTGAAACCCGGAAACTATACGTTTAATACTGAATTGTTTGGACCGCTTTTGGCGGTAGTCTGCATCGACAATTTAGATCATGGAATTGAATTGATGAATCATTATACCGAGTATGGTTTGACTTCGGGACTTCAAAGTTTAGATGAAGCTGAACAATTAAAGTGGAAAAATACCTTAGAAGCTGGAAACCTGTATATCAACCGAGGAATTACAGGCGCTATAGTCAATCGTCAGCCTTTTGGAGGAATGAAACGCTCGGCTTTTGGCGGTGGAATTAAAGCCGGTGGCAGAAATTATGTTTCCAGTTTTGTAAATATTTCAGAAAATGCAATTAAACCCGACGAAATAAAAGAAAATCAAGTATTTAAAAACTTTTCTATAGGACTTAATCCTTCAGAAAAGGCCCGCTTTGAAACAGCTGTTGAAAGTTATCGACAGAACTTGGAAAATGAATTTTCGAAAGAACTAGATATATGCAATTTGCTGGGTGAGCGTAACACTTTCCGTTATTTACCACTAAAAAACATTGCTTTACGTGTTCAAAAAAATGATAATCTATGCGACGTATTAATGGCAATACTAGCAGCTAAATTTGCAAAAACACCTTTAATCATTAGTCTCAATTCCGATGACAGTAAATTATCAACAATAAAACAACGTATAGGCGCTGAATTTACAGTTCGGATCCAATCAGAACCAGAGTTTTTAGACACTATGACTGAATTTGAAAGGATTAGAACTTGCAGTGCTAATCTTTCGGCAGAATTTTATCACAAAGCTGCTGAGTTGGGAAAATATGTTGCCACTGCCAAGCCTCTAATTGAAGGTCGGATTGAATTGCTTCACTATCTTAAAGAGCAAAGTATAGCTTTTGAATATCACAGGTATGGAAGTATAACCGAAAATGTAGAGTAATTCAAACAAAAATTAAAGACCCAAAAAGGGCTCAGTAAATATTATTGAGCCCTTTTATGGTATTTTTTAATAAAACAATAAACAAACCGGTGCACCGATTTTAATTTGTTTATCTGTATAGGTGAGTTTTCCTGTTTGAGTGTCCCGTTTGAAGATCACTATATTATCAGTAAATTGGTGCCCAACAAAAATATATTGTCCATCTGGTGTGAGGGCAAAATTTCGAGGGCCATCACCCTTAGTGGAAACTCGTTGTACAAATGTCAATTTACCATTTTTTGCAACTGCAAAACAGGTAACATCGTTTGCCGTACCACGATTGGAGACATAAACAAAACGTTCATCGGGTGACAGAAAAATTTCTGCGCCTCTGTTTACAATATCTGCTTTATAAGCAACAGTGGTTTGCTGTACAAGACTAAGTTTGCCATTTTTCATTCCTAATACCGAAACTGTACCATCAATTTCGTGAACCAAATAGAGTTTACTTCCATCTTTATTAAAAATTGCATGTCGTGGACCACTTCCCGGTTTTACGGAGAGAGTATCAAAAGGGGTCAAAATCTCAGTTTTAGAATCAGGATTGTATTTATAAACTGTAACTTTATCTGTTCCAAGGTCGTTTACAATAACATATTTCTGATTAGGTGAAACCAGTACTTGATGTACATGCGGTTCATTTTGGCGTTCGGTATTAACACTTTTCCCTGTATGCTGAATCAACTGAAGAACATCGGTCAATGAACCATCAGCATTTCTTCCAAAAACCGAAATACTCCCGCCACCATAATTAGCTGTAAAAACATGATTTTTAGTTGCTGAAATGAAACAAGGTCCATCACTGGTTGTTGACGAAGAGTTTATTTTTGTTAGTTTTTCTGCCACCGGGTCAAACTTAAATGCAAAGGCTGCACTTCCACTCGGACTTTCACTAACCGAATAAACAAATTTCTTATCGGGAGTTATAGCCAGAAAACTTGGGTTTGGAACCTTACTTGTTACAGACTTTTGTGTAAAAGCTCCCGTTTTCATATCAACATCATAGGAATAAATGCCTTGACTTTTACCTGTATCGGTATAAGTTCCAATCAAAAGTTTATAGTTTTTATTTTGAGCTATCAAACTGAAACTCATTATTACTAACAGTAGAAATACAACTTGTTTTTTCATTTTTGTATGAATTAAATTTTCTCCAAAAGTACAATTTATATTTATATAAAAATTTTTGGCCTAAACAAAGTCAGAATAAATAACGTTATTTTCTGAAAGCAACTACTAATTTAATATATAAAAGAATGTCAATCAAACACACAATTAAATCAGAATGGAAAGGCGATATGGCCTTTGAAGCCGATGTAAATGGTCATAAAGTAATGATAGATGCCATGGAAGAAGATGGCGGACACAATTTAGGTCCGGGTCCAAAAAAACTTTTATTGGTTGGTTTGGCAGGTTGTACTGGCATGGATGTGGTTTCAATTCTTAAGAAGATGCGTGTAAATATTGAAAAATGTAACATCGAAGTACAGGGAGATGTATCTGATGAACATCCAAAACGGTATACTAAGATGCATGTTATTTACCAGTTTACCGGAAAAAATCTTCCAATAGACAAACTTGAAAAGGCTGTAAAAATGTCGGAAGATACATATTGCGGAGTTGAAGCACTTTATAAAAAAGCCATAGAAGTTACATCTGAAATTCAGGTTATTGAATCATAAACCAGCGATATATAAATGGAAATAAGCCATATTTTTCAAAACAACCAGAAGTGGATTAAGGAAAAAGTCAAAACTGATAAAGATTATTTTAAAAGACTATCGTTGAGTCATAATCCTGAAATCCTGTATATTGGTTGTTCTGATAGTCGGGTATCGGCAGAAGAATTAATGGGAGTTCAACCCGGTGAGGTTTTTGTTCACCGAAACATTGCCAACATGGTTCCCAATACCGATTTAAGCGCCATGTCGGTTATTAATTTTGCAGTCAGCCACCTGAAAGTAAAACACATAGTTGTTTGTGGACATTATTACTGCAACGGCGTAAAATCGGCTATGGAATCGGCTGATTTAGGTATTCTCAATCCCTGGTTACGAAATATCAGGGATGTATACAGACTGCACAAAACGGAACTTAATGCTATTACCGATGAAGAGACAAAATACAAAAGGCTGGTAGAATTGAATGTTCAGGAACAATGCGTCAACATTATAAAAACTCCTGATGTACAAAAAGCGGTTAAAGAACGGTCGATTACTGTACACGGGTGGGTATTCGATATACAAAGCGGGAAGTTGATCGATTTAAAAATTGATTTCGACACTATTTTGGAAAGTATAATGGAAATATACAGGATAATATGATTATTGACAGACAGGGTGACTTTTAATCACCCTGTCTGTCAATAAATCAGTTATTCATTCGTTTATACAATTCTTGGTATACTCTTTCGTAAACAGGTGTTGAAATTCCGTGTTTTCTCCCAAGTTCCACCACAATGCCCGTCAGTCCGTTAACTTCGGTATTTTTGCCTGCCCGAAAATCACTATGCATTGAAGCTGTAGTTTCAAAAGGCAATTTTTCTAGTTGTTGAATAACTTTGTCAATCACCGACCGTTCAATTTCAGCCCCTTCGGCATTCGCCACCAAAAGCAATTCTTCCAATAGGTTTACAAGCGTTGATTTTCGAACCTCATCGGTCAATAATGCACCGAAACTTACATCGAAATAAGACGTTAATGATGCTGTAGCTGATATAAAGAAAAACTTAGTCCAGATTACATGCATAATGTTTTCGTGATAATATGCATCGATGCCGGCATCTTTCAGAAGGTGTTCAAAAGCATATAAACGTTCGTTGGTTTGCCGATATTCGTAACCAAAATTAAATCGGTGCAAATTTCCCGAACTTTCCACTACTCCGGGTTCATTCAGTCTTGCAACGATATAAACACAGCCCTGCCAAACTTCTATGCCGGGCAATAAAGCACGAATACGGTCGGAATTATCAATTCCATTGAGTAGAGGAAGAATGACCGTATTGGATCCGACAATAGGGTTGATTTGTGCTACTGTGCTATCCAGGTCGTAGCTTTTGGGAGTCATAATAATGTAATCGGCAGTTCCGATTTCCATCACATTGTCAGTTGCCAGGGTTGGATGAACGATAAATGTTCCGTTTTCTGTTATCACAGTCAGCCCGTTTTCCTGAACTTCCTTCAAATGTGCACCACGAGCCACAAAATATATTTCTACTTCGGGATTATCAGCATACTTTTTTGCCAACAATCCGCCATAATACCCCCCTACTCCTCCGAGTCCTACAATTACAATCTTTGTTTTCATGCGTTCATTTTTATTTTTTAGTTAGTTGTCGCATGGAACTCGCAATGAACATGGTTTTTAGGTTAAACGTCAGTTCTAATGCTCGTTTCATACGATTATTTACTTAAAAAAACTGATTGCAAAGTTACCCTTTTTCACTGACAGAGACAACAAAAAAACGAACTTACCTTTCGGGCAAGTTCGTTTATGAAAGTTGGATAAAACATATCAGTTCTCGTGATTGGTTCTAATGTTTTTTCTCAACATGATTTATTGTTCTTTAGTCATTGTCTCTGTGTCAAGTCTCAGAAATTTTCAGAAGGACAAATTACCTTCATTTTATGTCTCAGAAATTTTCAGAAGGCTAATATTCATCGAATCATATCTCAGAAATTTTCCGAAGGGCAAACTGTCTTCATTTTATATCGCAGAAATTTTCTGAAAGGCTAATATTCATCGAATCATGTCGCAGAAATTTTCCGATGGGCAAATTATCCTCATTTCATATCTCAGAAATTTTCCGAAAGGCAAATTGTCCTCATTTCATGTTGCAGAAATTTACACAAAGGCTGTTTAGTAGGTTTCACACATTTTTTTTCATTTATTATTCCTGTTTTAAATTACTCCCTTTTCATTCATTAGCTCAATCACTTTAATCAAATCAGCTTCGGATTTAAAATTCAAATGGCCAGCTCTTATCAGTTTAAGAATAGTCTTTTTTTGTTCAGGGAATAATTTAAGAAAAGCATTTCGACGAATTCTTCTCAACACCAGATAATTATTTGAAGGTAATTTTATATAATAAAGTGGCTTTGATTCAATGCTTTTTATATTATATAGTTTTCCATTCTCATAGATATCTTCATCGCCAACAACACTTATCTTACGTTGAATATATAAAGATACTTTTTCTTCAACTCCTATCTGGGCATAAATCTCGGATGGGTGCGTGTCAGTTTGCTCACCAAGGTTAATTCGCTTAAAATGAATAGTTGCTCCCCGTATGCCTTTTAGCCAAAATTCAGCCACAAATGATTTGTCGAGTTCAAACTGGCGATAATTTGACATGTTCACCCAAATAAGTTCATCAAAGAGACCGTTATATTTTAATTTTTCACCATGAAGCATTTCTCCGGTAGACAATAAAATATCACCATCTACCCAGTCATCGTAAAAATACTGTTCACCTTTGTAACCTTTCCTTTCAATGTAAGTTTGACCGGTAAGTTTTGGTAAAAAGAGTGTATCACTCTCAGAGACTTCCGTTGATTTGACGGTTTGAGCATTTATCGAAATGCAAATCAATAAAAATAAAAAGTATAGATAGTGTTTCATTTTACGGTAACATTAAGTTTGTTGTTAACTTGTATGGTGGAACTGGCACTGATTGGTGTTCCATCGTCAGAAATACCTTCAACCTTAATAATGAAATTAGCGGTATTATCCGACGTATAAAATTCAAACTTAGTACTGTCGGTTCCGCTTAATTCTAAATTAGGATTCCAATACAATAACTGCTTGTAATAAGGAATGTTCTTGTCCTTGATTGAGTCAGGATTCACATCAACAAAACTTCCACCCTGATTAAAATTGTCGTTTTTAATACGCAACGAGTATGATGCAGGCGTTGTATTTAAAATTTCGTTCGATTTGGATGTAATGGAAATAATGCCTTCAAAAATTAAATTTCCAAATGCTCTTTCTGATTGCACTATGTCAATCTTTTTTATTTGTTCCGATCCAAGTCCAATTATCTTATTTAAGTCGTCTACAAAAACTCCATCAAGAAAAACAGCGGGCTTATCGTAATACAAATTAGATGATTCAAACATAATACGTGCACTGTATTTGCCGTTATCGTTGTATATTCTTAATTGAGGCAATAGTTCGACAGCAATTTCAGGCAAGTCATTCAACTGCACAAAGTCCGAAAGTAAGACTGTGCTTACCGGACAATGATATAGCTGAGGACAAATATAATTACGATCAGCAACTGGTTTAGCAATCAAAACGTTGTTCAACTGATAACATTTGTTGATATAAACAATGTTTTGACTTTTGTCAATAAACTTTTTGAAATTATCTTTAATTTCAGTCAAAGGAGGATTCCACGTATTGGATAATGCAAACTCATCTTCAGTTACGATTTTCCAATGTTGATTTGCAGGCATATCTTTTATGGTAAAAAACAATTCTTTTCCATTATAATAATCACTTAACAACATCTGAAACATTCCATTGGAATTTGTTACAGCGTATTGCAAATTTGGAATTGAATCCATACACGATAATAAAACGGTTGCATCCTTAATTGTTTTTTGAGTAGTTTCATCGATCACTCTGCCTCTAATAATTTTCTCTTTACTTTCGGGTAAGTATGTATTTAGAACCTTTTTATCAGGTTGAACAGTCGATAATCCAGCAAGAGTTTCAGCAATTGATTTATCTGTCGACGCAATTCCCGGATCTTCAAATACAGAAACAGAAACATTCGCTTTTGAATTTGTTTTTCCTAAACTTACTATGACTTTTTCGCGGGAACCGTACGTTAACTTGTCGGTTTTGATTTCAGGTTTCACATCTGCCGGATGTATTTTACTGTTATCAGTTGAACCAGAATTAATAAGTTTGAAATTCAATTCCTTATCAAACCGGTTAGCAATCACAATTTCTTTATGGATAAACTGCCGCTCACCAAAGTTTTTCATTTCACTTGTAAATGCAATCAACTGATATACCCCCGATGTTAGCGTATCGGGCAATACAAAGCTACCAGCAGCCAGCCCCGAATCAATTTTAATACGGATTTTTAAAGTTGGATTTGGATTAGCATTTCTAAGTAAAATGTACCCCACTTTACTCAAGTCTGATCGTTTTTTTGATGTTGCATCGAGCACATACAGCTTGTAGAAAACTGATTCACCCGCCACGTAAACAGTTCTATCGGTTTGAATATAGCCCGTTTCATGGTTGGCAATTTGGGCATTAACGCAAAAAGTCAAACCAGCTAATTGAATTACAAATAGAATGAAAGTTCTTTTAAATAATATCATTGTAAATTATTTATTTTAATAATGCATCCACCAGCTTGGCATCGTACTGTTATAAGCGGGATCTTTCGGCATGGGCACAAATTCCAAATTCCAGACTTTGAACTGTGTAGTGCCGGACGATGGAATATCCACATACGGTACTTTTTGCAATAATACATTTGTACTGTACGGACTCTGAATGACAACATATGCCGATTGTGACAGCGATGAAACTTCGAACAATCCAAGCACAATTTTAGCTGGATTATTTACGCACTTCATGTTTCCATAAAGTTGTGCTGTAACCGGATCGAATATTGTGCCACTTGCTGCCAGTTGACTATTAGCCCCTTTGTAAAAATTATATGAATCCCTGTTTATTGTATACTGATATATTCTTAAATAATAAGTATAATATGTGAGTTTATCGGGTGACGCCATTCCGTAACTCTCCATCCCAATAGGGACAAATCCCACTGAATGATTTTTAATAAAAGCACTGGCAGTTTGAGAATTATCCTCTGTTATATTTTCATTTGTATTTAGTTGAAAGCTCCTCCAGTCATTATATTCCCAATGCCAGTTAGTTGTATCCTTTTCAGTTACTGTATATTGATATTGAATTGTAACAACCGGATTAAACCGGCATAATGGTACTGAATCTCCAGTTGAAACTGTTTTAAAAAGATCAACCAGAATGTCTGAACCAGGAACATTTCTGAGTTGATTATCCTGACCCAGGTATTTCTCAGTATTATGCATCCCGTGAATGCTATCGTAAGTCAATGGTTGTAGAAGTTTCTGAGAATTAGATTCGTATGTATTGCCGTCTTTTGTTTGAATGTGTAAGATGTACGAGTTACCAATTACAGCTTTGAAACTGAGTGGCAAAGTATAATTTCCATTTCCGGTTTCTGTGAGTGGAAAAGTATTATTTTGATTATCCGTAACAGTGAGTTGTGCACTTAAAACATAATTTGAAGCTGAAACCGAATTGGAAGTGTACAATATCGCTTTGGACAAATTAATAGTAAATGGTCCCGTACCGTCAGTAATTAGTCCTTGCACGACTAATGCTTCTGTAGTAGAATTAATATTGGGAGTGTAAATCTCTGTGCAACGAATGAAGCTAAGCATTATCACCACAAATAAACATATATTTTTAAACTGAATCATCTTTCTGAATTTTTAAAAACTAAAATTATAAGTCAATGTTGGAATAGGTCTTTCTACAATAAACAAATTGTATAAATTAAATGATTGATTGAAATTCGATTCCAATGACGAAGTTGATTTATAAAAAACCGAATACGGGTTCTTTTCTCCATAAAGATTAATGATGGAGAGTGTCCAGCTACCTCTCCATTTTTGTTTCAATCGAAGTGTTTCATCAAAAGTGATAGCAATATCAAGCCGGTTATAATCGGGAAGACGGTATTTATTTCGATCAGAATAATACACATACTGCTTCCCATCAAAATTATATTTTAATTCGGGCAATGTGATTGGTTTCCCTGTATTATAATAAAACGTGCTCGAAAGCCTCCATCTTCTTGTCAAATGATAACTTGCGTTCAGTACAAAATTGTGAGGTATATCAAACGGTGATGGATAGTATCTATTCCCATTTATCTGATCCTGCACATAAGGACTTGAAGTCCGCCGCATCGATCGGGAATAAGTATAACTTGCCCAACCGGTCAATCGACCGGTATTTTTTTTCAGATATAATTCAACGCCGTAATTATAGCCCGAAGCATTTAGTAAATCGGTTTCCAGAGCGTTGTTTAACAAAATTGTTGCACCATCCCGATATTCAACAATATTATCCAATTTTTTGTAATATATTTCGGCCGAAGCTTCAATTGCATTATCATTGAAATTTCTGAAATACCCTAACGCAACCTGATTACAAATAAGTGGTTTCACATTAGGGCTACTCAATTTATACACATCGGTTGGAGCCATTACAGCCGTGTTGGAAATGAGGTTTATAAACTGGCTGATTCGGTTGTAACTGAACTTTACTGAACTTAATTTATCAATTGAATATCGCAACGATAGCCTTGGTTCTAAACTCGAATACCAATTTATTACTTTGTTCGTGTTATAATTAAGCGTATCGACAATGTTATCCGAAGTTCGGGCTACATTGGGTTTGAAGATAAAAACACTGCCCGGACCAAGGTCCGCATACTCACTTAATCTTAAACCGGCTTCGGCACTTATTTTGGATGAAAAATTTATGTTGTCACTTATATATGCGGCCATTTCCAAGGCTTTTTCTTGCTCGGTCGATTGTATTTTTACATCCGATAACGAACCAAGAGGCATCATTTTTCCGGGTTGCAGGTTGTACAAAATTGAGTTCAACCCAAAATCAACTGAATGTTTTTCATTAGGCAACCAGGTGAAGTTAAGCTTAGCGTTATTATAGCTGGTAGATGAATTAATTTTATAAGCCTGGTTTGGCTGCAACGTATCTGACTCACTTATAGAACTTGTGTATCGACTATAACCTAATAAGAACGTTGAATAAAATTTATCATTAAATGTATGCGAATATCGAGCCGAAGCTAAAATGTTATCATATTGATATGCCGTACTTTTATTAAAACTGAACTGATCATTACTAAAATAGCCAAAAAGGGCTAAGGTGTTTTTTGGATCAAATCTCATTGTAAACAAGGTATTTATATCATAAAAACTTGCTGAACTGTTCTTTAAATTTACATCGGGCATGGCATGTAGTAACCAATTGGAATAGGAACTTCGTGCACCTACCAGTAAAGTGGCTCTTTTATCGAAAAGAGGCGTTTCTACATCCAACCTTGAATCCAGTAGGCCAATACCACCCTTAACTGTCAGTTTATCTGCATTATTTGTTAGACGAATATCCATAACAGATGAAGCTCTTTCGCCATATTTAGCCGGAATTCCTGCTTTCAAAAGTGATACACTGCTTACCCCATCGGGATTGATAGATGACATAAGTCCAAACACATGTGATGAATTAAACAATGGCACGTCTTCTACTAAAATCAGGTTTTGATCCGAACTACCTCCCCGAACAAAAAAACCTGTACCAAAATCACCTGTCGACTGTATTCCGGGAAGCAATGTTACACTTTTTATGATGTCCTTCTCGCCCATAAAGCTTGGCAGTTCTTTAATTATTTTAGCATTAAACTTAATCGTACTCATTTGTGTACGAATCAGGTTAAGATCTACAGCTTTATCTGTAATTACAACTTCCTTAAGTTTTATTGTTCTTTCGGATAATTCAAAGTCCACAATTCCATTTCCACCGACTTTTATATTTCTATTGTCTTCTTCAAAACCAGGATAATTAAGTCTTAAATCATATTCACCAACCGGGATTGTAAATTTATAGTTTCCGTCAACATCAGTTGATGTACTTACGTTTAGTTTGTCAATACTTATTCTTGCACCATATAGAGGATTGCCATTTTTAGCATTGATTATTTTTCCTAAAATTGTAGCCTTTGAGTATTTTCCAAAATCACTTTCATCACCTATAATTAGTACACCTTTACTATTTGTTTTATTTGAAAAATTACGTATTTCAACAGGAACAAAAACATAATTGGTTGGGTTTATTTCGATACACGATAAGCCGGAAACTCGCTGAACTATTGCAAGACAATCTTCTAAAGACAAGTCAGAAATAGTCTCTCTAAATCGTTTGTTTTCAAACCACTCCGATTTAAAATACAGTTTCACATGATTGGCTTTTTCTATTTTTGGAGCAAGAATATCGAAAGATATTAATGCTGTGGTATCTCTGGTTAATGCTTCATTTTGCTGAGCGTTTACATAAATACTTATGCATAAAAATGTAAGAAATAGAAGTGTTGGAAAAATATGGAGGATAGTTTTTTTCACAAGATTATCTGTTGGCAGGAAGTTATTTTAAGTAGTTCTATGTCAATATTGGTAGTAATTTCACCAATATTTTTAAATTACGTACAAAAGTAATTGCAAAAAAAAAAGAATATCACTTGTTAATTATGTTTTAAAACAGTTTTAAAACATTTATACTCTACGAATACAGTTTGCTTATCAGAAACATATTACATTATGTTGAAAAAGTACTACTTAATAATTATTTCTGGCTGTTTCAAAAAATTAAACCAGAACAAACTATCTTCATATTCTTAAAAAACAATCTTAAAAAACACCAATATAAATAAAAACGGACTCACCTCAATGGCAAGTCCGTTTTCTCTTTCTTAAGCCCCTTTAGGGGTTTGGGGTTATCTTTACTCTTCCAACAAAATTTCCATGATAGTGCAAGCTGCTTTCGCAACTGGGCTACCTGGGCCAAAGATAGCTGCTACACCGGCTTTGTACAGATAATCGTAATCTTGCGCTGGGATAACTCCACCTGCAATTACGATAATATCTTCGCGGCCTAATGCTTTCAGTTCAGCAATTACTTGAGGAACCAATGTTTTGTGACCAGCTGCCAATGATGAAACACCCATGATATGAACGTCGTTTTCTACAGCTTGCTTGGCTGCTTCGGCAGGAGTCTGGAAAAGTGGTCCCATGTCCACGTCGAAACCGCAATCGGCATAACCGGTAGCTACTACTTTTGCACCACGGTCGTGACCATCCTGACCCATTTTAGCAATCATGATACGAGGACGACGACCTTCTTTCTTGGCAAATTTCTCTGTCAATTCACAAGCTTTAATGAAACTTGCATCGTTTTTAGTTTCTGATGAATACACGCCTGATATAGTTCTAATGGTTGCTTTATAACGACCTGCAACTGCTTCGCAGGCATCGGAGATTTCACCCAAAGAAGCACGCACGCGGGCAGCTTCAACGGCAAGTTCGAGCAAGTTACCGTTTCCGGTTTTAGCACATTCGGTAATGGCAGCCAAAGCAGCTTGTACAGCAGCTTCGTCGCGGTTAGCACGCAATTCTTTCAAACGTTCGATTTGTTGAATACGAACTGCTGTGTTGTCCACTTCCAAAATATCGATGGGGTCTTCTTTTTCCAAACGGAATTGGTTTACACCTACGATCACCTGGCTTCCTGAGTCGATACGAGCTTGCGTACGTGCAGAAGCTTCTTCGATACGCATTTTTGGAACACCGGTTTCGATAGCCGCAGCCATACCACCCAGTTTTTCTACTTCTTCGATCAACGCCCAGGCTTTTTCAGCCAATTCGTTAGTCAACGATTCAACGTAGTAAGAACCTGCCCATGGGTCAACCTCACGGCAAATGTCAGTTTCTTGTTGAATATAGATTTGTGTGTTACGGGCAATACGAGCCGAGAAATCGGTTGGCAACGCGATAGCTTCGTCCAACGCATTGGTGTGAAGCGATTGTGTGTGACCCAACGCAGCAGCCATAGCTTCGATACAAGTACGACCCACATTGTTGAACGGATCTTGCTCGGTCAACGACCAACCTGAAGTTTGCGAGTGTGTACGCAATGCCAATGATTTTGGGTTTTTAGGATTGAATTGTTTTACGATTTTTGCCCACAACATACGTGCAGCACGCATTTTGGCAATTTCCATAAAGTGATTCATACCGATAGCCCAGAAGAATGACAAACGTGGAGCGAACGAGTCGATATCCATACCTGCATTTACTCCGGCACGAAGGTATTCAAGTCCATCAGCTAATGTGTAAGCCAACTCGATATCGGCAGTTGCACCGGCTTCCTGCATGTGGTAACCCGAGATAGAGATAGAGTTGAACTTAGGCATTTTTTGAGAAGTAAACTCAAAAATATCAGCAATAATCTTCATCGAAAATTTAGGTGGGTAAATATAGGTATTACGCACCATGAATTCTTTCAAAATATCGTTTTGGATCGTTCCGGCCATTTCTTCTAATTTAGCACCTTGCTCCAAACCTGCATTGATATAAAATGCAAGAATAGGAAGTACTGCACCATTCATGGTCATAGAAACCGACATTTTATTCAATGGAATACCATCGAACAAAACTTTCATATCTTCAACCGAACAGATAGACACACCCGCTTTACCAACGTCACCAACAACACGTTCGTGATCGGCATCGTAGCCACGGTGTGTAGCTAAGTCGAATGCTACCGAAAGACCTTTTTGTCCGGCAGCTAAGTTACGACGATAGAATGCATTTGATTCTTCGGCAGTAGAGAATCCGGCATATTGACGAATTGTCCAGGGTTGCATGGCGTACATTACGCTGTAAGGTCCACGCAAGTAAGGAGGAAGTCCGGCAGCATAGTTCAAATGCTCCATACCTTCCAAATCATCTTTTGTATAAAATGGCTTCACCGGAATCAACTCGGCTGTTAGCCAGCTACTATCGGCCTGCTGAGCAGTAGATGCAGCTACGTTTTTAATGTCTATATTTTTGAAATTTGGTTTCATATTCTTTCTTTTTTAAACACGGAGTCACTAAGACACGAATTTTTTCAACAGGTGAACTTTTTCAACACGGAGACACAGAGACGCAGAAATTATTAAATTCGTGTCTTGGTGTCTTTGTGTTTAATCAGAAGTAGCCATTTATTTTACGTTTTATGCCTTCTTTGATTATTGGAACATTGAAATTAATCAAATATCCAAGTTTTTTATCGGCAAGTTTCATATAAGTAAGAAGTTGAACTTCATGAACTGGCAGTACTATTTCTACTGCTTTTAGTTCAATGATAATTTCATTTTCAACCAAAAGATCGATAATAAATTCTTTGTTCAACGCTTTACCTTTATAAACAACTGGTAATCTCATTTGACTGTTTACAGTCAAATTCCGTGACTTTAATTCCTCTATCAAGCAAAATTCATAAACCGATTCTAATAAACCGGGGCCTAATTCTTTATGAACGCTATATGCAGCATCCACAATCTTAGTCCCGATATTATCTAACTCTGTTTTATTCATTTACTTTGTGTCTCCGGGTCTTGGTGTTTATAATAATTTTGAATTGAATTTCTGAAGCATTTCAAGAACGTTGGTTTTTACGTTTACAAAGTATTCGATACCAATCGCTTTTAAATCATCAGCACAAGCAGGAGCACCAGCCACTACGAAAATTTGTTTTCCGTCGATAGCTTTGAATGCAGCAGGAGCTAATTCAGCATATTCGTCGTCGCTTGAGCAAAGAACAATAATGTCAGCTCCGGCTTTTTGAGCAGCAGCAACACCTTCTTCAACAGTTGAGAAACCTAAGTTATCAACAACGTCATAACCAGCACAAGCAAAGAAGTTACAAGAAAATTGAGCACGAGCCAGACGCATTGCTAAACTACCAATAGTCAACATAAATGCTTTTGGACGTTTAGCAGCTCCTTCAGTTGCGAAACGTAATGCTTCGAATTCTGCAGCACCACGTACAGGCAACAGTTTTTCAGTTCCGCTGTGTGAACAACCACAATCTGTAGCTTCTGTGATTTGTACTTTAGCAGCAGCTTCTTCGTTGAAGTTAGGGAACTGGTTAGTTCCTAATAATACTTCGCGACGGCTTGAAACAGCTTTCAGACGAGCAGCAGCAGTAGCTTTAACCGCTTGTTGAACTGAACCTGAAGTAACTGCAGCAAAGAAACCACCGTTATCTTCAACTTCAAGGAATAATTTCCAGGCTTGAGCAGCAATTTCGTTAGTCAATGTTTCGATATAATAAGAACCGGCAGCAGGGTCAGCTACTTTATCGAAATGACATTCCTCCTTCAATAATAATTGTTGGTTACGGGCAATACGTTCCGAGAATTCATCGGTTGGTTTGTAGATAGAATCGTAACTCAACACGGTCAATGAATTTACACCACCCAATGTTGCGCTCATAGCTTCGGTTTGGGTACGAAGCATATTTACGTTAGCGTCAAAAATGGTTTTGTTGAAGGTAGAAGTTTCAGCATGAATGCGCATTTTGGCTGCACATTTGCAAATACCGTTAACTGTATTTTTGCAATCTTCCACTTTACATGCCGGTTGGTAAGCATCCACAATGTTAGCCCACAATAAGCGGGCAGCACGGAATTTGGCAATTTCCATAAAGTAGTTGCCGCTAACGCCAAAGCTGAATTTGATTTTTTTAGCCGCCAATGAAGTGTCAACACCAGCTTCAACCAATGACGAAAGGTATTCGTTGCCCCAAGCCAATGCGTAACCCAATTCCTGAGCGATATAAGCTCCGCCATTGCTCAATGTGGTAGCATTTACGCCAATCACGCGGTAGAAAGGTAAACCAATAGCAGCAAGAACGGTTGCTTTGGCTTTTGCGGTGATTTCTTCTTTGGTCAACTCCTTACCAGCTTGCAACATGCGGTTGATTGGATCGAAGTTAATAGAACCCTGCAATTTTTTCACGTCGTACGCTTTCGATTTGAAATAGTCGGTCAAAATAGTTGCCAGGTTAGCAGCTGCACTAACACAAATACCGAAGTTAAGCTCAACGCAATCAGCTGCAATGCCTTCGAGCAAAGTAGCGATGTAGTCAGCACTCAATTCTTCTTTTTTCAGTTTGAAACCCACTGAGGTTACACCCTTGTACAAAATGTCCAACGCTTTAGCATTGGCTTCTTTAGCCGATTCCACAACAATGTCCTGACGAACAAACCATTCGTTGTCGGCTTTTGTTCCGCGTACGAATGGGAAAACACCCGGAGCTGCATCCTTAGTTTGCAGTGTTTCAATGTTTTCTGCACGATAGAAAGGCATCACGTTGAAGCCTTCGTTGGTTTTCCAGACGAGCTTCTTGTTGAAGTCAGCTCCCTTAAGATCGACTGTGATTTTATCCATCCATTGCTGCGTGCTAACCGATGGAAAATCAGCCAATAAATTCAATTTTTTTTCTGCCATAATATAGTTTAATTATCGAAATTTCTAAGAGACCGCAAAATTACTACTTTCCTTTGAGTTAAACGAATTTTTTGCTAATGAATTAAAGAAAAATTTCGGTAATTGAATATGATATTTATACAACAAACTATTTTGTTCGTAATTATTCATTAAGGCAGAATACAATTCATTCTACCAAAGCATTGCATTTTTGTATATATTCTTTTTTATTATTCGCTAATCATCAAAAAGGACTTTCAGTACATACTTCAATTTCAATCGTCTTCATATAGAGTCATGATTTTGTCGTAACCAATTCAAATAGTTATTTTTTAAACAAATTATTTATATATGAAAAAGATTATTTTCACAACGGTTTTATTGTTAACGTTATCAACAATACAAACAATAAAAGCCCAGTATCCAACCATTACCGACAGCGTAAGCCGCTTATGGAAAGAAAAAGGAAGAGTAACGGATAGTTTATCTGATATTGCCTGGGCAAAGGCATTACCTGTTGTTATGAAAGAGGTAAAAGAAGGTAAGCCGTATAATCCATGGGCAGCCCGTCCATATGACTTGCCACAAGCAGAAATACCAGCATTTCCAGGTGCAATGGGTGGTGGCGCTTACTCATTTGGAGGTCGTGGTGGAAAAGTGATTGTTGTTACCAACCTGAATGATAGAGGTCCGGGATCTTTTCGGGAAGCCTGTGAAACCGGCGGTGCCCGTATTGTAGTATTTAATGTTGCCGGTATTATTCATTTAAAATCACCGATTATGATTCGTGCTCCTTACATTACCATTGCCGGACAAACAGCTCCGGGCGACGGAATTTGTATCGCAGGATTTACAACACAGGCAAATACACATGATGTAGTTGTTCGTTATATGCGCTTTCGTCGCGGAGCTACCGATGTTGGCGATCGTGACGATGCATTTGGTGGCAATCCTATCGGGAATATTATGATTGACCACTGTTCTGTTTCATGGGGTTTGGACGAAAATATATCTTTTTACCGACACATGTTTGATGAAAAGAATGGTCGCCCGTTAGATAAACTTCCTACGGTAAATGTTACTATTCAGAATACTATTTCAGCCCAGGGTTTGGATACTTACAATCACGCTTTCGGTAGTACACTGGGAGGAGAAAATTGTACTTTCACACGTAATTTATGGGCTGATAACACCGGCCGCAATCCGTCAATTGGTTGGAATGGAATATTCAATTTTACAAATAATGTGATTTATAACTGGGTACACCGTTCGGTGGATGGCGGCGATTACAGTGCATTATATAATATTATCAACAACTATTATAAACCGGGACCAGCTACACCTAAAACTGGTTTGATAAGTCATCGCATCATTGAGCCCCAGTCAAATGGACGCAGTAAACTCGAACATGCAGAGTTTGGAAGACTTTATGTGGCTGGAAATGTAATGGAAGGAAATGAACAGGTTACAAAAGACAATTGGGATGGAGGAGTACAAATGAGAGAACTAAAAGGGAAAGATATCAGTCAGGAAGATGCTGAAAAGAATTATTTCCCAACCATGAAAGCTAACAAACCATTTCTTATGCCTGTTTACCCTATTTTGACTGCAAAGGAAGCCTATAATTACGTATTGGACAATGTGGGAGCGACTTTACCAAAGCGTGACATTGTAGATCAGCATATCATAAATCAAGTGCGCACTGGTGAAGTATATTATGATAAAAAAGCCGATTCAAGAACTTATTATCAATTTAAACATCGTCGCCTAAAACCCGATTCATATAAACTCGGTATCATTACCGATATCAGTCAGGTGGGTGGTTATCCTGAATATAAAGGTACGCCATATAAAGACAGTGATGGTGATGGAATGCCTGATGCATGGGAAATCAAGCATGGGCTTAATCCCAATGATCCATCGGACGCTAATGGTGATTTGAATGGAGATGGTTACACAAACATTGAAAAATACATCAATGGCATCGATCCTTCCAAAAAGGTAAATTGGAAAGATCCAAAAAACAACTACGATACATTGGCCGGAAAGAAAAATCTTAATTAATAACAAATAGTGTCGTATTTCGAAATTGAAATGCGACACTATTTTAAACTCAAAATAGTATAATTTACTTTTGTCGTCAATTTAACATGCTTTTCCCACCGTATTACCCTCCCCGATTGATTTCCTAAATTTCCCACATCACATAGGTCAATGAACTTAATTTAAAACAGCTACAAACTTTCCATAAATGATATATTTGGGTTAAGGCTAAATTACTTCCCTTTTAATTTCTTCGGCAACTCTCTCATCATTCGGTTTAGTTTTTTCCGGAAATAGCATTAAACCAAACATCATAATGAGAGCCGTCAGAATGATAACCTGAACAATAAGCGATTTATTTACCATTACTATATGTTGATTTGGCATAATTGATAAAAACAACAAGATGGTAATAAGTCCTCTGGGGGCAACAAAAAGTAAGGGCTTCAATGGTAGGCGGGATAATTTCAATTGTATGATTCTAACAGAAAAAATAATAAAAACAAGTGCAACGGATAAGAATAAAGTATGGTTATTGATAATCTCAGCCGTTTCGAGCAAATAACCAAACAATAGAAAAAATAAAGCTCGAACGAGAAAAGCTCCTTCGATGGTGATTTCTTGAAATTTCTGATTTTCAGACTTCAGCTCTTCAGGACGTAATTTTTGAATCCACTTAAATCGCTTAAACTTGTAAAGATTCCCTACAAACAATCCGAATGACAAAATGAATATTAACGAAGGTAATTTATACATTTCAGAAACAGTGTAGATTAGTATTACAAGTAATATAATGGGTATAAACTTGATATGATGTTCAATCTTACGAAGTAAAATTGTAAGTCCTATTGTTGCAAAGAATGAAATTATTACAATGATAATTAGCTGAAGAGTGAAATTTCTGAATGTATTGAACCCAAAATTTTCATTCAGAACAATAAAATTGAAAAATATCACGCCCAAGATATCTGAAAAACTACTCTCATATATCACAAATTCTTTATCTGCAGTACCTATACTTCGTACACTGGGAATGGCAATTGCACTGCTAATGATGCTAAAAGGGATGGCACTAACCAAACAACTTTTAAACGGATAACCTCCCAGGTATTGAAATAAAAAACTCAACAAAAATGCCAGTGCAAACATAGGAATTAATGCACCCAGAAAAGATTTTCGTATCAAGCTAATTTTTGATTTATCCAAATCGAGTTCCAAAGAACCCTCAAGAACGATGAGTATTAAGCCTATTGAGCCCAATACTGGTAAAACCTTAGAAAAATCCGGAAGATGAATATTCATCGAATCAGTTGTTTGATGCAACAGCCAACCTAAAAGAAGCAACAAAATTACGGACGGAATTTTTGTCCGGGATGAAGTCAGATCAAAAAGATACGCTAACAAAAGCAATATGCAAAGAGTAATGATAATAGTTGAAGTCATATATTGCTAATTAGGTTATTAATGCAAACTCTATCAATCAAAAATGGTGAGCTTAAAACACAAAAGTACTAAAACTATATTACTATCAACTTTACAAAACTAAAAGTATAGTTTTTAAACTGATTAAATTCACTGATTGACTCTAAATGACATTTTATTGAAAACCTAATGCGAGTTATCAGGGTTAATTCTATAAATATTAGTATTTTTGTAAATTATCTAATGCGACCCAAGTATTTATAAAAATCATTCCTATGGAGACCAGAAAGTATATCACAAAAAGCAAGGTAGAAGTATTCTTCGAAAAGCAGTTCAATAATCCTGTTATTTCAAAAACAGATGAAAAAATTAAAGTTATTGCTGTTGATAACTACATTCATTTGGGTCAATTTATTGCATTGCGCTTTCTGGAATGGGTTTCACTTAATCCGGGCGGAGTTGTGGCATTGCCTACCGGTAAAACTCCCGAGTTTTTTATAAAATGGATGCAATATTACCTCGAAAACTGGGACACAGAAATCAACACCGGATTGCTTCAGCAAATAGGCTTTGATAAGGAATTAAAGCCTGACTTTGGGTCGCTCCATTTTGTTATGATTGATGAATTTTTCCCCCTCGATCCACTGCACGAAAGATCTTTCAATTATTTTGTAAAACGATTTTATATTGATGGCTTTGGGTTTGACCAGAGCAAAGCCATGTTTATAGACACCTACAACATTCCCGAAGCCGTTCAAAGAGATTTTGATGGAAACAAAAATGTTGTTGAGATATTTCCCGAAGGAAAAATTGATCTGAATCTACGCATAAAACATCCTGGCAGTACAAAAGAAACTTTGCAAAAAAACATCATCAAGTATTACGATCAATTCTGTGAAAATTACGAAGAAAAAATTCGTAATCTGGGAGGAATCGGATTCTTTCTGGGAGGAATCGGTCCCGATGGACACATAGCCTTTGACGTAAAAGGGTCGAGTCATCATTCACATACGCGCCTTACCAACATCAATTACGAAACACAAGCCGCAGCGGCTGTCGATTTAGGCGGGATAGAATCGGTGCGGAAAAAAGCGGTCATAACTATCGGGTTAAACACCATCACTCACAACCCCGACGTTGTAGCGATTGTCATTGCTGCCGGAGAAGCAAAATCGCAAGTTATTGCCTCAGCCATCGAATCGGAACCATCGCTCGAATATCCGGGCAGTGCGTTACAAAAGCTTCCAAATACACGGTTTTATCTTACCAATGGAGCAGCCATTAAACTTCAGGAACGAAAAAGACTGCGAATTCTCGGAATGCAAAAAGCCGATATAAAAACCATCGACCGGTTAATTATTGACGGTGCATTGGAAGTGGGGGTTACGCTTTTGGAAATGACTTCCAAGAGTTTTAAAACCGCTAACCGTTATTTGCAACTGGCGCAACAAGTAAGTGGCGAGTCGTTGGCTACATTGGCACAATCAACATACAATCGTATTGCGGAAAAAATTCAGAAAGGATTGAATCCACCCGTTCAAAGTAGTATTCTACACACGGCACCTCATCATGACGATATTGAACTGGCCTATTTTCCGCTGCTTCACCATTTAGTACGCTCGGAGCAAAACGAAAGCCATTTTGTTTATTGTACCAGTGGTTTTACTTCAGTCACCAATGAGTATATAAATGGGAATTTGATTATTTTGCGAAACTTAATACGCAACGGAAGAATTGATAAATACTTAGATCACAAAAAACTATTCGCGAAAGATGGATTTTGGGACGATATAACCGGCACACTCAATGCCATTGCCCGGAAGGACAAGACGGAACATGAAATTTACATATCGTGCAGGCTGGCACGCCATCTGGTCCATTTGCTGAAAGTAAAAACCATGCAGGAATTGCTGCCAACATTGGATGAAACAATCAACTACCTCACAACAGTTGATCCGGGTAAAAAAGAAATTGACATCGTGCAACAAATTAAAGGTTGGACCCGCGAATTTGAAGCCGAGTTAGTTTGGGCGCATTTTGGAATTGGGTTGGATCATGTATCGCATTTAGGGTTACAATTTTATACCGGCGATATTTTTGTTGAATATCCCGACCCTGAACGCGATGTAAAACCCATTTTAGATTTATTGGAAAAGGTGCGTCCCAATATTGTTTCGTTGGCTTTAGACCCCGAAGGAAGTGGACCTGACACACATTTTAAAACATTGATAGCCATTTCCAACGCCTTGGAAAAATACACCGAAAAACATCCTGATGTCGAAATTAAAGTATGGGGATACCGCAACATTTGGTCGAAATTCCACATTGCCGATGTAAATATGATTGTTCCCGTTTCATTAAACTCATTCGCGGTGTTGAATAACATGTTTAACAACTGCTTTGTAAGCCAGAAATCGGCATCGTTTCCGAGCTACGAGTTTGAAGGAACTTTCAGCGATTTGGCTCAACGCATTTGGGTAGAACAACATCAGCAATTAATTGCACTTTTTGGAAACGACTTTTTCTACGACAGCCAAAACCCACTCTTAAAACGCACTTACGGCTCACTTTATATTAAAGAAATGACCTATAAAGAGTTTTGCGATGAGATTGAATTTATCAAAGGAATGATTGACACCAAAAAGGGATTAAAATCACTGAATTAATATTAGCACTGATACAGTTCTGCAACCTATACCATTTTGTAGCTCTAAGTTTGATAGGGTTCAAACACGCATTAGCAGAGTCTTGCAGGAGCATTCGCTGTCGTGAAACGACAAGGTGAATTGAAAATCAGCAAAGCTAATGCGGGAGCAAAGCTGCCGGAATACACTTCAGCCAGCCCAATGCGCATAGTGTGTTAGGCAAAGTTTATTTCTTAATAGACTTCATTTTTCTCTATTTTCAAATCTGTCAATTTCAGTAAAGCCATACAAATTCCCGTAATTTCCATTCCTTCCCACCTGTCTACAACGTGATATTTACCATTTTTTCTACCTTCTAAAATCCATTGTGCACCATCAAGTCCTGAATTATTTTTATCCAATGATGGTAAACTCCAGAAATTAATTAAGTCCACTTTTTCTGAAATATCTTTCCATTCTGTTATTGTTAATTGTTTCGTCTCGTTAATCGTCATTTTTCCAGGTTCATAACCTCCTTGACCATCGCAAACTTTCCAATATACTGAAACTATATCCTTATCTTTCTTTAAACCAATGACAACCGGATGATGGAATGAACGCAACCATGTAAATCGAAATACGTCTGATTGTTCAGAGCCTTGTAATACTGGTTCTTTCATTGCTTTAAGATGCTTAGAGTACCAGTTTAACCGTGAATTTTCCAGCCTACGCATTACGTTCAACATATAATTAGTTTCCCAACCAGAAGGCATATCAATAAATAATGAAGCTGGAAAATATGATGTTTTATCAATGTAGTCGTTATATATTTTTATATCTGTCGTATCTCCCAAATAGTTACTAAGTTGAACAAATGGATATTTTAATGTTTCTCTAAAATGATTGTCAATCGTACATCCTTTGTTTATAAAGAAAATGCATTTTCTTGCATAAACATTACTTTGTTCTGTTTTTCTCCAATTTGATGTTTGGTCTTTATTAAATAGTTCATAATAGGTTTCAGCTAGTAAATAGTTTACTTGAACATTTGTTGAATCAAGATTATAGGCTATCTTAAGATAGTTTAGTTTTTCATTCTCTTTTAACGACTCAAATCTCGAAAATTTAGCTCTAAGTAAATAAGGTATAGCACTGTCTCTGTTTGAGTTGATTAAGTTGTCAAAAAATAGTTTAATAGAGTCTTTTTGATTTGAACGGCTGTAAAAAAATAATTTTAGCTCTATAGCTGTTGAGTTGAATTTGTCAACAGCTAATAATTCTGAAATTTTAGTCATAGGATTTCCAGTCCGTTCTCCAGATAGTAAGGTTTTCAGGTCTAGTTCACGCTCTTCTATTGTCTGTGAGAAGGAACTTAGCACTAATAGTGATAAAATTACGGTTAGTATAGCTCTCATATTTTTTTTCTTTAAATTTTGCCTAACGACTGATGCTATGCGCACCTCCGGTTTGCGGGAGCATTCGCTGTCGTGGAACGACAAAGTGAATTGAAAATCAGCGAAGCTAATGCGGGAGCAAAACTGCCGGAATGCACGTCAGCCAGCCAATGGACATAAGTGTGTTAGGCCTAGGTGTTTTGTTTTTCATTTCGTTGTGTTTCGCTAAATCAGTCCTCAATTCAAGCTTAAGAAAAGTCGTATTCAACTATTTTGTTTTCTTTCAATTTGTCGATAATGGTTTTCAGAACATCTTTGTCTGAAAAGTAATAGATTGGAGAAGTTATATCTCGTCCATAACTCGTCACGTTAATATATAGGTTTCCATTTCTGATTATAAAAGTTACTTGTCTGTCGTTACTAAAACCAGGATTTATTTGATAGATTATTATTTCATCTTCTTCTTTTTGAATTTTCCAGTCAGAATCAGTTGTCAGGTTATGAATAAATTGTTTGGTTTTCGTTTTGTCTTTAATAGTCAACACGGTTAGTTTTTTCATCTTGTCAATTGTAAAGAATGTCAGTGAACAGATTATAATGTAAATCGAAATCCAGAAAATTCTAATCGGTGTTATGTCGTGAGTGCTGTCTCTCAAAATGTCCATTACAATGGAAAAAAGGAATGCTGTCACAAAGAATCCATACATAAGAAAGTCTGAATAGTAGCTAAACCAAGATTTAGGACAAATTTTCCCCTTTTCTATTGATTTTTCTATGTCTATTTTTAGTTTCATTTCTGTCGTTTTTCAGTTGTAAGTCTCAAAATAATTGTCACTTATTTTATAGTTTTCGTCTGTCTGTCTTTCTTTTTTTTCTACACTCTGTTCATCCTACTCCCCCTCGTTTGCAACGAGGGGTTTATGGTTTGTTGTTTCTAACAATAATAAAAATAAAAGTTTATTTTTCCGTTTAAAACGTAGAACCAATTACCCCTCGTTGCAAACGAGGGGGAGGTTGACGTTTTTTAATTCGTCAATGATTATTTTAATGTTTTTTTTGTCTTTAAAAAATGTGATTGGTTGATAAGAAAATAAACTCCCTGTCGGTTTGCTATTAATAAGCAATTTGTCACCATGTGGAATTATTGTTATTTCTTCACCCCAAGAAAACCATGAAACTTTGGTTGTACACACAAAATATCCGAGTTTAGAATAATGTAAATTCTTAAAATTTGTTTTTCTGATTGCTTTTTTAAGTTGTTCTTCCGTCAAATTTGGTATGTCAAAACATTTAAATGTTTGATTCTGGAAAAGTCTATGTGCTACAAATATAAAGAGAAATAAACCCAAAGAGCTTATTAACATAGATACTACCTTTAAATCTGTCACATTGTTTTTGAACCCGGAGTTCATTGCAGACAATCCGATAAATGTGGTTCCCAAAGGAAAAATCAAAAAGAAATAGCGAGTAAAAACATCTGATAGCTTAAATGGCCACTTTCTAGTCAATTTAATTTTGTCTAACAATACTTTAGTCATATATAATTTCAATTTTACTCTGTTCACCGTAGTGTATAAAACCTGCAATTCCCGATGTTCGGCGAATGGCTCTGCCTTCGTCGAAGCTAGAAGAAAAGCTCCCGCTTTTCTTAGTACATTTCAATATGCAAAGCAAAGCCTTGCTTCTAACTGCGACCAAGCGAAGACGCTATGCCGAACTTAAGACCACTTACTACGCTCAACTGAGCGTGTTTAGCGGCCTGGTGTTTTTTCATCTAAAACTATATGAATATAACACAATTGTCCCAATAGTATAACTGACTATATTCGCAATTAAAGTTGTTGTAAGAATTTGCTTTGTTTCAAATTTTTTTCTCAAAAACAACCAATTTGTAAATGACTCTAAAATTACTGATAAAATAAATGCAACAAAATAAAAGATTATTAGCCCTTTCAGATTTTCACCTTTCGAGATATTAATTTCGTTGCTGCTAACCCACGGAAACCACACAACTAAAAACCAACCGCCATTTAGAATCATTGTAGTTATAATACCGACAGCACCACTAATTAAATTTGTCAAAGTAGCAATCCCATAGATTCTCTTGTCAAACCAATTTTGTTTTAATATTTTTGTCATTATAATACATTCAATCAATATGACAAATGCCATAAATAACCATCCTTGAGGAAGAAATGCAAAAATGCCAAAACTTACATCTAATAATATCATATGATTCAGTTTGATTTTACGGTTTTTAAAAGTTCGCTGTCGAAGATTGCTACAGGCGAAATCACAATTTCATTCATAGGAATCTTGTCCCCATATCTTTCTTTCATTTTCTGTTTTACAGCTTCGTTTGTCAAATCGAAGTCGCTAAGCTTTTCAAGTTTTCCGATTTCCAGTCCGGTAGCTCGTTGATAGATTTTCCAAATTAATTCCGAACAATATATTTTGTCATCCGACCATTCAAAAGTCAAATCGTAGTTTTTACCTTTAAATTTGTCGCCTATTTGTTTCATTTTCGCTAAAGTAGCTGGAGTTAAGACTTGGTCGGCATTTTTTAGTCGTTTTATTACATATTTTCCGTCTTTTCCTCTTGCAATCCACTTGTCAAGCGGTGTCCGCTTAACTGGTTGAACAGCTTCAAAAACATAATAATCTTTTCCGTCTTTGTAAATTAGTCCACAATGAGAATATTTTGATTTTGTAGCAAGTTGTATTGCTTGGCTCTGTCGTGAAAGTGAAGTCTGAAAAATTAAGTCTCCTTCTCTTAATTCACTGTTGTTAACAAGTTTCTGGACTTCGGTTCTTGCGTTGTCAAGTCGTTGTCTTGGGTCGTAATATTTTCGTTTGGCATAAAGTCCTCCAACAATAATTAGCGCAATTAAACCAATCAGTAATATCGTCTTTTTCATAGATTAAGTTTTTTATTTGTTGTCTTGCTTCTGATTCGCACTACATCCAAGTCCTTCCGGATATATTCTTTAAATGTAAACAGTTGCACACTGTTGTTGGGATTTATTTCAATCCCAACTTTTGTATTCTTAGCATTTGTAATGCGGTCTTAAAAACCAATTTGTTTATCGGAATACAATTCCTCATAGTACAAACGGTGGGATTAAAAAGAAAATCCCACCCACCAATGACAAACTTTGCTCAGCTAATTATGGACATATCCGGCACGACAGGAGAATGGCTCTGCCTTCGTCGAAGCTAGAAGAAAAGCTCCCGCTTTTCTTAGTACATTTCAATATGCAAGGCAAAGCCTTGCTTCTAACTGCGACCAAGCGAAGACGCTTGGCCGAACTTAAGACCACTTACTACGCTCATCTGAGGTCTTTCAGACCACAGGAAGCCTAAGTATTATGTGGTCGTTTATTTATATTCAATTCCTTTTATTTGAACTTTTTGCCTGTTATATCTACTAAACAACAATTCCTTAAATAGCTCTTTCAAATCTTGTTTTCCTGTCAATGACATTGTGACTTCGCCCTTTTCAATTGTACTATTTATTTGTGGTACGCTAATCATTTTATTGTTAAGACTGAAAGCAATGCGATTGCCTATATTATTCTTTGTCAGATTATAAAACAGCTTGGTGCCATAATTGTCTAATTTGAAATTTACTATATAATTTGCTCTTTTCTCCCATTTAGTCGGTTTCCAATCTTTATCAAATTCTACAGCTATATTGGCTATATTTTTCTCAATAGATAATTTTGTGAAATTTTTCTCATTAATTTTGTATTTCGTTTTGTTCTTATTTATAAGAAATAATGCAACTGTGTCTTTTTTTAATGTGTTACACCATACAAAAACTAAGTCAGAAGGTAGATTTTTAATGATGTCTTTCTTCTTTAATGAATTATTTATTGCAGTCGTGTCACTGATTGCAAAGTCAACAACATGAGAATCATTTGATTCTATTTTTTCAATTCCATGTTCCCAAAATACACTAAATACTGAAGATTTGCCTAATTCTTCTGTTTTGTAAGTATCAAGAAAAGATATATTTGTATTTCTTAAGATATTTTTAAGTTGTATCGATTTGAATATAGGAATAAAAGTTATTTTTATTGTCGAGTCGTTTGAATAGACTATAGTTAAATCAGGAAGACTAAGTGTTTTTAATTCACTAACAATATTGTCAAAATATTGATGCTGAACTTCAATGTCAATTTCTATAATTGAATCTTGTTTTTGTTTTGAGTTTAAATTGTTTCCCCTTAAATCAAATAAAAACAGCATAAAAAATATCATTAATACAAGTTTGTTTACCATACTGTTTTTCTTTTTTTTTTAATGCCACATAACAATTTATATCGTCACCTAAGTGTCCTTATATAAACTTTATCATTAATAGTATTTGTTATTAGTGGTCTATTAATTAGCGTTTTATAATTTAGTCGATTGTTTAACATAAGGTTCATACAGGAATTTAACCAGCTACTCTTTTTTAATGCCTCTGCTTCTACTTATTTTTTTAATTCAGCCCCAAAGATAAAAACATTTTTTTACACTAATCGCTTTTTGTTTAATTAATTTTCATTTTGGCTTTTCCTTCAGGGCTGAAGCGGGGTTGCAGAAGATTTGGTGTAGCTAAATTTGATGCATCATTAAAATATTACATAAATTTTCTCAATTAATATTTTGAAAAAAGAAATGAAACTATTAATTTTGTGATTGTAAATGAAACCGAACGAACCTTAACCGTATCGGAGCTTTCATCTTTTTCTTGATTTACCTTATCTAATCTTATTTAAAGTAAGTATGTTTGTTACAGGCGTATCGGTTACATTCGAATTTATTCTGATAGTTTTCTCCCTGTTAATGTGGTTGAAAGATTCACCTGTAAAAAAGGCAAACAGGTCCCTGGCACTGGCTTTTTTATTCCTGGCGGTGGTTCATTTGTTGTTGTCGTTTCTGTATTATGTCCACACGCAGAAAATGTACTTTCTGCTGGCCGGATACTTCCCGTTCGATCAGATTTTGGCCATGTTTATTGGACCTGCCATCTACTTTTATGTGGTGCTGCTGTTCGATGGTTCGCGCACGGTTACTCCCCGTCAAATACTGATGCATGCCTTGCCCGCTTTGCCCGCCACCATTTACAGTGTTTATTTTGTAACGCTTCCGCTATCGGTGCGTACGGGGATGCTGATGAACGATGCTGATCCGAAGAGTTGGATGGACGATGCACTGGATAGCCTGTTCTACATCCAGTCGGCGGCTTACCTGTTCGTTTGTTTCCTGAGAGTGGGCAAGCAACGCAAATCGGACTATCAGTTGGATGCGAACGGTTACCGCTACAATATTCGCCGATTGTATCAGTTTCTGTGCCTGGCACTGGCCGAACTGCTTATCTATATTACGTTTTGCGTTGTGCACGATTGCAACGACGACCAGATACTGCTCGGAACGGGTACCATCGACCTGGTTATTGTTTTTATTTTTGCACAGGTTCTGTGGCGGGCTCATCTCTTTATACAGGATGTTCAGGTAGTGCCCACCACAACCGAACCGGCATTGATTATTGATAAAGAGCTGGCCAAAATCTATTTGCAAAGAATACACGAGATATTGGATTCAACGAAAATTCACTTAACTAATAGCTTTAGTTTAATTGTTTTGTCAGAATATACAGGGATACCAAGGCATCATATTTCAACTACTATCAACAACTACACGGATTATAATTTTTCGGGTTTCATTAACCTTTACCGCTACAAACACGCCTGTGCGTTACTCGAAAGTCCTGACTCGCAAAAGCTAACCATCGAAGCAATCGGCTTACAAAGTGGATTTAGCAATAGGGTAAACTTTTATAAAATATTCAAATCTTTCTCAGGTAAAAGCCCCTCCGAATATCTGGCTGACCTGAACCGGGAAAGAACTTCGTACATTTCTTCGGAAACAGACCCTGAATAAACCGAAGCTGACCCGTACCGACAAGTTGCTGACCCGCACCAACGATAAAAGTCCTCGACCCGAAGAAAAAAGTCCCCGACCCGATGATAAAAGTCCCCGACCCAACGATAAAAGTCCCCAACCTAACAATAAAAGTCCTCGACCCAACGATAAAAGTCCCCGACCCGATGATAAAAGTCCCCGACCCAACGATAAAAGTTCTCGACCCAAAATGTTTCTGAACCGGCAGAATAGTTAAATACAAGCTCAAAATTCATTTTTTTGGAGAATCTGGTAAACTATTATAATAGTTTACCAACTTGCCCTCCAAATATTTGCACAGAAAAACCCGATAGTATAGTTTTGCCCACATTAATTTTAAAAATATAAAATATGAAAACCTACACAGCAGTATTGCACTTAAAAAACAAAGAACCTCAGAAAGTATTTCAATTGGCAGGCAGAGTATCCACCAACTTGGCTACAAATAAAGACGTATACCCCGAACCCGACCCACCGTTGCAAACACTCGACAAGGAAATAGAGAATCTGAATATAGCTTTAAAAGCAAAAGATGGAACGAAACAAAAGAATCAGGCTATCATTGACCAGGTAGAAGTGGTGCACGGCATGCTGAAATCAGAGGTAATTTACGTCAACAAAATAGCTCAGGGTGATAAAGCACTAATATTATTTTCGGGGTTCGATTGTAATTATGATGCTACCACACACGATATTCCGGGAAAAGCATTAATTAAACGGGTAGAAGATGGCTCTACGGCATGTAGTGCAAAAATATATGTGGGTGCCCTGCCCGAAGCCGACCGCTACAAAGTGGAAATAACCACAACACCTGCCGACCCTGTAAGTTGGACCACCGTTCTCGATTTTGGATCACTGAATAAAATAGAAATCAGGGATCTTACCCGCGGGCAGGAAATTTATATCCGTGTAACCGGTGGGAATACCCACGGATGGGGAATCAGCAGCGAATCGGTGGCATTTATTCCCCGATAAACTCAAGGTTTTTAGCACATTGTAGTTTCAACCTAAAAAAGAGGATAACCCACGTGGGCGGTTATCCTCTTTTTGTGCTAATATATTGGCACGGATAGTTGAATAAATACCCAGCGATAGTATCATGCACCTTGTAGAGAAGCATTGATGCAATAACTGTCATTGTAATGTACCGGATAAAAAAGAGTGAAACCTACGGCATTATTGCTTACTGTGTAGTTGAATGCGTATGAATAAAAATAACTATATTTGCAAAAAATATTGAATCCACTATAATAGAGTTTATATAAGTTAGTTTTTTATTGACCCCCAAATGGGGGCTTTAAGACCAAGTATGTAAAATTCTCTTTAATGATATTCTTTTCTTAGAACCACTCTTGAGCCCCCATTTGGGGGTTTGGTGGTCATAACAGAAAAAATTTCAGAAAAAAAAACGTCTACTATCTTGGAATTCGAAATTATAAGGATTGTAACTTATATAATGACTAATCAACAATATTATTTAAACGCAACATGGAAATAAAAAAAAACTGGCATGCTAAACATTTAGAATCATTAAGTTTTGGTAGTCGAATAGCCGATTCGGTAGCAAAAGGAATGGGGTCCTGGAGCTTTATAATTATTCAAACAGTGCTGGTCATTCTTTGGATGGCATTAAATCTTATCGGTTTTATGTATCACTGGGATGTATATCCTTTTATATTACTTAATTTGCTTTTTTCAACACAGGCTGCCTACGCAGCGCCCATCATTATGATGTCGCAAAACAGGCAAAATGAACGGGATAGAATGCATGCAGAAGAAGATTACAAAACGAATATTGATGCAAAAAAAGAAATCGAAGCTCTATCTGTCATGTTGAAAAATATCGAAGTTGAGAAATTAGATAAAATCATTCAAATGATAAAAGAACTGGACAATTCTTCATCTAAATAAAAGAGTTTCGCAACCAAACGAGTGAATAAATCAATTAAAAAAACACAACATTATGAGTAAAATTAGAAATATTGTCATTGTGCTTCTTGCCGGATTTATTCTGGTGTACGTTAATATGCCCACGGTCAATTACGGATTTACCGGATTTGCGATATTGTTGATGGTTTTAACCGGCATTTGGACTTTACTGAACAATCCTTTCAAAATAATTCAAAATCAGAATAATACTCCTACTTTCAAAATTGGCAGACCCGGCAAAGTATCTTTTATCATCCTGGCCGTATTAGCTGTTTACATTACAGTGGTTCCGTTCATTACAAGTTGGGCTCTGCTTCGAACCAACGACTATCGGAACCTTATTGGAAAAGTAGATACTGAATCGAATATATCGAACCACATGTTACCTATTTCTATTGAAAAAATCCGTGTGGTAGATCAGCCGCTGGCTCAATTGCTGGGCGACAAGGTGCTTGGTACACAATCGGCACTTGGAAGTCAGGTTACACTCGGTACATTCAACATACAAAAAGTAAACAACAATCTTTATTGGGTAGCTCCGCTCCTGCATTCAGGTTTCTTTAAATGGGAAAAAAACAGGCAGGGAACCAACGGGTACGTGATGGTAAATGCCTGCAACGAACGCGATGTGAAACTGGTGCAGCAAATCAACGGAAAAAAAATCTACATTAAATATCAATCCGAAGCCTATTTCTTCGATAATCTGGAACGTTACCTTTATTTCCATGGTTATTGGAATGTGGGATTAACCGATTATTCGTTCGAAATTGATGATTCGGGTATTCCGTATTGGGTGGTTACAAAATACAAAAAAACAATTGGCTTTATGGGTGACGACGCGCAAGGCGTAGTGCTTGTAAATGCACAAACCGGAGAAATTAAGGAATACACCATAGCCAATACGCCCAAATGGGTGGATCGCATTCAGCCGGGTAATTTTATTGAAACCCAGTTGAACGATTGGGGAGAATATGTAAAAGGATACTGGAACTTTTCTAACGAAGGCAAACTCAAAATCACAGAACCCGTTTCGATGGTTTACGGCGATGATAACAACGCGTATTGGTACACCGGTTTAACTTCGGTAGGTGCCGATGAATCTACTGTTGGGTTTGTGTTGGTAAATACACGCACAAAAAAAGCCGTTTGGTACAAGCAAAGTGGTGCAACTGAAATAGCAGCACAAAACTCTGCCACAGGGAAAGTGCAGGAAAAAGGCTATACTGCATCCATGCCTATTCCGTATAATATCAACAATATCCCCACCTATGTAATAACACTGAAAGACAACGGCGGATTGGTAAAAATGTACGCCATGGTAGCTATCGAAGATTATACCATCGTGGGCGTTGGCAACACGTTGCAAGAATCGTTAATGGCTTACAAAAATGCGTATAACCAGTCGGGCAATAAAATAACCACTAAAAGTAAAACTGAGACAAACAAAATTAAATCAGTTATTACCCGCATTAACGGTGATGTAAAGAACGGAAACACCTATTATTATTTTACTGTTAAGAACTTCCCGAAAGTCTTTATAGGTTCATCGCAAATCTCGAATGATTTTCCGTTGACGAATGTTGGCGATAGCGCATATATAACCTACGACAACGACAATCAGGATGTCATTGATATTTCATCGTTTAAAAATAAAAACTTAAGAAAATAGTTTCAATTAAAGCTAAAATCTAAAATATGCATATCATCAAATTATTATCAGAAATCAATTGGTTGGCAATAGTTGCCACCACCGTATTATCATTTGCACTTGGTGCACTTTGGCACTCAAAACTCCTTTTTGGTAACGCATGGGCAAAAGATTCGAATACAATTTATAATTCCGAAAATCATGGCAATCCGCTTATAGTATTCGGGCTATCGGCTGTGTTGCACATCATTGTACTGATTGGCCTGGCCATGTTTATCGGTGCCGATTCATCAGCAATGAAAGGACTCCTGAAAGGCTTTTTCGTAAGCACTTTTTGGATTTCAACAAGTATTGGTGTGACTTATATTTTTGTTGGCAGAAGTTTTCGTTTGTTCTTAATTGATGCAGGTTTTTATATAGTGTTTCTATCACTTTCGGGTCTGATACTTGGAGCCTGGTAATTTCACGACAATTGATAATTCACCATGCCTAATCGGAAATTAGCATGGTACTTTTAAACAGAATGCAAAAAACATCTTTCAAAAGCCGACTTGTCAGCTTATTGGGAATAAGCTCCATAGTACGCTCACTTCACTACCGGAATTTTCGTCTTTATTTCTATGGGCAATCTATTTCGCTGATTGGAACCTGGATTCAACGAATTACCGTACCCTGGCTGGTTTACGACCTGACCAAAAATGTATTTTTGTTGGGGTTGGTTGGCTTTGCCGGACAAATTCCCACCTTTTTAATTTCTCCTTTTGCCGGTGTATTAATCGACCGTTTTAATCGTCATAAAATACTGGTAATTACACAGATATTGTCTTTAATACAGGCTTTAGTACTGGCATTTCTGTATTACCAACATTCAATCAGCGTGTGGAACATAGCCATTTTGAGTGTTTTTCTGGGAATAATTAATGCATTCGACATGCCTGCACGTCAATCGTTTGTGGTGGATATGATTGAGAGAAAAGAAGATTTGGGAAATGCCATAGCTTTAAATTCGTCGATGGTAAATAGTGCCCGGTTAATCGGGCCTTCCATAGCCGGAATTTTAATTTCGCTGACAGGGGAAGGAATGTGCTTTTTACTCAATGCCATCAGTTATATCTTCGTCATCGTTTTTCTACTAATGATGAAACTAACGCCACGTAAAATAACTTCAGGTAAAACAAATGTGTTGCAACACATGAAGGAAGGTTTTAAATATACGTTTGGCTTTATTCCCATTCGCTACATTATTATGTTATTAGCTCTGGTAAGCCTAATGGGAATGCCATATACAGTACTTATGCCTGTGTTTGCAAAAACAATTTTGCATGGCGGTCCTCATACTTTCGGATTTTTGATGGGAGCTAGTGGTGTGGGTGCTTTGGGTGGAGCTTTCTACATGGCTGCGCGAAAAAATGCAGCAGGGTTGGAAAATTATATCCCCTGGTTTGCCGCTATTTTTGGTTTGGGGCTCATTCTGTTTTCATTTTCGCACAACTTTATACTTTCCATGTTTTTATTGCTGTTCACAGGTTTCGGAATGCTGATGCAAATGACATCGAGCAATACCATTTTACAAACCATTGTTGACGACGATAAGCGCGGACGCGTAATGAGTTTTTACACCATGGCATTTATGGGAACTGCTCCTTTTGGCAGTTTACTGGCCGGTTCGCTGGCAGCAAAAGTAGGTGCTCCCAACACGCTCATCATTGGTGGGGCAGCTTGTATCATTGGCGGACTTGTCTTTATGCTAAAACTTTCTGAAATCAAAAAAATCATTGAACCTATTTATGTACGCTTGGGGATAATGCCTGAAATTAAAGTCGGAGACAATCTAAAGTCGTAACTCAATTTTCGGCCATGCAAATTCAGTTTAAAACTAAATTTATATGAACACATTCAAAACCAATAACACCCGTTTACTGGAGCTTCTGGCAGCATGGGAACCACGTTTGCTGGCACTTTCCGAAGAAGTAATTACAACCCCCCGCAACGGTCAGAACAGAAATATCAAGCAAATTCTTGGTCACATGGTGGATTCGGCTTCTAACAACACGCACCGGATCATTCATTTGCAATATCAGGTTAGTCCGCTCATTTACCCCGACTATGCCAACCTGGGCAATAACGATCGGTGGATTGCCATTCAGAACTACCAGGACGAAAACTGGAATAATTTAGTACATCTATGGAAATTCACCAACCTGCACATTGCTCATGTTATTAGTCATGTAAATCCCGATAAACTGGACAATGTTTGGCTTTCGGCACTTGGCGAAGAAGTTTCACTATATAACATGATAACGGGTTATTTAGGACACTTTGAACTACATTTGCAGGAAATAGAAGATTTGATAAATCGTAAGTAATAACATGTTTACAATTGAACAGGTAAAAGCAGCACATGCAAAAGTAAAAAGTGGCGCCGACTTTCCGGCGTATGTGCAGGAATTAATCCAACTGGGAGTAAGAAGTTATGATATTTTTGTTTCGGATGGACATGGAGAGTACAGAGGTGAAAACAACTTCCAAACCGCTTCGGCAGCAAAATACAACACTTTACTGGTTGCAAACCATAGCAGCGTTGAAACTTTCAGGGAACGATTGAAAATTCACCAGCAAGGAGGAAGCGATTATATGACTTTCTGCCACGATGCAGCAGCAAACGGCGTAGAAAAATGGACGGTGGATATGGAGAAGATGACCTGTGTTTACTACGATAAAGCGGGGATTGAAATGGTAGCAGAAACCATTCCGGGAATATAAAAGCCATAGATAACACTAAGAGACGTACAAATTGTGCGTCTCTTAGTGTATTATTCCCAATTCAAAATCACTTTGCCGCATTCGCCGCTTTCCATCACGTCGAAACCTTTTTGAAAATCATCTATTTCAAAACGGTGAGTAATGACAGGTGTGAGGTCAATGCCGGTTATCAGCATTTGTTCCATTTGGTACCAGGTTTCCCACATTTCACGTCCGTAAATTCCTTTCAGTGTCAATGCTTTGAATATAATTTTATCCCATTGAACCGTGGTGGTATTTGGTAAAATACCCAGCAAAGCAATCTTCGAGCCATTATACATATTTTCTATCATACTCTCGAAAGCAATGGGCGAACCGGACATTTCCAGCCCGATATCAAAACCATGCATATGCAGGCTTTTAATTGCTCCTTCAATTGTTTCTCCCTTGCGTGGATTGATGGTTAGCGTGGCACCCATTTTTCGGGCAATGTCCAAACGGTAATCGCTCAAATCGGTTACTACGATATTACGAGCTCCGGCAAATTTGCAAATGGCGGTTGCCATAGTTCCAATAAGCCCCGCACCGGTAATTAGCACATCTTCACCAATCATTGGAAACGACAAAGCGGTGTGAGTGGCATTGCCAAACGGATCCATAATAGATGCAATTTCGTCGGAAATACGGTGGTCGAGGTGCACCACATTTTCAGCCGGAAGCGACAGGTATTCCGCAAAAGCTCCATCGCGGTTCACTCCCACTCCAACAGAGTTTTCGCAAACATGCAATTTTCCACGACGACAATTACGGCAATGCCCGCAAGCTATATGTCCTTCGCCTGTAACCCTGTCGCCAATCTGGATGTTCTTCACACCCCTGCCTTTATCAACCACTATACCTACATATTCGTGGCCAATTGTCATAGGTGTTTTAATTGTGCGCTGCGACCATTCATCCCATTTGTAAATATGTAAATCGGTGCCACAAATGGCTGTTTTCTTTATCTGAATCAAAACATCGTTAATACCAACATGTGGCATGGGTACATCTTCCATCCATATTCCTTTTTCGGGATGAAGTTTTACAAGTGCTTTCATTTAGTTGATTCGTTTATTGGTTTATTAATTAATTGATTGGCTCATTATCACATTGGCACATTATCACATTGGCACATTGGCACATTGGCACATTGGCACATTATCACATTGGCACATTATCACATTGGCACATTGGCACATTATCACATTGGCACATTGGCACATTATCACATTGGCTCATTATCACATTGGCACATTGGCACATTGGCACATTGGCACATTGGCACATTGGCACATTGGCACATTGGCTCATTATCACATTGGCTCATTATCACATTGGCACATTGGCACATTGGCACATTATCACATTGGCTCATTATCACATTGGCACATTGGCACATTGGCACATTGGCTCATTATCACATTGGCTCATTATCACATTGGCACATTGGCACATTGGCACATTGGCACATTGGCACATTGGCACATTGGCACATTGGCACATTGGCACATTGGCACATTGGCACATTGGCACATTGGCACATTGGCACATTGGCACATTGGCACATTAGCACATTAGCATATTATCAAATTACTTTTAGTTCTCTTGCTACTTTAGTAAAAGCTGCAATACATTTATCCAAATGTTCCTGCTCATGAGCTGCCGAAATCTGAACCCGAATACGTGCTTGTCCTCTTGGCACAACCGGGAAATAAAATCCTGTCACATAAATTCCTTCGTCGAGCAAGCGTGCCGCCATGTCTTGCGAAAGTTTTGCATCGTAAAGCATTACAGCACAGATGGCAGATTCTGTAGGCTTAATATCAAATCCGGCAGACTTCATACGTTCAACAAAATAGGCTGTATTTTTGTGCAGCTTTTCCTGCAATTGATTCGTTTCGTCCATCATTTCGAACATTTTTATACCCGCAGCAGCCACCATAGGGGGTATGGAATTGGAAAACAAATATGGCCGTGAACGCTGGCGCAGCAAATCGATTATCTCCTTTTTGCCGGTTGTGAATCCACCAATGGCACCACCGAAAGCTTTACCGAGCGTTCCGGTAATAATTTCTATTTTTCCCCGCAAGTTATAACGTTCAGTCACTCCCCTGCCCGTTTCGCCGACCACACCGGCCGAATGCGATTCATCCACCATGACCATCGCATTGTATTTTTCTGCCAGTTCATAAATTTTATCTAACGGAGCCACATTTCCATCCATCGAAAAAACACCATCAGTCACAATCAAACGAAATCGTTGTGCCTGAGCCGTTTTGAGTTGTGTTTCCAAATCAGCCATATCTGCATTTGCATAGCGGTAACGTTGTGCTTTGCAAAGTCGCACACCATCAATAATTGAGGCATGATTCAATGAATCTGAAATTATAGCATCTTCTTCATTAAGCAAAGGTTCGAAAACACCGCCATTTGCATCAAAACAGGCAGCATACAAAATAGTATCTTCCATTCCAAAGAAGCGGGCAATTGAAGCTTCCAGTTGTTTATGAATATCCTGCGTTCCGCAAATAAAGCGTACAGATGAAACACCGTAACCATGTGAATCCAGCCCTTTTTTAGCCGCCTCAATCAATAACGGACTATTTGACAACCCAAGATAATTATTGGCGCAAAAGTTCAATACTTCTTTTCCATCGGCAACCCTGATTACGGCTCCTTGTGGCGACACAATAATTCGTTCTTTTTTGAATAAACCAGCTTGCTCTATACCGGTTAGTTCGGTTTGTAAATGTGATTTAAAATCTTGATACATAATAATCAATTCAAAATTAATACTGCATAATTCAAAATTACAAATTCACTGTTGAAGGAAAAATCCTTTAGTTAGCTACTGATAGCAAAAGTAGTGAAATAACTAAATAATTATTCAGAAACAAGTAAATTTCTATTACAAGAACTTACAATAATTCAGAAGCCTGAAAACAAAAGAGGCTACTTTCATTTTTAAATGAAAATAGCCTCATAATATTAAAACTGAAAGCTCAGATTTTTAATTTTTGAATTTTAGCGTGGTAAGTGAATCTATAAACAAAAGGGTAAATCTGACATGCGACACAAATTCCGAAAGCAGATTCCAGAAAAGCGCAAATCCCAAAAATTCCGGTAAAAACAAATGCAAGGGTATTTAATCCTACCAAAAATGATAGTATAATTACAATATTAAAAACTAATCCTATCCGGGCGGCAAAGATTTTAGGACCGGCATTAATCAATTGCGGTTTTGAAAACAATGATTTTGCAATATTTTTCGATATAAATGCTAATGGACTAAAACGCGAAAAACTTCCCGATCGTAGTGCAAAGTCGGCAAACAAAAATATAATCGGGAGTATACTTCCCGAAAAAATAAATACCGCAAGAAATAATAATGTAAATGCACCATTAAGGCGAGCCACGTGTTCGTCAATTTTTCTATCTGATATTGGGCAAAAAGCAGTTGATTTCATAACTTTAATTTTTAAATAAATTTCTGATACAAAGGTATGGTGTATAAAAAAGCAATACAATACCGTTGATAATGTATTTTATATACCATAAAAGAGGGATATAATTACATACATTTGCCAACTCGCTACCACACGTTTTTATCAATAATTTCTGAAAATTTAATTCAAATTCAAGCACGAAGTGTACAACCTTCAATATTAACTACATAAAAAAATTAATGTTTCATGCTCGTTTCATGATTTTAAAATTTCATTTTGTTTATTGTTACAAAAAAGCGTACTTTTGTATCTCTAATCATAGCTTATGACAAACGACAATATGGTGTTACGCACCGAACATTTATTTAAGAATTATGGAAAACGTACGGTGGTTAATGATGTTTCCATCGATGTAAAACAAGGTGAAATTGTTGGATTGCTTGGACCAAACGGTGCCGGTAAAACTACTACCTTTTACATGACAACTGGTTTAGTAACACCAAATTCCGGAAAAATCTTTCTAAACGATAAGGAAATTACAAAATATCCGGTTTACAAACGTGCCCAAAGTGGAATTGGATATTTAGCTCAGGAGGCTTCCGTTTTTCGCAAAATGACTGTGGAGGACAATATAAAATCCGTTTTGGAAATGACCAAATTCAGTAAAGAATATCAAAAGGAAAAGCTGGAAACTTTGATATCGGAGTTTAATCTTGAACACGTTCGGTTGAATATTGGTGATCGACTTTCAGGTGGTGAACGTCGCCGTACCGAAATTGCACGTTGTCTGGCTATTGAACCACGGTTTATAATGCTTGATGAGCCGTTTGCCGGAGTTGATCCAATAGCAGTGCAAGATATTCAGGATATTGTCTGGAAGCTGAAAGATAAAAACATTGGCATTCTGATTACCGATCATAACGTTGACGAAACCCTAACAATTACTGATAGGGCTTACCTGCTTTTTGAAGGAGTTATTCTGTTTCAGGGAACCTCAAAGGAATTGGCAGATAATCCGGTTGTGCGTGAAAAATACCTGGGACGTGACTTTGAATTGAAAAAGAAAACCAGAATTTAACGAAATAATTACTACGTTTTTTTCAAATAAGTAGCAATAATTACAATTGTTTCATTATATTTGTATACACATTACAAAAAACAATCGTATTATTAACCATTTGATCTGAAAAATTATGTTAGAAAATTTAATTCAATTAGTAAAAGAAAATGCAACGGAGGCAATTGTAAACAATCCGGCAATTCCAAACGAGCAAAATGATGCAGCTTGCGAAACTGCTGCCACTTCAATTTTTGACAGTCTGAAAAATGAAGTCTCCAATGGAGGCTTGAGTAGCATTACTGACCTCTTGAGCAACAATGGTGGTCAGAATTCTACAATTTCAACAATATCGAATAATGTTGCAAGTGAATTAATGTCTAAGTTTGGTTTAGAAAGCAGTGCTGCCAATAATATTGTACAATCACTTGTTCCTAACGTAGTTAGTCAATTAACCACTAAAACTAATGACCCTAACGACAGTAGTTTTAATTTGCAGGGAATTATTAGTTCGTTAACCGGTGGCGATGCTGTAGGTGGAGTTCTTGGGAAATTAAAGGGTCTGATTGGATTATAATGACTAATTAATTGTTTATTCCTTTTAATCTAAAAATATAGAAATTAGCCTGTGTTTTGAGTTTCACTCGACACAGGTTTTTTATTATTAATATTTCAACTATTTCTTTTATCTTTGAATTTACTATACGGAAATTTATATGGAATCAAAAATTGAGCTAAAGGTTAACAATGATATTTACCTGAAGGAAACAGAGTTGGAAGATGCTGAGATTATTTTTCAAACAATTAACAATGAACGAGAATATCTTAGCGAATGGTTGCCATTTGTTGAACTTACGCAATTGATTTCTGACACCCAAAACTTCTTGGAAAGTGTTTCAAAAAATGAATCGAACGACTTAACATTTGGCATTTATTTTCAACATAAATTCGTAGGATTAGTTGGGTTAAAAGATATTGACTTAGACAATAAAAAAACAGAAATTGGCTATTGGTTATCTGAACTTTACCAACACAAGGGAATAATAACCCTTTCTTGTAGAACTTTAATAAAATACGCTTTTGACGAAATGAATTTAAACAGAATTCAATTAAAGGCAGGAACAGAAAATGTGAAAAGTCAACGGGTAGCTGAACGGCTGGGTTTTACCCGCGAAGGAATTGAGCGCGATGGTGAACTTCATAGTCGTGGTTTTGTTGATTTAGTCGTATTCGGTTTATTGAAAGCCGATAGAAAATAATTTTATGCAAAAAGCAACACTCACCATATTAGGTTGTGGATCAGCCATGCCAACCCGAAAAAACTTTCCAAGTTCTCAAATACTGGAAATAAGAGACAAACAATATCTGATTGATTGTGGAGAAGGCACTCAAATGCGTATATGCCAGATGGGTGTTAAAACAAATCGGCTGGGGCATATTTTTATTTCTCATTTACACGGCGATCATTGCTTTGGTTTATTAGGACTTATTTCAACCTTTGGTATGTTGAACCGTACAGCCGAACTTCATATTCATGCTCAAGCCGATTTGGAAAAAATAATGCAACCTCAGCTTAAGTATTTCTGTACCGATTTATCTTTCAAAATAATATTCCACACTATTAATCCACGCAAACACGAATTAATTTACGAAGATCGTTCAGTTCAGGTTTTTTCTATTCCGCTTAAACATCGGGTGCCATGCTGTGGCTTTTTATTTGAAGAAAAACCACGCGACCGCCACATTGTTCGAGAAATGATTGACTTTTATAAAATTCCAACCTGGCGAATTCCTAAAATTAAGCAGGGCGAAGATTTTGTAACCGATGAAGACGAAATTATTCCAAATGATCAATTAACTACTGCAAGCACACCTCCAAAACGCTTTGCCTATTGTTCAGATACAGCTTTCTACGAAAAAATCATTCCAATTATTCAAGGAGTTGATTGTCTTTATCACGAAGCCACATTTATGGAAGATGAAATGATTCGTTCAAAACAAACCGAACATTCTACGGCCCGACAGGCTGGTACAATAGCTTTAAAAGCAAATGTCAAAAAGCTTATCATTGGACATTATTCCGCACGCTACATCAATCAACAAGAATTGCTTAACGAAGCAAAAGACGTTTTCGAAAATACAATTTTAGGCGAAGATATGACTGTGTATGAAATTTAAATTCTTGTCAATAAAAACAACAAAGGCGGTTTTATGAACCGCCTTTGTTGTTTTAGCTCCTTTATAATCATTATCTTCTTCGAAATAGCCGTTTTATTGTACGAATTAATTTATAACCAATTATAATACCATCTACTAAATTCATATTTTTTTTAAACGAACTAAATATGTATGAGGATATTGCAGCCGGCGAAACCAACTTTCGCGAGGAAGAATTAATAAGTATTTTCTGATTCTGAATTTGTTCTTTTAATTCTGTTTTACGTAGAATTAAACCTTCTAAACCTATTTCCTTTTTCTTTGGAGTTGTAGTCGGAACTATTTCCATATCTATTTTATTAGTTTTTAGTTAAAAATAAATTAGAGAGAAATTTTACCAATGGATTAACAATAATACGTTTGCGGAACAATACCAAAATTCCGATTAGAATAAAATAAATGCCAGAAATAATACCGAAGCTAATACTAAGACTTCCAAGTAATGGTTCCAATGCGTAAGCCAAAGAGAAGAACAAGTAAAATAGAGCAATGATTACCAATACAATAATTAAACTCACAATCAATAGAGTAGATAATAAGATTGTAAGCTTCTCAACAAATTCTACCTTTACATATTCTGTTTGTAGCGCAACATACTTTTTTACATCTTCGTAAAGTTGCTGAAAATTTTGAGCAGGTTCTGTATTATTTGTCATTTTATCATGTATTTAACGAATCATTTTTCTTCAGCGTTAACCTGCGATTTGATTTCATCAACTAAATCATCCATGTCATTTTTACTCAAATTAATGCCCCTTTTTTCAAGCGCTTCAACAATTTTTCTACGTGTTTCGTCACCACTCTCGGGAGCAAATAACAAGCCCAATGCTCCTCCTACAATTGCACCACCTAAAAATGCTGCAAGAATACCAAATGAATTCTTCATAACCTAATGTTTTAAAATTGTTTACAAATAAATTATTGAAATATATTGAAGTAAAATAATCACTTGATTTTAACCTGTATAATAGAGAATTAGTTGCAAATCCCATAAAATGATAAACAATTTATCAAAATTTTAGTTCGCTTAATAAAAAAATTAGTCCAAATTATATCCAAAACCTTTTAATTTTAAATCCTTATTACGCCAATCTTTTTCTACCTTAACAAATAATTCTAAAAAGACCTTCTTATCAAAAAAAACTTCCATGTCTTTACGGGCTTCAGTTCCCACTTTCTTTAAAGATTTTCCTCCATGTCCAATCAAAATACCTTTCTGTGAGTCACGTTCGGCGTATATTACAGCATTGATTCGAATTAATCGATCATCTTCCTGAAACTGTTCTACTTCAACTTCGACAGAATAAGGAATTTCCTTTTCGTAATTCATTAGAATTTTTTCACGAATAATCTCTGTAACGAAAAACCTGGCCGGTTTGTCAGTAAGTTGATCTTTATCAAAAAAAGCGGGTGAATCGGGCAAAAGTTCTTTAATTTTATTGAACAACGTATCAATATTGAATTTTTCTAAAGCCGAAACAGGATAAATCTCAGCACGAGGCAATAAACCTTTCCATTTTTCAACTAAAGCAATCAACTTTTCTTCATCGATTAAATCTATTTTATTAATAATAAGCAAAAGTGGTGCAGGGTTGAGTTTAACTTTTTCGATAAAATCTTCATTTTTTTCGTATGAGTCGTACACATCAGTAACATACAGCAACACGTCAGCATCGGTTAATGCAGAGCGCGAAAAGTTAAGCATGGACTCCTGGAGCCGATAATTGGGTTTCAAAACACCGGGAGTATCTGAATAGACTATTTGAAAATCATCTCCGTTCACAATCCCCATTATTCGATGGCGGGTAGTCTGAGCTTTAGATGTGATGATTGAAATTCTCTCTCCAACTAAAGCATTCATCAAAGTAGATTTACCTACATTGGGATTACCTACAATATTTACAAAACCCGATTTGTGCATGATTTGTTTGTTTTCAATTAGCAGTAAACAGCAATCTAAATAAGATTATTGTTCAGTTTATTTTTGCAAAGATACTATAAATTGAGCAGATGAAAAATTGAATTCAATTTCATACTTTTTTAGTACATTTGACGTTTCAACAAAAAAATAAATAATTCGCACAAAATTTCGCTTAGCAGTATGCTTAATATCAATAAATTATACGAAATATCACAACGTTTAAAACTGATATTTATACTTGTAGCTATTGCTATTGTACTGATTTCCACTTTATTTACAAATCGTTTAGCTAAGTCACTAGCAATCGAAGAAAGGAAAAAAGTTGAAATTTGGGCTGAAGCTGTGCGTCAATCTAATTTGGCAGATGAAAATACAAATTTAGATTTAATCATCAAAATAATTGAAGGAAACACCACGATTCCTATAATTTATACCGATGCTAAAAATCAAGTTATTTTTGCCCGCAATTTCAATGAACCTAAAACCAATCTTGATGAATTCTACAAAAAAGAAATTGCAAGACTTAATGCAAAAAGACCTCCCATAGAATTAAAATTTGATAATACAAAACAATATCTGTATTACGATGATTCATTGTTTCTCAAACAGTTATATTATTTCCCCTACGTTCAATTCGGAGTTATATTTATTTTTTTATTGGTTGCTTACTTTGCATTTTCCAGCACTAAAAATGCCGAACAAAATCAAGTTTGGGTTGGACTTTCGAAAGAAACAGCACATCAGTTGGGAACTCCAATATCTTCATTATTAGCATGGGTTGATTTACTCAAAATGCGACATCAGGAAGATGAATTAATTGGAGAAATGGAGAAAGATGTTAATCGATTGCGTATTATTGCCGAGCGTTTTTCGAAAATAGGTTCTAAACCCGATTTGCAAATTGTAAGTCTGAATGAAACTCTACTCAATGCAGTGCATTATATGACCAATCGTTCATCTCAAAAAGTGTCAATAAATTGTCATTTCCCAAATGAAGAGCATCTGTTTATCAAATTAAATGTACCACTTTTTGAATGGGTTATAGAGAATCTTTGTAAAAATGCCATTGATGCAATGAATGGTGTCGGATATATTGATCTGAATATTATTCCTAAAACCGATGAAGTTTTTATCGATGTAAAAGATACCGGAAAAGGTATTGATAAAAATAAATTCAAAGTTATTTTCACGCCGGGTTTTACAACAAAAAAAAGAGGTTGGGGACTTGGACTTTCACTGGCAAAAAGAATTATAGAAGAGTATCATGGGGGAAAAATATTTGTAAAACAATCGGAATTAAATATTGGAACCGTCTTTCGTATCATTTTAAAAGTTGATACTAAACAATAAAAGTACTTAAACAACGCTCAACCAATGTTTGAAAACGTTGATATTTTGAGCGTTGATTCACTATTTTGAATAATATTGAGAAATAAAAAAAGAAACTATTTTGTAATAGAACATATTTTTGTACCTTTGCGCGGTTTTAAATCTCAAGTGAAATATGTCAAAATTCGAGCTATATAATGTAGTATTAAAGGATATCAATAACGAAACACGCGTTATTGAATATGATCTTGACGACGCATATTTTAAAAAAATTGATAGCCCTGAAGTACAAAAAGGAAATATAAAAGCAAAAGTCACAGTTCAAAAAAAGTTGAGCACTTTTGAACTTCAATTCCTTCTCGATGGTTCTATTACTATTCCATGTGATCGTTGTTTAGATGATATGGAACAACTTATTCATTACAAAGAAAAACTTCAGGTCAAATTTGGAGATAAATTTGCCGAAGAAGATGAAGTTGTTATTGTTCCGGAATCGGATGGAGCCATTAATATAGCTTGGTTCTTATACGAGTTTATTGTATTGAACATTCCAATGAAACACGTTCATGCAGCCGGAGAATGTAATAAAACAATGGTTGTCAAACTAAAAAAACACATTACCCGTCAAAAAGATGATGTTGAAGATGAAGATAATTCTTCAGCTGATTTTGATGATGACGATGACTTTACACCAGATGAAGTTCAAACAGACCCGAGATGGGACGGTTTACAAAATATAACAGAAAACAATTAAACAAACAACTAAGATGGCACATCCTAAGAGAAAAATTTCGAAACAACGGGCAAGAAAAAGAAGAACGCACTATAAAGCAGAAACTCCAACATTAGCAATCTGTTCAAATTGCGGCGCTGCTCACATTTACCATACTGTTTGTGGCGAATGTGGCTACTACCGAGGAAAATTAGCAATAGAAAAGTTGGCAGCTCTTTAATACGGTCAATTATTGTTACCAAATATTTAAAAAATAAATTGAGCTCTAAATGACCATTTAGAGCTTGATTTTTTATGTACTAAAAATATAAATATGTCTACTATAAAAGCAGTTATAACAGGTGTAGGAGGTTATGTGCCCGACTATATACTCAATAACGAAGAACTTAGTACTATGATGGACACTAACGACGAATGGATAACCAGTCGCGTTGGTATTAAAGAACGTCGTATTTTGAAGGGAGAAAATGCAGGGACTTCATTTATGGCAGCTAAAGCTATTGAAGATTTGTTCGCAAAAACAGGAACTAAACCCGAAGAAATTGATTTAGTTATTTGTGGAACAACAACTGCAGATCATATTTATCCTTCGTGCGCCTCAATGGCAGCAGAACGAGCCGGAATTAAAAACTCCTTGGCTTTTGATTTACAAGCTGCATGTTCTGGTTTTATTGTTTCACTTTCCACCGGTGCAAGTTTTATAGAAACAGGCCGATACAAAAAAGTATTAATTATTGGGGCTGATAAAATGTCGGCAATTACTGATTATACTGATAGAACTACAGCTCCGTTATTTGGAGATGGTGCCGGTGTTGTAATGCTTGAACCTACAACTGAAAATTTTGGTGTAATGGATTCAATTTTGCGTACAGACGGAGTTGGAATGAAACACCTTCACATCAAAGCTGGTGGATCAGCTATGCCGACGACTCATGAAACAATTGATAAGAAGCAACACTTCACTTATCAGGAAGGTGCTTATGTGTTTAAACACGCCGTAACTGATATGGCTGAAGTTTCGGCTGAAATCATGGAAAAGAATAATCTCTCGAAAGATGATATTTCATGGTTAATTCCACATCAAGCTAATTTGCGCATTATAGATGCAGTGGTTCAACGCACAGGTGTTGATTATAACAAAGTGATTATAAATATTGATCATTTTGGAAATACTTCAGCAGCTACAATTCCACTTGGAATATGGGAGGCACAAAGTAAATTCAAAAAAGGCGACAATATTATTCTGACAGCTTTTGGTGCAGGATTTACCTGGGGATCTATTTACTTGAAATGGGGATATTAATTTGTTGATAGTTATTTACCCAGAATAAATTAAAAGAGCCAAACTTATGAAGTTTGGCTCTTTTAATTTCCGAATAATTTCAGCGAGTTTGGTTCAACCTTGTGTTTGCAATTTGGCAAAACTCCTCATTCAATTCATATCCAATATAATTTCTATTCAGCATTTTACAGGCCACAGCTGTACTTCCTGAGCCCATAAACGGATCGAGTACCAAATCATTTTCGTTACTGCTAATTTCAATAAAAGGCAAACAAACTTTAAGCGGTTTTTGAGTTTTATGTTTAGTTCGTTCCTTACCCATACAAATAGGCGATTGGATAAAATTATGCATGTCATTCACTGGCTTATTATTCCATGTCTTTGGTGTGCCTTTTGAAAAATGAATCAGCATTTCCATACTGTTAGCATACATTTTGCGTGTGTAAATAGCTGGAAATGGGTTTGTCTTATGCCAATGAATTGTTTTTCTAAACTGAAATCCAACATGTTCAACAATTCGATTAAGAAAAGAAACGAAATCGTCTCCGCACCATAAGTAGCCACTTGCACCCGATTTACATACACGAAAGCATTCTATTAAAACCGCTTCTAAAAATTGTAAATATTCTTCTTCCGTTTTAAAATCATCAAAGTCAAATTCGGTAACAACATCTTTATGATTCTTTAATCCCTGTACATTTTGAGCCCGATATTGGAAATATGGGGGATCCGTGAAAATTAAATCTACACATTCATCAGGAAGCAGTTTTAAGCCTTCGAGACATGACTGATGATGTATTATGTTTAGCTCCATGGATGATAAATGACAAAATTATGAATTATGAATTATGAATTATGAATTATAAATTAAGAATTATTTAGCCATTCCTCCAAAATATTTATCCAACAAATTTTTAGCTGCAATAAAGGAACTCAATTCGTTAGATAAAACTTTATTTTCACTAACAATCAGCAAGTTTTGTATTTCTTTATTTTGGTAAAAATTAGCTTTAAGTTGCTCATTAATGGTTTCATACATCCAGTATTTCGATTGAGCATTTCGTTTAATCTCAAAATAATTGTTTGCCTTTACAAACCTAATATAACCCTCAACCATGTTCCACACTTCGGTAATTCCATTTAATTCTACCGATGAGCAGGTAATTGCTTCCGGTGACCATCCTGATTCGTGAGGAGGAAATAAATGAAGTGCATTTTGATATTGCGCCTTTGCTACCCGGGCTTTTTCAATATTTGTTCCATCACATTTATTAATGGCTATACCATCAGCCATTTCCATAATACCACGTTTTATACCCTGCAATTCGTCCCCGGCACCAGATAATTGAATTAGCAGAAAAAAATCGACCATGGAATGAACCGAGATTTCGGATTGTCCAACACCTACTGTCTCTACAAAAATAGTATCAAAACCGGCAGCTTCGCAAAGTATTATACTTTCACGGGTTTTGCGTGCAACACCACCTAAAGACCCTGCCGAGGGCGAGGGGCGAATAAAAGCATTTTTAGCAACCGAAAGTTCTTCCATACGGGTTTTATCACCCAAAATGCTTCCTTTTGATCGTTCGCTACTTGGGTCGATAGCAAGTACAGCCAATTTGCGACCACTTCGAACGAGGGAAATTCCCAACGCTTCGATAAATGTACTCTTTCCTGCTCCCGGAACTCCGGTAATGCCTAAACGGATAGAATTACCGGCATAAGGTAAACATTTCTCTATTACTTCCTGAGCTATTAATTGATGTTCTGGGAGGGAACTTTCAACCAATGTTACTGCCTGACTTAAGATTGAAATATCTCCTGCCAAAATTCCTTTTATAAATTCGGAGGCATTATAGTTTTTACGTTTGAGTTTTTTTTGCCCGTAAGGATTTACCATAGGGGCATTATTGACACCCTGATTCACGCTAAGTCCTTTGTATGCAGGATCATTTTCCGGATGATCGTTTTTTGAATGATGCATAAGTGGAATTTTTGTTATAGATAGTAGGTAGAAAACAAAAGCCAAGAAGTTACAATAAAATCCTGGCTTTTGTATAAAAAAAATCTATTTAAATTGTATTTTTATTATTGCACTCTCCAACTTACAACCAAAAACATAAAACTATTTTCAGGATCATTAGTTTGGATAGTAAATGACTTTTTATAATCTCCAACCGATAAGTTTTTTGAATCTAATGTAACTATGATTTCGGATGTTTTGCCTCCAGCGATACTGTTTTTTAATGCCCGAACGCTTAATTCTTTGTTGTTATTTATTATCCGGCGTATTTCGAGTGTATTTTGACCTTTATTAAGCACCTTCATTTTACCAACCTTTTTTGTGCCGGCCTTAACCGCTCCCAGGTTAATATCTCTGATGGGTATTTCAAGAATAGGTGAATTTCGTTTTTGATCCAATGTTAGTTTGCTAAAATCCTCAACAATATTACTAACTACAATAACTTTAAAATCATCTGAGTATTTTTTTACACCATTCACCACCAAGTAAATATCATCTGTAATTGGACCCCACTGGGCACAACTTTTAGAGTTGAAAGTAAAAGTAATTTTACCTTCTTCGTTTGGTTTCAACGTTTCAGGAAAAACAGTAGCAGTCAGATAAGAGGGCATATTTTCGAAGGTTGGTTTCAGCATGCTTTTAGATGCATTTTGAACATCCAATATACGAGTTTGAGTCCTACCTTTTTCTACATTATTCATTTGTATTACTTTGGATCTCATTAAAAGTCCACCCATATTTATTGAGAATGAAGAATTGTCTCCTGATTGTTTTGGAATTACTTCACCGTGAATTGTCATTGTTACCTGTTCGTCAGAGGCATTGCTGTAAACAGTAATTGTTTTGGTAAACGCTCCCGGACGTCCAGCAGGATTATAAGTAACCGTGATTGAACCTTTTTTACCCGGTTCAACAGGTTCTTTGGTCCATGTTGGAGTTGTGCAACCACAAGATGCTTGAACTCTATTTACAACTAAAGGACCATTACCCTTGTTTTCAAAATTAAAAACATACGTAATTTTACCGTCTTCTTCTTTTACCTTTCCGAAATCGTGGGTTTTTTCGTTAAAACTAATAACTGCTTTTTGAGACATGGCTACTAAAGTAAACGCAAGGCATACTAGTAGCAAACTATACTTCTTCATAATTTTTTTTATTAATTGGTGAGTTTCATTTTTTTTATATAGTTCAAGAAGGCTTTGAAACCTTTGTAATTGTAGTTTCCGGTTGCTTTGGGATAGGAATAACTTCACCTTTAATTATCAATACAACCTGCTCCTGAGTACCATTGGTATAAACTGTAATTGTTTTAGTAAACATTCCAGGTCTGCCAGCCGTATTGTAAGTAACAGTAATTAAACCTTTTTTATCTGCCTCTACAGGTTCTTTTGTCCAAGTAGGCGTAGTACAACCGCACGAAGCTTGCACTCTACTTATAACTAAAGGAGCATCTCCATGGTTAGTAAATTCAAAAACAAAAGTAGCCTTGCCATCTTTTTCATTTATTTTACCAAAATCATGAGTTTTCACATCAAAACTAATAACCGGTTTTTGAGCCATTGCTACCACTGGGAGCACGAAACATAACAGTAAAAAACTATACTTTTTCATTTTGACAAAATTATTTTATTAATTGATAAACAAATCTCATACCATTGAGACGTGCAAAAATATAAAAAATGTCGCTCATAATTCCGAAATTATTAAATTATCTATTTAAATTTAGTTAAACACCAAATTTATAGTATACTTTCAAAGTCCTATGCTGAAAACCAAATCAAAATGCCCTGTTATTTATTTATTCGTTGAAAGTGCATTGAAAAACAATTACCTTTGTTCTTTCAAGAAAATAAAACTATGAATACATATTTTCAAAAGCTTATTTCGGATAATAATAAACGTGTGGTAGACTATTATCATCATTTACATGCCCATCCCGAACTGTCATTTCATGAATTTGAAACAGCTGTGTTTGTCCAAAACGAGTTAACCAAAATGGGCATTTCATTTCGTTCGGGAATTGGAGGAACGGGAATTTTAGGAAAAATAGAAGGAAAAAACCCTGCAAAAAAAATAATTGCCCTTCGTGCAGATATGGATGCTTTACCGGTTTGCGAAGAAGTTGATATTCCGTGGAAATCGAAAAATAAAAATGTAATGCATGCTTGTGGACATGATGCTCATACGGCTTGTTTACTTGGGGCTGCAAGCATTTTACAACAACTTAAAAACGAATTTGAAGGAACAATATTGTTGATTTTTCAACCAGGCGAAGAAAAAGCACCCGGCGGAGCACGACTGATGCTCGAAGATGGTTTATTTAATGAATGTAAACCTGAAATTATTCTTGCACAACATGTCTCAGTGGATTATCCAACAGGAACAATGGGTTTTCTTTCTGGCATGATTATGGCCTCGGCCGACGAGGTTCATATTAAAATTCACGGAAAAGGTGGTCATGGTGCGTTACCACACTTGATAAATGACACCGTTTTGGCTGCATCTCAAACCATTGTTTCGCTTCAACAAATCCGGAGTCGGCTATGTCATCCTTTAATCCCAATGGTGCTGACTTTTGGTAAATTCATTGCCGATGGAGCAACAAACGTTATTCCTCATGAAGTTCAGCTTTCAGGAACATTTCGCACTGTAAATGAAGAATGGCGTGCTGAAGCAAAAAATCACATTCGCCGCATTATCAACGAAACCTGCGCGGCTTATGGTTGTACCGCCGAAATAGACATTCCCGATGGTTACCCCTGTGTGATAAATGATACAAATGTTACTTCAAAAGCCCGAAGTTTTGCTGCTGAATGGTTGGGCGAAGAAAATATCAAAACATTGGAAATGCGTATGACTTCCGAAGATTTTGGATTTTTCACTCAGAAATATCCTTGTAGTTTTTTCCGTTTCGGAATAAAAGGAGAAACAAATGCCACTACAGGCGGATTACACAGTTCTACCTTTCGTATGGATGAAAAAGCATTGGAAACCGGAATGGGTGGAATGGCGTTGTTGGCGTGGAAATTCATAAGCAATTAAATTTCTTCCCTTTCACTTTCCAGCTCATAATGGTATACTTTGTTATAAAGAGTTTCTTTAATCAACTCAAAATGGGTAGTTGCAAAGTGAACATCATTAGTCATAAGTTGCATAGGAATAAAAAATCCATCGCCTTCGTATGGTGGTTGGGCATAATTATGCGATAAAACTGTAAATCCAAGTTTTTCATAAAACTGAATACGGAGAATCGAAGTTGGATCGTTTGGCATTTCCACTTCAAAGACTATGGGTAATTTTGTTTGTGATTTTAAGATTTCGATAGCTTCACTTCCAATCTTTTTACCTCGCATTGACGAAATAACTGCCAAATGCTCGATATAATAAAACCTATCAAAAGTCCAGTAATTTAGAAAACCTACAAATTTCTCGTTTTGAATTAATGCCTGAGAAAAAAAACGTTTCTCATAATTTAATTCATACTCCAGTCCTGCCCAACTCCTACGCTCGGCGGGTGCAAAAGCAATTGCGTACAGGTTATATAAATTCGCAAAAAAAGGATCTGTAACGCTATTTATTCGGTAAAAATTGAGCATGTTTTTATTTTTGAACAGAATTACGAAAACGCCTTTATAAATCATTCATATTCTTAACAAAATATAGCGTAATTTGTTCAAAATTATCAATGCATTATCCTATCATTTTAATTGATAAACCGTAAAAAAAACGTACTTTTGCGCTAAAATTCAAGCAAAGCATTTTCTATACTAACATTATATTAAATTAAACAAGAAAAGTATGATTTATTCGCACGAAGTAGAACACATGTGTGTTGTAAAAAAAGGCCCTAACCACGGTCCTGCACCCATACCAGAAGAAGGTAAATGGGTAAAATCGAAAGAAATAAAAGACATTTCAGGTTTGACTCACGGTGTGGGTTGGTGTGCTCCACAACAAGGTGCATGTAAACTGACATTGAACGTGAAAGAAGGTATTATCGAAGAAGCTTTGGTTGAAACAATCGGTTGCTCGGGTATGACTCACTCAGCTGCAATGGCTGCTGAAATCCTTCCGGGAAAAACTATTCTGGAAGCGTTGAACACCGACTTAGTGTGTGACGCTATCAATGTGGCAATGCGTGAATTATTCCTTCAAATCGTGTACGGACGTACACAATCTGCTTTCTCTGAAGGTGGTTTGCCAATTGGTGCAGGTTTGGAAGATTTGGGCAAAGGTTTGCGCTCGCAAGTAGGTACTACATTTGGTACAAAAGTAAAAGGTGTTCGTTACCTGGAGTTGGCTGAAGGTTATATCAGCCGTATGGCATTAGACGAAGACGGTGAAGCTTGCGGATACGAATTCGTACGTGTAGGTCCAATGTTGGACTTAATCAAAAAAGGAGTTGATGCAAACGAAGCATTGAAAAAATCGACCAGCAAATACGGTCGTTTCGACAACGCTGCGAAATATATCGATCCTCGTCACGAGTAGTCAAATCAGTTGACAGTTGACAGTTGACAGTTATTAGTTGACAGTTAACAATCAATTAACTAATTTCCCAATTAACTTATCTTCAAATTAAAAAAATATGCCACTATTTGAAAGTTATGACCGTCGTATCGATAAGGTTAACGCGGCACTTAATACATACGGTATCAAAGATATCGACGAAGCCAAAGCAATTTGTGACGCTAAAGGCATCGACCCTTACAAAATTTGTGAATCTATCCAAAATATAGCATTCGAAAACGCAAAATGGGCTTACGTGGTAGGAACAGCTATTGCCATCAAAAAAGGTTGCACTACAGCGGCTGACGCTGCCGAAGCTATCGGTATCGGTTTGCAGGCATTCTGTATCCCCGGTTCTGTAGCCGAAGACCGCAAAGTAGGTCTTGGTCACGGTAACCTGGCTGCCATGTTGCTTCGCAACGAAACTAAATGTTTTGCATTCCTTGCCGGACACGAATCGTTTGCTGCTGCCGAAGGTGCCATTGGTATCGCTTTATCGGCTAACAAAGTTCGTAACGAACCTTTACGCGTTATCCTGAATGGATTAGGTAAAGATGCCGCTATGATTATTTCCCGTATCAACGGATTTACCTATGTTCAAACAGAATTTGATTACTATACAAGCGAATTGAAAGTGGTTCGTACCAAAGCATATTCAGACGGTCCACGTGCTGCTGTAAAATGTTATGGTGCTGACGACGTTCGCGAAGGTGTAGCCATTATGCGTGCCGAAGGTGTTGACGTATCGATTACCGGTAACTCAACTAACCCAACACGTTTCCAACACCCTGTAGCCGGTACATACAAAAAAGAATGTATCGAAAACGGACGTAAATACTTCTCAGTTGCTTCAGGTGGTGGTACCGGCCGTACGCTTCACCCTGATAACATGGGTGCCGGTCCTGCTTCGTACGGTATGACCGATACGATGGGACGTATGCACGGTGATGCTCAGTTCGCTGGCTCTTCATCCGTTCCAGCTCACGTGGAAATGATGGGATTCCTTGGTATGGGTAACAACCCAATGGTTGGAGCTACTGTACAAGTAGCTGTAGCTGTGGAAATGGCTAAATAATGACCCCAAACCCCTAAAGGGGCTTAAGATAGAAACTCCCCGATATGCTGATGCGTATCGGGGAGTTTTTTTGTGAATTGAAATCGAAAGGGATTATACCTTACATTTTCTTTCCAATATAGAACACATAACCGTAGTACTCTTTATACTTATCGTATAACTGAGCTTCATACCGCTGGTAGCCAATAAATTCTTCCGCAGTTTTGTTACCCGCATATTTTCTCAAAAAAGATTCTTGTCGCGATGCCTGTGCTGTATAATAATCTGTCCAAGTCACCTCTGGCACAACAAAAGTAGCTATAGGAAGATAACCTGCATTTTCCATTTGAGCTACCTTGTTCGAAATTGTATCAATCTCCGGATAAGCATTTTGCCAAAAATTCCTGATTTCGTCAGGTCGTTCTGAAGTAAACCAAGTGTTTTCTGTCATTGCGATATAACCGCCTTGTTTTAAGAATTTCCGCCACTCTTTTAATCCGCGTTCAAATCCGATATTATAAATCGCACCCTCACACCAAATCAAATCAAGTTCTTCTTTGTCAAACGGAAGATTTTCCATATTACCCACAACACCCGTTACTCTGTGTTGAAAATTTTTATTTTTGGCATTTTCAGTCAGATGATCGATAAAATCCGGCCACAATTCTACACCGATAATTTTACTTGGCGTATTTTGAGCCAGCACCATTGTCTGTCCACCAGTTCCGCAGCCAATATCAGCAATTCTGGATTGCTGGGAAAGACCATTTATAAAACTTAATGCCTTGAGCGTTAAATCAGGACTTCCGGGACCTTGCCGTTCTGTGTTTGAAAAATAATCATAAATAATATTTAAATCAAATTCGTGAATGGTTTTATTTTCGTTATTCATTGTTTTAATGTATTATAGCATACGTACACGCAAAAACATATCAATGTCTTCAACATTGTATGCAAACTAAAGTTTATATAATAGGAAATTTTCCTCGGAAAAGAACTTATCCGAGAACTAACGAAAGGACAATCTGTACAAGTGATACAAACTGTTTACAGCACCAAATCCGATTTAATTGAAGAACTAAACATCCATTTGTTTTAATGCCACAAAGATACTCTAAATAATTTCATAAAAAAAACAGCGGGAGATAAGAAAATAGTATCGGGAAGTTTTTTCATATTCAAATTCCCATACCCCTCCGCTGCGCTCGTCCCCTTGATAGGGGACATTCGAGAAGTTCAAGATTCGATACTATCGATGAGAAAAGTAACCACCACCTTACAAACTGCCGATTCTATTTTGCACAAGCTTGCGGCTATCAGATGTTCTTCCCTTTTTAAGGGAAGTGCCCGAAGGGCGAAGGGTTGAAACCCTCTAAAACATCCCCCATCCTATCTTTTAGGAGGTCATAGGCTCTAAAACATCCGAAATAGGCTCTAAAACATAAGATATACCCTGTAAAACATCCGGCGTCGTATCTTTTAGATAGGATACACGCTCCAAGACATCCGATATATTCTCTTAAAGATAGGTTACACCCTCTTAAACATGCGACACCGGATTTAAAAGATTGGATAGTGGATGTTTTAGAGTAATAAGTGAGGGGTGATTTGAAGTCACCCCCTCACTAGCAGCTTTTTTTCAACAGAAAAACGCCACTCCCCCGAAAAGGAATAGCGCTGGTTTTTACCTGTAAACTGCCTTCTCAGGTTCTATTTTGTTACCGCTTTTTGGGGTTTCACCGCAAAGCGTTGTCGTAAATCGTTATACACTGCTTCGGAGCCCGGCACATTTACGCGGCTAGCGCCTTTCACTGAGTTGTAAAACACAAGTGCTGCGTTATATGCTTCGCTACCTGCTACCATCATAGTGTCTTCGATGGCGCGTTGAAGCGTTGATACTTGTTTTAATACACTATTTAAATCCTGCGAAAGTGCTAAATCTTTTTTAGCCTCCGGAATATCCAGATAACCCGGTACTAAAGTAGGATTAGTTTCACCATACTCCAACGCTTTCTGAACAAATGCAATGGTTTTATCTCCCATCTTGCTAAGTTCCAATCGGTCGGTTGGCGTGAGATTAAAAAGTAAGTAATTAGCCAAAGATTCATTTAATACGTTCACTTTGGCAAGGATATCAGCCAAGGTCTCGGCAGGTATCGTTGTTGAAATTTGATTTTCTTGTGACATAGTTTTTTAAATTTAAATTGTAAATTTCTTGATATATTTTAGCCATTAAGGCTGTTTACAGGTCGTTTTTTGAGAATAATTTATTACGTATGGGTTTAATTTATTTTTAAGTATGCTTATAATCACCTATTATATTGCGTATTGAAATTTGTAAATACAAAACTAAAATAAAATTTTTACACATGCAATAGTTTTATAAATTTTGTCTTATTAAATGTTTATACAATAAAATATCAACTTTGAAATCGAGTGAAGCTCCCTAATTAAAATTAAAAAAACACGTTATCAATCTTCAATTATATCTATATTTGCAGTTCAGAATAATAACCAATCGAATGAAACCAACAACTAACTCAACACTTCTTACTGATTTACCTCCCTACATTTATGGCACCACACGGCTGGGCGATGACCGCATCCCGTTTGCCGACCGCGTAAAAATGGCTCATGTGGCTATGGATTCAGGCGTTTGGTTTCATACCAGTAACCAGTATAACGATGCACTTCGGGTATTGCGGGTGGCTTTTGATGAAGACCGCGCAAAAGTTACGAAACTGATTATTAAAATTGGCGGCGACTCCATTGGCGAGTTGCGCAATGACATTCAAAAAAATCTGGAACCACTGGGACTCGAAAATATGGAGATAGGTCAACTTTGCCTCGGAACCGGTGCATTGGCACATGATTTTGCCAACGGTGGCGAATGTTACCATGAATTTCTAAAAATAAAAGCAGAAGGATTGGTGAACCGCTTTGTGCTGGAAGTTTTTCCTTGGACATCAATTACTGCCCTCAACGCCTTGAAAGGTAATTACCCAACCGGCATTGTGGATGGTTATATTTATTATTTAAATCCGCTGCAACGTTTTGTAAGCAATGAACTTTGGGAGTTATTGAATGAACGGAACGAGCCACAAATTGCGCTTCGTACCGTGGCAGGCGGTCCGGTTCATCGCTTACGCGACGTGCCCGGTGCCGCGTGGAAAGAATATCTGCAACACAGGGCAGTAGAAGTGGCTCCGGTTTTTGAACGCTCGGGAGTAGAAAACTGGACAGATTTCTGTATGCGTTTTGCTTTTAGTTTTGACAATATCAGGGCTACCGTAGGTTCAACTTCCCACGCTGAGAATCTGACTGAGTTTTTGAAGTTCTCAAAACACATACAACCGTTACCGGCAGCCATTATTGATGAAATTACAACCCTGCAACAGCGTTGGTCCGACGAAACGGATATGAAAGCTGAACTTTGGTCGATGTAATAAATCGTTGATTTCACACTATATTTATTAATCACGGGATGGCTTGAAGACATCCCGTGATTTTTTTTGGTAAATCCGATTCATTTTCAGGCTAAATTCATTTCATTTCCAGAATATCCACATTTTATGTAAATAAATCCACATCGTAATTTTTGCAGGGCTTTATATTTGCACCGTCAAATTCTGAATGAATCAAATCTGATATAAACCATTTTAATAAAAAAAGTATGAAATTATCAATTAAGCTCCTGACATTATTTCTAGTAGCCTTTTGTATAAAGGGAACATGCCAAAACACTGAAAATAATGCTGCCTGGGACGAAGCCGCAACAATAATCAAAAATCTGGTTGAACCGACTTTCCCCGCCAAAGTATACAATATTGTTGATTTTGGTGCTGTGGGCAATGGTAAAACAAAAAATACAGCTGCCATAAATGCTGCTATCGCTAAATGCAGTAACGACGGTGGAGGCAGGGTTTTGGTTACCAATGGCAAATTCCTCACCGGTGCAATTCATCTGAAAAGCAATGTGGAATTGCATATTGACGCCAGTGCTGTTTTAATGTTCAGTACCGACCCAAAAGACTATTTACCCTTGGTTCGTACACGTTGGGAAGGTGACGATTGTTACAATTATAGTCCGTTGATTTATGCCAATGGCCAGACAAATATTGCAGTTACAGGCAAAGGAACGTTGGATGGACAAGGAAGTACCGAAAATTGGTGGCCATGGAAAGGAATTGCCAAAATGGGCTGGATAAAAGGCACACCAAGCCAATTAGACCGAAACTGCCGCCCACGGCTGAAAAGATATAATGACACACAATACCCGGTGGAAAAACGTAAAATGGGCGAAGGGTATTATTTACGTCCACAGTTTATCAATTTTATTCATTGCAAAAACGTAAAACTGGAAGATTTCACCATTAAAAATTCTCCGTTTTGGGTACTGCATCCGTTGCTTTCGGAAAACGTAATTGTGCGCGGAGTAACTGTAAATAGTGAAGGTCCGAATAACGACGGTTGTGACCCCGAATCGTGCAAAAATGTATTGATTGAAAACTGCACATTCAACACGGGCGACGATTGTATTGCCTTAAAATCCGGTCGTGACTTTGATGGACGAAGAGAAAATACACCCATCGAAAATGTAATAATACGGAATTGCCTGATGCAAAAAGGACATGGAGGAGTTTCAATGGGTAGTGAAATATCGGGAGGTTGTAAAAATATATTTGTCGAAAATTGCAAGATGAGCAGTCCGGAACTGGACAGGGCAATACTGATTAAATCGAATAACAGTCGGGGTGGAATTACCGATGGCGTTTATGTTCGCAATATTTTGGTTGGTGAAGTAAGGGATGCAATTTTGTCAATTAACAGCAGCTACCACATCAATACCGAAGGCGAGGGTAAATTTCCACCCACGATTAAAAATGTATATCTATCAAATGTAACCTCAAATAAATCAGATTTCGCCATTTGGCTTGAAGGCATAAAAGGTCAGACTTGCGTAGAGAATATTAATGTTGAAAATTGTGTATTCTCGGGTGTTAAGGAAAAGAACTACCTAAAATATATTGGTAAAGTCAGTATTAAAAACGTAATATTAAACGGAAAGCCTCTTAATTCAGAAAACTAAATTTCAAAGAATAGATAATTAAACCTCCAACATTGATAAAATAAGTATTCTAATTATTAATTTACTTTAAACCTTTTAGATTTGAAATCGTCTAACTGCTTAAAGTTCCGTTATTGCATCGTCGCAAGATTGAAACTCACAATCTTGCGATTTTTTTTTTATTGTGCAGGCAGTAACTTTGTATTAGTTTAAGGTTTTATTAATATTTAGATGTCTCTTTTATGAAACAATTTTTTCTAACTGTAATCATTTCCCTTTCTTTCAGTTTATCCGGTTTGGCGCAAAGTAGTATCCAGGCTAAGGTTTTCGATAACAAGAACGATCTTCCTATTGAATTGGGAGCTGTAAGGCTTTTACATTATCCCGATTCTACATTCGTACAAGGTTGCCAAACCGATTTACAAGGTAGTTTTAAGTTGAATAAAGTAAAACCAGGAAACTATATTTTAGTTGTCAGCATGGTTGGTTATTACAACTACCGTCAAAATTTGACTGTTGAAAATAAAGATTTAATGTTGAAAAATATCCAGCTCAAGGAAAATTCCCACATGCTGGGCGAAGTAAAAGTAACCGGTAATGCAGCCCAATTGATGGTTAAAGGCGATACAACAGAATTTAATGCAACAGCCTTTAAAACCAGTCAAAATGCAGTGGTAGAAGACTTATTAAAAAAAATGCCCGGTGTAGAAATTAGCACTGATGGAAAAATTACGGTAAATGGTCAGGCAATAACAAAAGTCCGCGTAAATGGCAAAAAGTTCTTTGACGATGATGTAGAAATGGCCACCAAAAACATCCCTGCTGAGGTTGTTGATAAGGTTCAGGTATACGACCAGAAATCGGATATGGCTCAACTCACAGGTTTTGAGGACAATGATACAGAGCATATTATTAACCTTACATTCAAACCAAACCGCAGAAAAGGAACGTTTGGAAACATAATGGGTGGAGCCGGACTGGATTTGAATAACGATGTACGGTACGATGGGAACATGTTTTTAAACACTATGGATGGTGATAATCAATCATCGCTGACCGCCGGCGGAAACAACGCAAACACTACCCGAAGTGGCAGAGGGCGCGGTGCTTTTGCTAACAACAGCGGTATTACAACTTCACAGAATATTGGCTACAATGATAACTCGATTATCAATCCTAACCTGAAAGCCGGTGGTTACGCGTCATTCAACCACACGTTCAACGAAACAGTGAATAACTCCAACAAACAAAGTTATTTGGTTGATTCAACATACATTAACAAATCTGCATCGACAGTACATAACGAAAATTATTCGGCTAATATGCGTGCAGAAATAGAATGGAAGCCTGATACGCTTAATACTTTTTTATTTCAACCAAATATCAATTATAACAGGTCGTTTTCGGATAGCCAGAATAAATATACAAATCTTACAGACAGTGCAAGAACCAGTTGGGGAAACACTTCAAATATAGGGAACGGAACTTCGCTTGTAGGCTCACTGGGCGTAATGTTCAACCACAAGTTCAAGTCAAAAAAAGGCAGAACTTTGACGGCAAATCTACAAACCTCTGTTTCGCAAAACGACAACGGAAGTTATAACTATTCAAAAAACATTATTCCAATTGATTCGACTATAGTTGACCAGCATACACTGAATCATTCCAACGGCTATAGTGCCAGTTTAAGAATGTCGTACGTGGAACCGCTTTGGAATATAAAGAATCTTTTGCAGGCCGAAGTTACAGTTATGACTTCAAATAATACTTCTGATAAAAATCAATATAATAAAGATTTAGCAGGGAATTACACAAAACTGGATTCAATTTACAGTAATAATTTTGCAAATAACTTTTACCGCGAAACTTTTGAATTGAACTACAGGTATGTGGATAAAGATTTTAATATAATGCTGGGAATGAAAGGCGAACCTTCACAAACCTATAGTAACACGGATTATATAAACGGTACTAAATATGATGTAAGCAATGAGGTTGTAAATTTTTCGCCTACCGCACGCTTGCAATATAAATTTGGGAAGAGGAAATTCGTGCGTTTGGATTATCGTGGACAAACTGACCAACCGAGTATAAGCCAGTTGCAACCCGTAAAAAACAATTCAAACCCTATGAATGTGACCATCGGAAATCCCGCTTTGAATCCTGATTTCAACAATAATTTACGATTGATGTTTTCATCTTTTAACGATAGTACTTTTGCCTCCGTTAATGCTTTTCTTACCGCCCAAACAACCAGAAACGCGTTAGTTGCAAACAGTATCTACGACACTGCCGGAAAGCAATACAGCCAAACTGTGAATTCAGAGAAAGACCCTTACAGCCTTTTCGGAAATTTAATGTTCAATATCCCATTGATTCAAAAAAGATTACATTTCAATACAAACACTTCATTCGGACTTAATCAGGTTTACGGTTATTCGTCACGGGGATTAAATGCCAATAAATTAAACTCTGACACTATTCCACTCGGCAATTTAAGTAGTACTCACAGATACAATGCCGGTGAAATGCTTTCATTAACCTTCACCAATGACCTTATAGAGATTGGACTTCGTGGTAGTTTAAAGTATTCCAATACCTTGAATAATCTTAATCCTACCGTATCCATTACAAAAGATTGGAGTGGAGGTGGAAATATCATGCTGCATTTACCCTATAATATTGGAATTGGAAGTGATATAAATTATACAACGCAGCAAGGATATTCTGCCACTTCTCAAAACCAATTAATTTGGAATGCATCGATTGATAAAACCGTATTTAATAGCCTTGGTGTAGTAGCACTGAAAGTTGTCGATATACTTCACCAACAAAAAAATATTATTCAGTCAATTGGCGATAATTATATTCAATACAACACTTACAATACATTACCAACATACTTTCTATTAAGTTTTACGTATAAAATCAATAAATTTAACGGATCTAACAATCCCGCCAAACATGATTTTAATCGCTTCGGACCTCCGGGAGATCATCCACACCACGATGGAAATGAAGGTGGCTATGGCAGACCGCATAATGATTAAAAAAGAAGTCCCCGAAAGTATTTTTTTTCGGGGACTTCTTTTTTATTTCAATAAATTATCGAGTGCAAATTCTATACTTGGAAAAGAAAATTTAAACCCATTATCCAAAAGTCGTTTTGGGGAAATAAATGAACTATTTAGTATAAGACCTGAATCAATACCTATTAACTTTGTTCCTAATTTAATAGCAAATTCGGGAGCTGGAATGCCAAAAGGAACATGAAGCATTTTGCGGAGCGCTTCCATAAGCAACGTGTTGGAAACCGGATCGGGCGAAGTGCAATTAATTATTCCATTTATCGATTCATTTTCGGTAAGGAAAAGCAAAGTTTTAAAATAATCTTCTAAATGAATCCAACTGAACATCTGATTACCCTTGCCTTGTTTACCAGCTAATCCTAATTTGCCCAACAAAATTAAAGGTTGTAAAGCACCACCATTTCTACCTAAAACTACTGAAGTTCTTAACGCAATCTGTCGGGTGCCGGGCGTTTTAAATTCAAAGAATACTTTTTCCCATTTTTTCACAACTTCTGCCAAAAAATCATTGCCCAACTCATTCTCATCTTCAGTCATAGAATGTTCCAATGAAGGCCTATAAATTCCTGCTGCACTAGCATTAATCCACAGTTTTGGAGGGTTTTTGCATGCTAATATAGCATTACCAATCCACATAGTGGTATTAATTCTCGAATCAATTATTTCTTTACGATTTACCTCATTTAAACGGCAATTTATAGATTTTCCGGCAAGATTTATAATCAGTTCCGCCCCTTCAAAAGCTTCCTGCAAATCGATAGGCTTCCATGTTATAAATTCAGGATTTCTGGAAACTGTAAGAACTTTGTAACCACTTTTATTAAACTTATCAGCAAGATAACTTCCAATAAACCCTGTGCCTCCGGCAATTACTATTTTTTTCATTTGGTTAAGCAGTTATAAGATAAAATTGTACAACAAAAAAATGAAAATGAATGTTTTATGCTTTCAATAAAAAAACTCCTCTGCAAACCTTAGCAGAGGAGTTTTTTTATTGAATTTCAGGAATGAATTATCTATTCATGCGCACCCATTTTCAACATGCTTACTTCGCGTTCGCTCAGAAAACGATATTTTCCACGGGGAAGATTCTTTTTTGTCAGACCGGCAAAGAAAACCCTGTCTAACCGAATTATTTTATATCCTAATTTTTCAAAAATACGACGAACAACACGATTTTGACCAGAATGAATTTCAATCCCAATTTGTTTAAAATCGCCTTCCTTAACAAACTCCAATGCATCTACCTGAATGACATCTTCATCAAGAGTAACGCCTGCCATAATTGTTTCATAATCTTCTTTTTCAAGCACTTTGTCCAACGTTACATGATAGATTTTTTTCTTCTCATACTTAGGATGAGTGAGTTTTGAAGCTAAATCACCGTCATTTGTCAAAAGCAAAACACCTGTCGTATTTCTATCAAGTCGACCAACAGGATAAATGCGCTCACTACATGCATTTTTCACTAAATCAAGCACTGTTAAACGATCGTGTGTATCTTCCGAGGTAGTTACACAATCTTTTGGTTTATTCAACAGCAAATAGACTTTACGCTCTGAGCGAACTGTTTGCTCATGAAACATTACTTTATCTGTAAGCAACACCTTTACACCCATTTCGGTTACGATTTGTCCGTTTACCGAGATCACACCTGCTTGTATATATTCATCTGCTTCACGACGTGAACAAATTCCGGCATTTGCCAAGAATTTATTTAATCGGATAGGTTTAGTTAAATCAACTATATTCTTTTTAAACTCAAGCTGCTTTTTATTACTGTATTTTGAGTTCGGATCGTAATTATCATCGTTTCTACGAGCTGGTTTACGAAATGCTACGCCATCTTTTTTATTGTCATAACGTGTTTCAATAAACTCTGATTTTTGTCCCTCTCCTGGTTTTTTAAAACTTAACTTTTCAGGTCGAGATTCATCTTCCGGTATGTTTAAATTTCTACCATATGTTTTTTCACCGTTACTGTCTGTCCGGTCTTCCCATGGTTTTCTAACTGGCTTATTATCTCGGTTTTCCCATGGTTTTTTTTGTCCAAATGATGGGCGCCCCTCTCTTTTTTCGTAAGGTTTACGTTCTCCATAAGCTGGTTTGCTATCTCTGTTTTCCCATGGTTTTCTTGGTCCATTTGATGGGCGGCTCTCTCTGTTTTCATAAGGTTTTCTATCGCCATAAGCCGGTTTGTCGTCACCACCGCTACTTCTAAATGATCTTTTTTCTCCAAAGGCAGGACGATTTGCGTCCCTGTTTTCGTAGGGTTTACGTTCACCATAAGCCGGTTTATCGTTTCGAATTTCGAATGATCGTTTTTCTCCGAATGAAGGGCGACTTTCACGATTTTCATATGGTTTTTTATCACCATTATTCGAAGGGCGACCGAAATCATTTCTTTTAGAATCTGAGTATCCGGTGGAGTGATTATCACCTGTTGATTTATCACTTCCAAATTTTGCTCCTCCGCGTGAGCCTTTCAATATCGATTTCACATCGCGTTTCTCATACGGTTTACCATCACGGCCGGCACCCGAATTCGAATTTCCTTTCGAATTTCCTTGCCATTTTTCATTGTTTGTCTTCATTCAAGTTTTTATAAGTGTATTTGGGGTACAAAGGTCGCAAAAAATCCCGAATAATCAGCACTGTTTTAACGCAAAAGCTAAAATCTTTCTAAAAAATAGTGTTTATTTATTTTCAATTCAAATTTACAACTTTAAATAAATTAATATACGTGATTTTGAAGCTACTCAATAATAAATTTATTAATTAAGGCAAAACATATTTTTCTGTTTTTTTGTTTTGACTGTTAGCCAGTTTAACAAGCATGTAATTATCCATAATTGCTAATTCTTATTTTCTTATTTTCTCATTTATCTACATAAAAATAGCATGAATGTATACATTTCTATATTGCGCGGCATTAACGTAGGTGGAAATAACCAGATAAAAATGGACGCACTACGACAGATGTACACAACACTTGGTTTTACCGACATTCTAAGTTATATCCAAAGCGGAAATGTCATCTTTCGAGCAGAAGAATCCAACATCAAATCTTTGGAGAGAATGATTGCAAATAAGATTATTGAAACTTTCGGGTGCAAAGTTCCGGTGCTTGTACTTACTATCGGCGAGCTGAAAGAGGCATTGATAAACAATCCTTTTCTGGCAGATGAAACAAAAGACATGGCATTTATGCACCTTACTTTTTTGTCCGAAATACCGGATAAAATGCTTTACCACAAAATACAACATGAGACTTACCTGCCTGACGAATTTGGATTCTCGAACAAAATAATCTACCTCTACTGCCCTACAGGTTATGGCAAAACCAAACTCACCAACACATTCTTCGAAAACAAACTCAAAGTCACAGCTACAACCCGCAACCTGAAAACTTCAACAGAGTTATTGGTTTTGGCTGAAAAATTATAGATTAAAAACACATTCTTTTGATTCACATTCATTGAGTGCGGTGTTATAAATCAACAAACGTGAATTTAATACCAGAAATACTGAATTGTACTTAAAATATACAACTTGAAGTTATTATCCTATTCTAATACCAAACAAATTACTGAAAAATGATGTTTGAACCTGTAAAACGAAAATGAGAAACCTGATACTAATTTTATTGACTATGGTGACATTAAACAGTTCCGGTCAAAACACTGAAAATAAACCATTGGCTTTGTCCAATACTGTTAGACACAACAATGTTGTAAAAATCGTTCGATTCAATGATCTGGAATCTGTTATAGAAAAAAGTGACAACAAGTTGTATGTTGTCAATTTTTGGGCTACCTGGTGCAAGCCCTGCGTAATGGAATTGCCCGGATTTATGGAAGTAAACAAAAAATATCAGAGCAACCCACATTTTAAAATGATTTTGGTAAGCCTCGATCTTGCAAAAGAAGTAGGAACAGAAGTACAACCATTTTTAAAGAAAAACAAGATGGATGTTGACGTGTATCTTTTGGACGACAATAAGCATATGAACGAATGGATACAGGCAGTCGACAAATCGTGGAGCGGAGCAATACCGGCAACTGTTTTCTATCGAAACGGAAAAAAGCTGGCATTCAAAGAAAGTAAAATGGATAAAAACGAGTTAGAAAAAATTATTAGTAAATATTTATAAAACAAATGATATGAGAAAGATCGGATTAATTTTAAGTTCTATAATACTACTGGCTATTTTAGCCCAGGTAAATGCAAAGAAAATGGAAAATACTTCAGAACATAAAGGTTACAAAATCGGAGATGCAGCTACCGATTTTCATTTAAAAAACGTTGATAACAAAATGGTTTCTTTGTCCGACTATAAGAATGCAAAAGGTTTTATAGTTATTTTTACCTGCAATCATTGTCCTTATGCCAAGGCATACGAAAACAGAATTATTGCATTAAATCATAAATATGCACCGAAAGGCTATCCTGTAATTGCAATAAATCCAAACGATCCGAAAATAGAGCCGCAGGACAGTTTTGTAGGTATGCAGCAACGGGCGAAAGAAAAAGGATTTACGTTCCCATATTTGTTTGACGAAGGGCAAAAGATTTACCCGCAATATGGAGCCGTACGTACACCTCATGTTTTTATTTTACAAAAGGAGAATTCTAAAAACATTGTCAGGTATATTGGTGCTATCGACGATAATTATGCAGATGCAAACGACGTAAGCCATAAATACGTGGAAGCAGCTGTAGACGCATTACTGGCCAATAAACCCATTGCACAAACCTCAACCGTGGCTATCGGCTGCAGCATTAAAGCCGACAAATAAAATTACCTGAAAAATTTATCAATAAGAAAACGCGAATCGGCTGTATCGATTCGCGTTTTTTCTATTTCACAGCGAGAACTTCACTTGGAGTGAAATTCTCACTAAAAAAAATCTATTAATTTGCTTCAGCTTGCTTTACCAAACTATCCACCTCATCGGTAATCAGTTTGACAAAGTCAGCCACTTTCATGGTACCTTTGTCGCCTTCACCCTGGCGGCGTACGGAAACTTCACCATTTTCAGCTTCTTTTTCACCAACAATTAGCATATAAGGTATACGTTTCAACTCATTATCACGAATTTTACGACCGATTTTTTCGTTACGATCATCAACCGTTACACGTATATCCTGCATATTCATTTCTTTAGCAATCTGGAATGCATAGTCGTTGAATTTTTCGCTTATAGGCAGCACAACTACCTGATCGGGAGTTAACCACAACGGAAATTTACCGGCAGTATGCTCGATCAGTACAGCCACGAAACGTTCCATCGAACCAAACGGTGCACGGTGAATCATTACCGGACGGTGTTTCTGGTTATCGTCGCCGGTATATTCCAGCTCAAAACGTTCGGGCAAATTATAATCCACCTGAATGGTTCCCAACTGCCACTTACGACCGATAGCGTCGCGTACCATAAAGTCAAGTTTTGGTCCGTAAAAGGCTGCTTCACCGGTTTCGACTTTGGCTTTCAAACCTTTTTCGGCGCACGCTTCTACAATCGCACTTTCTGCTTTCTCCCAATTTTCATCAGAACCAATATATTTCTCTTTGTTGTTCGGATCGCGCAACGAAATCTGAGCTTCAAAGTTTTTAAATTCCAATGCATTGAAAATAATAAAAATAATATCCATTACTTTCAGAAATTCATCCTTTACCTGGTCGGGACGGCAAAAAATATGCGCATCGTCCTGTGTGAAACTGCGTACACGAGTCAATCCGTGCAACTCACCGCTTTGTTCGTAACGATAAACAGTACCAAATTCGGCGAAACGCAATGGAAGGTCTTTGTACGAACGAGGTTTGAACTTGTAAATCTCGCAGTGATGCGGACAATTCATAGGTTTCAACAGGTATTCTTCACCTTCTTCAGGCGTATGGATTGGCTGGAACGAATCTTTTCCGTATTTGGCATAATGGCCCGAAGTAACGTATAATTGTTTATTGCCAATATGCGGAGTCATTACCTGTTGGTAATCGAAACGGCGTTGTATTTTCTTCAAAAAGTCTTCCAGACGCAAGCGCAAAGCCGTTCCGCGTGGCAACCACATGGGTAGTCCCTTGCCCACCATTTCGGAGAACATAAACAGTTCCAATTCTTTACCAATTTTACGGTGATCGCGCTTTTTAGCTTCTTCAAGCAACACTAAATATTCATCAAGCATTTTCTTTTTAGGAAAAGTAATACCATAAATGCGCGTAAGCATTTTGCGCTTTTCGTCACCACGCCAGTAAGCACCGGCAATGCTCAATATTTTAATGGCTTTGATTTCACCCGTGTTCGGCAAGTGCGGACCGCGGCAAAGATCGGTAAAATTACCTTGGGTGTACAACGTAATTGTTCCGTCGGCCAGATCATTGATCATCTCTGTTTTATATACTTCGCCAATATCACCAAAACGTTTCAATGCATCGGCTTTGCTGATGTCGCTCCGTACAATGGCTTCTTTGCGAGCTGCCAATTCTATCATTTTGGCTTCAATAACAGGTAAATCAGTTTCTTTGATTGAAACTTCACCCGGATCAACATCGTAGTAGAATCCGTTTTCGATTGCGGGACCAATACCGAATTTAATTCCAGGATACAACTCCTGAAGGGCTTCGGCCATCAAGTGAGCCGACGAATGCCAGTAGGCATGTTTGGCTTCTTCATCGTCCCATTTGTGCAATTTAATGGTTGCATCGGTTTCGATGGGGCGGGTTAAGTCCCAAATTTGATTATTTACTGTGATTGCAAGCACTTCTTGTGCTAAGCGTGAGCTGATACTTTCAGCCAGTTGGAGTCCGGTGATGCCTTTGGCAAATTCACGCACCGAACCGTCGGGGAATGTTACTTTAATCATACGTTTTGAACCTTACAAATGGTTTTTAAATTTTGAAATGCAAAGATAAGAAAAAATGAAATGCTCGCAGCAGATTTCTCGGACAAACACAGAGCCAATACATTTTTTATTAAAAATAACAGCATATACCAATTACAAAACCGCTATTTCTACGTCATTATATGTCTAACAGAACATATATTTACAATGCAGAAACGATTTTCGGGTGTAGTGGTGCCAATGATAACTCCACTTAAAAAAGATTTAACAGTTGATGTAGAGGCAGTTGAACGCATCATGAAACTTTTCAACAAGAACGGGATACATCCACTTGTTCTGGGTACAACAGGTGAATCAAGTTCAATAAACGAAACTGAAAGTTATCGTTTTGTAGAAGCGGCAGTAAGTGCAAAAGGCGAAAATCAGTGCGTATATGCGGGCTTGGTTGGCAATCAGGTAGAAGCGTTGATAGCTCGCGGAAATAAGTTTATCGAACTTGGCGCCGATTGCGTAGTGGCGACTTTGCCATCGTATTACATCCTTTCATCCAAACAAATGGTGGATTTTTATACCGCGCTGGCTGATAAAATTAAAGGACCTTTAATGATGTACAACATCAAAGCCACCACACAAATGTCCATTCCAGTGGAAGTTGTAGCTGAACTGAGTAATCATCCGAATGTATGGGGATTAAAAGATTCGGAACGCGATGCTGAACGAATGAAATTCTTTATAACAAATTACAAGAACCGCAAAGATTTTTCATATTTCTGTGGTTGGGGTGCACAAAGTGCCGGCAGCATGGAACTTGGAGCCGATGGAATTGTGCCTAGCACAGGAAATATCGTTCCAGAAATGTACGGAAAACTTTATTCGTCAGCTTTAAACAATGATTGGAACGAATGTACAAAATGGCAGGAAGAAACGGACAAGATTGCTGTAATTTATCAAAAAGGCAGAACACTGGGAGAATCACTTGCAGCCTTAAAGGTGCTAATGAACTTAAAAGGAATATGCAACACCACCATGATGCCACCACTGACAGAATTAACCGAAGAAGAAAATATTTTAATTATTGAACAGTTTAAAAAGCAGTTAACTTAAGAAAATAAATTTCAAAAAAACTCGCATTGGATTATTGACAACAATTACTTAAAACCCAACCATGCAAAACAACCCTATTCATTGGATTGACACAGCAATTGTCATAGTTTCAGTATTATTTACAATTGGTACAGGATTATATTTCTCCAGGCGCCAAAAAAGCTCCGACCGTTACTTTGCAGGAAGCAAAACAATTCCTGCCTGGGCAATCGGGATTTCTATTTTCGCTACGTTATTAAGCAGTGTCACTTTTCTTGCTTACCCCGCTGCAGCATATAAATCGAATTGGATTCTGTTAGTCCAGGGATTAATGGTTCCCATAGTTTTGGTAGGTCTTATCGGATTTATAGTACCTTTGTTCCGTAAAGTTATCAGGCTAAGTACATACGAATATTTCGAAAAACGTTTCGGATTCTTTGCCAGAATGTATAGTTCAATAGCTTTTATGCTGACTCATTTTTCAAAAATGGGAACAGTATTATATCTAGTGAGTATAGCACTCAGTAGCTTTACTCACTTTCCGATAATTACAGTTATGTTGTGCCTGAGTTTTGCAATCATTTCACTCACCATGCTGGGCGGTATGGAAGCAGTTATATGGATGGATGTGGTTCAGGGGTTTTTACTGGTTGGGGGTGGATTGCTTTGCCTTGGAATCTTATTATTCCGCCCTGTGGCCGGACCAATGGAAACATTGCACCAGGCATTCAGCATGGGAAAAATTGATGTTGGTCCATATAATTTCAGTTTGTCAAAGCTCACAATCTGGGTAATGATTATCAACGGGGCATTTTATGCACTTCAAAAATATGGAACAGACCAAACAATTGTACAGCGCTATTTAACAGCCAAATCGGATAAAGATGCCAAAAGAGCAGCTTTTATCGGAGTCTTTGCAAGTGTGACGGTCTGGACTCTTTTTATGTTAATAGGTTCTTTGTTGTTTGTGTTTTATCATACCGGAACGGCTACTTTGCCAAAAGGTATTTTTGCCGACAAAGTTTTTCCATATTTTATCAGCACACAATTGCCGGTTGGTGTTGTAGGATTGGTTCTTTCAGCTCTGGTTGCAGCTGCACTTGCCAGTTTGCAATCCGATTTGAATTGCCTTTCAGCTATCGGAGTCGAAGATTATTTTCAACGACTCAAACCGGATTGTACAGACAAACAACGCCTGAATATGGGGCGAATTTTGGTGCTTGTGGGTGGATTGATAATGATATTTGTTGCTTACCTCTATGTTCATTGGGAAGGTGAAGGTGTTCTTGGTATTGTTTTTGGATTATATGCGATTTTCTCAGCAGGTATCGTGGGAATTTTTCTTCTTGGTTTGTTATCAAGAAGAGCAAACAAGCAGGGCTTACACATCGGAATTGCTGCGTGTATTCTATTTACAGCTTATGCAGTCCTCACAACCACTAAAATAGGAGATAACTTAATCTTGGATCTCGGAAAATTTAATTTTCCACAACATAAATACATGCTTGGGGTTTATAGTCATTTAATTGTTCTCATTGTTGGCTATTTTGCAAGTTTGTTTTTCAAATCGGAACCAGCCGACATAGAACTGACTATTTATGGTTATTTGAAAAATAAAAACAACTAAAGCATTGATGTCGGTTTAACTCATTTGATTTTCATTATTCATCAAAAATTATTTACGTGAATTCTATTATATTACAACAACCAGGAAAAATTGTTTTCGGCGAAAACAGCGTTCTGCAAATAGCTGACGATAATTTAATTCAATCATCAAAAAGAATTTTATTTTTGGTGGCAAGCCCTCTGTTAAATGCAGTACAACCCGTTTGGGATAAAATTTCATCAACTGACAAACAAGTAGTAGTCATTGAATACAATTTTCCGGGAGAACCAACCTTTGTACAATTTGACACATTGTTAAACAAATCAGATTATTTTCGACCGGATTGTATTGTTGGTGTTGGGGGGGGAAGTGTTCTGGATTGTGCCAAATTACTTGCTGCGTTAACCGAAAATACACAAAGACTGGAAGAAGTAGTAGGAATCGGTATTCTAAACGGACGTGTAAAAAAGCTCATTTGTGTACCTACAACCTCGGGAACCGGTAGCGAAATGTCGCCAAATGCTATTCTTCTAAACGAGGCAAATGAAACAAAAAGCGGCATTATCAGTCCTTTCCTTGTTCCGGATGTCTGTTACATAGATCCTGTACTCACAGCTAGTTTGCCAGCCAGCTTAACCGCCGAAACCGGCATGGATGCGCTTTCGCATTGCATCGAAGCTTACACCAATAAATTTGCTCATCCTGCTGTTGACACATATGCACTGAAAGGGATTGAATTAATTGCCGCTAATTTGCAGAAAGCCTGTGAAAATGGGCAAAATATGGAAGCGCGTTCTGCATTGTCGCTTGGCTCGATGTATGGTGGTTTATGTCTCGGACCTGTAAACACATCAGCAGTTCATGCTCTTTCGTATGGCTTGGGAGGTAAATTCCATGTTTCACACGGCTTGGCAAATGCAATTTTAATGCCTAAAGTATTGCATTTTAACATGTCTGCCGATCCAAAACGCCATGCTGAAGTAGCTCGTGCATTGGGAGTAAAAATTGAAGGAACTGACGAAGAAATTGCCTTGGCAGGTATTGAAAAAATTATTAAAATTTCAAAAGCTTGCGGCATTCCGCAACGATTAACTGAAATTGGCATTACCGGGGAAGTTTTATCTGAATTAGCCGATATTGCCATGAATGTAACCCGTCTGCTAAAAAATAATCCTCGTGAAGTGACAAAAGAAGATGCAATTGAAATCTACAAAAAATTAATGTAAATGAAACCAAAAATAGGAATATCCATGGGCGATCCGGCAGGAATCGGACCCGAAATTTGTATCAAAGCATTATCACTACCTGATGTTTATAACCGCTGCAATCCTTTGGTGGTTGGCGATGCAGCCGTAATGCAACATACTGTCAAAGCATTAAATTCAACATTAAAAATTAATGCGATTCAATCGGTAAAAGATGCCAAATTTGAATTTGGAACAATTGATGTGTTTGATTTGAAAAACGTAGTTGCAGAGGAATTGCTGTCCGGGATTGTATCGGCCATGGCTGGAAATGCAGCTTTCGAAGCAGTAAGAAAAGTGATTGATTTGGCTTTGGCAGAGGAAATTGATGCAACGGTTACAGCTCCAATTAACAAAGAGTCAATTCATAAAGCCGGGCATAAATTCTCTGGTCACACTGAAATCTACGCACAATTTACAAATACAGCAAAATTTGCGATGTTGCTGGCCGACGAAAATCTGCGGGTAATTCATGCCACAACCCACGTTTCACTTCGCAAGGCTTGCGACTTATGCAAAAAAGAACGTGTATTGGAAGTAATTTCGTTATTAAACGATGCTTGCATCCAGTTTGGAATTGAAAAACCACATATTGCTGTTGCAGGATTGAACCCGCATGCAGGCGAAAACGGGCTATTTGGTGACGAAGAAATCAATGAAATTATTCCAGCAATTGCTGAAGCAAATTCCTTGGGATTCAGCGTGGAAGGTCCTGTCCCACCTGACACCATGTTCGTAAAAGCGGTGCAGGGAAAGTATGATGGTTGTGTAGCAATGTATCACGACCAGGGACATATTCCGTTTAAACTTGAAGGTTTTCAGTGGGATAATGAAAAACAAACCATGAAAAGCGTAAAAGGAGTTAATATTACCCTAGGCTTACCAATAATCCGTACTTCGGTAGATCATGGAACTGCTTTTGAAATAGCAGGAAAAGGCATTGCATCAGCAGATGCCATGTTGGTCGCAATCGATTATGCAATTTTAATGGCAAAATACCGAAAAAAATGATTGTAGTTGTGGCTGATGATATAACAGGCGCAGCTGAAATTGCTGGAGTTTGCCTTCGGTATGGTTTATCCGTCTCTTTTGGAATAAATTCAGTTCCAGACAAAGAAACAGACGTATGCGTTATCTCTACTGATAGCCGTTCAGAAACTGAAACTGAAGCTTACAACATTCACAAGAAAATTGCAGAAAAAGTACTCACCATTTCACCAACTTTTATTTTCAAAAAATGTGATTCTGTTTTAAGAGGTTTTGTATTAACTGAATTGTGGGCAATACTTGAAGCAGGCAAATTTAAAAAAGTTATACTTCAACCTGCAAATCCGGCTTCAAACAGGTTTATTAAAAATGGATCTTATTATATTGGAAATGAAAAAATAGAAAATACAGGATTCCATACCGATCCTGATTTTCCTGCAACAACATCAGTGGTGAAAGACTTACTGTTGCTGCGTTCTCCAAAGTGTAACTATTTGCCCAAAATTTATATAGGGAGATTGACTGTATTTAATAATGATGGCGTTTTTTTACCTGATTGTAATTCAGTAGAAGAACTAAAAATGTGTAGCGAATTATCCGATGAATATACTTTCTCGTGTGGAAGTGCGGCTTTCTTTGAACAGATATTAATTAGCAAAGGAATTGTTCATCAAACTTTTGATCAACCAAAAACTTTGGTCTCTCACAATTTTTTGCTCGTTTCTGGTAGTACACATCCTTCGAGTCGGCAATTTGCAAATTTGCTTCGCGAGAGTAATTGTCCATTGATGACTTTTCCTGATTCAATGCTCCAAAAAGAAATTGATGATAAAATCATTCACAAACTAATTAAAGAACTTTGCTCGGTTTGGAACCAGAAACAAATGCTAACTTTATCAATATCAGATGATAATATTTGTTTTTCAAACAGTTCAACTATTCTCAAACAAAGAATGGGATTGCTGGTTCAAGGGCTTTTAGAAAAGTGCCAAATTGAAGAATTGCTGATTGAAGGTGGAGCCACAGCCTATTCAATTCTAAATTTATTAAACTGGAAAACACTAATTCCTATTGAAGAAGTATCTCCCGGAGTTGTTCGAATGATAGTCTCTCAACACCCTGAAATTCATCTTACTATAAAACCAGGAAGTTATTCATGGCCTGCTAATTTTATAGAAATAGCTAATTGACCATAATCATTTTATATAATTCAAATAAAAATTATAATTAGAATATATCTCATTTTCAATAATTTATAAATATATAATTATTTTACTTCAAATTTTCTGCAAAATATTAGTTCAAATAAATAAATAGTTATACTTTTGTAACCGTTTTAAAATAGAACTAAAATGTCTGATAATAATATCTCTATTGATTCTGTCATAGAAAATTTAATTTCCATTCATCCGCTTCTGACCAAGAGTTTTTCGAAGTCAATACGCTCAAAAACAAATCTTAACCCCGGTTCGTTGTATGTGCTGGGTGTACTTTCAGTTTACGATATGTTGTCAATGTCTGAAATTGGTTGCAAATTATCAATGCCCAAACCACATGTTACAAGCCTGATTGATAAACTTATTATGGAAAAAATGGTTGAACGCCTTTTTGATCCAAAAGACAGACGTATTATTAATGTCCGCATTACAAATAAAGGCAAAGATGACTTTAACACAATTAAATTAGAAATAAGCCAGGAAATACGACAAAAATTAGAGAAACTCGATGCCGATAAAATTGAGTTACTATCTATTTCTTCGCAACACGTCAAAGAAATTTTAATGGAGATTTCTATTGAAAATAAAACAGATTCTTCTTATTGTAAAATCAAATAAAAAAATAAATTCAAAATTAGGAATATGAAAAAGAAAAAAGATTGGAAAATTTACATTCCCCTTGGGGCAGTTATTTTATTAGTTATCATTGGTTCAGTTTATTGGTATATTGATTACTCAAGTTACATTAAAACCGACGATGCAGTGGTTGCATCCGACGTGGTTTCAGTTAGCCCTAAAATTATGGGACGCATTAGCAAAGTGTATGTTGACGAAGGCGATTCAGTAAAAAAAGGTCAATTGCTTGCTGAGATTGACAGTGTGGATTTGATAGCACAAAAGCAGCAAGTTCTGGCTTCAAAAGCACAAACCGAAGCAAATAAAGCGCAAACTGAAGCAAAATATGAGTTTGATCAAAAAAATATAAAAGTATTGGAAATTGCGGTTGAAAAAGCAAAAGACGATTTTAGCCGTGCAAAAACACAAAATACCGGAGGAGTTATCACGAAAGAACAGTATGACCATACTCAAAAAGCATTGGAATCTGCCCAAGCTCAATACGATGCTGCAAAAGCTCAGTTAACTGTATCTAAAACACAGATAAAAAGTGCTGAAACAGCCATTGCAAGTGCTCAGGCACAAATTGGAGTAATTTCAACTCAATTAAATAACACCCGTTTATATGCTCCAATCGATGGAATTGTTGCTAAACGTTGGCTACTAGCAGGCGATATTGTTCAACCAAGCCAATCTATTTATACTATTAACAATAATAGCAAATTCTGGGTTTTGGTTTTTCTGGAAGAGACTAAACTGGAAACATTACACAACGGACAAAAGGCAAAATTCACCTTGGACACATATCCGGATGAAGTTTTTACAGGAAAAATATTCACAATTGGATCAACCACTGCAGCAGAGTTTTCACTAATTCCACCAAATAATGCTTCAGGTAACTTTACTAAAGTAACTCAACGTGTTGCAATAAAAATTTCAATTGACGGGACTGAAGATGGTAAAAAGTTGTCATCATTCAACTTTATGACAGGAATGTCTGCTGTAGTTAAAATTATTAAGTAATAATGCGAAAAATATCAAATACACATAGGTTGCGCAGGAAACTGCGTAACAATGATTCAATTTATCATCCCAAAAGCCCATATTACAAATGGTTTGTATTGGCCAATATTATGTTGGGAACTTTTATGGCGGTGTTAGACAGCACCATTGTAAATGTTAGTCTGCCCAAAATAATGTCATCATTTGGTGTAGGATTATCAACCATCGAATGGGTAATTACGGGTTATATGCTTTCAATGGCAGTTATGCTACCAACTTCAGGTTGGCTTGCTGATAAATTTGGATATAAAAAAATATATTTCTGGGGATTGTTCTTATTTTCATTCGGTTCTTTACTGTGCGGTTTATCAGGCGACGAAAACACGCTTATTATTTCACGTGTTATTCAGGGTTTGGGTGCCGGAGTAATTCAACCGATTGGGATGGCTATAATTACCCGAGAGTTTCCTGCCCGCCAGCGAGGATTAGCCCTTGGCTTTTGGTCAATTGCTGCAGCGGCTTCAGTTTCTTTTGGTCCACTAATTGGCGGTTATATTGTCGACAACTTCTCATGGAATTTGATTTTTTATGTAAATGTTCCGGTGGGTATAATTGCACTGTTATTTACAGTTATTATTCAACGTGAATTTGTTAGTCCGAGTGCACGTAAATTTGATTACGTTGGTTTTATCTCAGCAGTAATATTCTTGCCTGTACTGCTTTACGCATTATCTGAAGGAAATGCTCAAACAAATTCTGCAGGTTGGTCGGCACCATATATATTGGCTTGTTTTGCTATTTCGGGTATTGCCTTTGCTGTTTTTATAACCCAGGAGTTAACAACAGAGTTTCCATTGCTGGACATAAGATTGCTTGTTGATAGAAATTTTGGAATGAGTAACTTATTAATGTTTGTATTTAGCATTGGTATGTTTGGAAGTACATTTTTGTTGCCTCTTTATTTACAAAATTCATTGGGTTACACAGCATTACAGTCTGGTGCAGTTTTCTTGCCTGTGGGCATAATTCAAGGAACTATGGCTCCCGTTTCAGGTATTTTTTCAGATAAATATAACGCGAGGATTCCTATAATATTAGGCGTTGGTTTTTTAGTATTTAGTTTATATCTAAATTCGAGCATGTCATTTTTGACTGAACACGCTTATATTATGACAACCCTTTACATCAGAGGTTTTGGTATGGGATTGATTTTCACCCCTCTAAGTTCATTTGCGCTAACTAATATTAAAAATGATAAAATGGCGCAGGCTTCAGGTATAATGAATACAGTTCGTCAAATTGGAGGAAGTATGGGTGTGGCTTTATTAACTACAATTTTAACAGCTCGCATTAGTTATCATTCTCAAATGTATGGACAAGCAATTCAAGCAAGTTCGCAAACCTTTAAAGGTGTAACCAGAAATTTGGCTTATTTTATTCAACAGCACGGGAGTGGATCGTATGCAACAGCACTTAAACAGGGGCAGAGTATATTAATGTCAAATATTGGTACTCAAGCCTTTATTCAAGGTGTAAACGACGACTTTTTGATTGCTACTTTAATTTCATTGCTTAGTTTTATACCGATTATATTATTAAAATCGAAAAAGAAAACGGGAAAATCTGAAGGTTCGGAGCATGTAGCCATAATGGAATAATCAATTGAATTTATGTTTTCACAAATAAATATATTTAAAATGAAATCAATTTATAAACTTACAATACTCTTATTTTTGATGCCATTTGCGATGGTTCATGGACAAAAAACTAACAATGTCTATACCGATTCTTTGAGTTTATCGCAAATTCTGAATGAAGTAATACATAATTATCCGGCTATCAAAAAAGCTCAAACCGATATTGAATCGTCTGATGCGAAAATAGGATTAGCTAAAACCGCTTATCTTCCAAATATAGATGCCACAGGTTCTTACACGTTGTTAGGCCCAACAACTTCATTATCCATGCCTGGACTGGGAACGTTTCAATTATTTCCACCTGATATGTATTCGGCTGCTTTAAATGTGAGTGAGTCAATTTACGATTTTGGAAAAACTGAGAAAAATATCACTTTTGCCAAACAAAGTAAAGAATTAGTAGGACTGTCGGTAGATCAATTAAAACAAAAGCTTTCAGGGATGATGGTTGGAAATTTTTATTCCATCGTTTTTCTTCAAGAAGCAATTAAAATTAAAAATGAAGAGTTAGCCACATTAAATGAACACCTTCAATTTGTTCAGAAAAAAGTAGCTACAGGATCAGCTACCAATTACGAAGTTCTGACCACCAAAGTTCGTATTTCGGCCATTGAAAATCAAAAAACAGATTTAGTTAATGCTCTTGAAGTTCAACTTAGTCAATTGAATTCATTTCTCGGGAAACCACAGGAAACCAAATTGACAGTAAAAAAAGAATTACTTTCTCCGCAAATTTTAGCGTCTAATGATTCGTTGTTTACTTTTGCATTTGACCACAGAAGCGAAATGAAAATTGAACACCAAAAAAGTGTATTGGCTGATACACATATGAAAATGATAAATATTCAAAATAATCCATCCCTGAATTTCTTTGGCACGGGAGGATATAAAAATGGCTATTTTAATGCAAAATTGCAAGATGCTGGAAGTTTGAATTATGCGGTCGGAGTTTCACTTAAAGTTCCACTCTTTGATGCGAACCGTACAAAATTCAACAAAATTCAGGCGCAAACCGATATTCAGGGAAATGTGCAAGAAACTGAGCTTACCCGTAGAAGTATTGTGAACGAAGTAGTTGAAAGCAAGGCAAATGCCGAATCTGCTTTGAAAAAAGTCAATCAATCAGAATTACAATTGGAGCAGTCGCAAGAAGCCTATTCACTTGCCAAAACTAATTTTGAAGCAGGTGCAATCACCAACCTCGATTTGCTTGACAGCTCTACCTCTGTGTCAGAAAGCAAGCTTGTTTTGCTTAAGACGAAAATTGATTACTCAGTTAGTTTGTTGAAATTAAAAATTGCTTTAGGTGAACAAATTTATTAATTCAGACCAAATTATTTGTTAATTATTTATCAAAATTACTTTTTCATTCTTTAAATTTGACAGAGCTAACTTTTCGGAGTTAGCTCTTTTTCTTTCAAAAATAAATGTCAACTGATAAAAACTACATTCATTTCAAAATATTTTAAATTATGGGATAAACATAAATAGTTTTTATTAATTTTGACAGAATTAGTCTCTTGCATAAAAGATTTCCTTTTTCAAAACATATACTAACTTAAAAAGTACACGAATATGAAACAAAATTTAATTATTAAAAGCTTAATTATCAGTGCTATGTTTTTTACAGGTTTAACTTTAAATGCTCAGGATTGGCCAAATCTGGATCGTTTCCGGGCGGAGAATGGTTTAATTGGAGCTCCTTCAAGAGGAGAAAAACGGGTTGTTTTTATGGGAAACTCCATCACCCAAGGTTGGAAAGAGGTTCATCCAAAATTCTTCACAGAGCATCCTTATATAAATCGTGGAATTAGTGGACAAACCTCGCCGCAAATGTTGATTCGCTTTCGTCAGGATGTAATTAACCTTCAACCTAAAGTTGTAGTAATTCTTGCCGGAACAAATGATATTGCTGGAAATACAGGTCCCTCAACGCTAGAGATGATTGAAGATAATCTTTCCTCGATGGCTGAATTAGCGAATGCAAACGGCATTCGGGTTGTACTTTCATCGGTAATGCCTGTTTATGACTATCCCTGGAAAAAAGGGTTAAATCCGGCTGAAAAAATAGTTACTTTAAATGTATGGATAAAGAAATATTGCGATGAAAAAGGATTCACTTATCTCGATTACTTCACACCCATGGCCGACGAAAAGCACGGTATGAAAGAAGAATTGACTTATGATGGAGTTCATCCTAACGAAACTGGATATAATCTTATGGAGCCACTCGTTCAGGAAGCAATTAAAATGGCTTTAAAAACCAAACCCAAGAAAAATTGATAAATTCAGAGTATAGCCATTTATACATCTTTAAATTTTCATTGATATTATGATTTATAATCAATGGTATGTAATTCTCGAATCAAGGGAAGTCAAAACTAAGAAGCCTATAAAAGTAACCCGGTTAAACGAGACCCTTACACTCTGGCGCGATGAATCCGGAAAAGTTTGTTGTATTGCAAACCGTTGCTGCCATCGCGGAGCTTCACTCTCGTGTGGAAAATTAGTAACTGGAAATATTGAATGTCCATTTCACGGATTTCAATTTGATGGAGATGGAAAAGTAAAAATAATTCCGGCGAATGGTAAAAATGCACCAATTCCTGAAAGCCAGCATGTTCAGGCTTACCATACCTACGAAAACTATGGGTTAATTTGGATGTGGTGGGGCGATTCAGATAAAAAAACCGATGAACCTTTCTTTTTCAAAGAATTAATTGATATGTCCTACTCCACTTTTATCGATTCATGGAATGTGCATTATTCTCGGGCTATCGAAAATCAACTTGATGTGGTTCATTTACCATTTATTCATAAAACTACAATTGGCAAAGGAAATAAAACATTAGTAAATGGTCCGGTGGTTGTGCGCGAAGGGGAATTAATTACGTTGTATGTCAATAACATCTCCGACGATGGAAAAACAGTTCCATTGAAACCTGATGAAATTCCAGATTATGAAAAACTATTTCACCTACAATTTCATTATCCGAATATTTGGCAAAATATCATCTCCGACAAGTTCAGAATTTTTGCTGCATTTGTTCCCGTCGATGATGAACACAGTTTGATTTACTTACGCAATTATCAAAAAATTTTATCTGTTCCAATTATCAAAAATATTGCAAATTATATTATGAAATTATCAAATATAGTTATTTTACGTCAGGATAAACGGATTGTTGTTACTCAACTACCAAAAAAAACAGATTTAAAAATGGATGAACATTTAATAATGGGCGATAAACCCATCATTGAATACCGGAAACACAGACAAGAATTAATGGAAAAATGAATTTTAAAATTTATAAACGCCTTACATTTAAGATGTAAGGCGTTTTCATAACCAACCAAGCTATACATTTAATATAATTTTATGTTTTGTAGTCTCAATCCCTTTTCGTATCTTTGCGCCCTGTATTTTTAAAGTCAACATAATGTCTAACCTACTAATTTATTAGTAATTAAAAAACAAATTTCAGAAATGGAAGAAAACAAAAACATTGCGGAAGAAGTAATTCCAGCCGCAGTAGAAAAAGAAATTAAAGAAACACCAGCAACTGCTGAAACACCAGTAGTTCAAGAAACAGTAGAAGAAACTCCTGTGGTAGAAGAAGTAGTGGCAAAAGAGGTTTACGAAGAAGCTGAAGTAGCATTAGAAGCTCCTGCCGTTGAAGAAGTTATTGAAGAAGCACCATCTACAAAAGTAAAAGCTCCCGCACCTGTTCCTTCAGGTGATTTCGACTGGGATGCTTATGAAAAAGGAATTACCTTGACAGCTACTGCCAAGGAAGATTTAGAAAAAATTTACGACAACACTTTGAATGCAATTAAAGACAAAGAAGTTGTTGAAGGAACGGTTATTTTAATAAACAAACGTGAAGTAGTTGTAAATGTAGGCTACAAATCTGATGGCGTTGTACCAATGAGCGAATTTCGCTACAATCCTGATTTGGCAGTTGGCGACAAAGTTGAAGTATATATCGAAAGCCAGGAAGATAAAAAAGGACAATTAATCCTTTCTCACAAACAAGCCCGCGCAACCCGTTCATGGGATCGCGTAAATGCAGCTCTCGAATCGCAGGAAATTGTAAAAGGTTTCGTAAAATGTCGCACAAAAGGTGGTATGATTGTGGATGTTTTCGGAATCGAAGCATTCCTTCCTGGTTCACAAATCGATGTAAAACCAATCCGCGACTACGATGTTTTCGTAAACAAAACAATGGAATTCAAAGTTATCAAAATTAACCATGAATTTAAAAATGTCGTTGTTTCGCACAAAGCCCTTATCGAAGCTGAACTTGAATTACAGAAAAAAGAAATTATCGGTAAACTTCAAAAAGGTCAGGTTCTTGAAGGAACAGTTAAAAACATCACTTCTTACGGAGTATTTATTGACCTTGGCGGCGTAGACGGATTGATTCACATTACTGACCTTTCATGGGGACGTGTTTCACATCCTGAAGAAATTGTTGCATTGGATCAAAAACTCAACGTTGTTATTCTTGATTTCGATGATGAGAAAAAACGTATAGCCCTTGGTTTAAAACAACTTTCTGCTCATCCTTGGGATGCTTTGAGTACCGACTTGAAAGTTGGTGACAAAGTAAAAGGAAAAGTTGTTGTTATGGCTGATTATGGTGCGTTTGTAGAAATCGCTGCCGGAGTTGAAGGCCTTATACACGTTTCAGAAATGAGTTGGTCACAACACCTTCGCTCTGCTCAGGACTTCCTGAAAGTAGGCGACGAAGTTGAAACAGTAATATTGACTTTGGATCGTGACGAACGTAAAATGTCATTAGGTATCAAACAATTAAAATCAGATCCTTGGGATAATATTGAAGAACGCTACGCTTTGGGAACAAAACACATTGCCAAGGTTCGTAACTTTACAAACTTCGGAGTATTTGTTGAGATAGAAGAAGGCGTTGATGGTTTGATTCACATTTCTGACTTATCATGGACAAAGAAAGTAAAACATCCATCTGAGTTTACTCAAATTGGTGCTGAAATAGATGTTCAGGTATTGGAGATCGACAAAGCAAATCGTCGCTTAAGCTTAGGTCACAAACAATTGGAAGAAAATCCTTGGGATATTTTGGAAACAATGTTCACTGTTGATAGCGTACACGAAGGTGTAATCGTTGAGATGCTGGATAAAGGTTCTGTAATTTCTTTGCCTTATGGCGTTGAAGGTTTTGCAACCCCAAAACACTTGGTAAAAGAAGATGGATCACAAGCACAAGTTGATGAAAAATTAGCTTTCAAGGTAATTGAATTCAATAAAGATGCAAAACGCATCATTCTTTCACACAGTCGTATTCATGAAGATGCTAAACGCGCTGAAAAGGGTGAAGCTACTGCAACAGTAGTAGAGGCTCCAGTAAAAAAAGCCGCACCAAAACGCACAAAGAAAGAAGAAACTCCAATATCTACGACACCAGCTGCTGAAAAAACAACATTGGGCGATATTCAATCTTTGTCTGATTTGAAAGACAAAATGGATTTAGCTGCAGAAAAAGCTGCTAAAAAAGAAAAGAAAGCTAAAGCTGCCCCAGTTGTAACAGAAGAAGTTGCACCAGCAGCTGAAGTTGAAGTTGAAGCTACTCCAGAAGCGTAATTCAGTTCTTTATTATAATCCAAAAGGCTGTTCGATTTTTTCGAACAGCCTTTTTTTTATCAATAATACCCTTTTTGAGGAATTCAATATTAAGGCAAAACGAAGTATAAAAAAGCAGGCTAACCTTTTTGGGTTAGCCTGCTTTATAACTTATTGTTACGATATTTTTTCTATTTCTTCTTGTAGGTCAATTTCATTTCCCTTTTTGTCGTAAAACTTATATTGTAAAAAACCTAATTTTTGTGAGGCAATTACTTTACAACCCTTACCGAATTTTCGTTTCCACTGCCATTTCATCGAGATTAAGCCTTTAGAGATAAAAGCATCTACGTAAGGATGAATCTGCAATGTAAACTCTTTAATTAATAATTTATTCACTAAATAATCAATTTTACTTTCCAACTGATCCGTAAACAGAATTGATGGTTTGATACGTCCGTTACCATAGCAAGTCGGACAGGTTTCTTCAATATCAATATGAATCACTGGGCGAACACGTTGTCGCGTCATCTGCAATAGTCCGAACTTACTCAATGGCAAAATATTGTGTTTAGCTCTATCATTGGCCATATTTTCACGCATTCTGTCAAAAAGCTTCTGACGGTTGTCAGTCTCGTGCATATCGATAAAATCTACCACTATTATTCCTCCCATATCGCGCAAACGAAGTTGACGGGCAATTTCGTCTGCGGCAGCCAGATTCACATCCAGTGCGTTATCTTCCTGACCATTTCCGGCTTTCGATCTATTGCCACTATTAACGTCAACAACATGGAGAGCTTCTGTATGTTCAATAATCAGATAAGCACCATTTTTAAACGATACAGTTTTTCCAAAACCCGATTTAATTTGTTTGGTTATTCCAAAACTGTCATAAATTGGCGTTTCTTCCTCGTAAAGTTTTACAATATCTTTTCTGTCGGGAGCAATCAAATTCACATAATCACGAACTTCAGTGAATACTGCCGGGTCATTTATATGAATATGTTTAAAATTTGGACTGAATAAATCTCTAATTATTCCGACCGTGCGACCTAATTCTTCTAAAATAAGTGAAACTCCCTTAGTTTGTTGCGTTTTAATAATTGCTTCTTCCCAGCGTTTTACTAAAATCTTCAACTCATTATCGAGCTCAGCTACTTTTTTTTCTTCTGCAACTGTCCGTACAATTACTCCAAACCCTTTTGGTTTAATGCTTTGAATCAGTTGTTTTAGACGTAATCTTTCTTCTTCCGTTTTAATCTTCTGTGACACTGACACTTTATCAGCAAACGGGATAAGAACTAAAAACCTACCTGCAATAGAAATTTCAGCTGTCAATCTGGGACCTTTTGTAGAGATAGGTTCTTTAGTAACTTGTACTAAAATATCCTGCCCCGTTTTCAGAATGTCATTAATTGAACCGTTTTTTTCAATTTCTGGTTGAATTTTAATTTTTTGAATAGCAGGCGTTTTTTTACGGTCGCTCAACGCCTGCGTTGTAAATTGTGTAAGGGTATTGAAATTGGAACCTAAATCAAGATAATGTAGAAAAGCGTCTTTTTCGTAACCAACGTCCACAAAGGCTGCGTTTAAACCGGGCATTATTTTTTTTACCCTTCCTAAATAGATATTTCCCACGGCGAACTGTTCTGATCGTCCTTCCTGGTTAAGTTCTACAAGGCGTTTGTCTTCGAGCAGCGCAATAGAAATTTCAGATGGTTTTACATCCACTACTAATTCGCTATTCACTTTTAATTTATTTTGATTGGGTTATTTTTATAAACAAAAAAACAAACTTAAAGACAAGATTTTTGCTTATAAGTTTGTTTTCTTGGGCTTTAAAGATAAAGACCATAAGACTTATTTCTTTTTATGTCTATTTTTTCTTAGTCTTTTTTTACGCTTGTGTGTCGACATTTTATGTCTTTTTCTTTTTTTACCGCTTGGCATCTTAATTGATTTATTTTATGAAAAATTTATTTTACTACGCTCACGAAAGTTTTTGCAGGTTTGAATGAAGGAATGTTGTGAGCAGGGATAATGATAGTAGTGTTTTTAGAGATGTTGCGAGCAGTTTTTTCGGCTCTTTGTTTGATAACAAAGCTACCAAAACCTCTTAAATACACGTTTTCATTTTTTGAGAGTGAATCTTTTACAGTTTCCATAAAAGCTTCAACAGTTGTTAATACAGTCACTTTATCAATTCCTGTATTTTTAGCAATTTCGTTTACGATGTCTGCCTTAGTCATTTCAGTAATTATTTATAAGTTAGTTAATAAATGATATTTCCTTTTTATTCAAACGGACTGCAAATATATTGCTTTTATTCTGATTAAAAAACAATTGCGGACTTTTTTTTCTCAAAAAACATGATTTTTTTATTTAGCAGTTACTTTTTTAGCCAGTATTTTTTCAATTTCTGTTAAACTTAAATTCCGTCCAATAATTTTGCCGGCTTTATCTATTAACACTGTATTTGGTATTGAATTTACGGCATAAGTTCTTGAACCTGCGCATTTCCATCCTTTCAAATCTGAAACTTGTTTCCAAGTCATTTGATGGGTAGCAACTGTACTTGTCCAGGCCTCTTTATTATCGTCAAGCGAAACTCCTAAAATTTCAAAATGATTACCACAGTGTTTTGCATAAAAGGATTTTAATTCGGGCAAAAAGTGCATACATGGACCACACCATGAAGCCCAAAAATCAACTAAGACATAGTCTGTTTTTCCAACCATGTCTGACAATGCAATAGAATCGCCATTCAATCCCGGCAGTTTAAAATCTACATACTTGTTACCTATGGCGACTTTCTTTTCAACTTCCAAATCAGCCATAATCTCCTGAATTCTTGGCACCTGTTTGGTTTCAGTGTTCATTAAATTCACAATGGCTTCTTTTTCCGGAATACTATAGCCGTAAAACGAATTCATAAACACATAGTTACCAACCAAAGTATTTATATGCTCAGTAGCAAATTTTTTGTCGATTGACACTTCTTCCTGATTTAATTTGTCAATTTCATTTGAAAAAGCTATCTCTTGTTCAGGAGTTTTCACACTGTCATTATGAGCCTTGTAGTATGAATCAGCTTTTTGGTTGAAAGCATTTTTACTATTCTGATAAGTTTGCAACAAGTCATTTTGGGAAGTTCCGTTAATTACCATAAACCCAGCTGTGTCAATAGCAACAGTAATTTTACCATTTTCCAATACAAATGCTTGCCTAACATGTTTATTTACGGGATACTCGTAAGTTAAATAGGCAATTTTTGCAGTATCTGAAACACCTTTAAAATTAAATTTATTGTTTTCAATAATTGTGCTATCAATTGTTATCCACTCTCTATTTATTCGTTCTTTGATAAAAATGGTTTTACCATTTAATTTTTGGCTATCTACTTTTCCTGTAATTGTAAAATTTGAATTGTTACAAGACATCATACAAAGCACAGTTAATGAGAATAATAGAATTTTTTTCATATAATTTTCAATGATTTAATAATTTGAATTTTGGAGGTAAACTTCAACAACCTACCTTTGTCTGCAAAGATGCTAATAAATATAAATATGTACAACACTTTATTTAAAGTATTTTTATGCAATTTTATTTCAAACGAATATTATGGTTCAAATCTCGAATATTTCAGGGGAATTAATCAAATGGTATGAACAGAATAAACGAGAATTACCCTGGCGGGATACTTCTGACCCATACAAGATTTGGATATCTGAAATTATATTGCAGCAAACAAGGGTAAATCAGGGATTAAACTATTTTATCCGGTTTATTGAACGATTTCCAAATATAAAATCACTTGCCGATGCCAATGAAGATGAAGTATTAAAGTATTGGCAGGGATTGGGGTATTATACTCGTGCTAGGAATTTGCACAAAGCGGCTATTTTAATTGTAAAAGACTATGATGGAATCTTTCCTACTGAATACAACAAAATTGTTAAACTGACTGGAATTGGAGAATATACTGCAGCCGCTATTTCTTCATTTGCATTCAATGAACCTTTTGCAGTGTTAGATGGAAATGTTTATAGAGTAATTTCACGGTTGTTTGGGATTGAAACTCCAATAGATACGAATTTCGGCAAAAAAGAATTTGCACGTTTAGCTCAAAGCATATTATCTATTTCAAAACCAGCACATCATAATCAGGCAATAATGGAATTCGGAGCTTTACAATGTATTCCTAGTTCTCCCGATTGCATTAATTGTCCTTTAAAATTTACTTGTCGTGCTTTTGAACTAAATAAAGTTTCTCTACTTCCAGTGAAATCTATTAAAACAAAAGTTTCAAATCGTTTTTTCAATTATTTATTTATCAAATTTCAAGATTCAACTTATCTTCAAAAACGAGTTGCAAAAGATATTTGGCAAAATTTGTATGAATTTCCGCTTATTGAATCAAATCATTTATTTGATTTAGACGAATTACAAGGAGACGAAAATTTCAAAACGCTGTTTAAAAATATAGACGAAGTAAAAATACTAAAAACAATAAACCCGATGAAACATATTCTGAGTCACCGAGTTATCTATGCACAATTTGTAATTATAAAAGTTTCGAACGAGAACGAAATATTGAAACAATTCATTAAAACATCCATGACCGAAATTGATAAATATGCAATTTCAAGATTAATGGAACTGTTTATAGAATCTGAATTAGAATAAATTTCTACTTTTTGAAAAAATATGTATTCACCATATTTTCCAATTCACCGTATTCTTTGTATCCCAGTTCTGTTTTAATACCTTTATTACTCATAAATATCATTGTTGGCATTGCTTCCACGTTGAATATTTGAGCTAATTGAGGCGACTGATCAACATCAATCTTATAAATAACAAGTTTGCCTTTATATTTATTTTGAATTGCCTGAAGATGAGGAGCTAACATTTTACAAGGGCCGCACCATGTTGCATGAAAATCTAAAATTATTGGTAGATTTCCAATCCGTTTAAAAGTTTTATCTTTGTCGTAATTCCACACTTTTTGTTTGAAACTCAACGAATTTAATTCGTCAATTTTTACATTGGAAGTTTTTTGTGCCATTGAAGTTAAACTTACAACGAAACATAACACGATGATTTGTACTGTCCTTTTCATTTAGTTGATTAATTTGGAATTTGTTATTTAAACAATTGTATTCCTTTTTTGATTATCAAATTCAAATAATTTAATAACATTTTTGTTAACTCAATTTATAAGATAGGGTAAATTTTATTTACTACTTTTTATTAATCTGATTGTTATCTTCTTGATTTTTAATTCTTTCAATTATAAAAGAATTTTTCTTTATTTCTTTTTGAAGCTTAGAAACATCTTTTTTAACTACCCATAAATGATACGTTTCTGCTATTGCTTTTTTATCTCCATCAGATAAATAATAAACATATGATCTTTTTCCATGCAAAGTCACTTTGATTCTTAATGAAACATTTTGTGTAATAAATGCAGTCAATCCTTTATCCGCTTCATTTTTAAATGTCAATGTTTCCCAATGTGACCCTTCATCGTTGTAACTATGATAATTAGGATTTGAAGTTTCAATTGTATCTGTATGCGCCGACAAATCGTTAACGGAAACTTCAACAGAGTTTTGACTTATATTTGAACCGCAATAATTACTAATCAAATAAAAATCAGCATTTTCGTCTACATAGGTTTTCAGATAAGTTCTGTAAGCGTTGTTTTCGGTCTGTTCGGTTTTGTAAACATAATTGCCAAAATCTTGATATTTATCATTTTTTTCAAACTTAAAATTTTTTTCTATCGAATCTGCTTCATGTTGTTTTATTGGTAAAATACTATCACAATAATTTAAATTTCGTGCACTCTCGCGACGTAAAATTGTATCTTGAAATGCAGCAGCTATTCTTCTTTTATTAACCAAACGCGGAAATAATAAATTTATGCTATCAATTTCTATTTGCGCGGCGTTCAACGAATTATTTTTAATCAAAAGTTCAATATGTTTTAGTCGTATATCAGCTTGCTTTTCAAGCTTTTCCCTTGAATCACATGAAATAAGGATAATTAAACTCAATAAAAAAAAGACATCTCGATTTATTTTTTTCATAAGGATAGTTTTATTTCTGGCAAATTTAATTGATTTTTTTAAAAGTACCAATTAATAATCGAAAATCGAATCTGTTCCAATTAATTTGAAGACACTGTTTTTGATTTTTTTTGTTGATTTGCTAATACTAATTATACAATCTTTGATTTAAATAAAAATAATTGTTCTTATGTCTGTATTTTCATGATAATTTATAGTTAATATACATATTTTGCCTATCTTTGCTTCAAATTATCTCCGACAAAAAAATTATTCAATGCGAAAACCGCTTCATCAGCTTTTGTTAATCATGATATTGGCATTACAGCTAACTTCATGTATTACAACGCACCAACTAAATTATTTACAAGCTCCCAACAATAATATTCCGACCTACAAAGATACCGTTTCATATACTGACTATCGTTTGAAAGAAGGCGATAGGCTGTATGTTCAGGTTTATTCAACTGACGAAAAAACAAACGCACTCTTTAACGGAGCCGGGAACATGGGATTTCAAATGATATCAGGCTCGAATGACAACATGGATTTATATACCTATTTAGTAAACTCAAATGGTAACATAAAGTTTCCAATAGTAGGTGAAGTTTATGTAAAAGGAAAAACACTTAGAGAAACAAAAGAAATTTTAGAAAATGCCATCAAGCCTATTTTAAAATTAAATTCGGTGGATGTGCGAATGGTTGGCAGGACTTTTAGCATCATCGGTGCAGGAAAATCGGGTCGTTTCCCATTCCCAAGGGAAAAAGTGAATATCTATCAGGCTTTAGCTTTGGCAGGCGATTTAGGCTTTTATGCAGATCGTAAAAAAATAAGAATCCTACGTGCTACCGAAAAAGGAAATCAAATTAAAACTTTCGATATTAGAAGTGCAGACATAATAAATTCTGAGTTCTATTATTTGGAACCCGATGATGTAATCTTTCTACAGCCGATGAATGAACAATTTTTTGGAGTTTCAACTTTTTGGTCGGCACTTTCAACATTAATTACGACATTTTCAGTTGGTTATTTCATATATAAAAGTTTTACTCCAACTACAACACCTGCTACCACAACAACGGCTACAAAATGATTATAGAAATAAAAGCAATCTATAGGCAGTATGATAAGCAATAATAAATGAAAAACAGAAATCAAATACTAGTATTAATTTTGTTATTATTCACACTATCATCGTGTTACAATTACAAAAGTATACGTTTATTACAAGAGAATAATCGTTCATTACCTACTTATGATAAATCTAATTTTAAAGATTATCGGATTCAGGTAAATGACGAAATAATTTATCGACTAATAACTTCTGACGAAACAATCTCAAAAGTGATTTCTGCTGGAAGTTCTTCATCGAGCCAAAATCAGATTTCATATCGTGTCTATACTGATGGAACAATAGATTTACCATTTATTTCACATATTCCAGTAGCCGGATTAACTTTAGATGAAGCTTCCACGGTGATTGAAAACCGTTTCAAGGAACTGATTCCTGATGCAGTAGTAAAACTTAGTCTTGCCAATAAAACTTTTACAATTTTTGGAGATGCAGGTTCAGGAATATTCCCAATTTACAAGGAGAAATTAACTATTTTTCAAGCACTTTCAATGTCCGGAGACTTTACTGAAACAAGTGATAGAAGGCATATTCGCATTATACGAGAATCAAATAAAGGAACTCAAGTACTCGATTTCGATATTCGCCCTAAAAGCATTATAGACTCAAAATATTATTATATTTATCCAAACGACATCATTTACGTTCAACGTGATTTTTCAAGTTTTTATAAAGTAAATAATTATTCGGCGCTTTTAGGTGTAATTAACTTCTCATTATCTTTACTGTTTGGAGTACTGAATTATAAAAAATAAACTCTTTTATCAATTACTAATGAGCCAACACAATGGAACAAAATAATTTTGAAAAACCGTTTAATAGCGAGGAAGAATCCGGATTTGATATCATGGAGTGGGTCACATATTTTCTTAATAACTGGTACTTATTTGTAATTGGGATTATTGTTTCGCTGGGGCTGGCATATTTTCAAAACCGCTCATTATTATCCACTTATCAAACTCAGGGTAAAATATTAATTGATGAAAACAGATCAAATGGTGCCGGTTCACAAGCCTTGATGCAGGGTTTTGGAATTCAATCCGGATATAAAAATGTGAAAAATCAGGTAATAATGCTTGGTTCTAATGATTTGATAGGAAGAGTTGTAGATAGTTTGCCTTTTCTGAAAGTAGATTATATCACAAAAGGCAGTTTTAAAACCCGTAATATTTACAAAACTACACCCATTTATATCCAATCCGACTACGTTGCACCAGAAGCTTACGGAGTATTGTTTAAAATAAAATTACGCTCAAATGGGTCTTATACTATTACAGTAGAAGACAATAGAGCGTTTAGTAAATTACAGTTAGATGGTCGTTATGGAGTACCTATACAAAATAATCTTTTTTTTCTGACAGTAGATAATGTAAATAAATACATGGGAAACTCAGAAATGTATTTCAGATTTAGGACACGTGAATCACTAATTTCAGATTTTTCATCACGATTAAGTCTTAATTATGAAGTCGAGGGATCTTCTGTTCTGCAAATTTCATTGATAAGCGATACGCCCAATCGGGATATCGATTTCATTAACAAATTATGCGACACATTCCTGGCAGATAACCTGGAAAGAAAAAACGATGCCGCCACAAAAACCATTCAATTTATTAACGAGCAGTTGGGAAGAGTCTCAAAAGAACTGACTGAGGCTGAAGGAGAAATGACCAATTTCAGACAAAGTAATAAGATTGTCGATGTGCCAAGTCATACCAGTGAATTATTGGGAAAAGCAACCAAATTTGACGCAGAACAAGCTGAGTTGAAATTGCGCGAATCATATTTAGATTATTTGACCAAATATCTAAAAACTAATTTTGCCGATGGAGCAATAGTTGCTCCTTCCAGCTTAGGTCTTAACGAACCAATGTTAATGACTTTTGTTCAACAAATCAACGAGTTAAATAACCAACGTTCCGAAGTTACTGAAAAAAACATGTATTATGATAAATATACAAAACAAATAGAAACTGCAAAAAAAACAGTTATGGAGGTGGTTAAAAGCATGCGGGCTTCACTTGAAATTGAAAAGGCTGATTTTTATAAACGTCTTGCCGGAGTTAATAAGCAAATTGAAGAACTTCCAAAACAAGAATTGGAAATGATTGCTATTGAAAGAAAATATAAAATGGATGATAATTATTATACTTTTTTTCTTCAAAAACGAGCAGAATCAGAAATTCTTAAAGCTTCGAATACGCCCGACAACGATATTTTGGATAGAGCCCGAATTGTAAGTGTAACCAATTCCGACAAAAAATCAAAAACGGTTCTGGTTTTCTTATTATTTGGATTGTTAATTCCAACCTTTATTGTAATCATCATTGAACTTTTAAATAACACGGTACATTCAACCAAAGATGTTGAAAAAAATTCACCTTTCCAATTAATCGGAGCTGTACGGCATACAAAAAGTACTGATCCATTGATTGTTTCAAAAAACCCCCGATCTGCCTATACCGAGATGTTTAGAATAATCCGAACGCGTATTGAATTTATTGTTCAGCGTAAAACAAACATCGTAGTAATGACAACTTCCACAGAATCGGGCGACGGCAAAACATATTTTTCCATAAATTTGGCTTCAGTTTATTCAATGGCGAGTAAAAAAACCATTTTAGTAGATATGGATATTCGAAAACCAAGTGTGAACCAGCGATTTAATATAGTTCATCCACTTGGAGTTACAAATTATTTAGTGGGGCAATGTACCCTTGATGATATAATTCTGTCGTTGCCAAAAGTTGATTTTGATATTTTACCAGCTGGTTCAATTCCTCCAAATCCAGGAGAATTAATTCGCTCGGAAAAATTAGCTAAAATGTTTGAAGAACTTCGAAAACGGTATGAATTTATAATTGTAGATTCCAGCCCTATTGGTATGGTAACTGACGCATATTCATTAGCTCAACATTCTGATGTAAACTTGTTTATTGTTCGCAATGGAAAAACTAATAAAACTTTCTTCAAAAAATTAAGTGCCCAGTTAAAGCTCGATAATATTCAGCAGCTATATACTGTTTTAAACGATGTACTTGATGATGAAAGCAAATACACAAAATATAAATTGTACAAATATGCCTATTTATTTGGCTTTAGCTATGGATACACTTCAAAAAAGAAGAAAAAAGATGCTGAAAAATATTATCATTATTACCAGGACGATACAGAAATTTGATGTGAACAAAATTAAATTTTCAATGTTATTGCTTTAAAAGACAAAATTAATTATAAACCAGATTTACAAATGAAAAAAGTTGCTCTTATAACAGGTATTACCGGACAAGATGGTGCTTATTTAGCTGAACTGTTGCTTAAAAAAGGATATACAGTACATGGTTTGAAACGTCGTTCTTCACTTTTTAACACAGATCGCATTGATCATTTATATCAGGATCCCCATGTCGATAACCGGAATTTGGTTTTACATTATGGTGACATGACAGATTCTATGAATCTTACCAGAATTATTCAGGAAACTCAGCCGGATGAAATTTACAATCTGGCAGCCATGAGCCACGTAAAAGTAAGTTTTGATACCCCGGAATATACAGCTAACGCAGATGGAATTGGAACACTACGAATTCTCGAAGCGGTTCGGCTGCTTAACTTAACAAAAAAAACACGCATTTATCAGGCTTCTACTTCGGAGCTTTACGGTTTGGTTCAGGAAGTTCCTCAAAAAGAATCAACCCCGTTTTATCCGCGCTCACCTTACGCTGTAGCAAAAATGTATGCCTATTGGATTACAGTTAACTATCGCGAAGCATACGGACTTCACGCAAGCAACGGAATTTTATTTAACCATGAATCTCCGTTACGTGGCGAAACGTTTGTGACTCGAAAAATAACGCGTGCCGCAGCTCGTATTGCCATGGGTATGCAAAGCAAATTATTCCTTGGTAATCTTTCTTCTAAGCGTGACTGGGGTCATGCAAAAGATTATGTACGAGCCATGTATTTGATTCTGCAACAAGATAAACCAAGTGATTATGTAATTGCCACCGGAATAACAACCCAAGTTCGAGAGTTTGTACGCATGGCATTTGCCGAAATAGGTCTACATATTAAATTCACAGGTGAAGGTATTAATGAAAAGGGATTTATTGGCAGCATTGACGAAGCAACTTTCAATGAACAAGTCGGTGCAGAATTTTTAGATGCTATTCGAAAAATAACGGACCCAATAGTAGAGGTTGATGCAAACTATTTCCGCCCTACTGAAGTTGAATTATTGATTGGTGATGCTACAAAATCTCGAACAGTGCTGAACTGGATTCCCGAATACGATTTAAAAGCATTGGTTGAAGACATGATGCGTTCGGATGTAAAACTTATGAAAAAAGAAACTTATTTAAAAGAAGGAGGATTCAGAGTTTTGAATTACTTTGAATAATCTTGCAATATCAAATTATCATGGAAAAAAATTCCAAAATATATATAGCCGGACATAATGGGATGGTAGGTTCAGCAATAAAGCGGAATCTTGAAAACAAAGGATTTACAAATATAATAACTCGCCAAAAGGATCAACTCGATTTGTTAAACGAAAAGTCGGTTGAACAATTTTTTAACGAAGAAAAACCCGAATATGTAGTTTTAGCAGCTGCAAAAGTAGGTGGTATAGTTGCTAACAACACATATCGGGCACAGTTTATCTATGAAAATTTGATGATACAAAATCATGTAATTCATCAGAGTTATAAAAACGGAGTAAAAAAACTATTATTCTTAGGCTCTTCTTGTATCTACCCTCGAATGTCCGAACAACCAATGCGAGAAGATGCATTATTAACAGGTGTTTTAGAATCAACAAATGAACCCTATGCCATTGCAAAAATTGCGGGAATAAAAATGTGTGAAGCATATCATGCACAATATGGTTGCAATTTTATCTCAATTATGCCCACAAATTTATATGGGCAAAATGACAATTACGATTTAGAAAAATCGCATGTTTTGCCAGCATTGATTCGCAAGATGTATATTGGTAAATGCTTGATGGAAAATGACTGGACTAAAATACGAGCAGATTTAGACAAACTACCAATTGAAGGTGTAAACGGATCATTCAGCAATGAAATAATTCTCAAGGTTTTGAGTAAATATGGCATCTCTACTATAAATAACGAAGTTAATATTACACTATGGGGAACTGGATCGCCTATGCGTGAATTTCTACATGTTGACGATATGGCCGATTCGAGCGTTTTTCTTTTAATGAATTACGATGCTCCGGATACCATTCCATCGCATGTAAACAGTGGTTGTGGAGAAGATTTATCGATAAAAGATTTATCAGAAATTGTGAAAAAATCTATTGGCTATAAAGGAAAAATAATTTGGGATAGCACTAAACCCGATGGCACTCCACGCAAACTAATGGATGTTTCTAAACTTAAAGGGTTAGGATGGCAACCCAAAATATCGTTAGAAGATGGAATTAAAAGAGTAATTAGTGTATATATAAATGAATAAATTTCAGCACAAGTTTTAATTTAGATAATTTGTTTTATAAATGAATATAGCAATTGTAGGAACAGGATATGTAGGTTTGGTTTCAGGAACTTGCTTTGCTGAAATGGGTGTAGATGTTACTTGTGTCGATATTGACAAACAAAAAATTGACAACCTAATTAAAGGAATAATTCCAATCTACGAACCAGGTTTGGAAGATATGGTTTTACGAAATGTAAAAGCAGAACGTTTGCATTTTACTACTCAACTGAAAGAAATCCTGAACGATGTGCAGGTTGTATTTAGTGCTGTAGGAACACCTCAAGATGCTGATGGTAGTGCTGACTTAACATATGTGCTCGAAGTTGCCCGCACAATTGGACAAAACATGCAGCAATATGTATTGTTGGTAACAAAAAGTACCGTTCCAGTAGGAACTGCAACTCTGGTAAAACAAACCATTCAATCAGAATTAGACAAAAGGGGTATTGCGATCGGATTTGATGTTGCGTCAAACCCTGAATTTCTGAAAGAAGGTGATGCTATAAAAGATTTTATGAGTCCCGATCGCGTAGTAGTAGGTGTGGAAAGCGAAAAAGCCAAAGAGCTGATTACTAAATTATACCGACCATTTTTACTTAACAATTTTAGGGTTATTTTCATGGACATTCTTTCTGCCGAAATGACTAAATATGCGGCTAATGCCATGTTGGCCACTCGCATTAGTTTCATGAATGACATTGCAAATTTGTGTGAACTTGTTGGCGCAGATGTGAATATGGTTCGTAAAGGAATAGGAACAGATCAGCGGATTGGAGGAAAATTTTTATATGCAGGATGTGGTTATGGTGGTTCCTGTTTTCCCAAAGATGTTAAAGCACTAATTCAAACGGCTGATCAAAACGGTTATGAATTAAAAGTTTTAAAAGCTGTAGAAGAAGTGAATGCTTACCAAAAACAAGTGTTATTTCATAAACTTCAAAAGTATTTTAATGGAGCTTTAGCGAATAAAACAATTACTATTTGGGGGCTGTCATTTAAACCAAACACCGATGATATGCGTGAAGCACCATCAATTGTTTTAATTGAAAAATTACTTCAAGCAGGTTGTAACGTAAGAGCTTTTGATCCGGTAGCAATGCCTGAAGCTAAAAAAATAATTCATTCCAAAATGTCAAAATTAATTCAAACGGATAAATTGAATATCTTTTTTGCTAACGATATTTATGACGCTGTATTAGATTCAGATGCACTTTTACTTGTTACAGAATGGAAAGAATTCAGAATGCCAAGTTGGGGTGTAGTAAAAAAATCTATGAAAGGCACATTAGTGCTCGATGGAAGAAACATTTACGATAAAAATGAAATGAAAGAGATCGGATTTGAATATGAATCAATTGGTTAACATTTACTTTTGTCAGACGACATTCAATATAATAAACCTTTCCTCCAAAATAATTATAATAAAACTTCTTATATGACCTCTATTGAAACTATTGGTTTTTTAGCATCACTTACTTCTATATTAAATCAATTTCCTCAAGCAATAAAAGTAATACACACAAAAGACACACACAGCATTTCCCTAGTAATGTATTGTATTGTAGTTATTTGTATATCTCTTTGGTTAGTATATGGCATCTTACTAAAAGACGGTCCACTTATTTGGGCTAATGCCCTGTCATTATTTCCTATTGTATATATTTTTATAATGAAGGTGAGAAATACCATTATTGGTAAAGACAAACTATCAATTTAACTATTTCAAAATTAAACGGTTAGACTCTGAAATCGAATCTTTCAGTGCGCGTTTTTTCATAAATTTCTCTATCATAACTATATAACCTCGCAGGTTTATGCGAAACTCCTGTCTGAATTTCATCCAAAGGAATTAAGTAAGACATTTTGTTTACCTTTCGTCGATAATTCCGCTTGTCATAGGTTGTATTGAAAATAGCTTCATATAACTTTTGCATTTGGGTGAGTGTAAATTTTTCGGGTAAAAGCTCAAATGCTAACGGTTCGTGCAATAAATCATAACGTAGTTTTTTAAATGCTTCATCAAATATTTCATTATGATCGAACATTAAATCTTTAATTTCATAAGCATTAGCCCAATTTGCATCTTCCACTAAAGTACTATTATCTACATCAATAACATTAACGAGAGAATAAAACCCAACTGTTATTACTCGTTCATCCTGTATTCGGGGTTTTACCCATTCGTAATCCCGCTCTCTTCTTTTCAATCTGTTCGGATCACTGAATACCAAAAATTGTTTTACAAAAATATTCTCTAATCCAGTTTGTTCTTTAAGTATGCGTGCAGCAGTTTCACAAAGCTCTTCATTCCTTCGAACATGATTTCCCGGTAATTTCCATTCTAAAAAAACCTCGTCGTTAAATGGAACAAATTCCCTGCGAACGAGTACTTTTAGTTTATTTTCTTCATAACCAAAAATGACACAATCGACAGAAATGGTAGGTAAAGTTTCTGGAATTATTACTAATTCTTTAATTTTTGAAACGGTCATGCTAAAAAAAATTATATTTAAATTTTATGCAAACATTGATCTTCATTAGATCAGTTAAATCATTTTTAATCCGCAAAAAACTGTATTATTAAATAAATATTTATGTGTTTTTTGGCAAATAGAAACTTAACCTTATATTTGCACCGACAAAGATATTGTAAAAGCAACACTATTGATTATAAATTTGAAATTATTTATTATGAAAAATTATTTCTTCACTAAAGTTTATATATTCGCCATAAGTTTTCTTTTAGTTCAAAATCTATTATTTGCTGAAAAAAAGTCATCCAACTCGACCAAGTTTTTCAACATTGACAACCAAAATTTGATAGGACCCTCTGGTAATCATTTTGAAATTAAAGGAATTAACCTCGGCAATTGGTTAAATCCTGAAGGCTATATGTTCCTTTTTGAAAATGCGAGCTCATACAGACTTATTGATCAGGCATTCAAAGAAATGATTGGAACCGATCGCACGAATATTTTTTGGCACCAATTCCAAGATCAATACATTACCCAAAGCGACATTCATTATATCCGAAAAACGGGAATGAATTCTATTCGCATACCTTTTCATTATAAACTTTTTACAAACGAAGATTATATGGGTTATAATAACTCCAACAGAGGATTCGAGCTGCTTGACAGGGTTGTAAAATGGTGTAAATCTGAAGGTTTATATGTAATTTTAGATATGCACGATGCCCCGGGCGGTCAAACCGGCGACAACATTGATGATAGTTACGGCTACCCGTGGCTATTTGAAAATGGAAATGATCAATTAATGTTTTGCTCTATTTGGGGGCGGATTGCAAAACATTATGCGAATGAGACTACAATTATTGGCTACGACTTGCTGAATGAACCTATTGCACCTTACTTCAACAACAAAGATGAAATTAACAAGAAGCTTGAGAATGTGTACAAAATGGCAGTTGCATCTATTCGAAAATATGACAAAAACCACATAGTATTATTGGGTGGAGCCCAGTGGGATGGAAACTTTGCAGTATTTACAGATTGGCATTTTGATAATAAAATGATGTACACATGTCACCGGTATTGGTGCGATACATTGCAAGCAAATATTCAAGATTTGTTGGACTTCCGAAACAAAGTCAATCTTCCAATTTACATGGGAGAGACTGGTGAAAATACAGATAATTGGGTTAGTTCATTCCGTAAACTGTTAGAAAAAAATAACATTGGCTGGCATTATTGGCCGTATAAAAAGCTTAGCAGTACCAGAGGAATGGTAAGTATAAAAGTTCCTGAAAAATGGAATTTATTAACAGAATATATCAATAAAGAACGAAATGGATTTGATAAAATCAGGGCTTTGCGACCTTCACAATCTGAAGTTCAGAAAGCGTTGGATCAATTTATTGAAAATATGAAATTTAAAAACTGTACACCTAATGCGAATTACATAAAAGCATTAGGAATGAACCCATAATGTTACTCCATAAATAATAGCAAAAAACTGAACTCTATCAACTATCTGGTTGATAGAGTTTTTTGGTTTTATTAGAGTTAAATTACAATCTTAGTGTAAAATAAACACACTTTTGTTTGGATATTGAAATAATACATTCTATATTTGCAGCATCAAACTTATTGTGTTTATGACACTTTAGTTGGATAAAAACCTTAAAATCGCGCTATAAGAATACATCAAATTTCTGAAACACATTGATTTAATTCATTGTTTACGTTTATTACCTATCGATATTTCGATAACTTAATACAGCAGATTAAAGAATATTTGATACAAAGAAATCACATGATAAAATTTCAACCTCTACATATGATTTTATTTTGTTTAAATTCAATTAAACAAAATTGCAGCAAATCAGAAATAATATCAGATTTATCCCTGTTTTCAAATACCATTTTCAGAAAATCGGAGAATCTTAATACAGTTACATTCCATTTTTATTCAAGTCAAAACCATCAGATTAAAAAAGGCACAATACTAAATGTATGGAGTATTGAAAATCAAAGAAAGCCAATAGCCTTGGCTTCTGCTAATTTATATATAATACCCTTGAAATTATTTCGCGATACAACCTCAGATATATGGAAGTATTTCAAAAACAAATTAACAAAAACGTTTATTTTAAGAGGAACTACAAACGAATATTTCGAAGGATTTCCTTGTTTCAGATTTGAAACGATATAGTTCTTTGAATTCTATTAGATTAAAATGAATTTCAAAATTTGAATCAACGCTATATTAAACCAATCTTTAAATCTACTTTTTATGACTAATTCAACATGACCTTAGATCACGACGCAGACAAAGCAATTTTTTAATTTATTAAAAATCATTATCTAATTATTAAATTAAATCTATGAACAAAAAATCACAACGAAGATGTAAAAGCTTTAATTTACATCTAAACAAACTATTTATTAGTTTGATTAGTACAGTTATTTTCATGATAATTGGTACTTTATCAGTTTCTGCAGCGAGTCATCCTGTAAAAGGAACTGTATTTGATGAAAAAACGAATACTCCATTAATTGGAGTAAGTGTAATTGTAGAAGGAACTACAACAGGAAGTGTCACAGATTCCGAAGGTAAATTCTCTCTTGAAGTTCTGTCACCTAATTCAACTCTTATTTTCTCATATATTGGGTACAACAAACAAAAAATAAAACTAAACGGACAAACAAATTTAAATGTTGTCTTATCAGAGGAAACCAAAAACTTAGACGAGGTTGTAGTGGTTGGTTATGGTACACAGTCCAGAAAATTAGTTACCGGAGCTATTACCAGCGTAAATGCCAAAGACATTGCAAATATTCCTAACGACGGACGTCCTGAAATGGCGCTTCAAGGTCGTACTACAGGGGTAACAATTGCTGCCAATTCGGGTCAACCGGGTTCTGCTATGACTGTCCGCATTCGTGGTATAACTTCATTTGGAGCAGGGAATGACCCTCTTTGGGTAGTAGACGGAATCATCGTTCCTGTATCCAATCTCAACTTTCTTAATCAATCTGACATTCAGTCTATTGAAGTTCTAAAAGATGCTGCTTCAGCCGCTATATATGGTACAAAAGCTGCAACCGGGGTAATTCTGGTAACCACAAAAAAGGGTGCAGAAGGAAAAATCAAAGTTTCTTACAATGGATTTTATGGAACCTCAGCACCAACCAAATTAGTCAATTTATGTAATGCTACACAATATGCAACTTTGATGAACGAGAGATCCCTTGCAGGTGGTGGTGGCGTTATTTACGCAAACCCGGCCTCATTGGGCGAAGGAACTAATTGGCAAAATGAAATTTTCTCCAATAACGCTTCCAGAATGAACCACGAAGTTAGTGTCAGCGGAGGGAATGAAAATTCAGATATTTATTTATCGATTGGCTATCAAAACCAGCAAGGTATTGTAATGCCTGCAATATCTACTTATGAAAAATATTCCATGCGTTTAAATCATAATGAAAAATTCTGGAATATATTTAAGTTTGGTCAATCGATTGCTTATTCAAGAAATCAAAATAAGTCAATTGGAGTAAATACTGAGTTTGGTGGAGCCTTGACTGATGCCATCAACCTTGACCCAACTACTCCGGTAGTAGTTCCTACCGGTCAGGTTTTGGGGGCACAATATTCCAGTCCGTATATTCTTAGAAACACCAACGGTCAAGCTTATGGTATTTCCAATATGGTTGGTCAGGAAATTGTGAATCCCGTAGCATGGGAACAAACTCAATTGGGTAACAATGGATATTCTGATAATTTTATTGCCAATTCTTACCTCGAGGTGGACCCGATTGACGGTCTTAAAATTCGTTCTCAAATTGGTATCAACAGAAATTATTGGGGAAGTCAATCCTTCTCACCTTTATATTATCTGAATAGCAATAGTCAGAACACACAACACAATTCGTTGTACCGTGGAAATGGACAAGCTTTGACATGGAACTTCGATAATACCATTGCTTATACCAAAAGTATTGATAAACAAACTTTCGGTATTTTAGGTGGTTTCTCGGTGTATGAGGATGGTATTGGTAACTTTACCAATATTACATACAACAATGTTCCGGTGAGCAATTATCAGGATGCAAACTTTAACTGGCCTAACGTGGCTGCCAATGAAATTGGGAATACATCTGATTATATTAACCACAGAATTGTATCCTTCTTCGGACGTTTAAATTATAATTACGATGAAAAATATTTATTAACAGCTATTTTAAGAGCTGACGGTTCCTCACGTTTTGGTGCTAATAACAAATATGGATATTTCCCATCAGTTTCTGTTGGTTGGGTACCTTCACAGGAAAAATTCTGGAAAGACAACATCAATTCTGATAACATAAGTTTCCTAAAAATCAGAGGAGGTTATGGAGTAACAGGAAATGATAACTTTGGCGATTTCCAATACTTAGCCACTCTTTCGGGAGGAAATAATTATGTGATTGGTTCATCTGGCGTACCTGTAATCGGTATTTCACCAACCACTTTGGATAATCCTAATTTAAAATGGGAACGCACCACTCAAACCGGTGTTGGATTTGATGTTAATTTCCTCAGGGACTTTAATTTTAGTTTTGATTACTTCTACAAAAAAACTACCGGATTATTGCAACAAGTTCCTGTTCCTCAATATGCCGGAGTTCCAAATCAACCGTGGGCTAACGTAGGTGATATGGTCAATAACGGAATTGAATTGCATTTAGGATATACCAAAACAGTTGGATTATGGAAGTTTGGTGCTTCAGCCAATTTCTCCACGTTGCATAATGAAGTAACTTATATAGGAACAGGTACACCTTATTTGATTCAGGATGCTGCAAGTTTCCAAACTATGGGTAATGTAAGTCGTACAGAAGTTGGTTATCCTGTAAATTCATTCTGGGGATATCAAAAAAGCGGTATTTTCCAAACTGCGGCTGACGTTACCAAATACGTAAATGCACAAGGAGTGGAATTGCTTCCGAATGCTAAACCCGGTGATTTCCGTTGGACAGATACTAATAAAGATGGGAAAATTACAGCAGACGATCAAACTTATCTAGGTTCACCAATACCAACCTTCAATTATGGACTAACTTTGAATGCCGAATGGGGAAAAGCCAGTACAGGAAGAATTGACTTTATGATTTTCTTCCAGGGTCAGGGTGGAAATATGATTTTCCAGGGTTATCGTAGGTTGGATATTCAAAATGCTAATTATCCAATTTCTGCTTTGAATAGATGGACTGGTGGAGGAACTTCCAATACTTATCCACGCTTAACCACTCAGGATACGAATAACAACTTCTCTAATATGTCTGATTTTTATCTGCAAAAAGGAGATTATTTAAGAGTTAAGAATGTTCAGATTGGATACACTCTTCCCACATCAATTTCAAATTCTATTAAATCAGATAAAATAAGAATTTACCTGTCGGCTGAAAACCTTGCTACAATTACCGGTTACGATGGCTACGATCCTGAAATCGGAGGTGGAGTATTTGGCATTGATAAAGGATACTATCCACAAGCAAGAACTTATATGGTAGGTTTAAATCTGAATTTTTAATTTTGAGTAACTTTAAAAAATAAAAATGCTATGGTTAATATATTAAGAAAAAAGATATCACTTGCAATTATTACAGGTGTATTGACTGGATTGGGCATGATGTCCTGTACAAGTTATCTTGACGTTGATCCAAAGACATCCGGACAACTATTGGGTCCGAATTATTATAAGGATTCAACACAATGTTATGCTGCACTTGCAGCTGCATATTCGGGAGTAAGAATAAACTCTGGCGGATTTTATTGCCAGTTAATGAGTTTGAATCCTGCATCCGATGATCATTACGCCGGAGGTGGTGGAGCTACTGACGGTAGTGGACTTCAGAATGTGTCGAACTGGACATTGACAGCATCAAGTGTTGGCGATAATACAAATGGGCCTACCTATATGTGGTACAACTATTATATCGGAATTACCAATTCAAACATTTTACTTTCTCATATTGATGGCGCTAGTATGTCGGCCGGTTTGAAAGCTAGAATGACTGCAGAATGTAAAACATTAAGAGCTTTTTACTACTTTAATTTGGTGAGAGTATGGGGTCATATTCCATTATTACTTCAACCCGTTAGCGCTGGATCATTGTACGATGTTAAGCAATCAACACCTATTGATGTTTATAAGCAAATCGAAAAAGATTTGACAGAAGCAATTCCTGATCTTCCCGCTTTGTTGAGCAGTACAGACGTAGGCAGATTTACTCAAGGAGCTGCAATTGCTTTACGTGGAAAGGTATACCTGTTTGAAGGTGATGGTGTTCCCGGAGGTAAAAATCCTGACGGAACTGATGCTTTACCGGGCGATGTATCGAAATATGCTTTAGCCGCTGCAGAATTAGCAAAAGTGAATGGTCCTTTGTCTGGAAGCACTTTCTCTAGTCCTTTCGGCTACAAATTATTGACAAACTATGCTGATTTATGGAGCAATAAAAAGACCAATGCGTCTCCTTTGTTTAGTAACTCTCCGGGCAGATTTAATTCAGAATCAATTTTAGAGGATGTACATAGTATGCAGGGTTTATCCGGATGGGGTAATGCTTACTCTGGTTCGGACATGGGTAATTCCATGAATAATTGCATTGGACCAAGAAGTTATTCTATGGTTGATCCTACAAAAGCACCTAACTTAAGCACACTCGGAAACTGGAGCTTTAGTGTAATCACTTCGGATGCATTTAATTTTATGCAGAGTTATACATCAGGAACAGACTCCAGAATGCAGGCTACCATCCTGAATATGAAGCAGCTTTCAGCTGAAGGTGCTGCTACTTATACAGGTGGTTATCAGGATACAGGTTATTTTCTTTATAAGTTCCAACCCCTAAAATCGGATGAAACTACTATGGGAGGAGATGCTGTTCTTAATTATCAACAGGATAGTTATATTATCCGTTTAGCTGATACCTATTTGATGGAAGCTGAAGCTCTATTGAAAAGTAATGGTAACCAAGCACGTGCTTTAGCATTGGTTAATGCAGTAAGGGCAAGAGCGGGAGCTACACCATTAACGACTCTAACACTTCAGAATATATACAACGAACGCAGAATTGAATTAATGGGTGAAGGACATCGTTACTTCGATTTAGTTCGTACAGGTCAGGCTGCAACTGTGTTGGCTAATAGAGGATTTAAAGCAAATAAAAACGAGTATTTCCCTATACCATTCAAAGAAATGCAGAATCAGAACTTTAAACAGAATTATGGTTATTAATCAGAAAAAAATTAATATATTATGAAAAAACAATTTTCTAAAATAGCCGCAATTATTGGCATAGCAACTTGCTCAATATCACTTATGGTATCCTGCTCTAGCAATGAACCTACATTAGGAGCAATACCTAAAGCTAATTTCACTTTTCAGGAATTAACTCCAAAGAGTGATTCTTTACCTCAGAATATTATTTTAGTCAATACAACTTCTCCAAAAGGTATTGCTTACTGGAACATTAAAGGTATCGGAACTTTTATCGGAGACACCGTGAGAGCAACAGCAGTTTTCAAAGGTACATACGAAGTGGATTTATTTGTTACTGCTCAGGGAGGCCTTACAGATACATTGAAACAGAATATAGTGATATCAAAGGATAATCCATTGGCCATTAGTCCTACAAGCTTGTTAAATGTAATGACAAATGCAACTGGTACAGGATCAAAAGTCTGGTATGCTCCCAGGGTCCTTGATGTATGCGTAGTTGGTCCGGATATACAAACTAATCTGGCTGCAATTGCTGCCGGTGGAGGAGCGTGGTGGGGATTTGGTCCAGGTGAAATTACGACTGATGGTTCAGGTCGTGATGGATACCTTGATGATAGCTACACATTCTTCTTCGGACCGGATTTCAAATTTACCTATGATGACAAAGGAACTTGTTTCTTAGATGCAGGTGGTTCAGGTTGGACAGGTGCTTTAGTAGGAAATACTGTTACAGCTAGTTTCTCCAAACCAATAGGTACTCCATACAGTCAGGCATTAGGTAATTATATGACTGCCGATGTTTATGCTGCTAATCCAGCTTTAAAACCTTGGGGTCCGGGCACTTATTCTTATTCGCTTGTTCCAGGAGCAGGTGCAATGGGATTGGGTCAGATTACTGTAAATGGTATTGGAGCACATTTTGGGTTGCAGGATAAAACCGAACATGGGGATGTTAAGAGTCCAACTGTAAAATCAGTTACTTACGATGTTCAGAAAATTAATTTAAATGTAAGTAATCCTTCAGGAGGTACCTATGATCAAATTATTATTGGAGTAAACAGCGGCGGAGTATGTTGGTCGTTTGTTTTCAGATCAAATCACTAATATTCTAATTTGAGAGCACACCAAGAGTTAATTTATTCCATTTTGATGAAATTCATGAATTTATAACTTTGTTGATACACTTTTCTCTATAAAAATATTTTATTATACGTCTTTATTAATATTTGAGGGATTGTTTTTGTTATTAAACTCTTGGTGTGCTCTTTTTTATTTATTTTTTAATTAATATTTACTTCTGTGAGAAATTTCTTTTTTATTTTCGGTTTCAGCATCTTTATTTTATTTTTTTCGGCCTGCAAGGAACACGAAGTTGTAAATCCTGTTGATAAAACCAATTTACCTCCGGATAGTTTGGTTGTATCCGCGCAATTGGTTGGGGTAAGTGTCTCAAATCCAAACGGTGACGGAAGCGGTACAGTCAACTTCTCCGTTTCAGCCCGAAATGCCACTTCTTATCAAATTTTTCTACCCAGCGAAAGTAAAACATTCAGTATTAGTAATGCTAAAGGAGGAACTGTAAGTTACAATTTTCAATCCAATCCGGGTCAGGTATCTTCCTATACAGTTCAGGTCACAGCTTTTAATGGTTCATTAAAAAAAGATTCCATTTTCACAATCCAGGTATTTTATCAGATGCAATTAGTATGGTCAGATGAGTTCAATGGTTTGTCGTTAAATTCATCAATATGGAATTACGAAAAAGGGAATAATAACGGCTGGGGAAATAACGAACTGGAATATTATACATCAGACACTATGAATGTAAAAACTAAAAATGGTTATCTTGAAATTACTGCTAAATATTCTCCGAATTATAACTCAACAGGTTTCAATTATACATCGTCCAGAATTACAACTCAAAACAAATTTACGTTTCAATACGGTAAAGTAGAAATGCGGGCAAAACTTCCCGCAGATTCAGGTACATGGCCAGCACTATGGATGTTAGGTTCAAATATAGGAACTGTGGGATGGCCTGCTTGTGGTGAAATTGATATGGTGGAAATGGGTACAGTTACCGGATTAAATAATATTCTTTGTTCGTTGCATTGGGGTGGAGACACATCTCAACAAAAAAATATCCCAGGTTCAACAACCGACTTTCATTTGTATTCCATGGATTGGCGAGCTGACCATATTGCTTTTTATATTGATAATGTGCTGTTATACAGCTTCCCAAACACTTCATCAAAACCGTTTAATCAAAATTTCTTCATTATTTTTAATGTAGCAGTTGGAGGAAATATGGGAGGTAATAATGTAAACTTATCTACTTCTTCAACGATGTATGTTGATTATATCAGAGTTTATAATTAATATTTTTACTCAATGAAAATGCGTTATTTAAATAATAAAAATATGACCTTCTTCGGCTTGTTGATTGGTTTATCAGTCTTATTCTCCTGTAGTAACAAAGATTTTCCGGTAGAAACGACAAATACTGTGCCCGGAAATTTTCATATACAGGTTAACGTTGTCGGTGCTTCTTCGGCAAATCCTAATGGTGATGGATCGGGAGTAGTGACCTTTAATATGTCAGCCACTAAAGCTACATATTACAAGGTTTTAATACCTACAGATAATCAAACTCTTACTTTAAACACGCCAGAAGGAGGTAACATTAGCTATACTTTTTCGTCCAATCCCGGAAAGACAATTTCCTATTCGGTACTTGTGTCTGCTTTTAATAAGTCAGGAGGACATGTCGATACTACTTTATTCGTTTCGGTATATTTTGCAATTCCAAAAACTCAAGTTAGATTCTGGAAAACTTATCCTGCAGGTAATATTTTGTTTGCCCAACAATATGTTGGGTTGAATTTTGGTCCATCAAACAGTGCAACAACAATAGTAGTCGATTCTACACAAACTTTTCAATCGATTGATGGTTTTGGATTTGCGCTTACAGGTGGCAGTGCTAACTTAATCAATGGATTGTCCGAAACCAACAAAGCTAATATTCTGAAGGAACTTTTTACTACAGATTCCACTTATATAGGAATTAGTTACCTTCGACTCAGTATCGGTGCATCTGATCTTAGTTCAACTACTTTTTCATATGATGATATTCCGGGCGATTCAACATTACAGAATTTCAGTATAGATATTGAAAAAAAGGATTTAATTCCAATTTTAAAACAAATTGTTTCATTGAATCCTGCAATAAAAATCATTGCCACACCATGGTCTGCTCCTGCTTGGATGAAAACCAACAATAATACAAGTCAAGGAAGTCTAAAGCCAGAATGTTATAAAATTTATGCCAATTATTTTGTCAAGTATATTCAAGCTATGCAGGTCGCAGGTATACCTATTGATGCAGTTACTCCACAGAACGAGCCTCTGAATGCATATAACAACCCAGCAATGCTAATGCAATCCAATGAGGAAAATGATTTTATTAAAAATTATTTGGCTCCGCAGTTTAATTCCAATGGTATTAAAACTAAGATTATTGTATATGATCATAATCTTGATCATCCGGAATATGCTACACTGATATTAAGTGATAATACAACCTATAATCTGGTGGATGGTTCTGCTTTTCATTTGTATGCAGGAGATATTAACACAATGTCATCTGTACACAATGCTTATCCTAATAAGAATCTTTACTTTACCGAACAGTTTACTTCTTCAGATGGAGATTTTGCGGGAGATATGAAATGGCATATTCAGAATCTGATTATTGGTGCAACTAGAAACTGGAGTAAAAATGTGCTGGAATGGAATCTCGCTTCTGATCCTAATATGGGACCGCACACTTCGGGCGGTTGTAGTAGTTGTTTGGGTGCCATTACTATTAGTGGACAAAGTGTTATCAAGCGTAATCAGAGCTATTATATTATTGCCCATGCTGCCAAATTTGTTCGACCGGGTGCCATCCGAATTGGTTCTACCTCATTATCTAATTTACCAAATGTGGCCTTTAAAAACACGGATGGGACAAAAGTGCTAATTGTTTTAAACGTTTCCTCAGTTTCACAAACTTTTAATATTTCGTTTAATAACCAGTTTGTACCTGTTACTTTGGAATCGGGAAGTGTAGGAACTTTCAGTTGGTAAAATATCTGGAATATTATGTACAAAAGTCGTTTTTAAGTTGATTGAAAATTATAACAAATTAAGAATTAATCACAAAATAAGGTTTATGAAAAAAGTTAAAAAAAGAAATGTATTAGTGATGTTACTACTTTTAGGATTTTTTGCTTCTGCGCAAAAGGTAACAATTTACACTACTGCTAAAAATACTCAACTTAAATTGACAAAATGTCAAGTAGATACTTTTAGTAAATCAACTCAACAATTTGAAAATCAGTCATATATATTTATTAATTCTCATAAGAAATTCCAAACTTTATTAGGTATTGGAGGTGCTTTGACTGATGCCTCTGCCGAAACATTTTTCAAGATGCCTGTTTCTAAACAGAATGAATTATTAAAATCGTATTACAATCCAGTGGATGGAATAGGGTATACTTTGGCCAGAACTTCGATAAATAGTTGTGATTTTTCGAGCGATAGTTATACTTATATCAAGGATAATGATTTGACTCTGAAATCTTTTGATATTAGTCATGATTTAAAATATCGGGTTCCATTAATCAAAAAGGCAATTAATGAAGCTGGTGGAAAATTAGTATTGTTTGTTAGCCCATGGAGTCCTCCGGCTTGGATGAAAAGTAACAATGATATGCTACATGGTGGAAAATTATTGCCGAAATATGATCAAATCTGGGCTAATTATTATGTCAAATTCATTCAGGCTTATCAAAATATAGGCATTCCAATTTGGGGTCTAACGGTGCAAAACGAACCACTGGCCAAACAAACTTGGGAATCATGTATTTTCACTGCAAAAGACGAAAAAAACTTTGTAAAAAATTTTTTAGGTCCAACTTTAAAAAAAGCTGGAATGAGTGATAAAAAAATCATTGTTTGGGATCATAACCGGGATTTAATGTTTCAGCAGGCAAGCGATATTTACAGCGATAAAGAAGCCGCAAAATACATTTGGGGTGAGGGTTTCCATTGGTACGAGAACTGGAGTGGAGGAACACAGCAATACGTTAATGTACAAAGGGTTAATGAAGCATTTCCGGATAAAAACCTAATGTTTACTGAAGGATGTATTGGAAACTTTGATTATAACAAAATTAACGATTGGAGTCATGGAGAACAATACGGCGAATCAATGATTAATGATTTTAATAATGGAACCGTGGGATGGACTGATTGGAATATATTACTCGACGAACAAGGCGGACCTAATCATGTACAAAATTTCTGTTTTGCACCTGTACATTATAATACCAAAACAGATGAATTGATTTATGATAGTGAATTTTACTATATTGGACAATTTTCAAAATTTATAAAACCGGGAGCAAGAAGAATTTCAGTAGCATCGAGCAAAAGTTATTTACTTACTACAGCTTTTCAAAATATTGATGGAAAGATTGCAGTTGTTGTAATGAATCAGAAAGATATGGAAGAAACCTTTTATGTTTGGATGGATGGTAATTCTGTCAAGTCGACAGTACCGGGAAGGTCAATCTCTACCTTTGTGATTGAATAAATAATTGGTTGGTTGGTTGTTTTTTAGGCGTTAGTTTTTCAAAAGAAAGGGAGGTATATCAATACCTCCCTTTCCATAATGTCCGTAACCAGTCTCCTGACTTACTTTCTGCCGGATTATTCTGTACTTTCCAAATACGCTCATTCGTAAGTTCGTCGGGAAGAAATTGTTGTTCTACAAAATGATTCGGAAAATCATGGGAGTATTTATAGTTTTTACCGTAATTCAAGTCTTTCATCAATTTTGTGGGTGAATTTCGTAGATGAAGTGGCACGGGTAAGTTTCCTGTACGTTCAACTAAAGCCAGTGCATCATCAATGGCTAAATAAGCTGAATTACTTTTGGGCGATGAAGCAAGATAAACTGTAGTCTCCGAGAGAATAATACGTCCTTCGGGCCAACCAATTTTTTGCAACGCATCAAAACAAGCATTTGCCAGCAACAGAGCATTTGGATTGGCAAGTCCAATATCTTCGGCTGCCGAAATTACAAGTCTCCGTGCAATGAACTTGGGATCTTCCCCACCAGCTACCATGCGTGCCAACCAGTAAACGGCAGCATCGGGATCGCTACCACGGATTGATTTAATGAATGCGGATATAATATCGTAATGCATTTCGCCATCCTTGTCATACGCCATGGGGTTTTGTTGCAAACGTTCGGTAACTACTTCGTTAGTGAAATGTATGGTTTCTTCGCTCTCGGCAGCAGCTACGACCAGCTCCAGAATGTTTAGCAATTTACGGGCATCACCGCCCGAAAAACGCAACAATGATTCTGTTTCGTCTAATATGATTTCTCTATGTTTTAGCTCTGAATCAGTAGTTATTGCCCTGTGAGCCAATTCAAGCAAATCTTCATCCTGTAGTGGTCTCAATACATACACCTGACAGCGCGAAAGCAGTGGCGTGATAACTTCAAACGAAGGATTTTCGGTAGTGGCACCTATAAGTGTGACCGTTCCATTTTCAACAGCACCAAGCAACGAATCTTGTTGCGATTTGCTGAAACGATGAATTTCATCGATAAACAAAATAGGATTTCCATTTTGAGTGAAGAAGCGGTTAGCTTTGGCTTTTTCTATTACTTCCCGCACATCTTTTACGCCAGAAGTGACTGCGCTAAGCGTATAAAATGGTCGATCAAGTTTATTAGCAATAATTTTAGCCAAGGTAGTTTTGCCCACTCCCGGAGGGCCCCAAAGGATAAACGATGCAATCCTACCGGATTCAATCATTTGGCGCAGAATGGCTTTTTCACCGACCAAATGTTTTTGTCCGATATAATCATCAAGGGTTTGTGGGCGGAGTCTTTCAGCTAAAGGAGGCATAGATTACAATAATTTATTTCAATACTTCAACCAATTTATGAATATGTTCCGGCGTGGTACCACAGCATCCACCAATAATATTGGCACCGGCTTTAGCCAGTCGTGGGGCAAAAGAAGCCATTATTTCGGGTGATTCAGGAAAAACAGTACAAACGCCCTGAAGTATAGGTAATCCTGCATTGGCATGAATCAGTACCGGAATATCTTTATCTACTAAACGTATTTCTTCCGTTATGCTAATCATCCCCTCTATGCCATTACTACAATTGGCACCAACAATATGAGCTCCGGCAGTCTTTAGTTCTGTAACCATCTCTGTAGGGGAAACACCCATCATGGTGCGATACTCCCCTGTTACAAGGTGGTCGAAAGTCATGGTACAAATTACTTCACAAGGTGTATTCTCACGTGCGGCCCGAACTGCAATCGTGGCTTCATCAATGGCAGTCATTGTCTCTATCACCAAAGCATCTGCCCCACCTTCATAGAGTGCGATAGCTTGTTCTTTAAACGCATCATAAAGTTCTTCTTCGGTAATGTCACCCATTATAAGCATTTTTCCTGTCGGACCGATTGAACCTAAAACATATTTATCATCTCCAGCAGCCTGTCGTGATATCTCAGCAGCTTTACGATTTATTTCATAAACCTGATTTTCCAATCCGAAACCTTCCAGTTTAAAACGGTTTCCTCCAAAACTATTTGTTTCAATGGTGTCAGCTCCTGCATCAATATATCCCTGAGCAATATCGAGCACTGCCTCGGGATGATTTATGTTCCAAAGTTCAGGGCACTCACCAACCTGCAGTCCTTTAGCTTGTAAAAAAGTTCCCCAAGCTCCGTCGGAGACTAATGTTCGTCCCTCAGAAATAAGTTGTAGTAATGTTGATTTCATTGTTTTGATAAAAATTTAAATATATAAAATAAATGGACTGAAAAGTCAAGTCTAAATCTATTATTTTTAGTTAGCACAAATGTATATCAATTTCCACATAAAACAAAAATCCTCGTTCTCTGTTTGCAAAGGAACGAGGATTATTGAATTTAGTTATTACTTATTCAGCACTTTCAGAGTTTTCATCTTTTTTCCCAGAAACTATTTTTGTCTGTTTTCCATCCGTTTCAGCTTTCACTACTTTGGCCTTAGGTGCATACTTGGTAGCTTTTTTCTTCCTGCGCACATAAGTTCCTGGCAAAATGACATCAATAAGATGTTTGCCCAGAAGACCTAGTTTTACGGCACAACCCAATGATGCAAAGCTAATTACTATGGTTAGCCATGTATAAATATTTGGTGTAAATAGAATTAGTTGAGTAAACGTAAGAATCAAAATAGCTATACCATAAATTATTTTCGCTTTTAGTAATGGTGTTCTAAGTGTTTTAAAACGGGTTATTCCATCAACAATTCCTGAAATAAAAGAAAGTATTAAAGATATTGGCAACGCCCAAACTGAAAAAGTTATAACCGAATGAACTATAGATTCCTGAAAATTTGGAAAAATAAGATTGAAAATAATAAGTATAGGTGTAAGAGCCACAAAAGTTTGGGAAAGATGTATAGCAATAGGGTGTATATCTAAACTTAGGAGCAAAAGGCGATTGGCCGAAACACGTTCGCGATAAGGCTCAAACACATTTCGGGGCAATCCGCACGCAGGACAAACATCGCCTAAATCGCTTGCTTTCATAACATATCCGCAAGGTCTACAACGGACTAATTCTTCGTCTATCATAATTGGTATAATTTTAATTTTAAATTGATGCCACAAAGATAAAAACTTATTAATTATATACAATGAAAATTATGAATTATGAATCGAATAATACCTACACCATTCTTTCAGTCCACATTCTTCACATTTCGGCTTTCTCGCCAAACAAACATAGCGGCCATGTAGGATGAGCCAATGGTGAGCTTTGGGGATAAGTTCGGGCGAGATATGTTTTACTAATTCAAGTTCAGTTTGAAGTGGATTTTTTGATTCTGTTGTTAAACCCAGGCGTTCGGAAATCCGAAAAACATGAGTGTCCACCGCCATAGCGGGTTTATTGAACACAACTGAAGCAATTACGTTTGCGGTTTTGCGTCCTACGCCGGGCAAAGTTTGCAGTTGCTCTATATTGTCAGGAACTATTCCTCCAAAATCTGAAACTAATTTTTGTGCCATACCCACCAAATGTTTGGCTTTGTTGTTAGGGTAAGAAATTGAACGGATATAGTCAAAAATAACTTCAGGACTGGTTACGGCCATTACTTCGGGAGTTGGAAAATCGGCCAATAAACGGGGTGTGGTCATATTCACCCGCTTGTCGGTACATTGAGCTGAAAGAATAACTGCTACGAGCAATTGAAACGGGTTTTCGTAATGTAATTCTGTTTCTGCAACCGGAACATTTTCAGAAAACCACGCAATAATATGTTCATATCGTTGTTTTGTAGTCATATTTATTGTTTATAAAGTTGAAAAGCTTTTACGAAGGCTGAATTGAAAGCATGTCATAAAGCAACTTTAGTTGTTTACTTTTTGGGGAGTTATTTTTCTGCAAATTTATAGGAAAAGATGTAATAAGCGAGTTCATTTTTATTATTTTTGCAAATTAAATTTAGTATTTGATTAATATAACTGAAATACAACGTTTCCAGAAACCTATCTAATTTTGAATAGTGAATTCTTAATTATGAATTAAATAAACATGGCACCTAAGAAACCAATAAAAAATACTTCCAAACCTGAACCAAAACAGGAGCCGAAGAAACAAAATCAATCAGGAAAATCGAATGAACTCGTTTCGGGTCATAAAATTAAATCTTTTTTTACCGATGAAAGAACACGTTTCGTACTCGGTATTGCTGTTTTATTAGGGGTTGTATTCCTTCTAATTTCATTTGTATCCTATTTCTTTTTCGCTTATGCCGATCAAAGTAAAATGGATCTTTCGTGGCACGAATTGCAACAAATGCGATCTGACATACAAAACTGGGGATCAGTTTTAGGAGCAATTCTATCTGATGATCTTATAAGACACGGTTTTGGAATTGCCTCTTTTGCTCTTATTTATTTTGGATTAGTTGTTGGCTTACGACTATTAAAAGTTCGGATTGCTTCTGTTTGGAAGGCATTTTTTCACACCAGTTTTTGGCTAATTTGGTTATCGGTAACACTTGGTTATGTATTAATCCCATTTTATAATAATTATACTTTCTCGTTTTCGCCCGGAGGCGAACAAGGCGATGAGGCAAGTAAATGGCTCATTTCGTACGTTGGTTTTCCCGGAACTTTGATGATTTTGATTGGCTCATTTTTGATTTATGCTATCGTTTCCTCTAAAGCTACAATTCCATTCATAAAACGATTGTTCACGCACAAACCACAAAAGCCCAAAAACATTGAACCTGAATTAGAGTTTATTGAGGACGTTAAAACGGATGAAGCAACTGTTGCCGTAGGAACAGAAATAATCCCAGAAGACTGGATAGTAAAAGGAAATCAAAACGATGAGGAGTTGATACTTGAAACGAACGAAGTTGAAGATGTTCCTTTTGAAATAGAACAGCCAAAAATAAATGAAGAAAATAAAGCTGTTGATGCTGAAGATTCCGGTTTGACCGACAATGATAACGAAGATCCGATTTACAATGTCTCTAAATTAGGGAAATACGACCCTACACTTGATTTATCGCACTATAACCCACCAACGCTGGATTTGCTGAAAGTCTATGGAACCGACAATGATACGCAGATTGACATGGTGGAGCAAAATGCAAATAAAAACCGTATTATTACAACTTTGCAAAATTATGGCATCGAAATTGAAACGATAAAAGCAACTGTAGGTCCAACCATTACACTTTACGAAATTGTACCCAAAGCAGGTGTTCGCATTTCCAAGATCAGGAATTTGGAATATGATATCATGCTTAGTTTGGCAGCAACCGGCATTCGCATTATTGCACCAATTCCTGGCAAAGGAACCATTGGCATAGAAGTTCCAAACTCCGATCCGCAAGTGGTTTCTATGCATTCAATCATAGCTTCCAAAAAATTTCAGGAATCAAAATTTGAACTTCCGGTGGCTTTTGGTCGCACCATTACCAACGAAATTTTTATGGTGGATTTAGCTAAAATGCCTCACTTACTTGTTGCCGGAGCAACTGGGCAGGGTAAATCGGTTGGGTTGAATGCTATTATCACTTCGCTTCTTTATAAAAAGCATCCATCGCAATTAAAGCTTGTACTTGTTGACCCTAAAAAAGTGGAATTCAACATTTACGGCGATATTGAAAAACATTTTTTGGCTAAACTGCCCGATGGTGATGATGCCATTATTACCGATACCAGCAAAGTGGTAGAAACATTGAATTCGCTTTGCAAAGAAATGGACGATCGATACGATTTGCTTAAAAAAGCGCATGTTCGAAACATTAAAGAATACAATGAAAAATTCGTAATCCGTCATTTAAATCCGGAAAAAGGACACCGCTTTTTACCTTATATTGTGGTGATAGTAGATGAGTTTGGCGACCTGATAATGACTGCCGGAAAAGAAGTAGAAATGCCGATTGCGCGTATTGCACAGTTGGCTCGCGCAGTGGGAATTCATATGATCATTGCCACGCAGCGTCCGTCGGTAAACATTATAACCGGCGTAATTAAAGCCAACTTCCCTGCCAGGGTGGCATTCCGTGTTTCGTCCATGATTGATTCGCGCACCATTCTTGATTCACCGGGTGCGAATCAGTTGGTTGGTCGTGGTGATATGCTTTTCTCACAAGGAAATGATTTGATACGTGTGCAGTGCGCTTTTGTGGATACGCCAGAAGTTGAAAATATTGTGCATCATATCAGTAATCAGCAAGCATATCCGACTGCTTTCTATTTGCCTGAATACATCGGTGCCGAAGGTGAAGGCATTGATGCCAGCTCGGTGGATATGAGCAAACGTGATCCGCTTTTCGAAGAAGCAGCCCGGCTGATTGTGGCTAACCAACAAGGTTCTACTTCGCTTATTCAACGGAAATTCTCTATCGGGTATAATCGGGCAGGACGTATTGTCGATCAACTGGAAGTCGTTGGCATTATCGGACCTTTCGAAGGTAGCAAAGCCCGTCAGGTATTGGTTATGGATAGCTACCAGTTGGAACAAATTTTGAAACACCTTTAAAACAGTCAAGAGTTAGGAGTTCAACAATTACTCAATTAAGCATTTATACCCATTACACTTTACACATTTACACTTTACACATTTACACATTTACACATTTACCCTTTACACAAATACACGATTATGATTAAGAAAATAATTTATATATTTACCGTATTACTTTTTTCATTTCAATTAAGTTCGGCTCAAAGTAATGCACAAGCAGAAAACATTCTTTCAAATTTGCTGAACACAGCTAAAAAAGAAGCTATTAGAACTAACTTTAAATTGATTGCCAGTGATAAGAGCAATCCGCAAGGAATGTCGTCGAGTGGGACATTCACACTTAAAGGAACTAAATTTGTTCTCGATATGAGTGATATGAAAGCCTGGTTTGATGGTAAAACCCAATGGGCTTATGTTTCCCAAAGCAACGAAGTTTCTATTACAGAACCTTCCGAAAAAGAACTTTCCGAAACAAACCCGATGGCTATTTTATCGGGATATAAAACGAAATGTATTATCAGGTTTTCAACCAAAGTAAAGTCGGCACAAAATCATTGCATCGAAATGATTCCAAAAGTAAAAAACAAGGACATCGTAAAGATCGATGTAGAAGTAAATAAAATCACCGGAAATCTTTATTCGATTAAACTGACAAACAGAAATGGTAGTGTTTCAACCCTTATCCTGAGCAATTTTCAGAAGGGGATAAGAGTAGAAGATAATATCTTTGTTTTCAATAAAGCAAAATACAAAGGTGTTGTTATCAACGATTTGAGATAAATGTAACGCTTGAATCGGTCTATAGAATTTATGAATAACTGTATAGACTCTTGTTTGAAAAAGAACTAAAACATTTTGATTTCAATTTTGTTTGAAAGGTAGATTATCATCTAAAATAACGAAAAAAATACATGAACGAAAAAGTACGTTGCCTGATAATTGGGTCAGGCCCTGCGGGATATACAGCCGCTATTTATGCTTCTCGAGCAAACCTTGCACCGGTTCTTTATGAAGGTATGCAACCGGGTGGACAATTGACCACAACCACCGAAGTTGAGAATTTTCCGGGTTATCCGTCGGGAATAACGGGAACTGAATTGATGGAAGACCTTAAAAAACAAGCAGAACGTTTTGGAGCGGATATTCGTTTTGGAATGGTTAGTGCTACTGATTTATCATCAGCCCCTTACAAAGTAACTATTGATGGTGAAAAAACGATTGAAGCAGAAACCATTATTATTTCCACCGGAGCTACAGCCAAATACCTTGGTTTGCCCGACGAACAAAAGTATGCCGGATCGGGCGTATCGGCTTGTGCTACCTGCGACGGATTTTTTTATCGCAAGATGACGGTGGCCGTTGTTGGTGGTGGTGACACTGCGTGCGAGGAAGCAACTTATCTGGCCGGATTAGCAAGCAAGGTTATTCTTATTGTTCGCAAGCCGTTCCTGCGTGCTTCAAAAATCATGCAGGAAAGAGTTTTGAAAAACCCTAAAATTGAAGTCCTTTTTGAGCATGAAACCTTAGGGTTAACCGGCGAAGGAGTTGTGCAGGGTGCAAATTTAGTAAAACGCCGCGGAGAAAAGGATGAAGAAAAAGTTCATATTGATATTGATGGCTTTTTTCTGGCTATTGGTCATACGCCTAACTCAAACATTTTCAAACCTTGGATTGAAACCGACGAGGTGGGCTATATCAAAACTATTGACGGAACTCCACGAACTAATATTCCGGGAGTTTTTGCATCGGGCGATGTATCGGATCCACACTACAAACAAGCCATTACGGCTGCTGGAACCGGTTGCCAGGCTGCCATTGAAGCCGAAAGGTATTTATCGGAAAAAGGATTATAAATACGAATCAAAGATTTTGTTAAAGCGGGATGCCAAATTGGCATCCCATTTTTTTATTAAACACTTTTAAATTCAGCACATTACAAGCAATCTAATCTTCATAAAAACAGCGAACAAGGATATTTAATATTTCCTTTTCATTTTGGCGGTTTTTTTGTACTTTTGTGCGGTTAAAACTAATAATGGCATTATGCAACAAAATATAAAAAATTCCGCCAGACTCAATGGATTAATTGTGGGAGTAATGTTATCTCTGAAATTTGTTCTTTCAGCCCAGAAATATGATGTTCTCGCTTCTTTTTCTTTGTTTATTTCTATATTAATTGTGTTTGTTTTATACAGGATGTCAGCTCGTTTTCGCGACACAAAATGTGAAGGTACGATAAGTTATAAACATGCTTTCAGCTACATTTTTCAAGTATACGTTTATGGCTCAATTATTTCTTCATTTGTGATACTACTTTACACAAGCTTTGTTGATACTAACTATTTGGGCTCAATGCTTGATGTAATTCTTAAATTATACGAAAAAATTAACATGCGCTTTGACGATAAAACCTATAAAGTCTTTGAAACCATGTACAAACCTGCTCCGTTTGCGATATTAAACATCATTTCGAGTTTATTTGTTGGGGCATTTTGGGGATTAATTCTGGCTGCATTTTTGAAAAAGGAAAAAAGTGTTTTTGAAGACTAAGTTTCATATTCTGCAAACTCTTTTTTTGTTATATAAATTGATAATATGGATATTTCAGTAATCGTACCTTTGTTTAACGAAGAGGAATCACTTCCTACGCTTTTTGAGTGGATTGAGCGCGTTATGGCCGAAAATAAATATTCTTTCGAGGTTATTTTTGTGAATGATGGCAGTACCGATAAATCGTGGGAAGTAATTGAAAATCTTCAAAAAAAATCACCAAATAACGTAAAAGGAATAAAGTTCCGTCATAATTACGGCAAATCACCTGCTTTGTATTGCGGTTTTAATGCCGCCAAAGGTGATGTAGTTATTACCATGGATGCCGATTTACAGGATAGCCCGGATGAAATTCCCGGTTTGTTTTCGATGATTAAAGATGAAAATCTCGATTTAGTATCCGGCTGGAAAAAAAAGCGTTACGACTCAAAACTCACAAAGAATCTGCCTTCCAAATTATATAATGCTACTGCTCGTAAAGTTACAGGCTTGCAACTCCACGACATGAATTGCGGACTAAAAGCATACCGAAATGAGGTAGTAAAAAATATTGAAGTTTATGGTGAAATGCACCGATACATCCCATTTTTAGCTAAAAATGCAGGCTTCACGAGTATTGGTGAAAAAGTTGTTGAACATCGGAAACGTCAATATGGTGAAACAAAATTTGGATTGAATCGTTTTGTAAATGGATACCTTGATTTAATGACACTTTGGTTCTTGTCTAAATTTGGCAAAAAGCCTATGCATTTTTTTGGCTTATATGGGAGTTTAATGTTTTTGCTTGGTTTTTTAGCTGTGGTGGTGGTTGGTGTAAATAAATTTATCGCCATTTTAGAACATGTAAAAGCCCCTTTGGTAACAGAAAGTCCTTATTTTTATCTTTCAATGTTGGCAATGCTGCTTGGCACGCAGCTATTTTTAGCTGGTTTCGTGGGCGAAATTGTAGCTCGCAATTCTACTGAACGTAATAATTACCAGATAGAAAAAGAAATTTAGATTACAATGCTATGAGGCAACTATTAATCGTCGGAATTGGAGGAGCTATCGGCAGTATAGCTCGATTTCTGGTACAAAAATTAAATTTACATTGGCATTTTTTATCAATACCAATGGGTACATTGACGGTTAATATCTTAGGAAGTTTACTGATTGGTTTTATTGCAGGAGTTTCAGCAAAAAGTGAAATTATTTCACCAGGGTTACGATTATTTTTGATGGTTGGAGTTTGTGGTGGTTTTACAACGTTTTCATCGTTTACAAATGAAAATCTGACCTTAATGCAAAATGGTCAATTTGCCTCGGTTTTGTTATATACCGGATTCAGTATTTTCTTTGGATTTTTAGCAGTTTATTTAGGATACATAACTTCAAATTTATTGTAATATGGATTCCACTGAAAATAGTTTATTAAAAATTTATGCCAGTACGTCGGACAAAATCGGTTTTGACTTGCTGTACGAACATTTGGTAGTTTTAGCTAAACGCAAAGGTATAGCGGGCGTAACAGTGTACCGCGGCATAATGGGATTCGGGCAGAGTAGCACACATATTCAATCATCACGATTTTGGGAATTGACTGAGAAATTGCCTGTTGTAATTGAAATGATTGATAAAACTGAAGTTCTGGAAGCTTTCTACGAATCAATTCAGACTGAATTAGAATCAATACCAAAAGGATGTTTGATAACAATGCATACTATCGATATCAAACTTCAAAAGGTTGGTAATTCAAAAAAATAGAAAAACAAAGCCAAAGCACGAAATGGAAACAATGGATATTCTCAAAATAGTATTACCTGCGTTGCTTGTATTGGCAACAGCTTATTTGTTAATTGACAAAATGCTGCGCAATGAAGATAAAAGACGCAATTTTGAATTAAAAAAAAATAGCAACACCACTATAACTCCTATTCGATTACGGGCTTACGAAAGACTTATACTCGTTTTGGAACGCACAACGCCTTCAACTTTAATTGTGAATATTGCAAGTCCGGGTATGACAAATCTTGATCTTCACACTCAATTATTGACCAATATCCGACAGGAGTTTTCACACAATATTTCACAACAGATATACGTAAGCGATGAATGCTGGAATCACATCCGCGCAACTCAGGAAAGCCTTCTCAGATTGGTGAATACCTGTGCAGCACAATGTAACCCAACAAGTTCGGCATCTGAACTTGCTGAAAGAATCATTCAGGTTTACGGAGCCAGTGAACAACCACCCACTGAATTGGCCATTGATAAACTTAAAAAAGAAGTCAGGAACTATCTTTAGAAACAATTTTAATCGAACATTCAACTAACTAAATGAAGAATCGCCGTATCATATTATATATTTTCTGTACATTATTAATAGCATCTTGCGCTGTTGACGAGCAGTGTAGAACAAATCGTACGGTTCTATTGGGATTTGGAATTTATCATGTAAGTTACAACGATTCTACTAAATTATTTACAACAACATCTGAAAGCATCGACAGTATAACGATTAAAGGTCTGGAACTAGATACTTTAACAGGTAAATATACATATGTTGATTCTATTCTTTACAATAATACAAAGGCAATAAGTGCTTTTTATGTACCTCTTCACAGTTTCGTAACAAGTTCTACTTTCGAAATAACTTTTAACACCAAGGTTATTAAAAGCAAAAACGATACTTTAAAGTTTTTCAACACAAAAGATACTCTTACAGTTTTACATGAAAATATTAATGACTACTTATCATTGGAATGTGGATGTATAAAAGTTCATTCTATTGATACTGCAATTGTTACCCATAATTTTATAGACTCTATTAAAATCATCAACCATACCGTAAATAATGTCAATGCAGAGAATATTAAAATATACAAGTAGCCTGATTCTTTGCATGTTGGTATATTCATCATTAGCACAGAAAGAAAAAAAACTGCCCCCGGTAAATACCGCACCATTTTTTAATGGAGTCATTGTGCAAGCAGATGTTGCTTCAATTGCCGGGTCAATATTTTCCAACGGTACAACGTATTCATACGAAGCCTCTGCTCAAGCCGATTTTAAACACAAATTATTACCGGTTATTGAATTAGGTTACGCAGGAGCAAATAAACTTTCAACCGAAAATATCGGATTTAAAACGAACGCACCTTTTGGTCGTATTGGTATTGATCTCAATTTACTTACTCCAAAGAAAGATGCAAGACCAACTTCAAATCTATTTATTGTAGGTCTTAGGCTAGGTATGACAAATTTCAAATACAATATATCAAATATTATAATCACGGATGATTATTGGGGAGGGACACAACCAATTTCGTATAATAATATTTCTACCACAAAGGTTTGGTACGAAATTGTTGCAGGAGTTAAAGTTGAGGTGCTCAAAAATGTATTTATGGGCTGGACTGTAAGAAGTAAAAGCTTATTAAGCAACGATGCTGCCGGTAATATTTCACCTTGGTTTATTCCAGGTTTTGGGACTAATAATGGCAATAATTATGAGATTAGTTATACAATTGGATATAGATTTCAGTTACCAGCCAATGTAAAACAAGCTCATTCTTCTAAAAAAACTGATTCAGTTACAAAATAAATTAATTTATTATTTCATAAAATATAAAATTAAATAATCAACCAATATAAAACTTATGAATTCAACTCAAATTTTAAATCGAGCAGCTGACAATATCCGTATATTAGCTGCATCAGCAGTAGAAAGAGCAAAATCCGGTCACCCCGGCGGTGCTATGGGAGGTGCTGATTTTATCAATGTGCTTTATTCCGAATTTTTGGAATATGATCCACAAAACCCTAAGTGGGAAGGTCGCGACCGTATGTTCCTTGATCCGGGACACATGTCACCCATGCTTTATTCAGTTCTTGCCTGCACTGGTAAATTCACAATGGAAGAACTTTCGCAATTCCGCCAATGGGGAAGTCCAACTCCAGGTCATCCCGAAGTTGACATTATGCGTGGTGTTGAAAACACATCTGGTCCACTCGGACAAGGTCATACTTATGCCGTAGGAGCTGCCATTGCTGCGAAATTCCTTCAAGCTCGTTTTGGTGAAGTTATGAGCCAAACTATCTATACTTTTATTTCAGATGGTGGCGTTCAGGAGGAAATTTCACAAGGCTCAGGTCGTATTGCAGGTCACCTTGGTTTGAATAACCTGATTATGTTTTATGATTCAAACGACATTCAACTTTCAACCGAAACTAACGCTGTAACAAGTGAAAACGTTGCACAGAAGTACATGGCCTGGGGATGGAAAGTAATTGAAATTAATGGAAATGATGCGATTGAAATTCGCACTGCATTGAAAGAAGCAAAAGCAGAAGCTAACAAGCCAACTATTATTATTGGAAAAACCATAATGGGAAAAGGTGCGCTGAAGGCTGACGGAACAAGTTTTGAACGTCAATGCGCCACGCACGGTATGCCGTTGAGCGAAGGTGGAGCCTCGTATCAGGAAAGTATCAAAAATTTGGGCGGAAATCCTGAAAATCCTTTTGTCATTTTCGAAGAAACAAAAGCATTGTACGCCAAACGTGCTGAGGAATTGAAAATAATTGTTGCTAAAAAACAAGCTGCAAAAGCAGAATGGGCAAAAGCTAATCCTGAATTGGCTAAAAAGTTGGATGTATTCTTTTCTGGAAAAGCTCCAATCGTGAATTGGGACGCAATTGTGCAAAAACCAAATCAATCAACCCGTGCTGCTTCTGCAACAGTTTTAGGAGAATTAGCAAAACAAGTTGAAAATATGGTGGTTGCCAGTGCCGACTTATCTAATTCAGATAAAACTGATGGCTTCTTAAAAAACACCAAAGCATTAAAAAGAAATGATTTCTCGGGAGCATTTTTACAAGCAGGGGTTTCAGAACTAACAATGGCTGCTATTTGTATCGGCATGAGTCTTCATGGAGGAATTATTCCGGCATGTGCAACTTTCTTTGTATTCTCCGATTATATGAAACCTGCTGTTCGTATGGCAGCTTTAATGGAACAACCCGTTAAATTTATTTGGTCGCACGATGCATTCCGGGTTGGTGAAGATGGACCAACTCACGAGCCAGTTGAACAAGAAGCTCAAATTCGGTTGATGGAGAAACTTAAAAATCACAAAGGTCATAATTCAATGCTGGTTTTGCGTCCGGCCGACGTAGAAGAGGGAACTGTTGCATGGAGAATGGCATTGGAAAACACAAGTACTCCAACAGCTTTAATACTTTCCCGTCAGAATATTGCCGATCTTCCCACAACTTCAACACGCAAAATTGATGCCGAAAAAGCGCACAAAGGCGCTTATGTTGTTGAGAGTGATGAAAACTATGATGTGATTCTGGTTGCATCGGGTTCTGAAGTTTCTACACTTTACGAAGGAGCTGCACTGCTTCGCGCCGATGGAGTGAAGATTCGGTTGGTTTCAGTTCCATCCGAAGGTTTATTCCGAAGTCAATCAGCCGAATATCAGGAAAGCGTTTTACCAAAAGGCGCTAAAATTTTTGGCTTAACTGCTGGTTTACCAGTAAACTTACTTGGTTTAGTTGGAGCAAATGGAAAAATCTGGGGTTTGGAATCATTTGGATTTTCTGCACCTTACAAAGTTTTGGATGAAAAACTTGGCTTTACAGGCAAAAATGTTTACGAGCAAGTAAAAGCAATGCTGTAAACTAAAATAAAAGGTAAGGAATAAGAGGTAAATAAATTGTTTACAGAACTTATTCCTTATCTTTTTCTTTTGTCCTTACTTCTTACCTCTGAATCATGGATTTACTTTCAATTATTATTATCAGTGTTGGATTGGCTATGGATTGTTTTGCTGTGGCAATCAGCAAAGGTATTCAGTCAAAAAAATACTACTTTTGGTCTACTTTTCGGATGGCTTTTTTGTTTGGATTATTTCAGGCAATTATGCCTTTAATAGGCTATTCAGTAGGAGCAGGTTATGCTGAATCCATGCGTAGTTTCGATCATTGGCTGGCGTTTGTGCTGTTATCATTGATTGGAGGGAAAATGGTGGTTGAAGGATTTAAAAACCGAGACCCCGAAACTATAAGGGTAAATAATCCTTTTCATTGGACTTCAATACTTCCGTTGGCAATTGCCACCAGTATCGATGCCTTTGCCACAGGCATTGTGTTTATTCCTTACCCTGGAATAATATGGGAAGCCATCACCATAATAGGTTTAACCAGTTTATTTTTTACCTTTTTAGGAATGTATATTGGCGTGCATTCAGGCAAACGTTTTCATTTAAAAGTGGAGATGATTGGTGGTTTTATTCTGATTGGAATAGGTTTGAAAATTCTGATTGAACATTTGATTAACTACAATTAATGACAAGAAAATATTAACTAATATTTAAATTAACAATAAATACTTTCAATGATTTTTAAGAAAATTCTACCGTTTATCTTCTTTTTGTTATCGACCTTCATTTATGCTGAAGAGCCGGTAGCTAAATTAAAAATATATGGTTTCGTCCGAAATGATTTTTATTTTAATTCCCGTATAAACACAGAATCCATAGACGGATTATTTTTTTTATATCCCAAACCAGTATCTCTAAATTCATCGGGTATTGATACAAATGCAGTACCTCAAGCCGAAATGCTTAGTGTAAATACACGCATTGGAGTAGATTTGACCGGCTCACCCATACTTGGAGCAAGTTCTTCTGCTAAAATTGAAACTGATTTTGCTGGTTTCGGATCGAGTTATTATGTGCTACGAATTCGTCAGGCATATTTCGCATTGAATTGGAAAAACACAGAATTAATGGTTGGGCAAACCTGGCATCCTTTGTATGGAAATGTAATTCCAACAGTACTCGATTGCAATGCAGGAGCTCCTTTTCAACCGAACAACCGCAGCCCCCAAATCAAGGTTGTTCAAAACATAAACAAGCACTTTTCAGTCATTGCTGCTGCAGTTTATGAAATGCAGTATCTGTCGCAGGGTCCATTGGGCGCTTCAAACATCTATTTAAAAAATGCTCTGGTACCTGATCTTTATGTTGGAACAGAATGTAAAACAACTCATTGGACTTCAGGATTGGGTTTGGATGTAAAAACTATTAAACCATCGACAGAAGAAATTACTTCGGTCAGCGCAACCGTTTACTCGCAATACATTAATCAGAAATTCCAATTGAAGGTAAAATCTTTTTGGGGTGAAAATCTGACTGATCAACAAATGTTGAGTGGTTATGGAGTTAGTGGTATTAATCCAACAAATGGAGCGGCAACTTATACAAATTTCAATATCATTAGCTCTTGGTTAAATGCTGTTTACGGAAAAAAATGGCAAGTGGGTGCATACTTGGGATTGTCGCAAAATCTGGGGACAAATCACAGTCTGTTGGCAAATGCAGATGGCAGTTTTACTGCTTATGGAAATGGTTACAGCAATGATAGTCAATTGTTATTAGATCGTTTATTTCGGATTTCGCCAAACATAAGCTATAATTTGCCAAATTTTAATGTGGGGCTTGAATACGATTTTACGTCGGCCAGCTATGGAAAACTGCAAAGTAATGGATTGGTTTCAAATCCTTATCAAGTTAACAATCATAGAATTGTTGCCGAAGCAAGCTATTTCTTTTAGTATTATATTGCTTACCAAATAATCTGTTTATGATAAAAGGTTCGTTTTACATTCTGCTGTTTTATTTTTTAGGTGAAATGCTCAGCTTGCTTATGAATAATTTCATTCCGGGTAGCGTACTTGGTATGATTCTCCTTTTTTTGAGTTTGTTCTTTAAAGTTATTAAGCCTGAAAATGTAAAAGATGTTGCAATAGTCATTACTAAAAACATGGCTGTATTCTTTGTTCCGGCAGGAGTGGGATTGATGGTTTACGCCGAATTATTTTCAAAATCTCTTTTCACAATCCTCATTGCCATAGCCATCAGTACTATACTTACCATTATCACAGTATCATTGGTTCAGGATAATTTTGAAAAAAGGCGTAAGAAAGGAGAGACAAATCATGGGTAAATTTTTGGAAACGATTAAACCATATATTAGCAGTGAAGTTTTTTTGCTTATGATAGTAATGGGAAGTTTTTTATTAGGCGTGTATATTTACAAACGTACCAAAATCACACTTCTGCAACCGTTGTTGATTTCGATGCTGATTATCATCCCTTTTTTAAAAATAACCGGTATTGATTATCAAACATTTTGTAACCAAACCCAAATTCTCAATTTCATGCTCGGACCGAGTGTGGTAGCTTTGGGGTATGTACTTTATGAACAAATTGAGTATTTAAAGGGAAATGTTGTATCCATTCTCACCGCTGTTTTCACAGGAAGTGTTGTTGGGATTCTGAGCGTGATGTTAATTGCTAAATTAATGGGTGCTGATCACATTCTAATATCATCGCTTGCACCAAAGTCAGTAACAACTCCAATAGCTATGAGTCTGGCTGAAAAAAATGGTGGAATTCCCGCTTTAACAGCTGCTTTTGTAGTCATTTGTGGGATATTTGGAGGATTAGTAGGACCAATCATTCTCCGACGAATCGGAATTAAGAGTAAAATTGCTCAGGGTTTAGCAATGGGCTCATCAGCACATGCACTTGGCACAGCCCGAGCCATGGAAATGGGTGCAGTAGAAGGTGCAATCAGCGGCTTAGCCATTGGCATCATGGGAATTATGACTGCATTGTTGATTCCATTCGCCGAAAGACTTTTTTGATAAGAAACAAATGAAAAAGAATCCAGGTTACATTTGTTAACTTGATTTTTGGGGGTTTCAAATTTCCTTCATCAAAAATCGTCCGGTTCTTCGTGTACGTTGCGTCAGCAAAATAGTTCTTCCAAAAGTGGTTTTTAAAACAATTTCGTCGCTGATTCCCCTAATTGTAAGTAATTCCAACGCATCATTATATGTTACTTTAAAATCGTTTCCCAATTCATCCAAAGCCCCAGCAAGGTAACGGCTATTATCCACACAAACAGAAATGCTAATGGCAGAACTTTGAATCATTGTCACTTTCAGGCGATGCTTGTTCATTACAGTAAAGGCTTTGGAAAGACTTTCCTCCAACACAAACGAAAAATCGCGGGGACGCACGGTTACCAATACCTGATTTTTACGTAAAATCAAAACAGGCACATCAATAGGTTTTGCAGTAGTGGCTTTAATCACTGAACCAGCTTCGGAAGGGCTTCCGAACGGACGAACATATAAGGGAATATTCTTGTTTTCGAGCGGTTTAATGGTTTTAGGGTGAATAATTTGTGCACCACTGTAAGCCAGTTCCACAGCATCCAGATAAGTCAGTTCGGGAATGTGAACTGTATTTTCGAAAATACGTGGATCGGCATTCAAAATTCCGGGCACATCTTTCCAAATGGTAACACTTTCGGCATTCAACAGGTTTCCAACCACCGCAGCCGAATAATCCGAACCTTCTCTACCCAATGTTGTCGGGTCACCTTTAATATTGGCTCCGATAAATCCTTGTCCTATGTAAATTCGATGCTGATTAAAATCAGCAGCTTTATAAAGCCTGACTTGCGATTCATCCATACGCACATTGGCTTCGCGGAAATTACTGTCGGTGACAAGCAACCGGCGCATATCGAGCCAACTATTTTCAATGCCCGATTCAGATAAATAGGTTGAAACTATTTTAGTTGAAATCAGTTCGCCATACGAAACCAGATGGTCATACCAACGATCGTAATCATCTCCCACTCCTTTGTTGATATAATTTTTCAGTTCGTCAAAAAGCGGCTGAACGGCTTTTCTTCCAACTTCGGGGTTAACAAATAACTCTGAAATAATATCGTGATGATATGTTTCTACTTCTGCTAGTTTTTGAATAGAAGTTTTGCGGTCGGCTTTCATAAAGGCATCCAAGACAACTTCCAGAGCATTTGTGGTTTTGCCCATAGCCGAGACCACAATAAAAAGAGAATCATTTTGTCCCGAAACTATTCGGGCAATGTTACGGATTCCTTCCGCCGAGCGCACCGATGCGCCACCAAATTTATATACCTGCATTAAATCTAAATTTTCAACTTTACATAGTTCCACTTTCAATCACCTTCACTCCTATCAGCTTATCATATTGTTCGCCCCACGGGCGATCGTAAATGTAAATGGTGTATTCGTTGCCGGTTTGCCAATAATTTCCATCTACCCGTCCGGTGCCTGCTTTTGTCTCGCCTTTTGGCACAAACCAATATTGATAATTGTATCCACCTTGCTTCAGCAAAACAGTATTAACATAACTTTCGGTTTTAATATCGTATTTCATTCGCACAGCATCGTTCATCAAGTTGTAGTTAAATTCACCCCCGAGGTATAATTGACCATCGAAAAAGACCTGCTTAGTAGGTAAATTAAAATGTACATACATATAATCGGCTTCTACATTATCGTCCACTTTTGCATTTTGCAAATTAATGATAAATTTTCCATTAACATCCATTTCCGATGAGTATGTTTTGGATGTTTGTATTTTATCATTTTTCAAGATGATGTCGTAATGTGGAGCATTAAACTTTACATCTTCAATACCCTCACCGGCAGCATAAACCGAAGAAAAATCGAAACGATGGTACTCGTATCCACCATCAAAAATCAGGGCTTTGTTGTTGACATACTTTAAATCTGAACCCGAATAATAGGTTGGTTGAATATCTGTTACCTCATTGTCTGTACGATTATTCTGACGAACCACCACTTTGATTTCTGAAGCTACGTCGCGCACAGGATAACCTTTTAAAGCAACTTCAAAGTCTAATTGTTGTAAACTGCCGCTCAGTTCGGTGTCTGTATTTCCACGTACGGTGGCATCGATGCTTAAATGCGGTTCTACAACCGAAAAACAAGCTTGTGCAATAGGATTATCCACCTTATTATCCTCAAAAATTACGGCCACAAAATTGCCCGAAACCTTAAAGGTCATATCGTTATTGGGAATCTGAAATGTGTAATGCGTATACAGAAACGTGGTATTAATCGATTGTGCAAAATCAGTTATATTTTCAGTGGTAAACCCGTTCAGATATTCGCTGGTATTGAGGCTTGACTGAGTCCAATCGGCATTACAATGAATTAATTTATAGCTGTATGAATGTGCCCCGTGAGACATTTCATCGAAACTCACCTGCATTATATCTGAACTATTCATTTCCATAATTGGCAAACCCAGCTTCACTCCTACCAGACCAATTTGGAGCGTTTTAATATCGGGACTAAAAATCTGAGTGTGATATATTTGTGCCGATAGTGTAAAACCGGAAAAAATCAAAATTAAGAAAAGCAACTTTCTCATACGATCATAATTGTTTTAAAAGTCATTTGGAACTCGCATGCCGGATTTTCATTAACTTTGGTGAATATCCACATTCACAGCCATTCCTCGAAATGAATTTTTATTCCACAAAAATAGAGAAATTAAAGGAAATAATGGAACGTGAATGGAAAAATTGTTTTTTGTTCAAATTATACACATATACCTATCAACAAGTCAATACATCGATGTAAAAAAATCTATACAGGAGATTTCCGCCCGGGCAGAATTAATAAAACTGTCGTCGGGGACTTACCGCCCCGAGCGAATTAACCAATCATGCTATCGAGACGTTTCCACCCAGAGCAAAACAACTAAAACTGTCGTTGGGGACTTACCACCCCGAGCGAATTAACCAATCATGCTATAAAGACGTTTTCACCCCGGGTGAAACTAATAAAACTGTCGTTGGGGACTTACCGCCCCGAGCGAATTAACCAATCAACTAACAGGGAGGATTCCGCACTGATATGACAGATTGAAATGCATTTACTCTATCACAAACTCATCCGCATCCCGCCATACTGAAAACTTAGCCCGATAGCGCTGCAGAGGTTCTAAGTTTATTTCAGTTGTTTGAATTGACGTTTTGCCATCGGGAAAAGTCAATAGTGGATTAGCTTTAAAATCGAGCATCGCGGAATGACCGTTATATTCAATGCCTAATCCATCTACTCCGACCCGATTCACTCCACACACATAGGTTTGATTTTCAATGGCGCGGGCTTTTAATAAAATATCCCAGTCATTTATTCTACGCACAGGGAAATTAGCCACGTAAATCAATACATCATAATCCTTGTTCACGTTGCGTGCCCACACCGGAAAACGAACATCGTAACAAACCAATATGCAGATATTAAGTCCACAGTAATTTACTATCATACGTTTATTACCTGCCGAAAAATGCTCATGCTCACTACCCACCGAAAATAAATGGCGTTTATCGGCAAAATCAATTTCTCCGGTAGGAAAAACAAAAAAAGCGCGATTAAAAAATTTTTTATTCTCGGTAGCAATAAAACTTCCGGTAATAGCCAGTTTATATTGTGCTGCCCATTTTCTAAGGGTTTTAATCGTTTTTCCGTCCATTGTTTCAGCCAAATGCAAATCATCAGTACAAAATCCGGTCGTGAACATTTCGGGTATTACTACCAAATCGGTTTGTCCTGCCAAAGCGGCCAATTGCTCTCCGGTCTTTTTCAGGTTCGCAACTTTATCGGCCCAATAAATTGTGTCTTGAATAAGTGAAATACGCATAACCTTGGGATTATTTACTTCGTGATATTTAATGGTTGTTTAATCAGTCAGTTCGTGAAATTACTATCGACTACTTACTAAATAAAGAAATTCTCTGGATATTTAGCATTCGAATTTTTATAAAAAGCCTGTATCTTTTCCAAATCGGCCTTTTCGTCACCAGTAGGATATACAATTTCCGTGATACCCATTTCTTTATTTTTATAATCAATATAAGCCAGCTGAATAGGCACGTTAGCTTTAAGCGCAATATGATAAAAACCCATTTTCCATTTCTTTACCAATTTTCGGGTTCCTTCGGGCGTGATGGCTACGTGAAAAGTTTCACGTTTATCAAATTCATCAGCCACCTGATCTGTAACCGACGTGCGTTTTGAGCGATCTACAGGAATACCATCCATGCTCCTGAGGATATTACCTAACGGAAAAAAGAACCACGATTTTTTCATCAAAAAACCAGATTTTCTATTTACCGACCAATAGAATAATTTACCAATCAAAAAATCCCAGTTACTCGTGTGCGGCGCAACACAAATAACGCTTTTGAGAGGTTCATCCACTGTTATTACAGCTTTCCAACCAGCCATTTTAAACAACCATTTACTGAATTTTTGCATGTGTTTTTTAGTTTCGGACTTATCGAATTACAAATTACCTGAAATTAAAACAAGCAGACTCGTAAACAGTTCAACCCTTTATTTTGGACAAAATTACTGCTTTAAAATCAAAGTACAAGTTGTTGAAAACTATTTTAGCAACTACCAAATCTAATTTGTATTTTTGTATTCTAATAATCACGTCAATCTCCACTAAACGTGGTTTAAAATAAACCCATGGAAATTTCTTTTTTAAATGAACTCAACGAAAGTCAACGACGAGCAGTAGAATATACCTCTGGAGCTTCATTGGTAATTGCCGGTGCCGGTTCGGGCAAAACGCGCGTATTGACTTACAAAATAGCTTATTTGCTCAAAACAGGCATGGCTCCGTCGTCCATTTTAGCCCTGACTTTTACCAACAAAGCCGCTCGCGAAATGAAAGAACGTGTAGCTACCATGGTGGGCGAAAAGACTGCCCGATACTTGTGGATGGGCACTTTTCATTCAGTCTTTTCACGCATTCTTCGCTCCGAAGCTGAACTGATTGGCTATTCAAAAAACTTTACAATTTATGATTCAGCCGACTCGAAAAGTTTGATAAAAAGTATTGTAAAAGAGTTGAAATTAGACGATAAGGTATATAAGCACGGATTTTTGCAATCACGTATTTCGTATGCCAAAAACAACCTGATTACACCTGATGCGTATTTGGCGAATACAGATTTGATAAAAGCCGATTCAAGCTCACGGATTCCACTTATGTCTGACATTTACAAAATCTACTGTAATCGTTGTAAACAAGCCGATGCAATGGATTTTGACGATTTACTGCTACAAACAAATGTGCTTTTTCGTAATCATCCGGATGTTTTACAAAAATATCAACTCCGATTTGGCTATGTACTGGTTGACGAGTATCAGGATACAAACTTTGCTCAATACCTGATTGTAAAAAAATTGGCAGAGCAGCACGAAAAAATTTGCGTGGTGGGCGACGATGCACAAAGCATTTACTCGTTCCGTGGTGCCAATATCGATAATATCCTAAAGTTCAAAAGCACTTATCAAAATGCACAGGTTTTCAAGTTGGAGCAAAATTACCGTTCCACGCAAACCATCGTTAACGCTGCTAATAGCTTGATTGATAAAAATGCCCAACAGATTCGCAAAACGGTTTTCTCTGAGAAAGAAACAGGAAGACCAATTAAAGTACTGAGTGTCTTCACCGATTTTGAAGAAGGTTTTATTGTGGCAAACAACATTTCCGATTTGCGTTTCTCTGATAATTACCGTTATCAGGACATTGCCATTCTCTATCGCACCAACTCGCAATCGCGTGTTATGGAAGAGGCTTTGCGCAAGCAAAGTATTCCGTACAGGATTTATGGCGGTTTGTCTTTTTACCAACGGAAAGAAATCAAAGATGTAATTGCTTATTGCCGTTTGGTTTGTAATCCGAATGATGAAGAGGCCTTGAAACGGATTATCAATTATCCTGCCCGGGGTATTGGCGATACAACGGTGAATAAACTCATTGAATGTGCCCAACTTCATGCTGTGAGTGCCTGGGAAGTGCTAACCGATATGCTAAAATACAACTTAGCTGTAAATGCCGGAACCGCAAATAAACTGGCACAGTTCCGTTCAATGATGGAAGTTTTTGCAGAACAGGTATCAACCCAAAGTGCTTATGACCTGGCAAACAGCATTGTCAAAGTTTCGGGCGTTATAGCCGATACTTACACCGACCATTCGCCCGAAAGCATGAGTCGTCAGGAAAATGTACAGGAATTATTGAAAGCTATTCACGAGTTTTGCGAAACAAAACAATCTGATGGTGAACCTACTGCCCTCCTGCCCGACTTTTTGTCGGAAGTTTCATTGTTAACCGATCAGGATACAGACAAAGAAACCGATAAAGATAAAGTGACTTTGATGACAGTTCATGCAGCCAAAGGGTTGGAATTTAGAGCTGTATTTATTGTAGGCATGGAGGAAGAACTTTTCCCTTCGCCTTTCTGCACTCAAAACGAACGCGAACTGGAAGAAGAACGCCGGTTGTTTTACGTTGCTATTACCAGAGCTGAAGAGCTTTGCTTTATCAGTTTTGCTAAATCGAGATTTAAAAATGGAAAAACAAATTTTTCCAATCCCAGTCGGTTTATAAAAGACATTGACGAACAATACCTGGAAATACCGGTAGAAGCAAAACCCAAACAAGCACGCATCAGCGACTGGGACAATGACCTTGAAACAGAGCGAAACCGCTTTCAACATTCATCCCCTAAACCTTTTATAAAAGAAAATGTGTTGCCACCAGCACCAAAACGGATGATGAAAATAAACAATTCGGGAGGCGAAAAAATCATGACTAAAAATGCAACCATCCCAACCGGAGCTTTCGTGAAACATGGAGTTTTTGGAATAGGAAAAGTACTGGAAACAAGCATGGTAAACGGCAATGAAAAAGCCGATATAGACTTTGGCGAAAAAGGAGTAAAATCATTATTATTGAAATTTGCAAAGTTAGAAGTCTTAGAATAGAAAATTGTTTATCTTTGTACAAACTAACATTATGTGAAATTATTCAGCAAAAATTATAAAACAAAACATATAAAATTATGGCAGCAAAAGCAACTGAAGAATTGAAATTTCCAACTTCGGACAAACTTAAAGCATTGCAACTGGCAATGGATAAAATTGAAAAAGACCATGGAAAAGGAACTATCATGCGCATGGGCGACACGAAGGTGGAAGATGTATCTTTTATTTCAAGTGGTTCTATCGGATTAAATGTGGCGTTAGGCGTTGGTGGTTATCCACGTGGACGTGTGATTGAAATTTTCGGACCTGAATCGTCAGGTAAAACTACGTTGGCCATTCATGCCATTGCCGAAGCACAAAAAGCTGGCGGTATTGCTGCATTTATAGATGCCGAACATGCATTCGACCGTTTTTACGCTGAAAAATTAGGCGTAAACATTGAAGAATTGTTAATTTCACAACCCGATAACGGCGAGCAGGCATTGGAAGTTGCTGATCAACTGATTCGTTCTTCGGCTGTTGACATCGTGGTTATAGACTCTGTAGCAGCATTAACTCCAAAAGCTGAACTGGAAGGCGATATGGGCGATTCGAAAATGGGACTTCAAGCCCGTTTAATGTCGCAAGCGTTACGGAAACTAACTGCCAATATTAATAAAACTAACACTACTTGTATTTTTATCAATCAGTTGCGTGAAAAAATTGGTGTAATGTTTGGAAATCCTGAAACAACAACTGGTGGTAATGCATTGAAATTTTATGCTTCAATTCGCTTGGATATTCGTCGTATCGGCCAGTTGAAAGATGGCGAAGAGGCCATTGGTAACCAAACTCGGGTAAAAGTTGTAAAAAACAAAGTTGCGCCACCATTCCGCAAAGCCGAATTTGATATTATGTATGGCGAAGGAATTTCAAAAACAGGCGAAATAATTGACTTGGGTGTAGAATATGGCATTATCAAAAAAAGCGGTTCGTGGTACAGTTACGGAGAAACCAAACTGGCGCAAGGACGTGATGCATCTAAAATCCTAATCAAAGATAATCCAGAATTAGCAGCCGAACTCGAAGCTAAAATTGTGGAAGCAATTCAGAATAAATAGGAAAAGTAAGTTTATAAAAAATCCAGAAATCAGAAAACTGATTTCTGGATTTTTTATATCTATGTTTTTCTAATCCGCATTTCACACGCCTTACAATCAAAAGCCAATTCATATACCTGATCGTTATTTCGGAGGTAAAGTGGCTCTTTAAAAGTGGCTTTGTAGCCTTCTTTCGGACACCAACCCATAGTAAATTTTATGCAGTGCTTCGTGAACATCAACGGCACACCTTCTTCCGCTTTCACTTCAAAACCTGGCATAATTTCTTCGACTCCATGTTCGCGATAAAATTCTTCTGAAAGCTTATTAGTTACATTGCCAAGGTAAGTCAGTTTCTTTGAAGGAAAAGTAGCTGGTTTAATTTCATGTTTTGGAGCCCGAACATATGCCTTTTCTCTTGCGTTATCAAGTTTTTCAATGGCTTGCCTGCGCCATTCACCAAGTTGTGAAGCCTGAAAAAACCATGGAGAATCGATTTCTATCTGAATGTCAATTGCTTCGTAAATAGTATTTCCTAGTTTTGAAAGTTGGTTTTTGATATTATCATTTACCACTTCCGGTTTTTGTGCCGGCTGTTTATCATATTCAGCGTCAAGCGTGTTGGTTATCCCATCTTCATCAGTCAGTTTAATTGAAAAACCTGTTGGAATTTCTTTAAAAAGAATTGCAATACCAACTTTTCGTTCCGATGTTTTACCTTTTAAAGTTTTCTCAAAAGCCTGATCTTGATTCCGGTAGAGCATTACTCCATCAGTAATTTTAGGCATTTCGGCTGGGAATATTTGCTTTCTTTCCACCCTATTGACACGGAATCCGGTTAAATCGCCATGCTTATTTATAAAACAAAGTCCATCGCCATTATTCAATGTCATTCCGTTTTGCAATTCAAAAAAATTACGGCCAATGTAAGTAACTTTTCCAATTGGCTCACCCAACGATTTTGGGGTATCCAACTGAGCAATATCAGGTTTACGTCCATGCAAGAAATAATCTGTTGCACCACGGCGAAAACTTTTCTCGGGGTTAGGCTCAAATAAAATAGTAGTTCGTCCTGCCGAAGTACGCTGATAGTTAGTGTTGCCTTCCAAAATAGCATCGAGTTTCTGACGGTAATACGCGGTTATATTCTTTACATAATCAGCATCTTTCAGTCGTCCTTCAATTTTAAAAGAAGTCACGCCGGAGTCCATCATTTCTTTCAACGAATCAGAGAGATCCAAATCTTTAAGTGAAAGTAAATGTTTATTTCTAACCAAAACATTGTCATCGGCATCAAGCAAATGATATGGTAACCGGCAATATTGTGCACACTGGCCACGATTAGCACTCCGACTACAATTAGCCTCACTCATATAACACTGACCGCTATAACTAACGCACAATGCACCATGCACAAAAGCTTCTAATTCAACATCTGTTTTCGATGAAATCTCTGAAATTTGCTTCAATGTTAATTCGCGAGCTAATACAACACGCGAGAACCCAACATCTTGCAGAAAACTAACTTTTTCAAGTGTCCGATTATCGGTTTGCGTACTGGCATGTAGGGCAATAGGTGGTAAATTAAGTTTCAGAATACCCATATCCTGTACAATCAGTGCATCTGCTCCGGCATTGTAAATATCCCAAATCAACTTTTCAGCTTCCGGCAATTGCTCATCGGTAAGTACCGTATTTAACGCTACAAGCACTTTAACCCAAAATTTATGGGCATATTGAACTAAAGCAGCAATATCTTCAAGCGAGTTTCCAGCAGCAGCACGAGCACCAAACTGAGATGCACCTATATAAACTGCATCAGCTCCATGATTAATTGCTGCAATGCCACATTCAAGATTTTTGGCGGGAGAAAGAAGTTCTATATTTTTCATAATATTCCAATGTGACAATAAGACAATTTGTCAATTAAAAAGAACCAAGAATCTTAAATTAAATTATTGGCATATTGACCGATTAGCATATTGGCACATTTAATGAATTGTGGTCAAATCATACGGAGTTTCCTGATAGACAAAGTAGTTAAGCCAGTTTGTAAATAACAGATTAGCGTGACTTCGCCAGCGAACCAGCGGTTCATTATTTGGATTATTATCGAGATAATAATTTTGTGGCATATTAATAGACAGTCCTTTAGATAGATCGCGTTTGTATTCCGAATCCAACATGTGTGGAGAATACTCTGAATGACCTGTAATAAAAAACTCTCGTCCGTTACGAGCCATTACCATATATACTCCGGATTCAGGTGATTCGGAAAGCAACGTGAGCTCCGGCACGCGACGTATATCTTCAGCGCGCACTTCAGTGTGCCGACTGTGTGGTACGTAAAATATATCGTCGAAACCACGGAAAATTGGATTCTGATGTTCAAATTTTACATGTTCAAAAACGCCAAACATTTTAGCTTTAAGTGGATATTTAGGTACGCCGTAATAATGATACAAACCTGCCTGTGCAGCCCAGCAAATAAAGAAAGTAGAAGTTACATGTACGCGTGCCCAGTCCATAATTTTAATTAATTCAGACCAATAAGTTACTTCTTCAAACTCCAGTTGTTCTACCGGAGCACCCGTTATAATCATTCCATCATAGTTGCTCTTGCTAATCTCATCAAAGGTCTTATAAAAAGTCATCAAATGTTCAATCGGTGTGTTTTTTGAAGTATGACTTTCCATGTGCATGAAATCAATTTCAATTTGCAAAGGTGAATTTGACAGCAATCGAATTAAATCCGTTTCGGTAGTTATTTTTACCGGCATTAAATTCAGTATCAGAATTTTTAATGGGCGAATTTCCTGAGTGGAAGCTCGTTCCGAGTCCATTACAAAGATATTTTCTTTCAACAATGTATCTACAGCCGGTAGCGTTATGGGAATATTTAATGGCATAATTAATTTCTGTTTGAAGGTTTGTAAAGTCTTAAAATTTTCAAAATAAAATAGATTGAGAGTTTAGACATTTTTATAGCTTACAGTTAATAATACTTCTTATAAATTTCCCAATAAGCAGTGCTACCAATAAAATCATCCAAAAAATCGTTCAATTTATTAAGTAATTGAGTAGAATTAGAACGTACCGCCCAAGCCTGATCTTGTTCGAATCCTATTGGCAATGATATGTCTATATTGGGGTATTTTAACTTCAATTTTTCGGCAAATTGTTCATCGCATATTGTATACTTAATTTTCCCTGAAGCAACCATTTGAACCAACTGTTCAGGGCTTTTATCTTGGACTTCGACAATGTTTATTGAGCTGGCAATTTCATTCGAAAGATGAGTTAAAAGCATCTTGAAAGGAGAACCTTCGGGAATACAGATAGTTTTGTGAGCTAAATCATAATGCTTTATAATTAATTCCGATTTGACCGAATCGGGTTGTATTTGTTGTACCAGAATCTGACGGGAAGAAAATATTGGTTCGCTGAAAAGCACGTCATTTTTCCATTCGGTAGTTATCGGAATAAAATTGGCAACTATATCATAATCACCACTTTTAAGATTATCCATGCAAGTTGCTATATTATTTTGTTTGGAAATGACCAACTCAAGTCCTAAACTATCTGCAAAAGCTTTTACAATTTCATATTGAAATCCTGAAATGCTATCATCTTTAACCGAAAACCCTAAGCTGCTGCTATCAGTGAGTACAGAAAGTCTTCCTGATTTCATTATGCTGGGCAAATCATGTATTTTATTTCTTTTAAAATGTAATACTACAAAGAGTCCTACCAAAAATACGAGTATTGCCAATCCAATCCCTATTTGTATTTTTTTTATCATTGCAGATTTCATATTAATAAACAGAACTAAAACTCAGGAAGAGTTAATCATAAAAATTCCATGAAACACCAAATTTAATAACAGCCGGATCAATTGGATAATTAGGCATTGAAAAATAAGCGTCTTTCATAAAAAGCTGATTGACATGATAATATTCTAAGAAGAATCGGGTTCGTTTCAAATGGAAATTCAGGTATGCAGTCATTACTGGATAATTTCCGATTTTTTTAATTGATTGATTAAAAAACTGTCCGGTTGCAGGCATATACCCGGGTCCGTAATACGAACTATTATAACGAACATCAACACCCAGCTGCATACTCAACACTTTAAACCACAAATCGTCATAATAAAAATTATGATACAGAGTTAACGTTGGAAGCGGTAAAATTCCCTGATTGGAGCTTACCTGATAAACCATATTATTCTCTAATGTGAATTTACCTACATGAAAGTTTTTTTTCAAATTAAATGCTAATACCTGAATATTCCCCGAATATTGTTGTGGCAAAGCATTTGAATCAAAATAAATATATTGCGTCAGATTTTCGACCGACACATTCAATGAAAATGAACGCGTAGGAATTGAAAAAGTTCCACCCGCATGAGTTCGGTAAATATCCGCAAAATGATTATTCCAAATAAAATGATTTGATTCGTAATGCTGTAAAAAATACGATGGATTATCATTTCTAATAAATCCATTGGCTACCAACGAAATACTATCATTCCACAATTTGAAAAAACCGCCAATATTCCCATCGAGCAAGAAATTTCCAGCTTTATAACCCAGAAAACTCACTTCGCCTAAAACGTTGTATTTAAAAATCCGGCCATGTTGCTTTGATAAAATTCCGCCAACTTTGGTAGTTGATTGAAACATGTGATTTACCAACGAATCTTTATTAAAAGTATAATTTTGAAGTTCATTTTCAATGTAAGCAGTCAAGCCAAACGGAATCCATTTATTAAACTCCTCGACCATGCTTATAGAAAAGTTATTTGTAATAGTTTGCAAAGCAGATGTATCATTCGTTTGGGCAAACGGAAGATAGGTATTTTTATAAAATGTAGTATCAGTATTTGGTTCAAAATATCGCTTGCGCGCATCTTCAAACTTGAAAGTATGTGCAAAACGCGTTACCGGAACATAATCCATTCTCACGGAGTCGTCATTAATACGAATTGGTTTCTCAAACCCAACACTATATTGCTGATTATAATACACTTGATTAAACCTATAATTTGAATAACCAATCAATCGGGTCTTCAAATCAGCAGTTGCAATTCCTATCGGATTGGTAATTACCGAATCATTTGCAAGTCCGCCATTTTCGTAATTACTCAAGGTATTTGTAGAAACAAAGCCGGTTGCAGTGTAATGTTTACCGTTATAACTTCCGAAAAGAGAACCTGAAAAACGTTGAACAGCCTGATTACCATACTCCCCAGGCGCGTAAGTATAGTCCAGCGTAGTTCCAAAATTAAGTCTTTTATTCACATTACCTGTAAATAAAAATTTAATATGATCTTCCGACCTATATGCAGTACCGCCTGTGTTATAGTCTAAATTGCTAAAAGGAGTTTTAGTATTATAAAAAGTAGCACTTTGAACACTCGAAATGTAAGGAAAATATGCATTGGAAAAAATAAAATCATTATTTGCCGGCCTATCAAAATACAACTTAGACTGTATAGGTGAACCTAAATTTCCATTGTAAGAATTGGCAATACTAAATCGGTCAATCGGGTTTGCAATATGATAGTCTAAATGCATGGTATCCACCGGTATAGAATCAACAACAGCAAATTTATCAGAAATATGCCACGTTTTCACATACCTGTAATTAGGTGGAACCTGTGCAAAGCAAACGGAAATAAAAAATATGAATTGAATACAAATGACGGTCTTTTTCACAGAGAAATGTGTTAATGCTTAAACAAAGAATTTATTTTCTATCCCTCATTATTAGGTACTTTTCGTAAAAGTGCAAAGATACAAAAATAGTTGGACGAAGTGGAGTACCCTTACGTTATAAAATCAAAAACAGAGTTCACGTCGTATTAACATCTCGTTTTCGTAAATTTATTAATAAAATAAGTCAAAAAGTTTGATTATAACAAATAAAAGGGTTAAACTTGCAGCACAATCGTAATGTCAGAAATAAACCCAAATATTTATCATTTAGGAATAACACAAACTTATTTTATGGTTAATTTAAGTATTGTATATGCCATTATGATATTTTAAAGCTGGATGAATTTTAAACCAACTTATTCTATTAAGACTAAATAAAAGAATATATTAACTCTTTATCATACCCAAATTATCAACAAACACATAGTATATGAATATTGAAAAACTGATTCAGTCGCTCGAGGCAAAACACCCTGGCGAAACAGAGTATTTACAAGCTGTGCGCGAAGTATTGAGCACAATTGAAACCGTTTATAACGAACATCCAGAGTTTGAAAAAGCTAAAATTGCCGAACGGTTGGTCGAACCAGACAGAATTTTTACATTTAAAGTGCCTTGGGTTAGTGACCAAGGAGAAGTACAGGTAAATCTTGGCTATCGAATCCAATTCAACAATGCAATTGGTCCATACAAAGGAGGTCTTCGTTTTCATTCATCGGTAAATCTCTCCATTTTAAAATTCTTAGGTTTTGAACAAATATTTAAAAATGCACTGACAACTCTGCCAATGGGTGGAGCTAAAGGTGGATCGGACTTTAATCCTCGTGGAAAATCGGACGCTGAAGTTATGCGTTTTTGTCAGGCATTTATGGTTGAACTTTGGCGATATATTGGTCCTGACACGGATGTACCGGCGGGTGATATAGGTGTTGGAGGCCGTGAAATAGGTTATTTATATGGAATGTATAGAAAACTTGCTCGTGAAAATACAGGAGTTTTAACCGGAAAAAATCTGGAATTTGGAGGTTCGCTTATTCGTCCCGAAGCAACCGGATTTGGAGGTTTGTACTTTGTAAATCAAATGCTTGAGACAGCCGGATTGAGCATTAAGGGCAAAACCATAGCACTCTCGGGTTTTGGGAATGTAGCCTGGGGTGCTGCTTTAAAGGCCACCGAACTTGGAGCTAAAGTAGTTTCAATCTCCGGACCCGATGGTTACATTTATGATGAAAATGGAATTTCGGGCGAAAAAATCGACTATATGCTTTATTTGCGGGCAACTTGCAACGACATAGTTGCGCCGTATGCCGAGAAATTCGGAGCTGTATTTATTCCAGACCGACGTCCTTGGGAATTAAAAGTTGACATTGCATTGCCTTGTGCCACACAAAATGAATTAAATGCGGACGATGCAAAACAATTAATTGAAAATGGCGTAATTTGCGTTGGTGAAATTTCCAATATGGGCTGTACTCCCGAAGCAATTGAAATGTTTATTTCAAATAAAATTATGTACGGTCCAGGAAAAGCTGTTAATGCTGGTGGAGTAGCCACTTCAGGACTGGAAATGTCGCAGAATGCAATGCATTTAACGTGGACAGCCGAAGAGGTAGATATGAGATTACATCAAATTATGAGCGAGATTCATACTCAGTGTGTAGCCTATGGTCGTGAACCTGATGGCTACATTAATTATATGAAAGGTGCTAATGTAGCAGGATTTCTGAAGGTTGCAAAAGCCATGCTAGCTCAGGGAATACTGTAATCAGTCAATAGTAATCAGTTAACAGTGATCTGTTAGCTTTCAATACCTTATCAATTATATATGAGAAAATTCAACTTTCATTAAAGTGTTGAATTTTCTCATATTTTATATTTGCGGCTCACTGCTAAAACAAGTATCTTTGCATCTAACTTTCTGCACACAGCAAACTGATATTATTATGCTCGACTTTCTAAATCAACACCGCACAATCCGTAACTATACCGGTCAAAAAATCGAACCGGAACTTCTGAATCAATTGCTTGAAGCAGCCTGCCGCACTTCAAATACTGGCAACATGCAAGCTTATAGCATAGTCGTTACCACTGATAACTCAATCAAGGAACAATTAGCACCCGCTCACTTCAATCAACCTATGATAAAGCAAGCACCTCTTGTATTAACTTTCTGTGCAGATTTCAATCGCTTTACAAAATGGTGTGAACAAAGGCATGCTGAGCCTGGATATGACAATTTTCAATCATTTATGGCAACGGCTATTGATGCTTTAATAGCTGCTCAAACCTTCTGTATTGCTGCTGAAAGTGAGGGTTTAGGAATTTGTTATCTCGGAACAACCACTTACAATGCCCAAGAGATAATTGATATTTTAAAGCTGCCAAAGCTGGTTGTACCGGTTACAACCATTACTGTTGGCTATCCGGCAGATATGCCCGATCAAACAGATCGCTTACCATTGGATGCAGTGGTTCATCGCGAAACTTACCACGACTTCACTCCTACCGCCGTAGACCAATTATATTCAGAAAAAGAAAATAGTGATTTTTACAAACAATTTGTAGCCGAAAACAACAAAGAAACATTAGCGCAAGTGTTTACTGACATCCGCTACTCCAAAAAGAACAATGAATTCTTTTCGGAAAAATTCCTGACCGTTTTGAAAAAACAGGGATTTTTAAAATAAGATTCAACAGAAATAACAAAAGCGATCAACTCAGTTAAGAATTGGTCGCTTTATAATGTATAAGTTATGTATCTAAACGGCTTTAAAACTCATATCAAGGCTTTTAACCGAATGAGTCAATGCTCCTACCGAAATATAATCAACACCGCATCCAGCATATTCTTTAAGTGTGGCAAAAGTGATTCCACCTGATGATTCTGTTTCATATTTTCCGGCGATTATTTCAACTGCTTTTCGGGTATTTTCGGGAGTAAAGTTATCGAGCATAATGCGGTCGATACCGCCAACTGCTATTACCTGAGCCAATTCTTCAAAATTACGCACTTCAATTTCTATTTTCAGACTTTTACCTTTTTCTTTCAAATATTCTTTAGCGCGAAGTATAGCTTTGTCAATTCCACCAGCAAAATCAACATGATTGTCTTTCAATAAAATCATGTCGTACAAACCAATTCGATGATTTACACCGCCGCCTATTTTTACAGCTTCTTTTTCGAGCAAACGAAGTCCGGGAGTAGTTTTACGAGTATCGAGCACACGCGTTTTTGTTCCTTCAAGTGCTTTTACATATTCACGGGTTCTTGTAGCCACACCACTCATGCGTTGCATAATGTTCAGCATCAAGCGTTCGGTTTGCAACAATGATTGAATTTTACCCTCAACCACAAAAGCCACATCACCCACTTTAACTTCGGTTCCGTCGACAATAAACACAGTCATTTTCAAATCAAGATCAAAAGCTTTAAAAATTTCTTTTGCTACTTCGACGCCTGCCAAAACACCATTTTCTTTAATTATTAATTGTGATTTTCCGATTGCAGTAGCCGGAATACAGGAAAGTGTTGTATGGTCGCCATCGCCAATATCTTCGGCAAACCAAAGTTGAATTAGTTGTTTAAAATCGTTAGTCATTCGAAGGTTCTATTCTGAGTTGTTGAATTTCGTTTTTGCGGGTCAAAACATATACACGGAAGTTTCCTGAAGATGTTCTAAGAGTGCCAATGACAAAACTGGCAGCATCCTTGTTTCCATTATGTAAAAGTTGAAAGCCCGTTACGTGATTTTTTCTGAAAAAATCTGCAATAATTCCATTGGCTTGTTGCTTGCTGAACACATCATTTTTATTGTCAATTACTAGTTCAACATTAGAATTTAAATATCCAGAGAGTTGTCCAGCATTACCATCATTGAGTCCAGTTATGATGTCTGATGGGATTTCTGACGATTGGGCATTCATGACAGGAATGGCACAAAGCAGAAAAGTACAAAACAGAAAAAACTTAATCGTTTTCATGTTGTATATGATTTTTACAAAAAAACATTTTTTATGGAATGATTTCTCGTTAAATAATGCCATATTTGCATTGGATTATGAAATCTTACTGCAAAAGTACATTAATTAATTTGTTACAGCCAAATATTTGGACTGATTTTAAGTTGTACAAATAACACGCCAAAATTAATAATCTCATAACACAATGAAAATAATACTTTTAACCGTTGGAAAAACAACAAATTTACATTTAATCAAACTTCAGGACGAATATCAAAATCGGTTAAAGCATTATGTCCCTTTTGAATTAGCTGTTATTCCTGAATTAAAAAACACCAAAAACCTTTCCATGGCCGAGCAAGTTGAAAAAGAAGCAGATTTAATACTCAAACTATTGGAAATAAATGATGAAGTTATTTTGCTTGATGAAAAAGGACAGCAACATACTTCTGTGGGTTTTTCAGAGTTTATTTCAAAAAAAATGTTGGCTTCGCATAAACGCATGATTTTTGTTGTGGGGGGACCATATGGATTTTCAGAAAGGATTTACCAGCGTGCAAATGGAAAAATATCGCTGTCGGCAATGACATTTTCTCATCAAATGATTCGATTAATATTTGTTGAGCAGCTTTATCGTGCCATGACAATTCTTAAAGGAGAGCCGTATCATCATGAATAACAAATTTTTAAATTGGATGGCAAATTAAATTCGTTGGAATATGCATGTAAATCGCAAAAAAAGTATCAATTTATATTTAATTATAGCGTTGGCAGTAAGTGTCATAGCGGGTTTTGTATGCGATTACTATTATGATGCTTCGCCGGAGCATGCCATTCATATTAAAAAATTTCAATCCGAAATTATTAAAAAAGAAAGTCAAGCTTCTGAAACTTTAGATGAATTGAAACTGAAAATTACCCATTCTCCCATTGATTCGTTAATCCAATTTCAGTTTAAAGATAAGGACATTTCCTATTTCGTTTTTGACAAAAAAGGATTGATTTTTTGGTCGGACAATCACCTTGACATTAGCAATATTACTTTCCCCGATACAACAAACTGGCAATTTACTCAATTGCCAAATTCACAGTGTATTTGTCATTTAATTCGGTTTAAATCAACAAAAATATTAGCTTTAATAAATATAAAAAATAATTTTCCATACGAAAACGCCGAGTTAATTAACACCTTTTCTGAAAGTTTCAAAATGGATAAGCAAATTCAGCTTATAGCCGGAAAAGCAACTGACAAACAAGCCATTTTTAGTTCTAACGGGAAGTATTTATTCACTCTTTCCGAACCTAAAACGCCAATTTATAACGAAACATGGGCATTAATAGGACTCATAATCAATTCATTTGCTTTTTTATTACTATTTATAATTTATGCCCATTCGTCCCATTTAATCAAAAGAAAATATCTTAAATTAAAAACATTTGTTTATTTGTCATTTTCTGTTGGAATTGCTCTTGGGTTTTGTTTGTATTTTGACTTTCCGACATTGATGTTTCTGAATAAGTTATTCACACCCCTCCAATATGCATCGAACCCGTTTTTGGCATCAATCAGCCATCTTACGGTAGTGACCGAATATCTTATGTCTACTATTTATCTGTTTTACTTCCATACAAACACAAATGCTTTAAAATCCAGGGTAAGCCATATATTCTTACAAATCATTTATGCTTTATATTTTGTATTGGTGTATTATATTTTGAGCAGTTTGATTTATAATTCAAGTATTCAACTCAATATACTCAGTTTTAATAATGTATCTATCCTAAGTTTATGGGTTCATTTTCTGATACTGGTATTTGGAATCGGATTGTTTTTATTGTTTTTTAAAGCGCATACCTGGTATAAAATCAAACATCGTTTATTTCAGGCTTTTGTTATTGATTTAGTACTATCTGCATTGCTTTACGGGATATGTTTTCTAATTTCGCCCGAAAATGCCATCCTGCTATCAGTTTCATTTACGGCACTTTGGATGCTGTATTATTTGACGTTTGCGATAGCAAAATATAAAAACGTTTACGGAAATCTGGCCATTTTGGTTTTTGGGTTTACTGTTTTTCTGGTTTGTAATTCATATATAATTAACAACAATAAAAAAATTAATAAATACAAAGTTCTAACTCAAAACATATTTATCAACGGCAATACGGAAAATGACCGAATGGCCGATATCATGCTTGAAGAGCTTGACCATAAAATTAATTACGATAGAAAAATAGGAAAATTGATAATTAAGACAGATTCGTTAACTCCTGCCAATGAATATTTAAACAGAACTTATCTTCGGGGTTTTTGGAATAAATACGATATGCGGTTAAATGCAACCACTATCCATTCAAATTTATACAATGAATATGCTCAGTTTTTGGGAGCTTATGGATCAAAACTGAAAGGAACCCATTTTTACAGTGTGGCTGCAAATGAGAGCAACATGACGTATATAGGTAAGTTTCAGTCAAATTTTAATCGTTCTGATTCAATATTCTTTTTCATGGAATTCTATCCACGTAGAAATTTTAAAAGTTATAGTTTTCCCAATTTACTTATTGCCTCTGCACCCGATATTCAAACTCAATTAAACATTGCCATAGCAAAATATGAGAATCAAAAATTAATTTACTCGTCCGGTAAATACGAATACTCGCAAGACAATAACTGGATTCCAAAAAACAAAACCGATTTCTTTACTATTCAGAATAAAGGCTGGATTTATTATATATACACGCCTAATAAGAAAAGCTATATTGTAATTACTGACGAACAACCAGTTGAATCATTAGCATATCTGCTCTATTTTATCTACACCTTTTTAGCATTTTACGTTCTTTGTTCGCTGATTGTTTGGTCGTATTTATTTTTCCGAAACAAAGAAAATTTTCGAATTGGTTTAACGGCAAAGTTTCAATACACGTTTATAGCCCTGTTAATTCTTAGTTTTATAGGCATATTTTATGTGTCAGTTAATTTTATTCAACAGAAATACCAGGATGAGCAAATTACAAATCTTGATAACAAGAAAAGTTACATACAAAAAGCATTGCAAGATTTATATTACTGGAATCAGGATTTAAACGCATTAAACACTCAGGCTTTAAATTTCGATTTGCAGGACCTCTCCTATATTTACCATACCGATATTCATGTTTACGACAATCGCGGCGTATTGATTGGCAGTTCGCAACCAATAATATTCAATAAAAAGCTGATAAGCTCCCGAATAGCTCCAAAACCATACTTCTCAGCATCGTCCAATGTTAATCAATACGAACACATTGGCAAGCTGACTTATCTTACGGGCTATACCGATTTTAATAACGGTGATTTTCTGCAAATCGGTTATATTGCAGTGCCTCAGTTTTTCAGTCAGGACGAAATAAGAAGCGAGATTGAAAGCTTTCTGGCAGTAATTATCCACATCTACCTTATCATTATTATACTGGCGGTTTTGCTAAGTTTATTTATTGGCAAACAACTTTCGGCACCACTTATAATGCTCGAAAACAAGCTGAAAGAAATGCGCCTGGGACGAAGGAACGAAAAAATAGAATACAACCTGAATGATGAAATTGGTCAATTGGTAATTCAATATAACCGCACTGTAGATGAACTGGAACAAAGCGCGCAACTGTTGGCAAAATCGGAACGCGAATCGGCTTGGAAATCGATGGCACGGCAAGTAGCACACGAAATCAACAATCCGCTCACACCCATGAAACTAACCATCCAGCAATTGCAGCGGACAAAGAAAATGAATGATGAACGGTTTGACGATTATTTTGAAAAATCAAGCGTTATGCTTATCGAACAAATTGATAATTTGTCGCGCATAGCCGGTACATTTTCCAACTTTGCACGTATGCCCGAAGCTAATTTCGAAAAAGTGGATATTGCTTCTAAAATTTATTCTGTGGTTCAATTATTTGCCAATAACAATGAAGAAGTTCAAATGGATTATCATGGGGAAAAGAATGGAATATATGTTTTTGCTGACCCTGAACAATTGGTACAAGTATTTAATAATTTATTAAAAAACGCTATTCAATCCATTCCGGTTGAAACAGAAGGAATTATTCAAATAAGCCTTAAAGCAGCGAATAATCGGATCATAATTGAAATAACCGACAATGGAATAGGCATTGACAATGAAAACCATCACAAGCTATTTGTACCGAACTTCACCACCAAAACTACAGGTATGGGGTTGGGATTGGCTATTTCAAAAAACATTATAGAACTATCGGGCGGAAACATAACCTTCACTTCAGAACTGAATAAGGGAACAACCTTTGTAATTGAGTTACCTCAGGCCGAATAAAACAAAGCATCACCACAAGCCATCAGAAATCTAAGAAATTCGGGATAGCTAAATACTTCTTTTAAGTGTGAATCATACAACTTTTCGTAAAAGTTATGTAACATTTTCTTTCCTGTGTATGCATACATTTGTAGCGTTATAAAAAACAGTTATTACTTCATTGTAATTAAAAGCATACAAGAATGAAAACAATCAAAAGTATTTCAATAATTTTTCTTTTCATGTTGACCATGTTTGCACAACCGTCAACAGTGGATGCACGTATTCAGGTAGGCATTTCTATACGGGTGCGACATGCTCCACCCGCTTTACCTTATTATGTACAACCCTATTGCCCGGTTGATGGCTATCTGTGGATACCCGGTTATTGGGCATACAATGAAGCTTATGATGATTACTACTGGGTATCGGGAGTTTGGATAAGACCACCTCATTACGGCTATTTATGGACACCTTGTTATTGGGGCTTCAACAATGGTTATTATGGTTTTCATAATGGCTACTGGGGTCGTAGTATCGGTTATTACGGTGGTATAAACTATGGGTATGGGTATAACGGGTATGGGTATAACGGTGGCAGATGGAGTGGCAACCATTTCAGGTATAATACAGCAGTAATGAATGTAAATAGAAACATAGTACACAACACCTATGTGGACCGAACCTCCATACATAACAATAATGCCGGCAATCGTTCCAGCTTTAACGGACCGGGCGGTATAAGGACATTACCAACGGCACGCGAAAAAGTAGCCATGCGTCAAACACATGCCAGACCTACAGCCGCACAAACTACACACCAACAAGTTGCAAGCAAAAACCGAAGTCAATTTTCATCAGTAAACAAAGGTAAGCCTGCAAACACAACAGTCAATAAAGCCGGAGGACGTAATACAAAACAGCAGATTCAAAAAGGAGCTTACAATAACCAGCAAATTCAAAGGCAAGTAGTAAACAAAAAGCAAAACCAATCGTCAACAGTAAATAGAAATCGTCCGGTCAATTCTACGAATGTAAAACAACAAAGAGCAAACCAACAAAGTCAAAAATCGGTTAATAATATTCAGAGATCTACGAATCGTTCAACAAATATGAACGGAACCAAACCGAACCAAACTATGCGTTCTGTCAGACAACAAAATAACCAAACTGCTCCAAAACAACAACAAAGACAACAGCAGCCTCAACAACAGAGACAACAACAAGTTCAGCAACAAAGACAGGAGCAGCCTCAACAACAGAGGCAACAGCAAGCTCAACAACAGAGGCAACAACAGCCGCAACAACAAAGGCAACAACAAGCTCCACAACAAAGACAGCAACAGCCGCAACAACAAAGACAACAACAAAACAAAGACCAGAACCGATAAAATTATTCAAATCTGCTGCAATATAAGAGCAAACATTTAACACAAAAAATGTTTGCTCTTACTGTAATAATTCCACCACACTTTATTCATTTTCAGGAACCTCTTCCACGTAGTGCATCAACCATTCTTCCAGGTCGGTTTCCTTATCTATCCCGATGCGTTTTTTAATTGTTTTTCTACGCGTATACATTGTATTCTTAGGCATATTCAATAAGTTGCAACAATCAGAGACATCCACTTTCAAACAAATTAGGGCTATTACAATCAAATCCGGTTGAGTCAAATTGGTATATTTTTCTTGCAAGCGGACAATAATTCCATCGAATAACTGATTAACCTCATCTATATAATACGTCCATTCTTTTTCTGCTATCACAGCCTGTTTTGTAATCTCGTCCATAAATGCGTCCTGTTTTTCCTGATGTGAAATTCCAACTTTCATCCGATTAAAATTCAACGTGTTTTCTATGCGGTTTTGAAGTTTCGATAACAACAGCTCCCGTTTCTGATTATTTTCTATTTGCATGGTCTTTAGTTCGTACTCCATGCCTTGTTTCACAAAAGCATGTTCAGCCTGCCGTCTTTTATATCTATTCTGTATCAACAAAGCAATAAGCAAGGAAATCAAAATCCCTATAAGCAAAAATGCTATCAAAATTATATGGTTACGATTAGCCAGTTTCAGCGCTGCATTTTCCTTCTCTTTTTGCGATAAATCAAATTGCTTATCAATGCGGTAAAGCTGACTGTGATAATTATGTTGAAATATCGTATCACGATTCAGGTATGCTTTTTCAAGAAAATTAAAAGCTTTATCGAGATTTCCTTCATCTTTAGCTACATAAGCACTTGTAAGGTATCTTATTGTTTTATCATTCTTATTTTTAATATCGGTTAATGTTATATTCAAATAAAACCGGGCGGAATCAGGTTTATTTAGTTTTGAATATTCGTAAGAAAGATAAGCTGCAAAATCAGTACGTCTATCCGGGAAAAACCGATAGCCTTTTAGTATAAGTTCTTTCGAACGATAATAGTTGGTATTATAGCAAAACATACCTTGCTGTGCAAGAACTCCAATCTGCAGAGATGTATCGTTAGTGCTTTTGGATAGTTTTAGTGCCATATTAGAATAATACATGATAATCTCATGCTTATAATTCAGAATGTCGCAAATATTGGAAATTAGCACATAAACACAAGCCTGATCATGTATGTTTTTTGTAATTCTATAATAGTAAAGCGATTTATTTAAATATCTCAATGACTGAGTATATAATTCATCTTGCATACACATATCACCCAGATTATAATTTACAAGTCCATTGAGTTTCATCTCGTTTGTATTTTTCAGCAAATCAGCCGCTTTTTTATAAGCACCCATGGCATCTCTATCTTTCTTGCCCTGTTGTAGGATATATCCCAATAAAAAATAAGCCGTTCCACTTTGTTTATACAGGTTGCTATTATCGTAATACCTCACTGCAACACGAATAAGACTATCTGATTTTATATCCTGATAAAGTTTATACTGCGAGTGAGTAAAGAGCAAACACCACGCTGCATAATCTGCTTTTGAAAGTTTTTCGGGATGCTGCTGGGTTAATAATAGTTTCTGCGAACTATCCGGCTTTGAATTCAACAAAGCATCTGCCCGAAGGATCATAGCATTTTTGGTATAGCGTGGTTGGCAGGATGCTAACATGAGACAGCATACCGCAATCAACTGGAATTTAATACATTTCATAAATTTGCCGGATAAATATTAATCAGTTTCGTCATAGCAATCTACCCCAAGCCCCTAAAGGGAATGTGAAGTTACTTTTGTTTCCTAGACACATTCTCTATTGAGAATATTCTCGCATACCACTCTTAAGCCCCTTTAGAGGTTTGGGGCGGGATTTTTATTTATTTAATTTTCATCCGCCCCAAGCCCCTAAAGGGGATGTAAAGCTACTTTTGTCTCCTAATACATCAATTGGAAATATTCTCGTGTTCCACTTTTTAAGACTCTTTAGGGGTTTGGGGCGGGATTTATATTTATTTAATTTTCATCCGCCCCAAGCCCCTAAAGGGGATGTAAAGTTACTTTTGTCTCCTAATACATTTTCTATTGAGAATATTCTCGCATACCACTCTTAAGCCCCTTTAGAGGTTTGGGACAGTATTTATATTCAAATACTTTTTTATCTCTTCAATTACATTATCAATATTATTCAACACTTCATCATTTGTAAACCGGATTACTTTCAAATTCCAGCGTTCTAACTCGGCAGTGCGATTTTCGTCATGCTCTCTTTGTGACAAATGAATCTCACCATCTACCTCAATAATAAGTTTATGTTTATGACAATAAAAGTCAACTATAAATATATCAATTGGATGCTGTGCTTTAAAGCGTACTCCCAATTGACATTTGTTTAATCTTTCCCATAAAACTTTTTCAGCAAAAGTCATGTCTTTCCGCAATTCACAAGCATTCTGAAATATCGTGCGCTTAGCACCATAAAACATATCTGGTAGTTCAGTCCGTTGCATAAGTCTATTTTAATTTTATCCGCGCTTAGTTCCAATAATTATAATAACGTGAATGTGAATTTACTTTATTTTTACAATCTACCCCAAGCCCCTAGAGGGGATGTAAACTTTTGCCATCGCAAACCGCCCCAAGCCCCTAAAGGGGATGTGAAGTTACTTTTGTTTCCTAATACATTTTCTATTGAGAATATTCTCGTGTACCACTTCAAGTCCCCTTCAGGGGATTTAGGGGCGGTATTTATATTTATTTAATTTTCATCCGCCCCAAGCCCCTAAAGGGGATGTAAAGTTACTTTTGTCTCCTAATACATTTTCTATTGAAAATATTCTCGCATACCACTCTTAAGCCCCTTTAGGGGTTTGGGGCGGGATTTTTATTTATTTAATTTTCATCCGCCCCAAGCCCCTAAAGGGGATGTAAAGTTACTTTTGTTTCCTAATACATTTTCTATTGAGAATATTCTCGTGTACCACTCTTCAAGTCCCCTTCAGGGGATTTAGGGGCGGTATTTATATTTATTTAATTTTCATCTGCTCCAAGCCCCTAAAGGGGATGTGAAGCTACTTTTGCCTAATACATTTTCTATTGAGAATATTCTCGCATACCACTCTTAAGCCCCTTTAGGGGTTTGGGGCAGTATTTTTATTTATTTAATTTTCATCTACCCCAAGCCCCTAAAGGGGATGTAAAGTTACTTTTGTCTCCTAAATACATTTTCTATTGAAAATATTCTCGCATACCACTCTTCAAGTCCCCTTCAGGGGATTTAGGGGCCGTATTTATATTTTCTACCACACCACACTATATATCACTACAATCTTATTTTTATCCCAAAATGGTTAGTTAAATTTTCGTATTTTGAGTCCGAAATATTTACCCTTACAAACATTCATTTTTAGACTAAAATTTTAATGCTGATAATCAGAAAATTACATTTGTAATTTCAGCTTCCCTTACCACACTTTTTTTTGGAAAATTTACTTTCCTCTTATAACTTTGTTTGCAAAAATAAACAAATTAATTGAACCTTTAAAAATAATGTCATGAAACGTACTATTTATTTTATTGTTTTCTTCTTTTTTTATACAACAGGATTTGTATTAGCAGATAACCAGATTCCAATATCACCAGTAACACCACCAGGCTCACCTTCCCGTACCCGCGGACAAAATGGAACAATCGTAACCGCAACATTGACCGATACAGAAGTAGTCTTAAACTTTACTACAGCCGCTGGAATTGCAACTATTACTGTAACCGATAATACAGGTTCAATCGTTTATCAACAAACAATAGATACAGATACCAATAAAGTATTAGAGATACCGATTGATAGTTGGGATAGTGGAAATTATACATTGACTATACAATATAGTGACATTGCATTATCAGGTGATTTTTCATTTTAATAATAGGTTTCACCTATCATCATAATTGAAGAAAGAAGATAAGCGGTACAGTCCAGTCAGGGTATTAGTGAATATTGGTGTTTTTCCGTATAACCTAAGCCATATATAATAGGGATAAATGCAGCTCGTAATTTTGCAAAGACTGTATCGCTTTATGTTACTTTTATTTCAAAAGCAACTGGAATTAGAACAAAAACAACTGACATAGAATGGATGTCAGTTAACATAGAACTAAAATCAATTGGCATAGGTTGGATATCAACTGACATAGGTTGGATGTCAACTGACATAGGTCGGATGTCAATTGACATAGGTTGGATATCAATTGACATAAGGGTCTATTCGGGTCTATTCAATAAACTGTGTCAGAAAAGGGGAAATCATTATATTTACCCTTTAAAAACCAGTTAAAATGAACAAGACAGAAGAATTTGATTACAAGGAATTTGAGCAAGAAGCATTATCTAAATTAAAGCAAGGTGTTA
>JARLGX010000004.1 GCA_031292575.1 Paludibacter sp.
GCTAAGTCTTTTGACGGATATAAAACAAGAATACTATCAAAAATCACCGCTGTAACGGTTATTCAAATGATAAACAAATTATTAAACAGAAATATCAACAATCTAAAATCACTTGTGGTCTAAATGCACTACGGGTTATTAAAACAATAGAATATAATTAATATGAATAATAAAAATATAGATACCGAAACTAACTCTGTTACCCTTCAGGGGATAGGAGTCTCAGGTTATTTAGATATGGAGCTGCTGCGGTTTAGCACTGCAGGGAGTGTGGATGATGGAAAAAGTACTTTAATTGGGCGATTGCTCTACGACAGTAAATCCATTTTTGAAGATCAGTTGCAGGCTGTAAAAGATGCCAGCAAAAGACTTGGGGGTGGAGAGGAAGTAAATCTGGCTTTACTGACTGATGGACTTCGTGCTGAACGCGAGCAGGGAATCACCATTGATGTGGCTTATCGATATTTTGCAACTCCCAAACGTAAATTTATTATTGCCGATACTCCGGGGCATATTGAATATACACGTAACATGGTTACCGGAGCTTCCACTGCCGATGTCGCCATTATTCTGATTGATGCCCGAAATGGAATTATTGAACAAAGCAAACGCCATTCGTATGTGGCTTCATTACTGCAAATCCCGAATGTGATAGTAGCGGTAAATAAAATGGATTTGGTAGATTTTTCCGAACACGTTTTTAATTCAATAAAAGCTGAATACGAGGAAATAGCAAAAATTCTGAAATTGAAAAATGTAATTTTCATACCTATTTCAGCCCGCGATGGCGATAATGTTGTAGATTTTTCAGATAAAACACCCTGGTACAAAGGTCAAACCTTGTTGCAGTTACTCGAAACACTTCCTGTTAGGAAAGACGAAACTAAACTTCCGGCACGTTTTCCGGTGCAATATGTTATTCGTCCGCATTCAGACAATTTTCACGATTACCGCGGTTATGCAGGACGCATTTCTGGCGGAAGTTTTAAAGTAGCCGATCAGGTCACAATACTTCCTTCAAAAACGCAATCAACGATTATTGCTATCGACGAAGGAACTAAATCTCTTGAAGAAGCTTTTGCACCTCAATCGGTTTCCATTCGTCTGGCCGACAACGTAGATATTAGTCGTGGTGATTTTATTGTAAAAACCGATGAGCATAAGCCGACTGTCAGTGCCAATGTTTCGCTTTTAGTTTGCTGGCTTAATCATCGACCATTGAATGAAGGTGGAAAATATATTATCCGTCATGCCACAGAAGAAACCCGAGCTATTGTTAAAGATGTTCATTTTAAGGTGAATATAAATACATTAGAAAATATTCTGGATGATAAAACTGTAAAAATGAACGATATTGCACATATATCCATCAAAACCCTGAAACCACTGAAATACGATTCGTACAGTGAAAACAGGATTACGGGAAGTTTGGTGATAATTGACGAAAATACTTTTGAAACAGTTGGGGCGGGAATGATAGTTCACAATTTGGAAGATGAAACATTTACTATTTAAACCATAGCCCCTAAAGGGGAACTAAATTACCATTGATTTTTAAATCTATGAATAGAGAAAACAATATACAAGGCAAAACTAACTCAGTTCCCCTTCAGGGGTTAGGAGTTTTTAACGACCAATTTGAAGGAAAATCACCGGAAGAAATACTTCGCTATTTTCTAACGGAATACAAAGGCAGAATTGCTCTTTCGTCAAGTTTGAGTATAGAAGATCAGGTGCTAACAGATTTGGTGTCGAAAATCGATAAAGAAACACGCATTTTTACACTTGATACTGGTCGTCTTTTCCCCGAAACATATTCGCTTATTGACAGTACCAATAAAAAGTACGGAATAAATATCGAAGTGTTTTTTCCAGATCGTCAAAAGGTGGAGCAAATGGTAAAAACGAATGGCATCAATCTTTTTTACGACAATATTGATAAACGCAAACAATGTTGTCAGGTACGGAAACTTGAACCACTCAAGCGTGCTTTCGAAGGATTGGAAGTGTGGATTTGTGGTCTTCGTCAGGAACAATCTGTCACCCGAATTGGGGTAAAAGAAGTGGAATGGGATGAGGCAAACGGCATTATCAAAATTAATCCATTAGTCCGCTGGCTCGAAAAAAATATCTGGGATTATATCAAAACCAATGATGTGCCTTATAATGAGTTGCACGATAAAGGCTTTCCAAGTATCGGATGTCAACCTTGTACAAGAGCAATAAAAGTTGGCGAAGACTTACGGGCTGGCCGTTGGTGGTGGGAGGAACCGGAACACAAGGAATGCGGTTTGCATAACCGACCAGTAAAAAAATAATTAATTGTATATAAAGAAACAGCCTTTCGTCACACTTCGAAAGGCTGTTTTTGTATCTTAAAAGAATCTATTCCAAAATTTCATTATCATGCATTTCTTTCATAAAAGTGACAAAATCGTTTTTTCGATCCGATTCCATCCATTCCATGCTTTTGCGGGGATGTGCATTTAAAGCTCCTGATATGAGGTAAGGAATGTGATAACCCCAGTCAATATTTTTTTGTAATGGATGAATATGATCCTGAATTACCTGTAATAACGGCAGCAGGCGGTATTTTGGATTTTTAAGGAACGCGATCAGAATTTCAATCGGACAGTTACCTGCTCCACGACCAAGACCTAGTAATGTAGCATCCAACATTGTACAACCTTCCATAATGGCGGTATATGTGTTCGACATAGCCATTTGCATATTGTTATGTGCGTGAATACCAATTTCTTTCCCCGGCAATGCAGCCATATATTTACGAACAAGGTGCTGAATTGATTCTACATACATACTACCAAAACTATCAACAGCATAAAATACTTTCACGCGCGATTTGGCAATATCTTTTAATGCTTCATCCAATTCCAGTTCTCCAACTGTTGACACCGCCATTAAATTGATACAAACTTCATATCCTTTGTCCAAACAATGATGTGCCAATGCAATGGCTTTGTCTACTTGATGAACATAACATGCCACACGAATCATATCCAGTAAACTATCTGCTGCCATTGGTATGTCGTCCAGATCAATGCGACCTATATCGGCCATTGCCGAGAGTTTCAGGTTGGTTTCGTTTTTGCCAACAATTCGCTCAAGATCTTTTTGGTGGCAGAATTTCCAGGGTCCCATTTCGGCACGACTAAAAGCCTTTTCGCTACTTAGGTAACCTATTTCCATATAGTCGATACCGGCTTCTACGCAAGCATTGTAAACTCCACGGACAAAATCATCCGAAAACTGCCATTTATTCATCAACCCACCGTCGCGAACGGTGCAATCCATTACTTTAATTTCTTGTTTGTACATTGTATGACCCCCAACCCCCTAAAGGGGGCTTTTGATAAGTTATTATTTGATTTGTTTTTTTATTTAATTGTGTTGCACCGACTCTTAAGGTCCCCTTTAGGGGATTTAGGGGTCATTTCTCTTTTCTAAAATTTCCAACTCTTTGCCAATGTTATGATCAACGAGAAATCGATAAATTTGTTCAAAAGTGTCTTTGTCTAATCCGTGATTTTCAGCCCATTCACCACGTTGTTTAATTACATGGTCTTTACGATCCTGAGCAACGATACTTTCAACGTCATTTTTAAACTTTACAATTTCGCTGACGTATTGAAAACGCAAGGCAAAGAGAGAAATGATTTCTTTATCAATTTGGTCAATTTGCTGACGAATTTCCTCCTTGCAGGTACATTCTGATGGATATTTTGATAATTCCAATGTTGTGTTTTTTTTGTTTGGTAAATAAATCGTACAAAAATAAGGATTTTGTTTTGAAAACTAAAATATAAGATGCTAATTAGTTTCAAATTGAAATTTTTTACAACAACTCGGTTAATGCGTAGTAAAAAAACCGACGATAAGTTTTTAAAACTTATCGTCGGTTAAATTGTTAATGGTTTGCATGCCCCATGGCTTGCCAGGAATTATCTATTGATTACAACAGTTCTACGCTACGTTTCACAAAGTTGGCCAATGCCTCACCTTTCAGCATATTGTTTGCCAGAAGAGCTAAGTCGATTAATTGACGCACTTGCTTGTTGTTACTTGCAAAGGTTTTATAAATAGCTTTTTTCTTGTCGCTCAATTCCTGAATTTGTTTTTCAAGTTCTTCAACCTGAGCTTTTTCTGCTGAAGGAATTTCTTCATCTTTTTTGCCTTTGTGATTGTCTTTTAATGCTGATTTCTTTTCTTCAGCAAGAGCAAGCTCTGTTGCAAATGGACTAACTTCAGTTCCACAAGCAGTTTCTTCATCCTTCAGCAATTTTTCAATTACCGGATGAGCTGTATTCACAACTAAATTGTAGCTGTCGGGCATTTCGCCGTAGAAACTCATCATGCCACCCTGCAAGGCCGACATTTCTTTCATACGCCGCATGAATTCGTTTTGTGTTACAAAAACAGGATTCGCAGTTGGAGCTAGTTGCTCGAAAGTGATGATAAAGTTTGTTTTCTCTAAAGCCGGAACCTGAGATTCGAAAACGGTAACCAGAGCATCGCGTTGATCGTTGGTGAGCGTTACTTTATTGTCGTCATTCTTTTGAATAATTTTGTCAATCACATCGCTGTCCACACGTACAAAACGAGTTTTCTCAAATTTTTGTTCCAACTGGCTTACCACGTGAACATCAAGTTGTCCGTCCATAATCAATACGTCGTAACCTTTGTCTTTGGCATGTTGAATGTAGCTGTATTGTTCGTCGGCTTTGCTGGCATACAGGTAAATAACATCGCCGTTTTTGTCTTTTTGGTTTTCGCCTACGAGTGTTTTGTATTCTTCGAAAGTGAAGTATTTTCCATCAACATTTTTCAATAACGCGAATTTTTCGCCGCGTTCGTAGAATTTCTCATCGCTAAGCATTCCGTATTGGATGAAAAGTTTCAGGTTGTCCCATTTTTCTTCAAATGCGGTACGATCGGCTTTGAAAATTTCGTTCAGGCGGTCGGCTACTTTCTTGGTGATGTGGCTTGAAATCTTTTTTACGTTGCCATCACTTTGCAAATAACTGCGCGATACGTTCAATGGGATATCCGGCGAATCAATTACACCGTGCAACAACGTCAGGTATTCGGGTACAATGTTTTCCACGTGATCGGTAACATATACCTGGTTGCAATAAAGTTGAATTTTATTGCGTTGCATGTCGATGTTATTCTTGATTTTGGGGAAATACAAAATACCGGTGAGGTTGAACGGATAGTCCACGTTGAGGTGAATGTGGAAAAGCGGATCTTCACCCATTGGCATCAATTCGTGATAGAAGTCAGCGTAATCTTCGTCTTTCAGGTCGGCAGGTTTGCGGGTCCAGGCTGGGTTGGTATTGTTGATAATATTGTCTTGATCGGTTTCAACGTTTTTGCCATCTTTCCATTCTTTTTTCTTGCCAAAAGCAATCTCTACAGGAAGGAATTTGCAGTATTTCGTTAATAATTCCTGAATTTTTGATTCTTCCAAAAAGTCTTTGTTTTCGTCATCAATGTGGAGCACAATATCAGTTCCACGGTCGGCTTTAATCGTATCTTCGAGGTTGTATTCAGGACTTCCGTCGCAAGCCCAGTGTTGAGCCACGGTGTCTTCTTTGTAAGATTGTGTAAAAATTTCAACCTGCTTAGATACCATGAACGACGAATAAAAACCAAGTCCGAAATGGCCGATGATGGCCTGTGCATCGTTTTTGTATTTTTCAAGGAACTCTTCGGCTCCAGAAAAAGCAATCTGGTTGATGTATTTGTCAATTTCGTCGGCTGTCATGCCTATTCCGCGGTCGGTGATGGTGAGTGTGCCTTTCTTTTTGTTAATAGCTACGCGTACTGTAAGGTCGCCAAGATCACCTTTATACTCGCCAACAGATGCCAACGTTTTCAGCTTTTGAGTGGCATCCACTGCATTCGACACTAATTCACGCAAAAAGATTTCGTGATCGCTGTACAAAAATTTCTTGATAACGGGGAATATATTATCACTCGTAACCCCGATGTTTCCTTTGCCCATTGTTGTTTATAAGTTAATTAGTTTATTATGTTGATTTGTTTTATAAATGCTTCGTCGGGGTGCGACTTAAAGTCACAAGCCGACTTATCGGTACACCCGGTATTGTGCTATTCAAAAAAAATGCCAATAAAGGAATGGTGACAGAATGGCAGAAAAACAAAACTCGTAGAGTTGAAAGTACCTATGGGACATTCCGACTTGAGGAAACCCTTAATGAAGTTATATATGATGAATACAACTGTAGAGTTGGGGATGATGATCAATGATGAAGACAACCCGTAGGGTTTAATGTGCATAACCCTCAACGAAGTTGGGGGATGAGAATGTTAGATGATGTCAACCCGCAGGGTTGAATTAAAACATGGTCAGTCCAACTCCTTTTCGTCAAAGTCAATCCCATATGCTTCCATAAGGGTTTTATACTCATCCGCAAATGTTCGCTTTTGGTGATGCTCTTTTTGGTTCTTAATATACGCTATCAAGCTGACTTTATCGGAATGGGAAATCGTAAAGATAGCAAATCCCTCTGACCAGCCTTCGAAGTCTTGAAACTCGGCTTGTTGTTTTAGCCAGATGGATGTTGACACTTTCATATCTTTCACAAAGGTTGAAACGGCAATGGTAGGATGGATATCTACTAATAAATGTATATGATCTTTACTGCCATTGATGCGGTATAATTTGCATTTTTTGTTTTCAATAATTCCCCAAATATACTTGTATAATAGCTGGCAATGTATATCCGGAATGGTGGGTTTTCGAAACTTCGTGCCGAATACGATGTGATAATATAGTTGTCGATGACTTGCCATAGAATGGGATTTGTGGTTTAATAATGCTTTAATTCAACCCTGCGGGTTGATGATTGGTTTCTTGTTTTACCCCCAACTGAGTTGGGGGTTATGCATGTTGAACTCTGCGAGTTCTTTGGTTTGGAACTGTTCACAGATACGTACCCGCATGTATTACTTAAATGGCTCCCACAAATAATCTGAATTATTATCTTTGTCTGTTGTTTCAACCAATATCCATGTTTTTCCTGTATCAGTGTCTATTAAATAAGTACATCTTGCGAGAAGGCCAGAATTGAATAGCTGAAAACGAGCTCGAATAGGTTTTTCTATCTGAGGTAGTTTTTCAACAATCATATTTTCCCAAGTCATTTCATCAGCAGACGTTTTAACTAACTGAGAAATTCGACCTGTGAATCTATCAAGTCGAAAGGTGTTTTTAACTAATAGTTGTGATTGCACAATTTCAAATCGAGCGTTTGGAGGAGTGGCAGTACTTTGTTGGAGATTATTTAGATCATCTGCATAACTTGATAGCGAACTAGCAATAAACAGAATATAAATGAAAAGAAGTTTATTCATTATTAGTTGTAATTTAAAATTTGAATGAGTGATATTTCTGATAAATATTATCAATTAGATAAAAAGCAGTTTCTTTTGATTGAGATAAAAACCTATGGTAGAATTAGTAAAAGATAGACGCACTTATTCCCATTTATCTTTATCTTTTGCTTCTTCAATTGTTTGCCATTGCATGTTTGAGGGACAATCACAACCACCTTTTTTTAAAGGTTTAATATGATCAATAACATATCCAGGTCGGCCATTAGGATATCCCGTTTGTTTCATGAATTCTCTTTTTGCTGCTTCACTACGCTTTATTTTTCCATTTTTATCTCGTTGAATTGCTGGATTCTGATTTGAATTATTTGTTTCTTTAAGTGAGGTCGTGGTATTTTGAACTTGATTTTCTTTAAACCTTTTATCAGGAGTCCCATCTTTCTTTAAATGAACTTGCGAGTTATCAGGTATAAATGTATTTGAAGGTGTAGTTGTTGTACTTGTAGGTGCATATGCGGGAGGAGCAGTAGTCGTTGTAGTTCTGTTTTCCTTAAAACGCATGTCGGGCGTTCCATTCTTCTTAAGATGCTGAGCATTAAGAAAGAAAATGTAAATAAAGCAATATAATGCTAATAATAATGTTTTTTTCATGAGATTCTTTTTGGTTATTTATTCCTTACTCTTTTTTGGATTTTCAGGGTTTTCCGTATTCGTTTTCAAAAAAACAGGGGCGCAAAACCTCACGCCCCTATTAATCCTCCTGTTTATTTCACCGCTGCACTGGCATCAGTAGCAGTTGCTTTGCTGTGTGCACCTGCCGTATTGATAATGGTGCGGGCTTTTTGGTAGTGACCGTACACTGTAGTGTCCTGCATTTTGAGGGGCAGCATCATGGCATCCAGCGTGTCTTTGGTGAAGGTGTATGCTTCATTCAGTGTTGCTTTGATGTCGGCAGTGGCTTGGGCTGTGCGTGCTTTTATGTTTTTGATAGCCGGATCTTTGGCATCGAAGGCGGCAGAATTGGTGTCGATGGCATCGATGTCGGCTTGGGTTACGTTCCATGTTTCCAGTTCTGCAGCAATATTTACTGCTAATTCGTGGGCGGCGTGTGCTTCCAAAATCAGGGAGTTGTCGCGCATTTTCTTCAATTCGTAATCAGTAAAGTCAGATTCCATTTTCAGGCTTGTGTCGTTGGTTGCAGCTGCATGTGCGGCCACTCCGGCAAGTACTTTCTGGATGGCATTTATCAGCGTCACCTTGGTTTCGCCTTTCAATGCAGTGTAAGTCTTGGTGTTCTTACCCTGTTCCTGTTCCAACTGTTCAACCTGATGAATAAAAGCCTTCAGCTTTTCTACAGCTGCCTGCAAAGCAGGTTTGTCGGTAAGCAGGTTTGGGTTTTCATCGTAAAACTGAACAACACTTTTCAACATGTTCAATAAATTAATAGATTTTCTGGTCATAAATGTTTGATTTTTTTAAGGGTTAAATAAATGTTTTTTTGTTTTATAATTGAAATTGGGTCTATTCAATAAACTGTGTCAGAAAAGGGGAAATCATTATATTTACCCTTTAAAAACCAGTTAAAATGAACAAGACAGAAGAATTTGATTACAAGGAATTTGAGCAAGAAGCATTATCTAAATTAAAGCAAGGTGTTA
>JARLGX010000032.1 GCA_031292575.1 Paludibacter sp.
CCATAATTAGCTGAGCAAAGTTTGTCACTGGTGGGTGGGATTTTCTTTTTAATCCCACCGTTTGTACTATGAGGAATTGTATTCCGATAAACAAATTGGTTTTTAAGACCGCATTACAAATGCTAAGAATACAAAAGTTGGGATTGAAATAAATCCCAACAACAGTGCGCAACTGTTTACATTTAAAGAATATATCCGGAAGGACTTGGGGTGAATTTGCCGCTGATGTGGAACAGAACAACCAACGGGTAAAACAGAATCCGGCGTATTATAAACAGCGACAACAACTGGCCGAGCATCCCTGGGGAACGCTCAAACGGCAACGGGGATTTGATTATGTATTGACACGTGGAAAGAAAAATGTATTAGGCGAGGTTAGTTTGGTGTTTATCGGCTACAATCTGAGCCGATTTATGCAAATAACAGAAGGAATCAACACCCTAAAAGAGCTTATTAAGGGAATGATAGCTCTGCTTTGTTGGAAAAGGGCTTGTTTTAAGCCCATATAAGCTTTTCAAAAAACAGACAAAAAATAGTAACAGCTTCAAACTGTCTCCCACAAATGGGAGCTATTGAAGCCTGAAACAATATAAATACCGGAAAAAAGAGAGAACGAGCGGTTTTTGCGCAGACTCTCGTTATGCAATATTTAAAAAAATGAAAACACAGATTAACTCTTATAAAGACGATTGGATTAAAATAAAGACAACTATTTCAAGAGAGAAGTCAATGATTGAATCCATAAGCGACAATAAATCATTAAACAAATTAGTTGATTTTTTAATAACAGCTGAAGATCATAGATTTAATTACCATTTGGGTTTTGATATTATTGCAATCATGAGAGCTATAAGAAATAAAATTCTCTTTAACAAAAATGAAGGTGCAAGCACTATTGAACAACAGCTAGTTAGAACAATCACTTGTGATTTTGAAAGATCCTATATTAGAAAAACAAAGGAAATCATATTTGCTTTGTTATTAAAGAAAATGGCGGATAAAAGAACCTTAGCTCTAATATATTTGAATATAGCCTACTATGGGACGAATTATGAAAATCTCGATAAAATACTACAAAAATTTAATTTAAAAAAAGGTGATTATTTAAGCCATGATTCATGTTCGGAGATTGTATCTCGATTAAAATATCCCGAACCAAAAATGAAAATCAATGAGAAGATGAAATTAATTGAAAGACGAAAAATGTATTTGTTAAGATTATACGAGAAGCATTCTAACTATAAATTATTAAGAATTCATGGGAAATATCAAAACATATATTAAACTATCTGAACGGGCAAAGAAAATCAATCAGTTATTTGACAATCCGAATAGCTTTGTATCTAATTATTTAGAATTAGGTCAATTAGAACAAAAATCATATATCAACTATGTTATTGTCAATAATAGTCCTTACATATTTAGAGAAATTCCTTTATTATATGAGCAAATAGTACAATATTTAGCCGATGAGTTAGGTCTTGGATTTGCAGATGTAAAACTGATAGGCAGTGCAAAAACAGGTTTTTCAATTAGTCCAAAACCAAGTTTTGGAAATCCATTCACAGAAAATAGCGATTTAGACTTTACTGTAATTAATGACGCTTTATTCGAAAATCTAAGGACTGAATTTGAACTATGGGCTGAAATGTATACAAATCAAATGTTATCGCCAAAAGACATTGAAAAACCATATTGGGATGACAACTTAACTATTGTTCGAAAAAATATTGAACGGGGATTTATAGACACTTATAAAATTCCAAATCGTGATCCATTTCCATTGACAAGAAAGATAAACGACTCACTTTTCTTGATTACATACAAACTCAATGAATTTCATGGAATTAAAAATAAAAAGTCTTCATTACGAGTTTATAAAGATGGAGTGACATTCTTGAATCAATTAAAATTAAACACAGAATCTGTTTTACGATATTTATAAATAAACATTGCATAACACACGCCTCGTATGTTCATTGGCTGGCTGACACACCTCAATGGCAAGTCCGTTTTTTCTTTCTTCAAGTCCCTCTACTCAAGGAGAGGAACTTATTTCCCTTTGGTCGGACCATTGGTTCTTGGTAACCAAGCAGTCTGACCGAGGGATATCCGTGCCTATAATAAAATAAAAACACAGTTCACAAACCCGCACCAGCGATTGTACAAATAATGAAATAAAACCTGTGCAATTTATAAGAATATACAGTATGAAATAAACAAAAGTAATTTTTAATTGTTTTTGAAATATTAAAACATATGATAATTCAAATTCCCCATACATGTGAATTGGTCTCACTCACACACTCACAATGAATGGTAATGCACAGGTTACAACTAAATATAATAATTATTTTATGAAAACAAAAACAACAATTTTCCGCTCCGCTTTTGCGGTCGTGTTGCTATTGTTAGCAACCACACAGAGTTATGCAACGCTTAATTACACTATTAGCTTTACGGCTACCGGTGTTACTACCTCGGTTGGTAGTGTAGAAGTACAAAACCTAACCAAAGGTACAACAGCAACTGTAGTGAGTGGCAATACCCTAACTTTAACAGATCAAACAACAGCAGTAGATGTTCTTAGTGCAGGTGATGGGGGCATTCGTATCTCACAAAATGCCAATACCGGAACATTTATCATGACATTTTATACCAGCCAAGACGGTAACGCACAAGTGACTGCTTACGCCATTGATGGCAGAAAAGTAACAGAACTAACCACTCGTTTTGAGTTGGGCTACAATTCCTTAAAGTTGTCATTGCCTACTGGTATTTACGTTATTTGTCTATCTGGAACAGGATATTCCTATTCTGCAAAACTACAAAGCCAAACAAGTGCTGCAACACAAGCCGTAATTAAATTTCTGAGTAATACAAAAGTGGAAGCTTCAGCTCCGCAGAAAAGCAAAGCAGGGCCAATAACAACAACGACAATGACTTATACTGCGGGCGACCAATTGCTTTATACTGCTACTTCAGGCACATACATAGCTTCTGTACCCGATGTACCTACCGGAAGCAAAACTACCAACTTTAATTTCGCTGCTATACCTACTTCTGCCATCCCAGCGGGCACTTTTATGATGGGCAGCCCGGTAACAGAAGTAAACAGAAATTCAGATGAAGCCCAATACCAAGTAACTCTTACTGCTTTCCGCATGAGTAAATATGAGATAACCAATACTCAGTATGCCGCCTTTTTAAATGCAAAAAATATTGGTAGTAACGGATTGTTTGTAGCAGGAGCATATCCTACCCAAGCTTTGATTTATGCGAGTTCGGGCATTAATGACTGGGGGTTGCATTATAGCGGCTCACAATGGGTACCTGTAACAGGTTACGAAAATGCTCCTGTGATTTATGTAACATGGTATGGTGCTGCGGAATATGCAACTTATATAGGCGGGACTTTGCCTACTGAGGCGCAATGGGAATATGCTTGTCGTGCGGGTACTACCACTCCGTTTAATACAGGTGATTTTTTGACTAACCTGCAAGCTAATTATGATTGGGCATATCCTTATAACAATGGAACGAACACCGTAACTATTTATCCAGGCAAAACCCAAACTGTAGGAACTTACGCAGGAAATGCTTATGGCTTGTTTGATATGCACGGCAATGTGTGGGAATGGTGCTCTAACTGGTACGACATTTATCCCACTACCGCTCAGACCAACCCCACAGGTGCTACTACAGGCTCTAACCGCGTGATTCGTGGTGGCGGCTGGCGTGAAAACGCGCAGGGGTGCCGCTCCGCTTATCGCAGTTACGGCGGCCCGTATAGTACAAGCTATTCTGCTGGTTTCAGGGTGGTTCTCGTCCCTTAGTTTACTATTGACGGGCTTTGATCTAAAAAAGAACTTAGTTGTGTCCATGCGAGAGGGGACGACCGAAACAAGAATACAACGAGGAAAAAACACTTAATATCCCGCATGCGGGATGAATTTTGTTGGGAATAAGCACAATAGAACACCCGGGTAACCGTGGAAACAAAAGACTAAATCAGCAGACTCAAAGAACTACAAAAGGAGATTGAGCAACTCAAAAAGCTCCTACTCAAGAAAGACATTGAACAGCTAATGAACGATTCCTTTATGGAAATTGTAGCCAAGAAACTGGGCTACAAAAGCGTTCAGGAATTCAAAAAAAAAATCGACACCAGTCTCTAAATCAGTTGTATTGCAAAGGTTCAGCAATACGTACTTCCTGCAAGCGTGCAGGAAGTTTGTGATTGGTACGGTATGAACAGAGATGCTTTTTATAAGTATAGTAAACGATCTGTGAAACGAAAAACGGTAGTTGCTTTAAGTGTAATTCTTAGGATTTACCAAATTTTCACTCTAAGACTATCAGGTCGCCACATTTTATCTCCCTGTTTAACATTAAAGGTTGAATAGAATTCAGGCATATTGGACAATGGGCCGAGTACGCGCCATTTAGCAGGAGCGTGTTCGTTGCTTTTTATCTGGTTTGCCATGGCTTCGGGGCGCATATTGAGCATCCAGGCCAATGCATAACCAAGAAAATAACGCTTGCTTGGATTCAATCCGGCAATAATTTCGTTGTCTTTGAATTGTTTCGTTTTTTTGAAAGCTTCATATCCCATAATCACACCACCTAGGTCGGCTATATTTTCACCTTGCGTCAATTCTCCGTTAATATGTAGGTTATCAACGGCTACGTAATCGTTGAATTGCTTTACAATCATTTTTGTCTTTCGGTTAAACTTTATTCGGTCTTCGTTTGTCCACCAGTTGCTCAAGTTGCCAAGTTCATTGTATTTACATCCCTGATCGTCGAAGCCATGTGTGATTTCATGTCCAAAAGTTGCACCTATAATTGAATAAAGCAAAGCATCATCGGCCATTTTGCTTTCGTATCCGGGAACTATAATGTTACAACCCGGAATCACTATTTCGTTGTTCGACGGGTTGTAATATGCATTGTAGGTCTGAGGTTCCATGTCCCATTCCGTACGGTCGACCGGTTTGCCATACTTCTGCATCATATAATTGAATGCCCATTTATTTGCATTCATAACGTTTTTCACGTAGGAAGTGCGGTCAATCTGCATGGCACTCATATCTTTCCATTTATTGGGATAACCCACTTTCATAATTACAGCATTTAGTTTTTTCAATGCTTTTTCCTTGGTGGTTGCACTCATCCAGTCGAGGGCTTTGATGCGTTCCGAAAAGACATTTTTAATGGCATTTCCTATTTCCACTAACTTTTCTTTGGTTCCTTTTGGCAAATATTCGTTTACATAAACTTGTCCAATCAGTTCTCCGAGTGAACCATCAGTCTGTTCCACCACCCGTTTCCATCTGGGTTTAGGCTCTTTTACACCTTTAAGAGTAGCAGTATAAAAATTGAAGTCTTCTGTAAATGTTTTATCATCCAAGTAACCTGCAAGCCCATTCAGCATTTGAAATTTCAGGTAATTCTTCCAGTCGGTTATCGTGTACTTTTTCAAATACGTGTTCAATGCGGTAAGAAATTCGGGCTGCCCTACTACAACACTGTCAACTTTTGTAAGTCCAGCTGTATTCATAAAGACTTTCCAATCAAGGTTCGGGGTTAATGTACTCAATGCGCCAAATGTCATTTTGTTGTAGTTAGCTAACGGATCACGGGTATCTTCACGTTTACGGGATGTTTTTGCCAAATCAGTTTCCATTTCCATCAACTTAGTAGCTGCCATCTTGGCGTTTGATTCGTTATATCCCAGAATTTTAAACATATTATCCACGTGCAAAACAAATTTTTCGCGAATGATTTTGGATTTGGTATCGGTATCGAAATAAAAGCTCCTATCAGGAAGGCTCAATCCTCCCTGACTGATATATACCTGATATTTGCCACTGTTTTTATCATCCTGAGCAATATACATATTCAATAACGGACCAGCCGATACAGTATGAATATATGCAGCTTCCCTGATAATACCATTCATGTCTTTTATCTGATCTATTGTTGCAAAATCATTTTTCAGGTCGGTTATTCCTTTTGAATTTAACACCGTGCTATCCATCCCTGTGAAAAATAAATCGCCAATTTTTTTTTTTGCACTTCCCTTTTCTACCTGTTGAATTGCTGCCGACGTTTCACAAATTTTACGTATCTGTGCATTAATAGTATCCTGAATAAGTTGAAAAATTCCGTTACTTTGTTCGCTGGCCGGAATGGGGTTTTGTTTAAACCACCGACCATTAGCATATTGAAAAAAATCATCGCCGGCTTTCACGGTTGAATCAATATGCGTAGCAAGTGGATCATCGGCTGCGTTAGTTGGCTGTTTTGCTGACTTGCATGACAGAGTTGTGGTTAGCAATATGAGACCACATATAAGGGCATTAAAGAGAGATTTTTTCATAAAAAAAAATTTTGACTATTTAAATTCGTAAATTATAGTTGTTGTTTCGGAACCATCTATTCTTAACTATTAGCATAAAGGGCGTAAATGTAATTATTTTAGTTTGTTTATACATCTTTTATTATAAATATTTTTACCATCTTTGTGGTTCCAAAGTTAGCATAACAATTATTTCTGATAAATAAAATAACCTTTTAAATTTTTTATATTATGAACCCAGCTTCAATCAGAGAATTTGCAGCATCTTTTCAAAAAAGCAGAATCTTATTAAGTGCCTTTGAACTCGATATATTTACAAATATCGATGAGTCAGGGTCTACAAACAATCAGATTTCAACTAATCTACAGCTGGACGAACATGCCTGCATTCGGTTACTTAATGCATTGGTTTCGTTAGGTTTCCTCACTAAACAAAACCAACTTTTTTTTAATACCGAAGATAGTTTTGATTTTCTTTCAAAAAAAAGTATAAACTATTTAGGTGGATTAATGCATTCAAATCATCTGTGGAATACCTGGAATAACCTCACAAAGGTTGTAAAAACAGGTATTTCGGCACATTCAACCGAAATTAATGAGAGAGGAGAAGATTGGTTATTCTCGTTTATAAATGCCATGCATGACCGTGCAAAAAAACAAGCCCCACAGCAATTGACCAATATCGATTTGACGGAAGTGAAAACAATACTTGATATTGGAGGTGGATCAGGAGCATATTCTATGGAGTTTGTTTCAAAGAAGCCGGAAATTAAAGCCACAGTTTTTGATTTGCCAAACGTTGTACCTATCACACAAAAGTTTATCAACCAAGAAGGTTTTTCAACTAAAATACAAACATATACAGGCGATTACACCATAGATGATTTACCTAAAGGATTTGATATTGTTTTTTTATCGGCAATTATTCATAGCAATTCGTTGGAAGTAAATCAATACCTGATAAAGAAATGTTATAATGCATTGAACAAAAATGGGAAAATATTGATTCAGGATTGGATAATGAATAACGACAGAACACAACCAACTGCTGGTGCCATTTTTGCTATAAATATGCTTGTTGGAACCGAAGCCGGTGATTGTTTTACAGAAAAGGAAGTAACAGATATGCTTGTTGTTGCCGGATTTAAAAATATTTCGCGGATTGAATTTGAAAACGGTATCAGTCAAATGATTGCCCAAAAAATTTAAATATGTCTTCATAAAAACATAAAAAATTATAACATGATGAGAGAATCAATTTTAATAACCACCAGCACCTCGCTGGAGGGTTACAAAGTGACAAAACAATTAGGTTTAGTCCGTGGTATTACAGTACGTTCAAGGAGTATCATCGGCAATATGGCCGGAGGTTTTATGACAATATTTGGAGGGAAAAGTACCATCTACACCGAATTGTGTGAAAAAGCCAGAGAAGAGGCGTTGGAATTAATGATAAAGCATGGTGAAGAACTGGGATGCAATGCCATAATAAATGTAAGATATGACGCAAATGATGTAATGAACGGATTAACTGAAGTTCTTGCCTATGGAACTGCCGTTGTTGTAAGTAAAATTGATTAACAAACCTGTTTGATTAATTTCATTTCTTTAGAAAATAAAAAACAGATATTTATTAGTAACTTGTTAAATCATCATTATTTTGAAATTTCAAGTCAAGGTGAATTGAATTTCACCTTGGAAATACTTTTTTAAAAATGATCTGGAATATTTTCAGGATTTGGAAAAAGCGAATGAATTCTGAAAATATTGCATAGAAATTGTCGATCTTACAGCAATTAATTGTTATTTGTTTTAGCTATTTTTGCAGAAGCATATAAAATAAGTACTACTTTCAATGGAAAATACCTCTCCTTATTATCAACTTGCTCACGATTTTGCGTTGTTTACAAATCGTTCCATTTTTCTGACCGGAAAAGCCGGAACCGGCAAGACCACTTTTCTGCATAAGCTCAAAAAGGAAACAAAAAAACAAATAGCTGTGGTGGCACCAACAGGTGTAGCTGCCATCAATGCAGGCGGAACAACCATGCATTCATTCTTTCAGTTGCCGTTTACTCCTTTTATACCAACAGTTGAAGGTCGTAAAAATCTGATTGAAAAGATGAAAATGCAGGGTAATCGCCGAAAAGTGTTGCAAGAACTTGAACTGCTGGTTATTGACGAAATAAGTATGGTGCGTGCCGATGTGCTCGATTCTGTAGATACAATTCTGAGGCACGTTCGTTACAGGAATAATGAGCCATTCGGAGGAGTACAGGTAATTTTTATCGGGGATATGTTTCAGCTTTCGCCCGTTGCGACTGATGATGAATGGCGATTATTGAGCCAGTATTATTCAAGTCCGTATTTCTTTCATTCTCAATCAATAATGCAACAACAACCGGTTTATATCGAACTGGATAAAATTTTCCGTCAGACAAATAGTAGCTTTATTCAGGTGTTGAATGAAGTACGCAACAATTGTTTATCCGATACCGGCTTAAAACTATTACAAAGCCGCTACAATCCTTTGTTTGTACCACCAAGCGACGATACATACATTACACTCACCACGCATAATTACAAAGCCGATCAGATAAACGGCGAAGAGTTGGCTAAAATTAAAGGCAAAACTTACACTTTTGAAGCTGAAATCCAGGGCGAATATCCCGAAAAGAGTTATCCTACCGAAAAGATACTTGAACTAAAAATAGGTGCGAAAGTAATGTTCCTGAAAAATGATACGGAAACTCCACGCCGATTCTTTAACGGGAAAATCGGGGTTATTGAAAGTGTTGAAGAAGAAACTATTAATATAAAATGCCCCGGTGATTTTGAAACCATCGAATTGGGAAAAGCTGTTTGGGAAAACATTCGTTATTCCACCAATCCTACCACCAAACAGATTGAGGAAAACGAACTAGGTAAATTTATTCAATATCCACTTCGGCTTGCATGGGCAATTACCATTCATAAAAGTCAGGGGTTAACTTTTGATAAAGCTGTAATTGATGCCGGAGCAGCCTTTGCAGCCGGACAAGTTTATGTGGCTCTGAGCCGTTGCCGCTCGTTGGAAGGAATGGTTTTATTGAGTAAAATTAATCCTAACAGCATCCAAAATGATCGCCAGATTGTAGAGCATGAACGAAATAAATTGCCTGTCGAAGAACTTGAAATACAGTTAAATACTTCACGAAATCAGTATCGTAACTTTATCCTTTTTCAACTATACGATTTTAAAAATCTTGTTGGTCAATCAATGCGGCTTTTGAACGAAACCAAAGAAAATGAAACTTCGTTCAACGAAGAAACAATCCCTTTTTTGAATGATATTGTGCGTCAATCTAACAGTTTACAAGATGTGGCTGAAAAGTTTCAGGGTCAATTACAACGTATTCTCGACGAAAAACCTGTTCAAGAAGAGTTTTTACAAGAAAGATTGACTGCAGCCAGCAATTTTTTCAATGAGAAAACAGCCATGTTGCTTGAAACTTTAAGGCAATCTCCCTCAGTAACCGATAGCAAATTACATGCTTCTGATTACAATGATGGCATTCGTATGATTTTCTCTAATATAGCTCAGAAAGTCTTTTTAATGAAGGGATTGAAGGAGAAATTTACTGTGGAAGATTACTTTGTTTTGAAAAATACTTTTACCGTTCCTGATTTTACTGTAAATGCTTATGCTAAAACGAGTTCAAAACAAAAACTTACTTCACGACAGCCTGAACTGTATAGAAAATTAATGCTTCTTCGCAACCAACTTTGTGAACCACGCGACTTACCTATTTATTTGGTTGCCGGAAGTCAAACGCTAAACGAAATGTCGGACTACTTACCTCAAAACGAGAAAGATTTGCTTCAAATAAGTGGTTTTGGACCGGCAAAAGTAGAAAAATACGGTAAAGCTTTTCTGGATGTGATCCTCTCCTATTGTAAAGAAAATAAACTTTCATCGCTCATGGACGAAAAAGAAAAGCGGAAAGAGAAAAAAGAGAAAAAACCTGTGGGCGAAACCATGCGCATTTCACTTGCCATGTACAAAGGAGGTAAAACAATTGATGAAATTGCGTTCACCCGAAACTTAAATATGACAACTATTGTCGGACATTTAGAGCGGTATGTCATTAGTGGTGAATTAGACATAAACGATTTCATTACAACGGAAAAACGGCAAAAAGCATCAGAATTAATTCGGCAGGGAACTGAAACAGGCTCTATTTACGAAATGTTGAGTGTATTTTTAAATTATACTGAAGTTAAAATGTTTATGGCTTGGCTTAGGAGTGGAAAGAAATAATTTTTTCTATCTTTGAACTTTCATTTTAAATGCTTATATATTCACATTTTTACACCTACCCTATCTATGATTTCTGATCTCTATAAAAAATATTCAAACTACGGAATAACCAGGTTTATTAAATATGGAATGGTTGGAGCGTTGGGTTTAGTAGTAGATATGGCTGTGTTTTACCTGATGAATAAAAAGCTTGGGATTAACTACGTTGTTTCAAATATTACAAGTTCGAGTTTGGCTGTAGTGCATAACTTTATATTAAACAGCTATTTCACTTTCAACGTTACTGACAAAAAACTGAAACGGTTTTTCTCTTTTTATGCCATCGCATTAGTTGGAATGGGATTCAGTACAGGTCTTTTGGCTCTATTTATTGACCTATTGAAGCTGGATAGTATGATTTCAAAATTTATATCGATATTTGTCGTTGCTTTGCTTCAATATTTCTTCAACAAATCGCTTACTTTTAAGATTTATAAATCAAAATAAATGGAAACACTCAGTGTTATTGTACCTTGTTATAACGAAGAGGCTGTTATCGCCGAATCGTACAGTCGACTGAAAAAGGTGCTGGATGGAATAACTGCGCTTCAAACCGAAATAATTTTTATTAATGACGGCAGCAAAGATCATACTGCTGAAATGCTCTCGGCCATTGCCTTAGCGGATAAACAAGTAAAAGTATTGCATTTCTCGCGTAACTTTGGTCATCAACCGGCTGTGACTGCTGGAATTCATTACTGTACAAGCGATTTGGCTGTAATTATTGATGCTGATTTACAAGATCCACCTGAGCTGATTCCAGAACTGGTTGCAAGGCAAAAAAGCGAACAAGCTAACGTGGTATATTGTGTCAGAGAAAAACGTAGAGGTGAGAGTTTCTTCAAAAAAATTTCTGCACGAATATTTTATCGTTCAATGAATTACTTATCGGAAGTTGATTTTCCACTCGATACAGGAGATTTCAGGTTAATTGACAGACAAGTAATGGATGAATTCAAGAAGTTTCGCGAAAAAGGAAAATATATTCGGGGCATTATAAGCTGGATTGGATTTAAACAAGTGCCTTTTGTGTATCAACGTCAGGCTCGATTTGCCGGAGAAACAAAATATCCGCTGAGTAAAATGATTCAATTTGCATCGACAGCCATGCTCTATTTCTCCAAGAAACCGTTGAAACTAGCTACAAGTCTTGGTTTTATTACTGTTTTAATTGGAATTATCTATGCACTCTATACTTTGATTGGAAAAATAGTTGGTTTTACCCATGCTCTTTCAGGTTGGAGTTCACTTATTATATTAATAATTTTCTTTGGTGGAGTTCAGCTACTTACAGTCGGAGTTTTAGGGCAATATATTGGGATTTTGTTTGATGAAGTCAAAGACAGACCTGAATATATAGTTGATAAAAAAGATAACTTTCAAGAGTAAATTACTAAAAATCAATATGTTAAACTTATGGGAAAACTGATTATCTTTGGAGTTTTAAGTCTGCTGATTGTTATTGCTTCCTGGCGGACATTATTCAGCGTCAAGAGTCATGGGTTTTACCGTTTTTTTAGCTGGGAATGCATGGCATGGATGATTACTATAAACGGTAAATACTGGTTTATCAATCTATTAAGTATAAATCAAATTGCATCGTGGATTTTGCTATTTTATTCTTTATACCTTGTATTGGCAGGATTTATTCTGATAAAAAGAACTGGGAAACCCGCAAGTTTTAGAGATGATAAAAACTTATATAGTTTTGAAAAAACAACAGAATTAGTTGACATAGGCATATTTAAATATATCAGGCATCCACTTTACTCGTCCTTAATATTTCTTACTTGGGCAATATTTCTTAAAAATCCAACAATATTATTGTTTGTTATTGGCTTGTTATCAACCAATTTCCTCTATTTTACATCAAAATTTGATGAAAAAGAGTGTTTAGTGTTCTTTGGTAAAAAATATTCTGACTATATGAAACAAACTAAAATGTTTATTCCTTTTATTTTTTGAGTTATTGTTTTTATTGATATATTTTTAAAATTTTGCTAAATAACTTGAAAATCAAATAAATTAATTTATACTTATGAAGAAAACAATCAAATGGATTTTAATTGTAGTATCCTCATTGTTAATTATATTAGCTTTGGTTACAAGCATTTTTTATTTTAAAGTTAAATCGGAAATGAAAGCTATGAATGTGCTTGACACAAAGGAAATTGCACCTGATATTTATGCTATTAAAGATTCATATGTGAATATGTTTTTAGTAAAAGACAGTGACAATTATGTGGCAATTGATGCTGGGAATGACATAAAAGTTGTTGAAATAGAGCTTAATAAATTAAATATTAAACCTGAGAAAATTACCGCTGTATTATTAACTCATACCGATGGCGATCACGTGGCTGCACTTAAATTGTTTAAAAATGCAACTGTCTATTTATCAAAGAATGAAGAGCAAATGATAAACGGAAAAACTGCAAGAATGATGAATTCTCATAATAAAATAGATTCAAAAACATATACGATTCTAAATGATCAACAAACAATTAAAATCGGGAATCTCAATATTAAAGGAATTATGACTCCCGGACATACACCTGGTTCAATGAGCTATTTAATTGATGGTAAGTATTTATTTGTGGGTGACGCATTTGGATTAAAAAATGGCAAAATTGACAAACCCAATAAATTCTTTAGCATGGATATGAAAACAGCCGTTTTATCTTTATATAAAATAGCCAATCTGCCACAAGTTCAATATATTTTTACAGGGCATACCGGTTATAGCAATAATTACAAACATGCTATGAAAGATTGGAAAAAGATAAAAGAATAACTTCACACGTCAGAACAACCCGTTATATCCTATTTAAAAGCACTTCAGACGAATAGTCTAAAGTGCTTTTAAATATTTTGTATTATTTATCGACGAATATATTCCGGGTTGATTTGATTATTTAAATTGTGGATTGAACAATCTTTTAAAATATATGTTGTAACATATAAAGTTATTACAAATAATTTTTCACCGAATTAAAGTCCCAATCAAATAAATGTTTTCTGAAACAAAAAATCAAAAAATGAATAGTTCAAAACCCGTAACAATTGAAATGTTTTATACTTTAACTTGTCCAAATTGTAAAATTTTAAATCGAATGCTTGACGAAGTATTGCCTGAGTTTGAAGGTAAGTTTCAGTTTAAAAAATCAATGGCAAATTCACCAATAGGAATGATAAAAACAATGAAATTAGGTATTAATTCAGTGCCTACATTACTGATAAACAATGAAATTGTATTTAAAGGAGCACCTACAAAACAAGAATTAATAAACAAACTAAAAATGTACTAGAAATGGAAGAAAAGAAAAAATTAAGATGCCCACTGGGCGTTCCGGGTGGGATTATTGCCACGTTGTTAGGTTTAATAGGTATTATTGCCAACAGTGTAAATTTTGAATGGATAGGCTTAATAACCTCCATAGCATTGTTTTTATTAGGTGCACCTTTCGTGCGCTTTGTGTTAATGGTTCATTCGGCCAATGACCGTTTGGATGAGCTGGAACGTAGATTAAACGAAAAAAAATGACAGAAATTTGGAACCAACGCTATGCACAAGAAGAATTTGTATATGGCTTAAAACCCAACGAATTTTATAAAGAGCAGCTGTTAAAACTTAAACCGGGTAAAATTCTATTTCCTGCTGAAGGAGAAGGTAGAAACGCGATTTTTGCAGCTCTAAATGGGTGGGATGTAGTAGCTTTTGATAGTAGCAGTGAAGCTAAAAAGAAAGCTGAAAAATTGGCTATTGAAAATGATGTTGAGATAAAGTATCTTATTTCATCAATGGAAGAAGTTGAATTTGAAGAAAATAGTTTTGACGCAATTGTGTTGATTTTTGCCCATACTGAAAACAGAGAGGAAAATCATCGTAAATTAATTCGTTTTTTGAAACCTGGAGGTACATTAATTCTCGAAGGTTTTTCTAAAAATCAACTTTCAAATAATTCGGGAGGACCGCGTAATTTAGCAATGCTTTTTTCGAAAGATGAATTAGAAACTGATTTCGCAGGGCTTAAAAATGTAATTATATCGGAATTGGATACGAAACTTGAAGAAGGATTTCTTCACAATGGAAATGCTTCGGTCATAAGAATAGTAGCAACCAAATGAATTTAAACACTATTATTAATTTAAATGAATAATGTATGAAAACAGAAATCAGTAAAACAAGTAAAATTATTGCTTGGGTAATTGCAGGATTGTTAACTGCACTGTATTTATTCAGTGCAAGTGGCAAATTATTTCTTCATCCAGAACAGATGGCACAAATGCACTTGGGTGACTGGCGCGTAATTATTGCTTTAGGCGAAATTACATCTGCCTTGTTATTTTTATTTCCAAAAACAAATAAAATAGGTTCATTTCTCTTGAGTTCGTATATGGGAGGAGCCATTATTATCCACATGACAGGCGGAATGAGTATTTTGCTGCCTTCTGTAGTACTAATTCTGGTATGGATTACCGCTATTCTTCGTAACCCAGAACTTATGAAATTGTAAATTTATGAAAATTGAAGATGAAATAAAAGGCCGGTTTCGGAATGATTACCACAAAGGGCTAATCAATATGACTTTTACGGTTAAGCAATTGAATTATACCTTCTTGCAAACCCTTAAAAAACACGAATTGACTGAACCCCAATATAATATTTTGAAAGTATTGAAAGGTTTTCATTCCGAAGGTCCATCTTCAATTGGATTTTTAAAAGAACGAATGCTCGATAAAAGCTCGGATGTCAGCCGAATTGTTGATAAACTTTTCGAAAAAGGGTTTATTGACAGGAAGGAAAATCCAATAGACCGGCGACAAAAAGATGTAGAAATTACAGATCAGGGATTGGTCCTTTTATCAGGCATGGATGATTGTGAGAATACAGCCGATACACTTTTAAAAAATCTGACAAATGAAGAAGTTCAGGAATTAAACAGACTCCTGGATAAAATCCGTGAATGAAACAACAATATAAACACATCTTTATCTGATAGTTGATTCAATCTAACAAACATAAATATTTTTTATGGTTCAATACAACTTAACTCCTAAAAAATCGATTATTCTGGGCGGAATTTTACTTGTTATATTTCTTATATTTTTTCCTTCGCTGATTTATTTTGCTTTTGGTATTAAAAAACCAGAACATACTGTAAATTTAATTTTTTTCTCTGAATTATATAATTGGTTGTTTTTAGGATTAATCTATTTATATTCGGTTAAAATAGAAAAACAGAAATTTCTATTATGGACAGAGGTCAATTATCCTCAATCTTTTTATTTAAAAGCAGTTATCAAAATTTTTCTAATTTGTTTTGCAGGTTCTATCGTGATAGCTTTTCTCTTAAAATTATCAGGACTTTATACTGTTAATGCAAAAGCAATAGAATTGGCAAAATTAATTCATCAGAATAAATTATTAGTATTTCTTGTACCACTTACAGCCGGATTTACCGAAGAAATCTTAATCAGGGGTTATTTATTGACAAGGTTAGAATTGTTTTTTGAAAACACTAATCTTGCAATTTTTATCTCTGCATTACTTTTTGGTATTGCACACCTTAATTATGGAACAGTATCCCAATTTATTTTTCCAATATTTTTGGGAATTGTATATGCGTTTCATTATAAAAAATATAAAAGCATCAAAGTTCTGATTGCAAGTCATTTTTTGTGGGATTTAATGTTCTTGTACTTCAAAAGGGGTTAAATATATGTTTTAATTGAACTTTATGAACACTTTCTAAGTTCATTTTAATTATACAATTTTTTAAAATAATTATGTAACATTGAAAGCAATTAAATAATATAACTTTGTGCTATCTATTAAGTTATATTGTTAATAATGATACAATTAAAATAAATTATGAAAAAGCTATTAATTTTACCAATTGTACTTATCCTGTTTTTATATTCAGAGAGCGTACTTTCTCAACCTAAGGTTGGAGATATAGTCCATGCACTTACAAAATTAAAAATAATAAACAATGATTTCCCTGATTTGGAAAATAAATTTGTATTTGTTGATTTCTGGGCAACTTATTGTATACCTGAAGTAAGGTCGTTGGAGCATCTCAATAAGTTGGCTGAAAGATTTAAAAACGAAGTAGTATTTCTGGCAATAACCGATGAAAACGAAGAGCATGTTCGTGGTTTTTTACAAAACCAACAATGGAATAATATATTCTTTGGGTTGGATGAAGAGCATGTTTACTTTAAAGATTTCTCAACCAAAGATATTCCTGTCTACTATTTAATTTCTCCCGATAAAATTATTTTATCAACCGGCGTTTCTGATGGATTAGCTGATTATAAGCTTGATTCCATAGTAAATAAAGTAGACTCATTAAGGCAGATTAAAACCTCCGAATTAATATTCCACCAGAAATACATTGAGGCTTTGAAGCATTAAGAATATTACTTTTAAAAATAATCTCCTATCCAGTTTTTATTCGAATGGGAGATTATTAATTTTAATTGATTACTTTTCTTTTGGCTTTCGTTCCAAAGGTAAAATACCTCCAGCCATTTCTCCAATAATGTTGACTAGTTCGCTACCTTTAGGAATGACAATTTTGGCATTATTAGAAAGCGATGTTTCCACTGCTTGTAATTTTCTTAATAACTGCGCATTACCTACAAAATACTTATCGGCAGCTTCATTAACCAACCTGATAGCTTCGGCTTCACCTTCAGCGTGTAGAATTTTGGATTGTTTATATCCTTCGGCTTCTTTAATTTTGGCACGTTTTATTCCGTCGGCAACTGTTTCGGCAGCAGTAGCAGAATCAATAGCTGCAATCTTCTCATTTTCAGCTTTCACTACCTTATTCATAGTTTCCTGCACATCTTTTGGCGGATCAATTTCTTTTAATTCTGTCCGCACAATTTCAATTCCCCAACTTTGAGTTTCGTTGTGCAATGTATTATAAAGTTCGGCATTTATTTTGCCCCGTTCACTATTTGCCGATTTAAGCGTTAATGTACCAATAATGTTACGAAGCGTTGTACGAGCTAGATTTACTATTTGCCATCGATAATTATTGACATTGTAAATGGCTCCTTTTACACTTTCCTCTTCAGCTTTTACCCTGAAATAGACCTGAGCATCAACACTTGCATTTAGATTATCGTTTGTTATTATTTCCTGCGGATCGGCATTTACCATTTGTTCTGTAACATTTACCACATACATTTTATCAATAACCGGAATAATCCAGTGAAAACCTGGGTTTGCAAACTTAATATACTTTCCAAGTCTTTCAATTAAGCCTCGTTCGGTTGGACGTACAATTTTAATTCCAATGAAAAATACAAGGACTACAAAAATTATCACATACCAAATAATCATTTTAATTCCCTTTCTTTACTTTGAATGAATAAATTAAATTAGCTGTTTAAATAATGAAAATAAATTACAGTAAAATTACAGCAATTATTTATGGAATGTATTATATTTCAATGTTTATTTTTATGTTAGTGGTTTAATTCATGCAGATTAACATTTATAAAATCTTGGTTCGAATTTAAAATTATTTACTTAGTTCATTAATAAATCTGAGTCTTAGTCAATAATTACACCGATGATATCAATTTATGCACGTGATAGTAGGAATATATATCTAATTTTGTTTTGTCAATAAATCAGCTCTATTTTTCAACTTACATTAAACCATTTATGCTTTAAGCTGTCAAACATACATTATCTAATAACAATATAGAGTTCAAAAAAATCTGGTTAAAAAATTTATAAATAACTATTATTTTATGGGAATTACAACAAAATGCTGCAACAAAAAGTATTTTTTAAAAACATCAATTGTGCTTGTGCTGACTTCTTTTTCTTGTTTAGGTTTTGCGCAAAAAAAAACTGAAGAACAAAAATTTACAACTATTGATTATGCACCTTTTTCCGATAACACAGGTCATTGGTACATTATTGCCGATAAACACAATATGATTAACGCTTTGCCAGACAAGCCCCGTTATAAACCCACTGAAATAGAAAATATTGCAGATAACATGCTTCTGTTCCAAAAAAACAACGGAGGTTGGCCAAAAAATTATGATTACTTTGCGATATTAACGCCTGAGCAAAAAGAAATAGTAAAGGCAAATAAAAACCTTACAAATACAACATTCGATAACGGATGTACCTATACTCAAATTGCGGCTTTAGCCATAGCTTATAAGGCTACAGGAATTGAAAAATATAAAACCGGAGCAATAAAAGGATTGGAATTTGTTTTGAAAGCGCAATATGCTAACGGTGGATGGCCTCAATATTATCCAATTGAAAAAGATAATTATAGCAGTCATATTACCTATAACGATGATGCCATGTTGGGAATTATGCAATTGTTGAAAGATATTTTGGATGGTAAACCGCAATATGCTTTAGTTGATAATAAACTTAGGGCAAAGCTTCAATATGCTTATAATAAAGGATTGGATTGCATTATAAAAACCCAAATTGTTGATGATGGTAAACCAACAGCATGGTGTCAGCAATATGATGAAGTAACATTACAACCAGCTTGGGCGCGTAAATTTGAACCGCCATGCATTTGCAATAAAGAAAGTGCCTCATTGGTTAAGTTTTTGATGACTATTAATCATCCAAACAAAGAAGTTGTTAATGCCATTCAAAATGCAGTTATATGGTTTGATGAATCTATTATTCATAATACAATTATAAAAACGATTGATGCACCTCGTGTTCAGACTCCTTATAAAATTTCTACACACGATAGAATTGTTGTAATTGACTCTACTGCTCCCGCTATCTGGACACGTTATTATGAACTTAAAACACACCGCCCAATGTTTTGCAACCGCGATAGCAAGGTAGTATATTCACTGAGCGAAGTGGCGCGCGAAAGACGTGATGGTTACGGCTGGTACAATTATGAACCTCAAAAGGTATTAAATAAATATCCAAAATGGCAACAAAAATGGGCTATCGATAAAGATGTTTTAAGAAACAAGTAATGTATTTTTATCAAGAAAATCCCAGTGCTTTAAAAGGTGCTGGGATTAATTTTTATCTTTCACTCCTACCTATTTCAATCTTTAAGAATATTCGTTAAATCAATATATTCTTTTAATATTGACAGCGAATAATCACCTGCATGTTGATTTACAAATCCAATCGCAGAAATATGAGCTTTTTCATCAGCAGTATCGGAAATAACACGTACTACAATAAGCGGCACTCCATAATCATCACAAACCTGAGCTACAGCAGCACCTTCCATCTCTACGCAAACTACCGATGGCAGATTTTTAATCAGAGCATGTTTCATTTCCGTACTCGAAATAAACAAATCACCACTTGCGATATCACCTGTTAGCAGCCTTGGACTTGTAATATCCTGTTCGGCAAGTATTTTCCGGAATTCCTTATTATTTTTCAAAAAAGTATGCACAGCCTGAGCCATAGTGTCTACGTTCTGTTGTGGTGTCTCGTATGAAGTTTTACCTGTTAATGGAATCTCAAAACGTCTCATCAACGGACGTGCATCCATATCATGTTGAAACAGTCGTTGCCCAATCACAATATCTCCCACATTTAATTCCGGCGAAATAGCTCCGGCAACACCGGTAAAAACGATACGATCAACTTTAAAATCTAAAATCATATTGGTAGCAGTAGTTGCCGCAGCCACCTTTCCCCAACGCGAAAACACTGCCACAACTTCCTGACCGAACAAATTACCCCGATAATAAATTCTGCTGCCTCGCTCAACAATTTCTTTGTCATCGATTGATGCAATTATTTTGTCCATTTCTTCGGGCATGGCACCCATTATTCCAAGAAGCATAGTATATTTAATTTATATCGTAATTCATAATTCTAAATTATACACTGTAAACTATGAATTAATCATTGTAATACGTTGATAAAGTGTTGGATGCGAATAATGGAAGAATACATACAATGGATGTGGCATCAAGTTTCCTAATGAAGTTGCAGTTAGTTTTTTTAATCCAGATGTTAATTGTGGCGCATACCCATATTTTGCTGCAAATGCATCAGCCTGATATTCAAATTTACGCGATAAAACATTCATGGCAATATCCAACACCAATGAAATAGGCGAATACAATATGCTAAAAGCTAAGGCATTGAGATGGAATGAAGCAACGCTCCCACCCAATGCTTGGGCAAAGGCATCACTTTTCAGAATGTATCCGAAAGCAAAAAACAGCATCAAAGTATATGGAATGGAAATCATGAAATTTATCAGCGTATGTTTATGCTTATAATGCCCAACCTCATGAGCCAGTACAGCCACAATTTCTTCCACGGTCATTTTGTCCATCAACGTATCATACAATACGATACGTTTCTTTGAACCTAATCCGCTGAAATATGCATTGGCTTTGGTAGACCGCTTAGAACCATCAATTACAAAGATATTATCCAGTTTAAAGCCTGTTTTTAACGCAAACTTTTCAATTTCTATGCGCAATTCACCTTCACCAAGTGGGGTTTGTTTGTTAAACAACGGAACAATAATTTGTGAATAAAACATCGTCATAAATAAACTAAATGCTGTAACCACTGCCCATGCAAGTAACCAGAAATAAGTTGGGGTCAGCGTGTAAATCCAAATTACTACAAACAGAATTCCACCGCCTAAAATCAATGTCATTCCATACCCTTTCAATTTGTCAAGAATAAAAAGTTTTGGAGTAACTTTATTAAACCCAAACTTTTGCTCAATTACAAACGTATCATACCAATCAAAAGGTATGCTTATAATATCATTGGCAAAAAATAGAATGCCAAAGAAAATAATTGGAGTCCAAATAGCATTTTGTACATAGTGCACAACTAAATTATTAACCCAGGCAAAACCACCAAAAGCAAACATTGATAGAATAACAATAAAACTAAAACTGCTTGTCAACATTCCAAAACGAGAGTTTGTGCGGAAATAATCCTGTTGTTTGGCATATTTTTCCGAATCATAAATGTCACGCAACAAAGGTGGTAGCTCTTTGCCCGATTCTTTGATATTTAAAAATGCCAGATAGCGTTCCAGTGCAAAATCTGCAATGAGGATAACAATAATTATAATGAAAAGAATTTGTGCCATGTTGAGGATTTTTGAATTGTGTTCATAAAACACAAAAGCAGATTTATTGTTGATTTAGAGAAAAATACTGCACTTTAATAGTTTCGGTGTCCGAAAATTGAACTTCCAATACGAACCAAGGTACTACCTTCTTCGACAGCAATTTGATAATCATCGGACATTCCCATAGAAAGTTCACAAAATGCTGGTTCTGAAGAAAAATATGCAGTTTTTAGTTGGTCAAATAAAGTTTTCAATCCATGAAATTCTGCTCGAATTTGTTCCCGATTATCCGTATAAGTGGCCATTCCCATTAAACCACAAATCCGAATGTTTTTTAAATCTTTCCAAGCTTCCTGTTCAAGCGTATCAATTAATTCTTCAGCCGAAAAACCAAACTTTGTTTCTTCCCTGGCTATATGAATTTGAAGCAAACAATCAACTATTTTTCCAACTTTTTGAGCTTGTTTGTCAATTTCTACCAATAATTTATAGGAATCGACTCCATGAATCAAATCAACAAAAGGAACAATGTATTTTATTTTATTTGTTTGTAAATGACCAATAAAATGCCAGAAAATATCGACAGGGAGTGTTTCATGTTTGTCACACATTTCCTGCACTTTACTTTCCCCGAAAATTCGCTCACCACAATTGTAAGCTTCCAAAACAATTTCATTTGGATGAAATTTGGACACACAAACCAAGCGTACATGTGGTGGAATATGCACCCTGATTGCTTGTATATTTTGTTGTAGAGACATTTTTTATTTTATAGTTGGAAAAAGAAGTAGTCTATAGTTATAAATAGTACAAACAACAAGCTTTTTCCTGTCAACCAGATATTATTCAGCTTCGTATTTATACACATCCATAATCGTTGTTTCCACAATCGAAGCTACTTCGTAATCTGCCATCGATCCCTTCATACCTTCCTGCAAACCATCCCAAGCTTCTTTAACATTATTGGCCTGCACCATCATGGTTGAAGCAGTCCGTTTTTCAATACCTTTTTCTTCATCGAGTGAAATAAACATCACTTTACTTCGGTACCATTTATCGCCATTTTCGTTCTGAAACATTTCACTTATACGTGCACGGCGAATGTTCGAGACTACAAATTCCCCACTAATAAAAGGCTGCATTTCAGCAATAATTCGGGCTTCAGCTTCAGTAAACGATAATGCATCAACCAAATAAGCTTCATTTACTTTAACTATTTTGCCTTCTTCAGCAGTTTTCTCGTATTTAATTTTACATTCAAACCAGTTGTGCATACTTTTTATTATATTAAAAATGAATAGTTTATAATTATTTTGAATCGTTTTTTTTATAATACAAAGATAAGGATTTCTTTCAGAAATTGAAGCCTTAAAAAAACAAATAACACCATATAAGCCTAAAACAAGTTGACTTATGTGGTGTTATTTAAACGGGTAGTTAAAAACTATGCTCTCTCTTCAGATTTTTCGCGAAGTGGAATTCTCATTTTGTAGAATGAACGCCAAACGAATATTAAAGCAATAATTAAAAATCCGGCACCAATAAAAGCACTGTAATCCGAACCAATTCCATGACTTGCGTCAATCTTCATTTTCAGCGCTATTTCAGTGGCCAATAATCCGAATAACGTTGAAAATTTAATAATTGGATTGAGCGATACTGATGAAGTGTCTTTGAAAGGATCACCTACTGTATCACCAATAACTACAGCTTCGTGTAAAGGGGTGTTTCTCTCTTTTAAATCTACCTCTACGACCTTTTTAGCATTATCCCACGAACCTCCGGCATCGGCCATATAAATAGCCTGAAATAATCCGAATGTTGCTATTGAGATAAGATAAGCAACAAAGAAATTACTATCAAAAAATGCAAAACCAAGTGTAAAGGAAATTAATGCTACAAATATATTCCACATCCCTGTTTGAGCATATTGCGTACAAATTTTAACCACTTCTTTTGAATCTTCTATATCAGCTTCTTTTTTATTTAAGTCAAATGTACTTTTTATAAATTCAACTGCACGGTAAGCTCCTGTTGTAACTGCTTGCATAGACGCACCACTAAACCAGTAAACAACTGCACCACCACATATTAAACCAAGTAAGATAGGTGCTGAAGTCAACGAAACACTCAGCAGACCTTTACTTTCTAGAAGTAAAATAATAGAGAAAATCATGGTAGTGGCACCTACTACGGCTGTACCAATTAATACCGGTTTAGCAGTAGCTTTAAAGGTATTACCTGCCGAGTCATTCGCTTCCAAATAGTGTTTACCCAACTCAAAATCAGGAGTAAACCCGAAATCTTTTTCAATTTCTTCTTTAATTCCATCAATTTGGTCAATTTGAGATAATTCGAAGATGGATTGCGCATTATCTGTTACTGGACCATAGCTGTCAACGGCAATTGTTACCGGTCCCATACACAGAAAGCCGAATGCAACTAAACCAAAAGCAAAAATAGATGCATGAGGTCCAAGAATGGACGTAAGACCAAGTTGACTAATGAAATAAGCAGCAGCCATAAGTCCTACAATTAATATACCAGTCCAAAAAGCTCCAAAATTGCCCGATACAATACCCGAAAGAATATTCAATGAAGGTCCACCTTCGCGCGAAGCAGTTACAATTTCCTTAACGTGAGTTGAATGCGAGCTGGTAAATAATTTTGTAAACTCTGGAATCAACACGGCAGCCAACGTTCCACAACTGATAATTCCGGCCAATTTCCACCATAAGGTTGCATCAGCAGGATTTCCGGTTATTTGAGCTAAATCGCCAACAAGTAAATGACTCATAAAAAAAGATGTTGAAATACTCAAAATAGCAGCAATCCATATAAGTCGCATCAATGGTTCTTCAAAGTTGAACATTTTTAATTTTTTGTATTTACGCTTTGAAATTTCCTGATTGATAAAATAAGAAATACCCGACATTAAATCCATCAAAAAGCGCATTCCAAATATCCAAACAATCAGTTTTGCCTGAATATCACCGATCAACTTGGGTTGATTAGGAAATGCAAATGGTACAGCAAGCGTAATAAACGTGATTAATGCAACACCGGTTACGCCATAAGTTTCAAATCCATCGGCAGTTGGACCAACACTATCACCAGCATTGTCGCCAGTACAATCGGCAATAACGCCCGGGTTACGAGGATCATCTTCTTTTACCTTGAAAACCACTTTCATCAAATCGGAACCAATATCAGCTATTTTAGTAAATATACCCCCGGCTATTCGGAGCACACTGGCACCTAACGATTCGCCAATGGCAAAACCAAGGAAACATATACCAACTATTTCACGAGGAACGAATAAAAGTATGATAACCATCATCACTAATTCCATTGAAATAAGAAATAAACCCACGCTCATTCCTGCACGCAATGGAATGTTTACAACATCCCAAGGTTTTGCACGAAGTGATGCAAATGCTGTACGTGAATTAGCATAAGTGTTTATGCGAATACCATACCAGGCCACTGCATACGAGCCACCCATGCCCAAAATGGAGTAAAACAACACGTATAATAACGTACCAACCGATTTTCCCTGAAGTACCAAAAAGTAGTACGACATAATTACTGCAACAAACGCAAAAAGCATTAACAAAAATTTCCCTTGTTGCAATAAATAAGTTCGACAAGTTTGATAGATGGTTTCGGAAACCTTAAGCATAGAACTATGCGCTTTTTGTTTCTTTACTTGTGAAAATAAAAATAAGCTGATGCTTAGTGTAAAGCAAATTACCAATGCTCCAAAGAACAAAAAATCCCATGCTTTGATTACTTGTCCGAAAATGTGAAATTCGCCGGAATGTAAGTCCGGAATGGCGATGTCTGCCTCGCTGGCATAAGTTTTAGCTGATGTAATTAATGCCACAGAAAGCATCAATGCAGCCCGTTTGAACTGTTTCATAAATACTATTAATAATTTAAAGTTGAAATAATTTAACTGAATAAAAAAATAAAAAAAAATCTCTCAAAATTAATCAATCTTATTTATTTATCCTCTTTTTTTAAGATAAAAAGAGTTGGTCAAATTTATGTTTAAAAGCATAATTTATCTCCATTATAGTATCTTTCTGACTTAAAAAATATCATTTTTAATTTGATCAATAAAAAAAGTATATAATCTGTATAAATACTAATAAATCCAGAGTGTGACTAAAAGATTTAACAACGCATTATTCTTTAATTTTAAAGAAAAAATGAGTTATAGCTATATTTAAACTACAAAAAGGAATTTTTTGCTAATGCTGCTGCATTGATGGTTTAAATTCAATATTTCGATTAATTTATTGTAACTTTGCAAACAATTTGATAAAAAATTATGGGACGGATTCTTGCCATTGATTATGGTCGAAAACGCGTTGGACTCGCAGTTACTGACTTGCTTCACATAACTGCCAATGGTTTGGATACAATTCCGGCTCATGAAGTGTTGCTATATTTGCAAAAATACATTGACAGAGAGCCTGTAGATAAGTTTGTGGTTGGATTACCAAAGCAAATGAATGGAGAGGATTCTGATTCGATGCAATATATCAGGCCTTTTGTAGTGAGTTTGCAACGTCGCTTTCCTGATATTGAACTAATTTATGTTGACGAACGTTTTACATCCGTTTTGGCTCATAAAACTATGATTGAGGCAGGTTTAAAGAAAAAAGACCGGCAAAATAAAGAATTAGTAGATAAAATTTCTGCAACAATTATTCTACAATCATACCTTGAATCAATTCATTCCTATTAAAAAAATTTTAAAAATTAAATGTAGTGAGTTATCGTTTATCACAAATACTGACTACTGAAAATTATAATTAATAATGATTTTACCTATTTATACTTATGGTAATGCTGTATTAAGAAAACATACTGAAAAAATTACCGCAGAATATCCCGGATTGGAAACTTTGATAACCAATATGTATGAAACCATGTACCATGCCGAAGGTGTAGGTTTAGCTGCACCTCAAGTGGGTCTATCAATACGTTTGGTTGTAATAGATTTAGCACCGTTCAAGGAAGATGACCCTGAGTTAGGAGCATTTAAAACCGTGATGATTAACCCAATTATTACCGAAAGAAGCGCACAAGAAGTTTCCGGTGAAGAAGGTTGTTTAAGCATCCCCGGAATACATGAGACGGTAATGCGTGCCGAAAGAATTAAAATAGAATATCTGGATGCTGATTTTAAGGAACATTTTGAAGAATTTGATGGTTACAAGGCGCGTGTTATACAACACGAGTATGACCATCTGGAAGGACATTTATTTACAGATAAAGTTACACCAATTCGTCGTCAGTTGTTAAAATCGAGATTGACTAATATTGTAAAAGGAAAAGCAAGCTGTAGTTATAAAGTGAAAATTGCTTAATTGAATTTTGAAAATAATCAGTTTCAATTAAATATTTTTATTAATTGAAGGCCGGAAAGTACAAATTAAAATATTTTTCGGTAAATATGGCAATATGGTGTTCCGTGTTTTTTTTCGTAATACTCCTGATGATAATCTTCAGCTTTCCAGAATTCGGGTGCAGGCTTTAAAATTGTTGCCACTTTATACCCTTTTTGAGTTAATATCCCAATATATTTTTCAGCCATAATCTTCTGATTTTCTGATGTATAAAAAATAACCGATCGATATTGATCACCAATATCGGGACCTTGTCCACCAACCTGAGTGAAATCATGCGTTTCAAAAAAAAGTTTTATCATATCTTCGTATGATGTTTTCGTCTTATCGAAAACAACTTCGGTTGTTTCTACATGTCCGGTTCTACCAGTACATACCTCCTGATAAGTTGGATTTTTAGTATGCCCCCCCATATAACCAACTGTGGTTGAAATAACTCCTATTGCTTTCATAAAATGATATTGCGTTCCCCAAAAACATCCTGAAGCAAAATAGGCTGTTTCCTGATTATTTTCTTCTGCTTTCATAACTTTATCCGGTATAAATTTCATTGATATAGAATTAACACAATAACGCGTATTTTTAGGAGTAAAGCCTTCGTTTAAAAATACATGTCCTAAATGTGCACCACAATTAGCACAGACAATTTCTGTTCGTTGTCCATCTGCATCGGGAATTCTTTTTACAGCTCCAGGAATTGCATCATCAAAACTCGGCCAACCGCAATGTGCATCAAACTTATCATTAGAACGATAAAGTGGAGCATTGCATTGTTTGCAAACGTATGTTCCTTTTGAAAAAACAGTATCATATTCGCCAGTAAAAGGTCTTTCAGTGGCTTTGTGTAAAATAACGGCTTGTTCCTCGGGAGTAAGTGAATTATATTTCATCTTTTTTACTTGTTGATTGCATGCTGTTTGGCTAAAAAACAAAAACATGCCCATGATTATTATTGAAAGTGTAGTTTTCATTTTCTGTTTATCTTAATGTGCTAAATAAACAGATGAATGCTTTTTTTGTTCGGAGATAAATAACAAAACAATAAACGCCTTCGATAGAAAGGCGCTTATTTAAGATAAAGTCTGAGGTTTATCTTAACCGATCTAATGATTTCACTAACTTTTCATCTTTTCCAATTGACCCAATGGCTAAATAACACAAAATGAGGTTTATAAGCGGAAACAAGGCAGTAATTCGCAAATGCCAATCGGCATGCAAGCGCACGCAAGCCGGCCATAAATACAATAACAAAAAGAAATAATAGCTGATTATAAAAACCATATTAATTACTGTCAGCCTGATTTGCTTTACTCTATTTTTGTAAGAAAAAATAGTAATTAATGCCAAAACCGGAACAACAACTGAAACAGCTGTCAATAACCAAACTGCTGAATCTACTACATTGCCAGTTGGTTTAATAAGCGAAATACCCCTAAAGTCAACAAGATAAATCAAATTGTCAACCTTATTTATCAAATCCGCAATTGGAGAAAAGATTATGAATCCTGATAAAACTACTATTGCCAGTAAATAGAGTGTTTGAATACGTTGTAACATAAAAAGTTTATTTAATTTTTTTCCACTGAGCATCCCGAACAGCATAAATGCGTTCAATGATTTCTACTACTTTAAGACCTTCCAAAACGTTGGTAGTAATATTTCCTTTATCATTAAGTTTTTCAATCACATTTTCAATCACATAATGATGATTTTGAGCTGAACCTTTATACAGTCCATAGTCATTTGGCGGATTGGATGGATTTAATTCAGGCATCACATAATCTTTTATATGACAATAACTTACCTCATTCATATATTGCCCTGAAACTTTAACTGTTCCTTTTGAGCCGAGGATTGTAATGCTACTTTCCAAATTTGTATCCCAAACAGCAGTTGAATAGTTTAAGCATCCTATACCGCCATTGATAAAGTTGAAAGTCACTAACCCACTATCTTCAAAATCAGTCAAATCTTTGTGGCTAAAATCAGCAAATTTTCCACAAATATTTTGAATATCACCAAACAACCAATACATAATATCAATAAAGTGTGAAAACTGTGTGAATAATGTTCCACCATCCAAGTTTGCATCACCATGCCAGTTTCCGTTTTTATAATAGCGGTCATCACGATTCCAAAAACAATCGAGTTTCACAATAAAAATATCACCAAGTACTTTATTATCAATCAATTCCTTTAGCCAGACAGATGGTGGTGAATATCTATTTTGCATGACACTAAAAACATGACGCGACATTTCCAACGACTTAAAAAGAATTTTTTCAGCATCTAATTTTGTCAAAGCAATCGGTTTTTCCAACACCACATGTTTTCTTGCTTTCAGAGCTTTTATTGCATAATCGGCATGAGAACCATTGGGAGTACAAATGTTTATTACATCAATATCAAGATTTGCATTCAACAAATCATCAAAATTAGTGAAGTATTTTTCGGATATATTTTCTAAGCCAAGTTCTTCTTTTGACAAAATATCGCACACTGCAACTAACTCAGAATCAGTATTTTCCCGAATCATTTCTGCATGACGTTTACCTATATGCCCCTGTCCTATTACCGCAAATTTTATCATTTTGCTTTCAGTATTTTTTTGCTTATTTAATTCGTATAACTTTTCCATTTTTCAATTCATACTCCTGTCCGGTTTCAGGGCAAAAAGCTTTATTTTCTGAATTAAAATTTAGTTTCTGACCATTTTCACTTACCCAACCGGTTTGTTTGGCGGGATTGCCAACAACTAAAGCAAAAGCTTTTACGGGTTTTGTAATAACTGAACCGGCACCAATCAACGCGTATTCCCCAATTTCATTTCCACAAATCACGGTTGCATTTGCTCCAATACTTGCTCCTTTACGAACAATAGTTTTAACAAATTCATTTTTTCGGTTTACATGGCTTCTCGGATTAATTACATTGGTAAAAACCATTGATGGTCCCAGAAAAACATCATCTTCACAAATTACACCGGTATAAACCGATACATTATTTTGCACTTTGACATTGTTGCCAAGCCTTACTTCAGGCGAAATTACTACATTTTGCCCGATATTACAAGTTTCACCAATCACACAACCTGACATAATATGTGAAAAGTGCCATATTTTTGTTCCATGTCCTATTTCACAATAAGCATCTATAATTGCAGTTTCGTGAGCAAAATAGTCGTTCATAGTCATTCTAAAGTTTCAACTGTTTTCTACTAATAAATTCAATGTTTACGCAAATCATAATGATTAAATTGAGATTTTATGTTATTTCAAAAATTCAAGAACATTTGAAGTTATATATTCCAATTGTCTCTCTGAAAGCTCTGTGTGCATAGGCAACGAAAGTACAGATTTGCTAAGCCTTTCAGCGTTTGGAAAATCGCCTGACATGTACCGATCATTTTGATACGCCTTTTGGAGATGTAATGGCACCGGATAATAGATCATAGTCGGAATACCTTTGTCACTGAGAAGCCTTTGTAATTCAGCTCTTTCTACATCAATCAATTTCAATGTATATTGATGATAAACGTGCGTTGAATTTACAGAACGGGTTGGAATTATCAATTTATCATTGTTTGCAAATGCCGCATTATAATATGCAGCAGCAGCTAGCCTGTTAGCTATATATTCATCTAAATGCTTTAATTTCACATTAAGTACAGCCGCTTGAATTGAGTCTAATCGCGAATTAACTCCTATCATATCATGATGATAACGCTCTACCATGCCATGATTTGCAACAGCTCTCATTATAGCGGCAAGCGCATCATTATTGGTAAATATTGCACCACCATCACCAAAACATCCCAAATTTTTAGAAGGGAAAAAGGAAGTACAGCCAATGTCGCCCATGCAACCAGATTGAACCTGAGCACTATCCGAAAACATGTATTTTGATCCAATTGATTGACAGGCATCTTCAACTACAAAAAGATTATGTTCTTTAGCCAATGACAAAATTTCTTGCATATTGGCATTCTGACCAAATAGATGTACCGGAACAATGGCTTTAGTTTTGGAAGTAAGTGCTTTTCTGACCGAATCAATTGAGATATTAAACGTGTCATATTCTACATCTACCAAAATTGGTGTTAAACCTAACAATGCAATTACTTCGGCAGTAGCAATAAAAGTAAAAGCAGGTATAATAACTTCATCTCCCGCTTTTAATCCCAATGCCATGAAAGCTATTTGAAGTGCATCGGTACCATTTCCAACCGGAATAACATGTTTTACATTCAAATAAGATTCTAAATTATGCTGAAAATCAACAACTTTAGAACCTTTTATAAATGAAGTTGAATCAATAACTTCTTGAATTCCATCATCAATTTGAGTCTTAATTTTTTCATATTGACTTTTCAAGTCAACCATTTGGATTTTATGCATAGGGTACTTACCATTAAGCTTTTAAAGCCTGAAAACGGCACATTTTTTACTATTTCTGTTCTAAAACAAATTCAACTTCCTGAGGTGAAATTCTGATATTGGAAATATGAGAAGAATTATTCTTAATTCTCAACATTTGTTTACTTTGGCTTGATGACTTTAAATCGTTATAATCTAAATATATTTGAATATCATCCGGTGAAAAAGTATTAAACTGACTTAAACCAACTTTGTATGTAGCAGTTACAAAAGCGGGAAAAGCTCTGATTGATAAGTTATCAGGACAATTAATATTTGTAATTGGTATTTGCACTTTTCTTTCGGTAAATGGCTCCACAAAAATGCTCACCCTTGTATATTTTGCTGAATATTGGAGGCGGTCGTTGAGTTTTAATTTACACTTATACATCGCTGTATCATTAACGTTTTTCAACTCCAGCAACTCTGTTGGGATTGACTTTAGCGAATTGAGCAGTTTTTTTTCACCAAAGACAGTTACTTCACTTGGTTCAAGTCGTATGCCTTCGCTCAACATATATTGAGGTGCCAATTCAATTTTAGATATAAGCTTTATGGGCAAAGTTTTTACACTTAGACGCTCATATTGAATTAACAATGAATCGGGATGAACTTCAAGTATTGTAGTTGTGCTCTGTAAATGCATATACCTGCTAATTCGTCCACCGAGTTGATCCGAAGTAATCAGAATTTCTCCTTTTTGGTAAAAGTTTCTGCTTAAATCAATTGATATAGGACTTTGATGATTACTTTGGTAATAAAAAAGTTTTACGCCCTGATCTTTTATATTTACAGTAATTTCTCTGGGCGGGGAATTTGTTATTGCGTAATTTATCGGTAGCCCTACATATCGCACAGGAATAGTAATTGTGGTTTCATGTTCTTTTCCCAACGAATGGACAAACCAAAAGGCTGAAGACAAGGCAAGAAAAAACAAAAAGCTTAAAATATCTTTTGATAAAAAGAATGATTTAAGCTTTTGCAAGTAATACTTTAGAAAGTTTATGACGCTGTTATCGGCCATGAAAATAGCTTATTTTGACGGAGATTGGATATCTTCAGCAGTAGCAAAAACTGAATTTTTATCAACTTTAATGCGTACATTATCTGCTATTTCTACGGTAACAGTAGTTTCTTTAATATCTTTCACTTTACCATAAATACCACCTGAAGTGACAACTGAATCACCCGGTTTCATAGCTTCACGTTGTTTTTTAATTTCCTTTTGACGTTTGCTTTGTGGACGAATCATGAAGAAATAGAAAACAACAAAAATCAACACCATCATCAAAATGCCTGAATAACTGCTCATGCCACCTGCTCCCGGAGCTCCCGGAGCTGCTTGTAATAAAATACTTAATAGATTCATATTCTTTCTTTTTTTATTTATTTATAGTTACAAAAATAGTTTATTATTTTTTATTATCGCTAAACATGACCACTTTAATCAATTTATTTTCTTTTTTCAGGTGAGTTACAATGTTGTCAAGTACTCCATTAATGAAAGTTCCGCTCTTATCGGTACTATACGTTTTTGCAATTTCAATATATTCATTCAAAGTAACATTCACCGGAATTGTAGGGAAGTCCATTAATTCCGCCAAAGCCACTTCCATAATCACGATATCCATAAAAGCAATACGATCAATTTCCCAATTTTTTGTATTCTCATCAATCATTTGACGCAGAACTGCTCCTTTAGTCAAAACACTTCTCATCAGTTTGGTTGCAAATTCGGCATCTTCTTCATCTTTGAACATGGGTAGCAAAACTTGTTCAGCTCCTTGTGCAAAATCAAACCGTTTGATAGTTTTTATAATAAAACTTACTACCATTTCAATGTCATCAGTCCAGTAAATATTTTGGTCTTGAATTGAATCATCCAATGCTTCACTCTGAAGAATTATTTTTTTGAAAATCTTACGCCAAATGTCTTTGTCAGCAGCATAATCTGCAACAGGAGCATTCATGTATTCCAAATAAAAATCAGTAGAAATGATTTCTTCAAATAAAATTTTAATGATTTCAGAATCGTTCACCCACGACAGTTTATGAGCTTTTAAATATTCATTAAACTGCGTGTTTTTCGAAAGTTGAGCAACAAATGAGTTGTCAATAAATCGTGTATTTGGATTTAAATCCTCAGTGGTAGGGCGAAGTCTGTTTCGTTTTGTTTCAATGCGATCTGCTGCAAATCGGGTAATTTCAATAGATAGTTGGAGCAAGTGATAGTACAGATCGTAGGTCTTTTCTATACTGTGAAACAATTCTTTTTCGGCTACAGGCAACGATTTGCTGTCGCTTTTGTAATAGGAATATAAGATTTGGACAATCTTAATACGCAATAATACTCGATTAATCATATATACGTGAACGCATTTGTTTAATGCATAATTAATAATGCATAATTCATTATTTAAGAAATTCTATTTTAAAATCAAATTTCTAATTTTGGTGCAAAGATAGTACATTTTCCTATTAATATTTGTAATAGCATCCAACAAACTCAATTATGAAATACGAATCGTAAATCGCAACCAACTTAAACCAGCCATGGAAAGCGAAAACAAGTCTCATTATACAGACAATAATCAGCTATTCCATTTACTGCAAGTGTTTTAACCAGTTTAGCTTCAGAAAGCAATTCTTTTGCAAACTCGAGCGTAGTACCGGTTTTTACCCTGTCGTCGACCAATAGAATTCTCTTTCCTTTAAAGTCAAAATCAATTTCAGCCAGTAATTTCGGTTTATCATACAATTTATTCTGCATTGCATCGCGTAAATTTAACTTCAGCAGATGATATTCACATCCTAAACGTTGATTAATCATGGCAGCAGGGATAATTCCGCCATTGGCAATTGCCACCACCATATCAAATGTTTCGGGGATTTCAATGGTTCTCACACGCTCCATTACTTCTACAAAAGGTTTTGTTTCCATTGAATTATTTTCAATTAATATGAATTGGCCTCACACGGTTCACTGACACTTAAAAATTACCATTTCGAAATAGCTTTCAGAACAAAATAACCGCCAATCAATTGAAGTAAAATTCCAGGGAATCCAATACGAATATCTTGCACGGCAGCCATAAAGCTTCCGGTTAGTGCAAATTCAGCTATCATACCAATTCCCTGATAGAAAAGGATTACAGCCAACAGGTTTTGTAATTTAATTTGTTTGGTTCGTTGCGCCAGATAAGCAGCAGCTGTAGCAAGCAAAGCAGATTTTATAAGAATAATTGGAAGCATTTCTGCTGCCGGCATTCCAAAAAGTGCATGATTAATTATGGGAGAAGCTACGGCAGTAAGTAAACCGGTAAAAAAACCGTATTTGTAGGCTGCGATTAAAGTAAAGAAATAGATTGGCAATAACATTTGACCGCCAAATGGAAATAAGTGGCAAAGTTGTGGTAATACTATGTTACCCGCAATAAAAAGCAATGCGAATAAATAAGATTTAAGTTCAACAACTTTAAGCGAATGAAGTTTAATTGCAGATTCCATGATTTGATTGTATTTAAATAAATTATTATTAATGCATTACTTGATTTCAATTTTTTTAAAACAAAAAAAGCAGAATTTCATGATTACATTAGCTTTTCTATTTATTTGAAATTGAATTACAAAAATAAGTATTTATTTTGTTTTTCCTTTCAATAGACGCGTGAAAATTACCTAAATTCAGAATTTACTAAATATAAATAATATTCCGTCTATTCTCAAAATAGCATTCTTTCATTTCCCCTCCCGAAATATTTATAAATAATGACGTAAGTTTAACCCTGCAGATTACATTTATGAAAATAATTTTCATGTAAATCAACAAAAAAGATATATTTGTTTGATATATTCAAAAAAAATGCAGAAATTTGGGGATTCATTAGTTATTCGTAATTAATAATGCACAATTAATAATTGTTCGAAAAAATCAGGAGCATTATGGAAGTAGAAAAAAAGAAATTTGAAATTGAGAAGAAGGATAACGAAATTATTTATTCTAAGGCTATTAAAGCCGGAAAGAGGATTTATTATCTGGATGTAAAGAAAAGCAGAAACGAAGATTTATTTTTAGCTATCACTGAAAGTAAGAAAAAAGTAGTTGGACACGAAGATGATGTACAAGTTACTTACGAAAAACATAAAATTTTTCTATACAAAGAAGATTTCGATAAATTTATAGAAGGATTAGAAGATGTTGTGGCTTTTATAAAGCGTGAGCAAGGTGAAGCTCCACAACGGGAGTATTATTCACAAGAAATCGATGAACTTGAAAATTCGGTTATTTCTGAAGAAACAAAATCGAAAAGCTTCTTTGATAAGTTTAAATTTTAAAAAACGATAAAAACACTATTGAGCCAGGAACCAAGACAAAAATTCAACTTTTGTTTTGGCTCTTGGTTCTTTATTTCAATCAATATATATTCATGAAATCTTTTGCCAGTGATAATTATTCGGGCATTCATCCCGAAATCTTTGATGCTATTCAACGGGCTAACAACAATCACCAAATTTCGTATGGTGATGATCAATTTACCAAAGAAGCAAATACCTTATTTGAAAATGAATTTGGAAATGTACAAGTGCTCTATACTTTTAATGGCACAGGTGCTAATGTAACCTGCCTAAAATGCTGCACTTTACCATTTCAGGCGGTTATTTGTTCAGAATATGCGCACATTCTGGCCGACGAATGCGGAGCACCTACCCAAAGTATTGGCTGCTCGCTCCTACCCATCAAAACTGAGGATGGTAAACTAACTCCCGAAATGATAAAACCTTTGCTGAACCGCATTGGCAATGTTCATAATACCCAACCAAAAGTTATTTCTATTAGTCAAAGTACAGAGCTGGGAACTGTATATTCAATCAAAGAACTGAAAACACTTTGCGACTTTGCCCATGCCAACGGAATGTATATTCATTTGGATGGTGCCCGCATATCCAATGCTGTAGCTGCTTTGGGCGTAAGTCTAAAAACTGCTACTGTAGATTGCGGTGTGGATATTATGAGTTTTGGCGGAACAAAAAATGGGCTGATGATTGGTGAAGCTGTGTTGATATTTAACGAAAGCCTAAAGGCTAATGCACCGTACTATCATAAACAAACAGCACAACTATTTTCTAAAAACCGTTTTATCGCGGCTCAATTCACAGCTTTACTAACCAACAATTTATGGTTAAGAATGGCTACACACGCCAATAAGATGGCACACTTGCTGGCCAATGAAGTAAGTAACCTGCCAGGTGTAAAAATAAACCGAAGTGTGGATGCTAATGCTGTATTTGTGATTATACCTGAACATGTAATTCAACCTTTACGCGCTCAATATCCTTTCTACGAATGGGATGCCGAAACTCACGAACAACGATGGATGTGTTCATTTGATACCACCGAAGAGGAGGTAAAAGAATTTGCTCAGGCATTGAAACAAGTGTTGTAAAGACATATTTATTTTAATAAAACAGGCTGAATCAAGTTGATTCAGCCTGTTTTTCATTTACAATTTTGGGACTTAGACTACATACGTTGTAGAAGCAGTATCTCCACCACGGCCTGTCCAGTTAGTATGGAAGAATTCGCCACGTGGACGGTCAATGCGTTCGTAAGTATGTGCTCCAAAGTAATCACGTTGAGCCTGCAACAAGTTGGCTGGCAAATGTTCAGTGCGCAATCCGTCGAAGTAGCAAAGTGCCGAAGTCAACGCCGGAACCGGAATTCCATTGGTCAGTGCAGAGGCACAAACCCTGCGCCATCCGGCTTGCGCTTTTTCTACGATTTCTTTGAAATGTGGATCGAGCAACAAGTTCTCCAGTCCGGGATTAGTGTCAAATGCTTTTTTAATATCACCTAAAAATACGGAACGGATAATGCATCCCCCACGCCACATCAATGCGATGCCACCCAGATTTAAATTCCAGCCATATTCTTTGGCAGCTTCCATCATCAAATTATAACCTTGTGCATACGAAATGATTTTTGCCCCAAATAAAGCATCTTTAATGTCGGAAATCATTTGTGCCTTGTCGCCAGTGAAATTTACTTTCGGTCCCTGAATGGCTTTCGAAGCCAAAACACGCATATCTTTTTGAGCAGACAGACAACGGGCAAAAACAGATTCGCCAATCAGTGTCAATGGAATACCAAAGTCAAGAGCGGATACGGCAGTCCATTTACCTGTTCCTTTTTGTCCGGCAGCATCAAGAATTTTTTCAACTAAAGGTTCACCCTTTTCGTCTTTAAATCCAAGAATATCACGGGTAATTTCAATCAGATATGAATCCAGATCACCTTCATTATAGGCTTTGAAAACATCGTGCATTTCGTCGGCACTCAATCCAAGTAAATCTTTCATCACCTGATAAGCTTCTGTAATAATTTGCATGTCGCCATACTCGATACCGTTGTGAACCATTTTCACAAAGTGTCCGGCACCACCTTCGCCAACCCAGTCGCAGCAAGGAGTTCCATCTTCCACTTTGGCTGAAACTGCCTGAAAAATTTCTTTTACAGCTGGCCAGGCTGCAGGCGAACCACCCGGCATCATAGATGGACCAAGCAAAGCACCTTCTTCACCACCCGAAACCCCAGTTCCAATATAAAGCAACCCTTTGCTCTCAACATATTTAGTACGACGAATGGTATCGGGATAGTGCGAATTGCCACCATCGATAATAATATCGCCGGCTTCCAAATGAGGAATCAGTAGTTCGATAAAATCATCAACTGCCTGACCGGCTTTCACCAACATCATTACTTTGCGTGGTTTTTCTAATGAATCGCAAAGTTGCTCGATAGAATGTGTTCCAATGAATTTTTTCCCGGCACCACGTCCGTTAATGAACTGATCTACTTTTTCAACCGTACGATTGTAAACTGCTACGGTGTAACCTTTACTTTCCATGTTCAATACCAGGTTTTCGCCCATTACGGCCAACCCGATTAATCCGATATCTGCTTTTTGTTTCATAAATAAGACCCCTTAATTCCCTAAAGGGAAAATTTTAGTTAGTATTAATTGTTTCTTAAATAGTAAGTTATTAATGAGTCAATTGTAAATCAATTAAATCCTATTTGCTTTAATTTTCTCATAATTTTTTCATCTATATTCTTTGCCAAAATGGTAAATGCAGGAAACTCTCTGCGAGTTGGATAATCACCACGTAACTGCTCAAAAAGTGCTACATTTTTTCTGAAGTTACTATCATCATTCCGAATATCGTATGTGTGCAATATCACTTTAGAAATAATTTCCTGTTCGCTCAATCCTTCACCATCAATTTCAATTGTAGGATTAGTCGGTAATTCAACCCCTGAAGGCTGCCAGTTGTTCAATCCAAGCCCAAAAAAATTGTTGATAGCCTGCACACTCATCGTGGTTCCTGCTGCTTTTCCATCTTTGGAATATCCAGCAATATGTGGAGTAGCAATTTCGGTTAATCTGAGTAATTCTAAGTCAATATTAGGTTCATTCTCCCAACAATCGCACACAAATCCCGAAATTTTTTCTGCTTTCAACGCTGCTTTTACAGCATTCGTTTCAACCACTTCACCCCTGCAGGAATTTATCAGAATAGGTTTTTTGCTTAATGAATTTAAGAACAACTCATTGCTCATGTGAAAAGTGGCATCTTCGCCTTTTATATTTAATGGGACATGCAACGTGATAATATCGGCTTCTTGCAGAACCTGTTGCAAGCTTACAAACTTTTCAGAACCTTCAGCCCGTTCACGCGGAGGGTCATTAAGCAGCACTTTCATCCCGAGCATCTCGCAAATGCGGGCCACTTTACTTCCCACATTGCCCACTCCTACTACACCGATGCATTTTTCGTTCAGTGCCCAGCCTTTACGTTCAGCGAGTACAAACAAAGTAGATGCAATGTATTGCTCCACCGATTTGGAGTTGCAACCCGGTGCATTTGTCCACTTTATTCCTGATTTTTGGCAATAATCGGTATCGATATGATCAAAACCGATGGTAGCCGTAGCAATAAATTTTACCGAAGAACCGGCAAGTAATTTCTCGTTACAAATTGTGCGGGTACGTGTTACGATGGCATCAGCGTCTTTCACTACTTCAGATGTTGTTTTGGAACCAGGCAGATAAATTACCTCAGCCACATTTTCGAATGCTCCCCGAATGTATGGAATTTTATCGTCAATAATAATCTTCATTATCCAATATGAGTTTTTACTATAATTATTCAGGTAAACTTTTATTTTTTGTAATACGATTTTACAATCTCTTCCATCACATAACTTGTCCTTGCTGCCGAATACATGGTGCTGACACATTCATTTTCGCCCCGCAGAGTTTCAACCACTTGTTTTATCAGAAAAAACGAGATGTTTTCAGGATTCTGGAAACTAAATCTTTCTGTACCATTTTGTGTTATTAACTCCACGTCGCCTTTGTCAAAGCATGGAAATTTAATTTTACCATTCATCCCTACTATTTCAATGCTATCTTCTTCCGATTGTTTATCAACGACAAAACACCAGCTTCCGGTTCCAACGACCCCTGAACCAAAATTAAAAACCGCAGAAACCGTATCTTCAGCCTGATAATATCCGGCTATATTACGGGCAATTCCACTGACATTTATAATTGCTCCAAATACAAAATCAAGAAAATCGAACTGGTGCGATGCCAAATCATAGAAATGACCTCCACCTCCAATTGCGGGATTTACATGCCAATGTTGCTTGTTTTGAAACCGATCCTGCTCACCAAAAGCTTTATGTAGCTTGACATGTACAGATAGTGGCTTTCCAATTACATGAGTATCAATTATCTCTTTCACTTTCAGAAAAGCCGGAAGCGTGCGACGGTAATACGCCACAAAAAGTGGCATTCCTGTTTCTTCTGATACCCTGATCATTTCCCTGCACTCGGCATAATTCTTTGCCATAGGCTTTTCGACATAAACAGGCTTACCTGCCTTCATAACTTCGATGGCATACGATGCATGCGAATCAGGGGGCGTGGCTACATATACGGCATTTACTTCGGTATCACTAATCAGGTCAAGACCATCTGTATAAAATTTTGGAACATTATGGCGCTTCGCATAATCCTGAGCTAAAAACTCATTACGCCTCATAACAGCCACAAGTTTTGAGTGTTCAACTTTATTAAATGCAGGTCCGCTTTTAAGTTCAGTAACATTGCCACACCCAATTATTCCCCAATTTATTTTTTTCATAATAAGTTCCCCTTTTTTAGGGTTGGGGGTTTGTTAGTATCTTAGTATTTAAATCTTTCTTTAAACGCCCACAAACCCAAGGCGGGATTTGATATGTAAAAGATTTCTTCCCCATTAGGCAAGGTATTATACCCTTCTTTCAAGCCATCAAAATTATACTTCGTCTTCATCTTATCAATGTCAGCATATTTAAAACCAACACTTTCAATTTCCTGTCGCGTAAGATTTCCGGTTTCTTTTCCGGGGCAATAGGTTATGTTAAATCTTCCTTCGGACGAACCGTGAATAAGATGCGCAGCTGCACTCAGGTTATTTCTCAAATCTTCATTCTCGTCACAGGCTTTAAGTGTCTGAGGTGTTCCAAAATAACCGTATTTACGAATAAGGCGGTCAATTTCTTTGTCTTCGCCAAATTCTTTCAAAGCCGGAGCCAACACAATCAGTTCACCACCATCGTCAATAGCCATTCGTGTACGATAAATCGATTTATTGCCAAGCCATGTGCTCTTAAATTCAGTTGGATCGAGATAAACCAGTACTTTTTTCAACGGTTTGTCCAACATCTCAAAGTTAACCAACAAAGCCAATTTTGCTGCTTTGTCGAACACTTCAAAATCATCACCAATAAACAAACCACGGCATTTTATTTTTCCATCTGTTTTATCCAATCCAACTACGGTTTGCACATACACAATCGGCAAATTATTAGTAAAATGTTCCGAAGCATAATTAAAAATACGCCGTACCGGTGTATCAGCGTGCCCCATCATGCGTTCCATACCATAAGCTGCACCGACAAAATGGCTTTTGTTTATTCCTTCAACACCACCCGTACCTACAAAGACATTCTTGTTGTAATTGGCCATACCCACTACTTCGTGAGGAACAACCTGACCAATAGACAAAATTAAATCGAAATTACCTTCCAAAAGTAGTTTATTTACCTGAGCCGGCCAAGGAAATTCCACTGCTCCACCCGAAACTTCTTTCACAAATTCTGCCGGTACAATTCCAACAGTCACCACATCATTGCGCCAATCGTGTTCGCGAATAAGTGTAGCAGGCATTGTTCCAAACATGTGCGATATCTGATGGTCAGTCATTGCTGTGTGTGTGCCCAAAGCCGGCAATACATCTGTTAAAGCTTCGCCATAATACTGCCATGTAAACTCTGTCAGTTCACCGGCACGACTTGGTAAGCGTGTATAGTCGGGAGGAATAGCAAGCACTTTGTGCTTCTTTCCCATCTTTTCCAACGCTTCAAAAAGACCTTTTTTCAGGTCATCGGCGTTAAGTTCGAGGTCTGTTGAACCAATTGAATAGTACATCATATTCTGTTATGTATTAGGCGAAGGCTTAGGCTTAGGCTTAGGGTGAGATTTAATTTAATTATTTTTCTAAATAATGAATCAACGCATTTATTTCTTCAATTAACTTTTTATATCGTGTAATTAGACTTTCGCTTGTTTCAATGGGTAAATATTTCTGATTTTCAGCAACCAATATTTGGCTCATTGATTCATAAGCACTTCCTCTTGCTATTTTGTAAAAACGAGTTTTATCTTTTGGTTCAAATCTTCCATAACCTTCTGCTAAATTATGAACAACTGAATTTGCAGCACGTTTTAATTGGTCAGTAAGTGCATAACGTTCTTCGGAAGGAAATTTCTTTATTAAATGATATACTTCAACAAGCAAACTGAATGACTGTTGCCAAACGCTCATATCCCGAAAATCATTGAATTTCTTATCCATAAAACAGTTTTTCTGATATTAAGTTTTTCTTCACTTCACTTTCAATAGCCTAAGCCTGTGCCTAAGCCTGTGCCTAAGTTACCTCTTCACTCTCGCATTTCCGCCCCAGATACTCCAGATTTGGTCTTCGTCAGCAGGTTGTGCATAGTCGGTTAAGAATGTGGTTGCCAATGCACCAGAAGCCCAACCGAATTGTGCCCATTTTTCTGATTCCCACCCTTTCAGGATAGCGTAAAGCATACCACCCACAAAACCATCGCCACCGCCAATTCGGTCAAGCACATTGATTTTACGTGGTTCAATCACATTCCAGGTTTCTCCATCAAGCATAATAGCACCCCAAAGATGTTCGTTGGTGCTGATTACCTGACGCAATGTAGTTGCATAAACCGAAGCATTGGGGAAAGCCTGTTTTACACGTCCAATCATACCCTTGAACCCTTCAATTTGGGCTTCAATGCCTTTTCCTCCTGCTTCAGGGCCTTCAATACCCAAACAAAGCTGGAAATCTTCTTCATTCCCAATTAAAATATCAGACACAGAAGCAATTTCAGTAAAAATATCGCGTAATTCCTTGTCACGACCTTTCCAAAAAGAAGCACGGTAGTTTAAATCAAATGAAATGCGTGTTCCTGTTTTTTTAGCGTAACGGGCCAATTGCAGACAGAATTCGCTTGTTTCGACTGATAAAGCAGCAATTAATCCGGATAAATGCAAAATCTGAACACCTTCTTTTTCAAAGATACGGCCTAAATCAAAATCTTTTACATTCAATGTTCGTCCTACTTCACCGGCACGGTCGTTCAACACCCGTGGTCCTCTTGAACCGAAGCCACTATCAGCAATATTAAACTGATGACGATAGCCCCAGGGATCGCCCTGAGCTACTTCGGGTCCTTCATAATCCATGTGGCGGCTTTTCAGATCACTTTTAATCATTTGTGCAATCGGACTGTCTTTCACGAAAGTAGTCAATACTTTTACCGGAAGTCCCAGGTAAGAGGAAATACTGGCAACATTTGTTTCGGCACTCGAAACCTCCATTTGAAATAATTTGCTGCTCTGAACAGGTTGTCCATTTACAGGCGTAATGCGAACACCCATACTGGTGGCTACCATTAATGAGTATTTAAAATCTTTTTTTAGTGTTATCATGATTTATTTATTAGTTGATTGGTTAATTCGCTAATTAGTTAATTGGTTTAAGTTGTTCCTTATACAATCAATCGTAAATATAAAATTGTAAATCAAAACAATGTTCTTGATATTCCCATTTCCAATCCCCGCAACTCGGCCATGCCTCTCAGCATACCGATAGCCGAATAACCCGGATTAGTTTTCTTATGCAAATCGTCTAACATTTGATGTCCATGATCCGGTCGCATCGGGATATTGCGTTTGTAAGTGTACTGAACCACGAGCAAGGCTTTCATGGCTTCATACATATCCACATCACCTTCCAGGTGGTTATCTTCAAAGAAATCGCCATCACTATCGCGCCGGGTACTGCGGAAATGCACGTAGTACAAACGCTCTCCAAATTCGCGTAACATTGACGTCAAATCGTTTACCGACGAAACTCCAAACGAACCTGTACATAAACATATTCCATTAGATAAACTCGGAACTGCGGCAAAAAGTTTACGAACATCTTCGGCTGTACTTAATATACGTGGCAACCCTAAAATTGAACGAGGCGGATCATCAGGATGAATAGCCATTTGTACGCCAACCTGATCGGCAACATGTGTAATTTCGTTGATGAAATAAAATAAATTATTTCTCAATTGATCTTCATTAACATTGGCATAAGTATCCAATGCAGCCTGAAATTGTTCTAAAGAAAAGCTTTCTTCAGCTCCCGGAAGTCCGGCAATCATATTTCGGGTCAGCTTTTCTTTTTCAGCTTCGCTCATTCCGTCGAATCGCGCTTTTGCTTTCGAAATTTGATCGACGGTATAATCTTTCTCGGCATTCGGACGTTTCAGAATATACAAGTCAAAAGCTACAAATGCTGCCATTTCAAAACGCAATGCTTTTGAACGGTCAGGCATCTCGTAAGCCAGATCGGTACGGGTCCAGTCTAAAATAGGCATGAAATTGTAAGTCACAATTTTGATATCACATTCAGCTAAATTTTGAATGGTTTGTTTGTAGTTTTCAATGTATTGCTTGTAATTGCCGGTTCTTTTCTTTATATCTTCGTGTACCGGAACACTTTCCACCACCGACCAGATTAAACCTGCTTCAGCAATCATTCTTTTGCGGTACAAAATGGCCTCTACAGGCCAAACCTCACCATTTGGAATTTGATGTAAAGCCGTTACAATATCGGTTGCACCAGCCTGACGAATGTCCCATAATGATACCGGATCATTTGGTCCGTACCATCTCCACGATTGTTTACATAAATACATAATCTAAATATGACCACTGTCCCCTAAAGGTGAATGAAGTTAGTCCATTCTCCTTTAGAATATCAGAGGATTTTTCTAAATAAATTTCTAATACCTTAAATTAATAAATTCCCTAACCTATAATGGAAATTTTATTATTATTTTTTTAAATAACATTCTAATCCAAACTCCCCCTTTAGGGGCTGGAGGTCGTTTCTAAATACAGAAAACATCAAAACCACCATCAATAACGGTTAATGTGCCTGTTACGAATTTTGAAGCATCGCTGGCTAACCAATGTAATGTTCCAAGCAATTCTTCAGGTTCCCCAAATCGTCCAAATGGTGTATGTGCAATAATGGTGTTTCCACGTGCAGTTAACGAACCATCAGAATTAGTTAATAAAGCTCTGTTTTGTTCGGAAATGAAAAAGCCGGGAGCCATTGCATTCACGCGCAATCCTTCGCCGTATTTTGTAGCCAATTCTATGGCTAAATACTTTGTAAAATTGGTAACTGCGGCTTTTGCAGCCCCATAACCGACCACACGGGTCAGCGGACGTAAAGCCGATTCGGAAGAAATATTGATGATATTTCCCTGTTTTTGGTCGGTCATTACTTTAGCAAAAACCATTGTTGGGATTACAGTACCAAATAAATTTAAATCCACTACGGTTTTGAATGCAGCCACATCTAAATCAAAAATTGTTTTATCGGGTCCAATCGTAGCACCGGGCATATTTCCACCGGCTCCATTAATCAATACATCTATGCGGCCATACTTTGCCAAAATATCGTTCGAGTTTTGTTCTAAAAGCTCTTTATTGTTAACATCCGATTGAAGAAACAGAGCTTCCTGCCCTTTAGCCAATATGCCATTTACAAGTTTGTCGCCGGTTTCTTTATTTCGCGCCAGGACAACTACTTTTGCACCTTGTTCAGCCAGGTATTCCACCATACAACTTCCCAAAACACCGGTTCCGCCGGTAATTACTATTACGCGGTCTTTTATATCAAATAGGTTTCTCATTTTTTTATCCTTTTACCCCCAATTCCTAAAGGAAGACAATATTACTCTATTCTTCTAACTCTTTGTAGCAAGAACGAATAATCAAATTTTACTTCAAAACTCAGGGGTTTTTTTTACAGATTAAACAACCGTTTCAAATGACGATCGAAGATATTTTCTTCTACGCAATTTCCAATTATGTCAGCATATTTTTCCAACAAATCGGTATAGCTATTTCCCATTTCAGAAGCCACTTTGTAAGCCACATGTATTAATTGACGGAAGTTAGGATTATAATCGGCATGACCGGGTATATGACGAAGTGTGTTGGCATATTTTTCACTTGTCCACGCATTTACTTCTTCAACCGAAGGTAATTTGGAATCATCAATATCAATCACATCTGCATAAGGTGCACATAATTCATCTTTACGATTAAATGAATTGGCGTAAATCTGTTTTGCCAAAACCAACCCTTCGCCACCTGCAACTGCCAAGCCAATTACTTCTTCAAGCCAGGTTGTTCCAGCGGTTTTCAAGTGGAGTCCTTTGTTATATTTCTTGATAACATGAGCCATTACAGGATAAATGGAGAATTTATCGCTCCCGGAATGTATGCTCAATTTCAATTCTTCCGGCAATCCGAATTCTTTCACAGCAAAATCAATAACCAATACATCTTCTTCAAATTCTTTGGCAAATTGAGTTACATCCCCCGTATAATCGACACCTTTATTAAAACGGCCTGTAAATTTTGGAGCAATAGTTTGGGCAGGAACACCTTTATCAGCAAGCATTTTCAAAATAAATAACAATTCAATTGGAGTTTGAGGTGTTTCCACTTCATCCATCGAAACCTCGGTGATAAAATTACCCTCACCTTTCGATTTTTTAAGAAAGTTGTAAATATCAGCTGCTTGTTGCGTGGCAGCAAGAAATTTTCCAGCGATATTTTCCAACAACTCAACTGTAACCAATAATGGATGATCAACTCCCGGAAGTTCAAGCTTTCCAATATATTTGTGGCACGAAGCTACAAACGCAGTAATATCCTCTTTTTTACTTTCTTTTCCAATAAACGCTGCAACATCCAATGTGAAAAAGTCAGAAGAATCTACAAATGGTGCAACATTACTTAAATTGATATGGTCGGCATCCACAAAATACTGTCCAGTAAATCCTAACGTTTTTACAGCATTATCTGCTTCTATACGAACATCTTCGGGTTTTGTATGAACATACGTGTGTTCACGATTCGATTTATTCCAAACCGGACTAATGTCCAAACCAAATTTGTTTGCAGTCATGATAGCACGAAGCTGAGCTTCGCCCTGATGCGAAAAACGATCGCCAGTACCAATACTGAATTTTCCTAATTTCATAATCTTTGAATTTTATTATTGTTTTTATAAATTTATTCTGTAAAATGTATATAATCTTCTATATTTTCTTTGATTAATATGTCGATGGGAACGTAATTTACTTTTTTTATTTCCTGACGGAAAATTAGCTCCCTACACATATCTCTAACCGTAAAATATGCTTGTTTATCAGGGCGTTGAGCAATAAGGAAAGAAATCACACCTTGCTGTAAATATGTAACATTCTGGGTCAATAAATCGTAACCAATTAAACGAACTTTAGTATGATTTAACTCATCCAGATGTTTAGCCAGTCGATAAACTCTTGAGTTAAATGTAATTGCCGCCTTAATATCCAAATGCGTAGTAAAAACCTCATTTAACAGATTTTTATTTGCTTCTTCATCGTTGTTATTAAACTCTAAATTTATAATTTCAAAATGATTTTCAAGTTTATTGTCTTGAATATATTGCATAAATCCATTATTTCTGGCAAGTGTTTGGTTCGAAACAGAACCCTTCCGATGTGTACGAATAACCAATATCTGAGCTCCATTTTGTAATGAATTAAGAAGCAATTTTGCTGCAATATAACCACTGCTAAATGAGTTTTGCCCATAATAAGTTAAATAATCAACGTCCTCAATCATAGAATCAATAAATGAATAAGGAATACGACGTTTAGTCAATTCATCAATAAAAGCAGATGATTCGTTTCTAAATATAGGAGCAATAATAACCGCATCTGGTTCATTTTTAAGAATATCATTAGATACATTCACAAATGAGCGTGTATCGTATTGATTAAAATATTGTTTTTCAATGCGTACATTATAATGTGAAAAATCCTGAGCAGCCAGATTGAAACCTTTATCAACATTTTCCCAATAATCACCCACTACGTACGATGGAAATAAGCAAACAAACCGGTATTGTTTTTTTGATGCAAGTGAACGAGCAAACAAATTAGGTTTATAATTCATCTCATCGAGTACCTTTGTTACAGCTTCTCTACTTTTAGCAGATACATCTCCCCGTTCGTGAAGCACGCGATCAACCGTTCCCTCTGAAACACCTGCGAGTAATGCAATGTCTTTAATGCGAATTTTTGGATTCAAATCATGCATATAGATTTCAAATTATTATTCCGTGTTCGTACACAGAATGAATTTCGCACAAAAGTAATATATATTTTGTAAATATAAAATCATTTTTGTCGTCGTGTGCGAACACGGAAGAGAAATTGCAATCATAGGCGTATAATAAACTGCTTAATAAGTGCGCGTTACGAATATGGAATCTGATTTCAGAATCATTGTTTTTATTGAAAAAATTGAAAATTATTTTATCACATTAGTTTTAGTTGGGACTTATTATACTTTTTATACTTTCAACAAAAGTAAATTTAAATAAAATGAGACCTTAATCTGCCTCTTTTAATCATCTATGAATTTAGACTAAAAGAAAATGTACTCAGATTTACAGAGAAAATCAGGTATTATTCTATCAGTATCGCTATCAAATCCATAACATTGGTACGTGTGGAGCCGGTGATTAAATGTCCGCCGGTTTTTTCGAAGAAGTGATACGAATCAAAATCAGGTAAATAATTTTGGGGAAGTATGTTTTTAGCTAAAGCATCCGGGCAGGTATTGCCATCAACTATTGCACCGGCAGCATCGGTTGGACCATCATTTCCATCGGTACCGGCTGATAAGAGCGTGATTTCCTTGGTGCCCAACAGCAGACAAGCGGCTACGAGCGCGAAATGTTGATTTCGGCCACCCAACCCGAGACCTGTTACCTGCAGGGTTGTTTCTCCGCCAAAAAGCAAACAAACCGACCGTTGATGCATGATGTTGCGTTGAATGTTCAGTGCCAAGTCAACCACATATTTGGCGGCTTTGGTGGTATCTCCAACCAATTCCGAAGTCATTATAATCGTTTTATAACCCAATTCTGTTGCTTTATTTCCGGCAGCTTCCAACGCTATTTTATTACTTCCGATAATAAAATTACGTGTGTTTTCAAAAATCGGATCATCCGCTTTGGGCGTTTCGGGTATCTTGCCTTCCATTCCTTTTGTCAGGTGAAGTAAAACAGGTTGAGGAATTTTTTCAGTCAAATCATATTTCTTCAAAATGCGTATGGCCTCCTCAAATGTACCTGAATCGGGCGAAGTTGGTCCGGAGGCAATCACTTCCAACGAATCGCCCACAACATCGGATAAAATCAGACTGACCAACGTGGCCGGATAAACAATTCGGGCTAATTGACCGCCTTTTACATTCGAAACATGCTTACGGACGGTATTCATTTCTTTAATATCCGCGCCGCTTTTTAGTAGCAGTTGGTTCAATTCTATCAAGTCATTCTGACCAATGCCTTCGGGCAAATCAGCAAGAAGCGAAGATCCGCCTCCCGAAATCAGGCAAATAACCAGGTCGTCTTTTTGGGCGTTTTTCATTAATTGTACGATAGCAGCAGTTGCCTGAAATCCAAAATTGTCGGGTGTTGGATGTCCGGCTTCGGTAACCTGAATTTTTGCCAGTTCACAACCATGACCGTGCTTTACAATAACATGTCCATCCGTAATTCTATTGCCCAATATCAATTCCACTTCCTTGGCCATCAACGCGCTTGCTTTGCCGGCACCGATTACAAATATCCGCTTAATTTTATCGAGCGGGATAGAAATATCATAAATGGAAAGAATATTGTTTTCTATTTTAAGACTTTTGTGTATCATTTTATCGGGCAATACACTTTCTACGCCCGCCCTGAAAATTTGATCAACACAATCTTTTGCATTCATTTGAAATTAATTTAAAGAATAAATAATGAAGCAATCCAAATACAGGCAAACACGGTAATTCCCATGACAATTGTGGCCGTTGAATAAACTTTCAGGGTAATATTGGAATCCATATCCGAAAATTTGGTAATAACCCAGAAATAGGCATCGTTGGCATGTGAAATCATCATCGAACCGGCACTCATTGCCAGAATAGCAAACAATCGTCCCATTTCAGTGTCCAATCCCAACATTGCAAGCATGGGTTCGATAAACGAAGCTGCTGTTATAATGGCAACCGTTGATGAACCCTGGGCGGTTTTTAGTAAAAATGTTATGAGAAAAGGAACGGCTAAACCTAAACCTGTTTTGCTCAGAAATAATCCTGCTTCCTGACCAATTCCCGTTTCTTTTATCACCACTCCAAACATTCCACCACCGGCAACCACAATTAAAATGGGTCCTGCTTTTTCGATGGCAGCTTCTAAAATGGAATTCAAATGGCTGACGGTTGTATTAGACAACAGCAAAAGCGAAAAAATAATACCCACAAAGAGTGCCAGAATGGGCTGACCAACAAATTGAATGGATTTAAATACGAAATTCTGGTCTTTCCACCCAAATGCACTCATTAATGCAGCAATTGCAATCAGCAACAATGGAACCACGATGGGCAATAACGACAAAAATACCGAGGGAAGTTTTCGTGAATCCATTTCAAGGCTTTCTTCATCGATTATTGCGGGAATATATCCTTTGTTTTTTGTCATTCCTTTTGTCCAGAAATAAGCCGCCAATGTTCCCGGAATGGCAAAAATAATTCCGGCAATGATATAATGCCCTAGATTCACTTTCATGATTCCGGCAGCAGCCAACGCTCCCGGATGAATGGGCACTAAACAATGAACAGAATAAAGCGAAACAGCTAACACAATGGCAATAAATGGCATAGCTATTTTAGTTTTGGCACTGAACGATTTAGCCAAGCCACTCAGAATAATAAATCCCGAATCACAAAAGATTGGAAGCCCCGCCAGAAAACCTGTCATTCCGAGTGCTGCCGGAGCATGTTTTTCACCCGTTTTCGAAAGCATATAATTAGCAATGCTCAAAGCTCCACCTGTTTTCTCGAGCACCACGGCAATGACCACCCCAAATATTATCAGCAAGCCGATGGAGCCCATTGTGTTTCCAAACCCGTCTTTCAGTATTTTGAAAATATCAGCATGAGGAAGTGCTGTAACTGCTAAAAACAGGGATACTGTGAAAAGCGAAATAAAGGCATTCAGCTTTAATTTTGACGTTAAATATATGATGGCAATTATGCTGAAAAGAACTAAAAATGACGTATATAGAATGCTCATACAGGTTGTTTGAATTTAATTGATTGATATCAATGAAGCTGCATCTTTATCCAGAAAGAGCCACGTTGCCGGATGATTTCTTAAAACAGAAGCCGGCACTTCTGGCGAAATTTCGTCTTGAATCATTTTTTTTACGGCTTCCGCTTTTCGTAAATCAGGCACACTGCAAATAATACTTTTCGATTTCATAATTTGTTTGATTGACATGCTTATGGCTTGTTTGGGAACATCATTTATTGTCGGAAACCAGCCTTCGCCCATTTGCTGGCGACGGCAGGCTTCATCAAGTTCTACGACCAAATAAGCTGAATCAGTTTCAAAATCGGCAGGAGGATCGTTAAATGCCAAATGACTATTCTCGCCAATTCCCACAAAAGCCACATCAATCGGGTGATTTGTAATTATTTTTTCTAACCTGGCACATTCTTCATTCGGATTGTCACTTCCATTTACATAATTGAATTCCATAGGTGAAACAATATCTACTAATCTGTTTTTTAAATAGTTGCGAAATGAAGCCGGGTGCAATTCTGATATTCCTATATATTCGTCAAGATGAAACCCTCTGACCTTCGACCAATCAATGTCCTGTTTTACCAGTTCGCCCAACATTTCAAACTGTGAAGCACCTGTTGCGACAATAATATTGGCTTCTCCGTTTTCCAAGATAGCTTTACGAATCAATTCTGCTCCAAGTTGAGCTGCTTTTTTACCAAGTACTTGTTTGTTTTCTGAAATTATTGTTTCCATAATATTTATTTTGAATGAAATTAAGAATTTGAAAATTCTGAATGAATAGATTTCAGATTATCGTCTAATGGAGTCATTGTTGGCATAAGTAAATGTACAAATCCCAAAATGAAAAGATACGATAAACCGGCAATAACAAAAGCCCAGAAATAGCCCGAATTATTCGCTGTGTCTAAAACCGAACCCAAAGCAATATCGGCAATTATTGCAACAGCCACTCCAATCATTTTACCAATGCCAATAACGGATGCAGTTGCTTTTTTCGGAAAAACATCTGAAACTAATGTATAACCATTCACCGACCAGGCTTGGTGACCCGCAGCAGCCAGACCAATTAAAAAGACTGCAAGCCATTTGCCGGCAATTACCGGTACAAAAGTGACAGGTAAAATAATAATGGCACAGGCCAACATGGTAATTTTTCTGGCTTTGTTAATTGACCAGCCTTTTTTGATTAAAGCTCCTGAAATATAACCTCCTAAGAGACTGCCACTATCGGCCATTACAAAAATAATGAGAAATGGAATTCCTATATTTTTAATGTCCACGCCAAACTGTTCGCCAAGAAACTTAGCTCCCCAGAAAAGATAGAACCACCAAACACCATCAGTAACAGTGGTTAACGAAAATGCCCACGTTTCCCGTTTAGGCAAAAGCTTTAACCATGGGATTTTTTCTTTGGTTTCTACTTCTGAATCGCTGTTTATATAAGCCAATTCCTCTTTTGATACTTTAGGATGGACTTCCGGTTTTTGGTAAGTTATTAGCCATAAAAATACCCATACAGAACTCAGCACTCCGGTAATAAGAAACGGAATTTGCCAGTTTTTTCCTTCAACAGAAACAATTGCACCAACTACGAAAGGTGCTATAATAGCTCCAACACTGGTTGATGCATCAAAAATACCGGTTGCAAAAGCCCGGTCTTTTTTCGGAAACCATTCACCGACTGTTTTTATTGCGGCAGGGAAATTTCCCGACTCGCCAATTCCCAATCCGAAACGTGCTGTTATAAAACCAATTAAACTGAATGCCGGACGGATAGCAGCATGTAACATTCCAAAAATGCTCCAAACCACAATGGAAATAGTATATCCGACTTTTGTTCCGAGACGATCAATAATACTTCCCATGAATAATAATCCGACACCATAGGCTATTTTAAACGAAACCATTATGGCGGCATAATCTTTATTTGACCAGTCGAACATTTTTTGTAAAATGGGAGCCATAACTCCAATAATGCTCCGGTCGAAATAATTGATGGTGGTAGCCATGAAAACCAAAGCAAGAATCCGGTAACGGTAATTGCCTGTTTTTGGATTAACTGTATTCATGTGTAATTGCTTATCTATTTGATTTTTAAACTACTTTTTAAATTTCAAATTATAATAGGCAGCAAGAAACCGCATACCAAATGTAGTTCCTACATCGCGTTGGGTAATTGTATTTTCACCTTTTCTTGAACGAACACGGGTATCAATCACAGCGCCCCGCAAATTCGGATCGGGATGAGTTTGGCTAAACCGGTTTACAAGCAACCAGTTGGCACTGCGTTCGTAATTCGGAATAAATTCAGTAAATCCATATCCTGCCAACCGAATCCAGATAATTCCGGCAAATGCAGTAGCAGAGCCACACACGGAACTTTTATCGGACTTGCCATTCAGGAAATTATCGTAATAAATGGTACCATCTTTTGTTTGAACCCCGGCATAAAGACGTGCCGTGCGGGCGGCTGATTCCAGATACTTTTTGTCTTTTGTCAGGTCATACGCATCAAGCAATGATTCGGCATACCAAAGATTAAACCGCGGATGAAAAGATTTCTTTTCGATGCTATTCGGCGTAAAATTCATCCAGGCACCTTCGGGAGTTTGTTTGTCTAAAATGCTGTTACAAAGAAGAATATAGGCATTCAAAAAGACAGTATCTCCGGTATATTCATAAACGTCTTTAAACGGCGATCCTTCGGTATTTGGACGGGCAACATCATATAAATCCTGATTTTTTTTATCGGGATGAAAAGGACTGTTATCTTTCAATATTTCAGCCGTTTTAATGTCGGCAAAATCATAACAAACGCCTTTTTCGGGATAGTACATCTTGTTTTTCAACCATTTAATTGCTGAAGTTGCCACATTTGCATACTTTTTATCACCGGTTACTTTTGTCAGTTCAAAAAGGCCGTGCGTTCCATCGGTAGTGGTAGCAAATACCACCTGGTTTTCACCAACATCGTCGCCATGAACCGCCCTGATCATACCTGCAAACCTTGGATCATTTTTGATTTCGAGACTAATCCACCAGTCACCGGCTTTTTTTGCGGCATCCAAATATTTTTTATCGCCCGTAATTTTATACGTATCGAGCAGTCCAAGAATGATTTGACCCGTGTGCCACGGCACTTCGTACGGATACCATTTGCCATCAATTAAGTTATAATCGCAGCGCGATTTGCCATCTTTATCCAACACCACGTCAGATGAATACGTTGCCATTTCATTTATAGCTTTGATAAGTTTCTCAGAACTAATGCCCTGAGCCGAAACGGTTGAATGAATAATTGCCGCCAGGCAAAGCATGAATAGGAATTTTATTTTTGTCATTTTAGTTGGTTATTTTAGTTCAATATCAGTACAATGTATTTGTTTTAGCAGATCAATAGCCGGAATGCCGGTTTTAAAAGTGTCGGAGATTTTTGCACGAATCACATCGTCGAAAACCATAAGCGGACGGGCATCGCTGTTTTTCAGATCAAAAGTAATATTCGTGAGTTTAAGCCCTCTGACATGACGTACATACAATGCACTGGAAGGCAAGTACCCAAACATGGTAGCTTCGGGATATTCGGCGGGCAACTCTTCCACTTTTGCTGCCGCATCTTCGGCAGTTCCACCGCCCGTAGCAATAAAATGTATATCCGACAAGGTAATGTTTTCAACGTTCCCGCCTTCCACACCCATGATTGACGAACTGAATTTGCCTGATGAACGGGCAATTACATTGGAAATATTAATTCCGTTCATTTTTCCGATTCCGGGTTGAGGTGCTTCCGCGTAATGTTTTCGGGCGCGGTTGCCCAATCGAACAAAAATAGGAACTTGCGGACTGTCAATGACTAAACTGGAGATATTAATATTTTCCATTAATCCGCCATCAACGATTTCCAGCACAAGTCCTGCAGTGCCTTCCGGCGAACCCGAAATATTAGTTTTAATTTCCGAAGGACGGATAACACAATTGCTGATGCTTACATTGCGAAACCCGGTCGTGGATTCTGTGCCAAATTTCAACGCATTGCAATGACTGCTGAGCACGCAGTTGGAAACAACGATATTCTCTGAAATCCTGTCACAAGTACTTTTAAAAGTGATTCCATCATCATCTGTATCACCAATAATGTTGTTGATAACAACGTTTCGACAGCCATCAATATCCATCATGTCATTGTTGTGATTGGAATGGTTGAACACGTTGATGCCTTCAATGCGCAAATCGTCGCAGCGGATGTACGACTGCATCCACATGGCTGAGTTACGCAGTTCAATCCCAGTTACTCTTACTTTTTGGCAACCGGCAATCCACAACAGGTAGGGACGGTTCCTGTATTTGTCGGGCTTAATTTTAGTTTTAACCTTAAATGAACTGCCACGGCCATCGATTGTTCCGGTGCCTTCTATCCCGATATTCACGGCGTTACGAGCAAAAATTAATGACTGTGAAACCCACGTATCACCAAAAAATCGAAAATCGAGTTGATTGTGCGGGTAATCGGCAATATTGGTAGATCCGATAATTCCGGCACCTTTGTCTACAAAAAGCGTGACATTACTTTTCAAATAAATGGTTCCGGTAACAAACTGACCGTTAGCAAAAACAACCCTTCCGCCCGTAACGGTGCAACTATCTATGGCTGATTGAATTGCCTTCGTGTCAATAGTAAGTCCATCGCCTTTTGCGCCGAATGCTTTTACATTATAATCAATTGCGTTGGCCGGATGTATGAGCACAACGAAAACGGCGAGTAATAGAAGCCCCCTAACCCCCGAAGGGGGAACAGAGAGGTGTTTTTTGAAATAAAAAATACCTTTGTAATCAAAATTCATAGTCATGTTTGTTTGTTATTGCTTTAACTTTTTGCTTAGAGAATAGCTTTTGGGAAGGACGCCAAATTGTTCTTTGAATAACTTGCTAAAATACCGGGCATCGGAGAAGCCTACTTTCTCAGCCACTTCGGTTACATTGTAAGTGGTCGATTCTAAAAGCAAAGCCGCTCGTTTTAACCGGAATTGCTTTATGTATTCAGCCGGCGATTGATTGACTAAGGTTTGAAAACGCCGGTAAAGCATTGAACGGGTGATATTCAGGCTTTCGGCCAGCTCGTCAACTCCAAAATTCTCATTGGCAAGATGCTCTTCAATCAGGTTGATTGTATTGGATAAAAACAAATCGGTGTCGGCGGATATTTCTACTTCTTTCGGATTCACAATCAGTTCCTGTTTAAGCCTTTCCTTCACTTTCGACCTCATTTTCAACAAAGATTGTATGCGTACTTTCAGGAAAGAAACATCAAAAGGCTTGCTGACAAAGGCATCGGCACCATTTTCATACGCCTGCATTTTATCATCTTCCGAGCTCAATCCCGAAAGCATAATGACCATGATATGATTTGTAAATGAATCGTTTTTGAGCTCCTGGCAAAAGTTGTAACCAATGGTAACATTCACAAACATGATTTCGGATACGATTAAATCGGGGTGCTTCACCTGAATGGCTTTTTTCACATCGGGTATGGTTGAGAAAACTTCAATTTGAAACATATCTCCCAATTCACTTTTGAGATATTGCAATAAATTTTCGTCGGAATCAACACAATAAATCAGTGGCAAATGGGTGTTATTCTTTTTCTTGGACAATACATAAGCATGTTTCTCAATTCCAATATGTTGGGTGGTGTACAACGGGAAAACTTCGGATTTTTCAACGGGTTGAACTGCCCGTAATTTCTGCAGGTAACTTTCGCCGATTGAAATGAAAAACTTAAACTCACTCCCCTGACCCGGGTTACTTTGAACCGAAATTTTACTTTCGTGCAATTCAAGAAAATCCTTTACCAGGGATAAACCAATGCCTGTACCGCGCAATTGTGAATTTGAACTTGTCAGGTCTTCCGACCAGAAACGTTCAAAAATCCGTTCGTGATTTTCTTTGGCAATGCCAATGCCACTGTCTGAAATGGAAATCCATATTTTATTATCGTTGGCATCCACCGTGCAATTAAACTGAATAGTTCCTCCCTGATTGGTAAATTTAATGGCATTCGAAAGCAAATTGAACAGCACCATTTCAATTTTTTCAGCATCTACAATCACCAATTGAGTTGTAACATTGGTATTGAAAGTAAAATTCAACCCTTTTTCATCAGCCAACGCTTTAAATGTTTCGTACACCAATTTTGAAAATTGAATGATATCCAACTCCACTAATTTCAGACTTGCTTTCCCAATATCAATCTTGCGGAACTCAACTAATTGCCTGACAAAGTGCGATAACCGTTTGGCATTGGTTTGAATGACGTAAAGACTTTCTTTGATTTTATCGGCAGGTAATTCGTCAAAGTTGCTGATGATATTCGTTAACGGAGCATGCAATAAGCTGAGTGGCGTTTTAATGGTATTCAGAATATTATGATAATAGCGTATCTTCCATTGCGTCATTTCCTCTTTTTGCTTCATTAGTTTATAAGCAAAAATCGAACGTGAAATAATGGTTACGGCAATTATTAAAAAGATAAGATACAACGAGTAAGCCCACCAGGTTTTCCAGGGCGCGGGCAGGACTTTAATGTTCAGTGTTCGGATATTATTCATCCATATACCTGAACTGTTGGTCGCTTTCAGCTGGAATTGGTAGTTGCCCGGAGTTAAATTTGAATACGAAGTCAGTCTGCGTTGAACATCTGTATAAACCCAGGTAGAATCGAATCCAAGCAACCTGTAGGCATATTTTGTAGATTGAGCGTCCAACAACTGAACGGACGAAAATTCGATGGAAAATTGAAAATCACGATAGGTAAGGGTAATTTCCTGCGTTTGATTAATGTCTTTTGAAATGTGTTTGTCATCGACAAAAAGCGGTTTCCCCAGAATTGAAAATCTTGAAATACATGGTTTTACATCAAACGTATCGGGATGTATGTTTTGAGGATCAAATACAATCAGTCCACTTACGCCACCCAGAAAAACCGATCCATCATGACTGATTGTTTCGCCAAATATGTATTGGGCTTTAGCGATAAACGCGTTCGGAATGGGTTCATAATATTCAGCTTTTTCGTTCCTGATTTTATAAATGCCTTTGATGGTGCTTACCCAGATATTTCCCTGTTTATCTTCCAGAAATCCTTTTACATAAAACCCTTGTTTCAAACTTTCGTTTTGAAGCGGTTTAACTGTATTTTGCTTTGTATTCAGCATGAAAATTCCTTTTGAAGTTCCAATCAGGATATTTCCGTTTTTGTATTCCTGAATAGCAGTAATAAACACATTCCCAAAGAGTTGGTTGGGATAGTTTCGTAAACTTTTCACACTGAAATTATCGCCGGTGGTGGTTAAACAAAACAACCCCAGTTCATCGGAACTAAACCAAATAGCACCGGATTTATCGCAAATAATACTCCGGTGCCGACTTTCGTCCAACTCGGAAGATTGAATTTTATATAACTGATTTGTTTTCGCTTTAATAACTCCGATGCCGCCTTCGGTAAAACCAAGCCAGACATTAGAAAACTTATCTTTGCAAGAAGAGTTTACATATCGCAAACCATACTTGTTAAGTTGTTTTTCCAAAGTAGCATCGCTATAGAATCGCTTAGTTTTAATATTAAAAAAACGCAGGGTCGATTTCGTACTCAATAAAAGCACGTTAGGTTCAATCTCAATTATATTTTGAATTTTATTGTCACGGATAAGATTTGTAGGCGTTTCATTATCCAAAAACCGTGTGATTTGATAGGTATTTGCCGATTTATTTATCCAGCGAAATTTATCAATTCCGTTAGCTGTTGCCATCCACACATTGTCATCTTTATCGGTCAATATCGACGAAATGGTATTGTGAGAAGGTGTATTGGCATTGGTCGGGCTATTCTTAATGCTTAGAAACTCCGGTTTCTTAGGAGTCGGGACAACGTAAAATCCGTCTAAACTTCCAATCCATACATTCGATAATTTATCCTGAAAAATAGATATAATGGTGTTTTTGATTTCACTTTTGTTCATTTTGTCAATCCACCAGGTTTCAATTTGGTTGGGATGAACACCCGATTCTTCCAACGAGAACCGAACAATTCCTTGTCCGCGAGAGCCAAACCATACTTCATTTCCAATTCCGGCAACACAAATAGCTTCGGTATTGTCAATCATTTTGGTGAAAGGCTTATCCGATAAAAGTTCTTTGGCACTTTTTCTAAGCACTATCTCATTGATACATACCCACACATATTGATATTTATCTATAAAAATATTGTGAACATTGCCGCCTTTTATCAGCGTTTTTATTCGAAGTGGCACTTCAGAAATGGATGTGCTGGCATTGAAATTATCAATAACAATGTCATCCAGTCCGTTTTCAGTGGCAATTAAGAATTCGTTGCCGGCAACAGGCTGAATATCACTGATTTTATTTCCGGATAATCCTTTTGAAAGGGACAACCTGCGAACTAATTTATGAGCGGAGTTGAAAATATAAACGCCCAGGTTTGTGGCTACCCATAAATTTCCCTGCTTATCTTCGGCAAAGGAATTTACATAGGTTTTCATGTCGATAGGCGAAATCGGGTTCAGCGTATTATCAGACTGACTGTAAGAGTAAGCTCCAAAACGTGTACCTATCAGAATGTTACCTTTTGAATCGTTGTATAATGAATTTATTTCATCGGAGGATAAATCTGAATTAAATATCGATTCTAATCCGTACCCATCAAAACGTCCCAATCCATCATCGGTGCCTAACCACAAAAAACCGGATTTGTCTTGTAAAATAGCACTTATCTTATTGGTAGACATTCCATTTACATACTTTACAGGCTGTATTTGCGCCATGACAAAACAGTGTATAGTGGTAAATAGAACAACTAAACAAGACTTCAGATTCATAAAACGTGACTTTTTGACAAAGATAATGATTAATGTAAGAAACAAAAAAACAGTGAACAAGATTATTTTATCACATGCTTTTGGAGCGGATTACTTTAAAAAAGAACATTAATCTTTTGCATATAATTGATACATTTCGGTGCCGGCAAGCAAAAACGCCCCCACACCATACACGTCGGTAGAATTTCCATCAACGATACGCGGAGCATTTCCTACAGGTTGAATATATCCCAGCCTTCCTTCGTCATTGACATAAGAAGTGAGCGTATTCCAGGCTTTTATGGTTGGTTGCATATAGACTTTCTTGTCGAGTAAGCCATTGCGTATGCCCCATGCAAAACCGTAGCAGAAAAATGCTGACGCGCTGTTTTCGGGCATTGGAAAGGATTTAGGGTCGAGTAAACTGGCATGCCACGAACCTTTTGAGTCCTGGAGTTTTAAAATTACGCCGGCCATTTCTTTGAAAATATTTTCGTAGTACGGTCTGTTTGGATAATCTTTGGGCAGGTTATCCAAAATGTTGGGAATAGCTGCAAACACCCATCCGTTGCCACGTCCCCAAAACTGCTTTGCTCCATTTGGCTCTACTAAATTTATACGGGCATTATCGCGGTAATAAAGTTTGTTTTTCGTGTCAAACAATGAATCGGTGCAGGTTTTGAACTCGGATTCCATAAAATCCATATATTCTTTTTTACCGGTTAAAGTGTACATGGCAGCGTAAACCGGCGGTGCCATAAACAATGCATCGCACCATGACCAACGTTCGTTTTTTCCAATCGAATCCGTTTTTTGCATCGGAGCTTTTGACGGATGATCAACTACATAATCCAACCGGTCGATGGTAGGAACAAGGATTTGACGATTTCCAAACTTTTTGAATAACTCGATATACATTTGCGCCACACAAATATCATCGGCATGATAAATTCGTTTGTTCACATTCCAGCTATTCTTTTTCCCCTGATTCATCAGAAAATCAAAGTATGCTTTATTATTGGTGAGTTTAGCCCATTCAACCAAACCTTTATACCAAGCGCCATTTGTCCAGTCTAAGTCATTGTGAATCACATTCGGCTGATTGGCGATTTGCCAGTCCGCCACTTTATTGCAAATGTTTTTGACCTCATTTTGTTTCCGTTCCGCAAGTGTTGAACACGAAACTGTCAGGGTGGCGATGGCACCTAAAAATAATACAAAAATATTTCTCATATATCCTTCAATTTACTTCCAATCATCAATTGGTTTTAATACTGTTTTTTCTTCATTTGTCTTTTCCGGAAGCAATTTCACGCGTAAAGTTTCCTTTTGATGAGCGGGCAACTGAACTTCATATCCTACGATTATTGTGTTCGGATTCTCGGCGTCATAATCGGTTGTTGGCGCGGTACTCCATGTTTTAAGTTTCACCGGAACATTCGCAATCACTTCCAATTGCATTTTTTTCCCTTTTTGTTCCAATTCAATGTGATTCCCGATAATTGTTGCTTTTGCCGGCGTTACCATTCGCCATTGAATTACAACCGGTTTATCTGAACTTTCAACCTCGTCCTGTATCAGAACGTATTTCTTATCTACAATAGCCAATCCGCGTTTGGCCGATTTTAACCGTCCAGCATACATTGCAGTGGTATTCAAAACCCCAAACATAAATTCAGGATTGTTCGATGACTTTACAATTTCAACCTTTCCCGTAACATCAAACAATTGATTATCAACTGTTATAACATTGTGGGCAAAATTATTATACCTGAATATCGTCCAACGCGGACTTTTTTGTGAGTTGTCCCATAAATCAATGCCTTTGCTTTCGATAGTATTATACGACTGTGGACCAAAATCCATTGCCCAACGCAAACCCATGGCATCCATTACAAATGAACCTTCGTCTAAATGGTTGTGTGTGTTTGATTTAGGACTTCCGCCTTTTACACCTAAGTAGATTCCTTTTTCTTCATCCCAGCTTGAACGCATAAGGCACACCGGAGTTTCTCCGCGTCCAACATACATATTTTCGATTGGCAATGGCACATTTTTTAAGGCCATTTTCGCGCCCCAAATGATTGAAGCCGGCAAGAATCTGTTTTCAGCATGGAAAAAGTAATTCTTCTTATTCTGCAATTGCAAAAGTTCGTAACGTACCAAACCTGGATTCTCCAATTTGTCGGCAAACCAGAATAAAGATACATTCAGACGCAAATCGCCACCGCTATCACCGTAATTAAATGGCTTTTCCTTTTGTCCAATCATGTTAATGATATAGTTTGGCGACTGCATAAATCCCTGAATTTTACTGAGTTCAAAATCAGTTCCAAAAATCTTTTCAATAGCACTCAAAAAGAGTACGTTGTAACTTGTTCCAAAATTCCAATAGCCATATCCTTCGGGATAAGCGCCATCCGGGCCGTAAGCCGCCATGGGCAATTTTATGGATTGAACGGAACGATTGAGAATTTCCGAAGCAAGTGGTTTGTTGTTTTCCCAAACTGCCAACGCTCCATAAGCCATGGCGGTGTTGCACACCTGGTTCCAGTTATTATCGCGGGTCAACCAACTGTTATATTCATTATTCATCGACGGCATTAATCCTTTATTTATAATTGCCTCACGGATAATGTCTTTTGATTGCTGGGGTAGGTAATCGAACAACCAATCGTAGCCAATAGAAACAGCCGTGGTCATTTCAGCGATGTCTAAAAAATGAATTGGATTCCAATCTGTAAAGTTGCATACTGCAAGTAATTCTTTTTCAGCACGCTTAGCATATTTCTCATTATTGGTGGTGCGGAAAGCATACGAAAGCATAAAAATACGGAACAATGATTCCCTCGACGTATCAAGAAGTCGTTTGCCAATCAGAATGCGTTTAAGCGGTTGTTGCTTCAAAATGCTGTCAGCGCCCATCAGTACATTTTTCTGGATGCTGCTCCAACTTTCATTTTCTGCAATCTGCTTGTTCAAAAGGGTTTCTTCTCCTTTAAGCATCAATATGCGTGGATGGTCGGGTATTGCTGATTCAGGGGAAATATTCTGAGCCGCCACCGGATAAAATCCAACCAGGGAAAGCAATATAAAATAAAGTATCTTCATGTGTAAATAATTGTCAGCCAAGTATAAAGGAGAAATTGCGACTTTTCAATCGTATTTTACCTGTAATTCTTCAAATTCTTTTTAATAATATTCATGGTTCTATCCGGTTCTTCCACGTTTCGCGGATAGTAATAATAAATCAGTTGATCAATATCCATTTTTAATAATTCGGGCATGCCTTTTTCCAATAAAGGAATATTCGACTTTGGTAAATTGTGATTTTCCATTAATAACATGGATTTCATATTGTTGGCATGAGCTGCATCGATAAACCGCTGACCCTGATTACCTAACAAGGTTTTTCCTTTTTCTTCCAACTGTCCGCCATCAGCTTCATTCCACGGTCTGCCATCGGCGCCGAAATAATCAAGATATTGAATTTTTGCCAATTTCTTAATCGTTTCATCATCAAAACTGGCGTAGATAAAGAAAGAAGTCGTTTTGTCGGGAAATTTGGTTTTGATGTGTTTGTTTATTCGGGAATAAAAATCGACATTGGCTTGTATTTGTTGATCCATGGTCGGGTTATTTCCAAACTTTTGAATGGCTGCAGGCGAATAATCCAGGCTAATTGTTTTCGGCTCGTCCCAGATTACACCTTTAAAATTCCATTTCTGAAAAAGCTTATCAATTAAATCCTGTACAAACTGATAAGTTTCTTCACTGTTAATACTGCTGATTCTGCCGGAAATCGGCGTGTCGAAAGCTGATCCATCTTTATTCAACACCCATGTTTGAGGATTACGAATGGTAAAAACGCTCGGAACCTTGGGCGCTCCAGCCACGATACCACCCCAACGCGAAGGAGTGGCAATTACATCCATTCCTACTTTATTTGCCTCTTTGATAATGAATTGGATATTTTCAGAAGCTGCGTCAAAATCCTGTTCCAATACGGCAATTGTGATGGCATTTGTTCCGGCATCAGCCAACCATTTCATGTCTTGCTTTATCTGGCTTGGAACCATGGTGTACATTTGCGCCCGATAATAGAAAGCGTTCAGGTATTTTTTCCCTGATCGTTGCTGCAACTTGTTTTGATGGTTGGTTGTTATTTCTGATTGTTTTGATGTAAGATTTCCAGCAGAAATACGAATAAAACAACCGGAAATTAGGAATATAATGAATAAGAAATGTCGCTTTTGCATGGAAAAGGGTTTTTAAATTCCCGTTGACTTAAAAGTTAAAGTCAACGGGAATAAAATTTAAACAAATCAACAATTAAACTTTTAATTTTGAAATATATAGCTATATTTATTTGGTAATTTTACCATTATATAGTTTTAGACTTCCATTAACCATTGCTTGAATTGAATATAAATAAACCCCTGAACTCAAACTTTGTAAATCAATTTGAATAGTTTCTCCAGAGTTAACATTTCGAAAATCCCTATCGAAATGTACAGTACGTCCTTGCATATCATAGATATTTACTTTTACAGATGCATTTTCACCAAATGTCAAATTCATGAAATCAACCACCGGATTAGGAAACACATTAATTTTGACTACTGAAGTAACATCGTTTAATCCTGTTGAAGTAGCAGGTGCCCAACGTGGATCACCCAGTGGACCGCCTGTAGTAGATGCAGTAGCAGAGAGTGCAGTTCCCGGATAAGCAAAACTAAATGGAGTAGTAACGTCAGGTGCATCAATTCCTGTTTGTTCTTCTGCATAAAAATTCTGATTTGCGGTAGTGTTAAACGAACTAAGTCCGGATGCTGCAAAATAGGCACTGATAAAGCCAATAGGCATTGCTGGTGCATTACTAAAAGTCAATACTTCAGCTATATTATTGCCAATAGTTAACTGATTATTGGCTAACCAGGGGTCATTCGCTGCTGTAAATGGTCTTTTTACCACTTTAATTTGATTGGCAGCGTAAGCGGCAGTCATGCTAGGAGTATCGTAAATATTGTTGTTTGTAACCGTGAAACTCCGAGTAGGATCTGCAGCAGTTTTTAAAGAATCAATATAAATTACACCTGTAACAACAGCTGGAGGAGTAACACCATTATCAGCTGAAAAATTAGCTTTCCAATGGCAATTTGCCATAATATTATTTGTATAAATTCCATTTAAAGCTTCGTCAAGACACATTCTGTAACCTGAATTGTAAAATGTACAATGATCAACCTTTATTTGGTTAATAACTGAGGTAGTACCTGAATAGCGATAAGGCTGACCGGTAATGTTATAGAATGTACAATTTTGGTAGATAAAAGTATTTTCAGCATTTCCTCTCCCATCAACAATTCTTCCATTATCAATATTAGCAAGTTGAGATATATTTCTGAATATTGTATTGTTGAAAGTAACACTACAGCCTGAATTATCTAAGCGTACCACAGTTTGTTCCTGAAAATCAAAATAACAGTTGCTGATATTTACAGTTAAATTTGCAGCAATTCCCCTGAACATATGAGAAACAATACCACCACCGCGTGTATTTCCATTAAAATAAATTCCATTTAAGGTCAAATTATTTTGAAATTCAAATACCTGAGATGGTTTTGCTCCGGTTTGATCGGTAACTACATCTACAATGGGCATTGCCCCTGTTCCGGACTGTGCATTCAGCGTGATGGCACGTGTAAAAATGTATTGTTTGTCCATAATATACACCCCATTTCGTTGTAACTCGAAGACAGTTTCTGTCGGATTAGCATCTACTGCTTTTTGGATTGCATCTGTATTAACTCCAGTATCTGGAGTAATTACAACTACTGCACTTGCACTTAAAATTGATGCAATAGCAAGACCTAAAGTAAATAATTTTTTTTTCATGTAATTTAATTTAAATTGTTGGTTATTTATAAAATTGAAAAATGTATTTTATTTCTATTTTCATTGAATTATAATGATATTTTAACCCCGATGTTTGCCGTATACCCATAGTACTCCATTGAAGTTGTGAAACCGGTAATATCTCGTACGCTTACATCAGGTTGGTTGAAAATGTTGGACATATTTCCGAAAATGCTGATATGTTTGTTTATTTTCTGGTTCACCTGCAAATCCCATTTCGAAAAACCCAACGTTGACTCTTTATCTGCAGCGTCTGTACGTTGCTGAGGGGTGATTAAAATATTATCCTGGAAACTATATGAAATGCGGATTGAGAAACCTTTATAATCGTATCCGACAGATGCATTTGCTAACATTGAAGGTTGCTTTAATAATCGATCGGTATAAGTTGTATCAACATTAATATTTATAAAACGACCTAATGTGTTGCCTGGTTTTCCATAATTTGGATTCACAGTACGTTCTATTAAAGTTTGATTATATTGAGTCCGTGAATTCATAAAACTCATATTACCACTAAACACGACTCCTTTCCAGAATCCATCCAAACTTTTAAGCGATGTCTGCAAATCAAATTCAGCACCCCACAAGTATGAGGCATGAGGATTATTCATAGGGTATTGAATCGTGAATCCGTTCAATGTTGGCGATAAACCGAATAAATTATAATCGGTATCAGAGCCTTTTATAAGGATTGCTCTACGAACATAGATAAAATTATCAATTTTTTTATAAAACCCGCCAATGGTAAACAGCCCCCAATTTTTATCGTAAAATGTAAATATTGCATCGTAGTTAGTCGATTTTGCCGGAAGAAGATTGGTGCGTGAATAGGCAACAAATTGTTGTGATGCAGTAACTTGAGTACGAGGAACTAATAGATCATAATCAGGACGCGACAAGGTTTGAGTATAAGCTAAACGTATATCAAACCAGGATGCCGGTTTCAACCGTAGTAGAATTTCCGGAAGTAAATAACCATATCGGTTGGTATCATCATTCCAGGTATATGCCACGGTTGTTTCTTTCGTCAAATCACTTGGAATGTTATCGCCACTATATCCACCGTATTTCATGTAGGTGTAATCGTATCGTACGCCGGGTGTAAATGTCAGCCACTTACCTATATTTAGTTCCGTCATAATATATGCTGCATACGATTCTTCGTGACCTTTATAATCATTTTGAATCATGGTAGTCATGATGTTTGCATATAAATCTTTGTTTGTGGTATAAAAATCACTAACTGCATTACGATTAAGTGCATAGTCTACATTCAAATACGGATATTGTCCATTCAAAAAATTAGTTGATTTGAAATTATTATCCAAAAAACTACTTATCCCTATTAAGTTTCCTCCGGAATTCAACGCCAGGTCAGGAGAATTTAATTTTGCCTGATTTAATGTTGCGGCGATATCGAAACGTGCAAAATCGCGAGAACTATCCTTGTTTCGGTCTTTTTGACGGTATTTTCCTCCGAACTTTAAAAAACCAGTTACCTTATCATTAATTTTATATGGCATTTTCCAATTCAGCCAGGCGCTCAATTCTGTTTCAGGTGCCTGAACCTGATCGAAAGTTCCACTATACAAATAATAATTATTAATATTATCATTCACATTCCCTGGCGCAGGTACATCTTGAGGTTTAAGAAATAAGAGGCTGCTTGTATTAGGAAATGGTGACTGTAACCGAAAATCTAATTGATGATCATACCCTGTTTTTTGAGCCGAATAGGATCGACCTGCTCCATAATCAAACGCTGTACCCCAAAAATTGTGTGAAACTTCGAGCGAATTAGACAGAATCATGTTCAGATTTTTTGAATCTTCCTGAAAAAATTGCAAAGTTTGATTTCCCAATGAATATTGCTTCTCGCGTAAAAACTCATCAGTATTCATCATACTTAACATATTTGTAAATTTTATTTTGGTGCCTCCCATAACGTAATCCATATTCAGACTTACATTATTACGGGTAAGTGTCACCAAATTTGATTCTAATGATAATTTATCAAGCCACGGACGAACAAAAGTTTCTCCATTCGCAATGTCCGGATTTCCCTGAACCAAATATGCAACATTCATTTTATCATTACTTCTATCCATTTTTTCTGTACTCGCAGTTAAAATTACACCCAATGAATTATGAAAAAAACGATTGCTTAAATAGATACTTCCTTTTAAATCTCCGATACCATTAATTTGCTGATGATATCCACCTTGAACATTGGCAGTAGCTTTAAACCCTTCTGGAGCATCTTTTAGAATTATATTAACTGTCCCACCCAAACCGTCAGCATCTTTATCAGCTGTAATTGCCTTCATAACCTCAACTCCGCCTATAATTTCTGAAGCCACCATATTTAAATCTGTGCTTCGGTCATTCGGGTCAGTCGAAGGAGCCATCATGCCGTTAATAGATACAGTGTTGTATTTTGGTTCCAGCCCTCGTATCACTATTTTTTGACCCTCACCACCTTCTCTTTGAGTCATCAATCCAGGCAACCTACCAATTGCTTCTGCAACATTAGCATCAGGCAATTCTTGTAATTTTTCGGTTGAAATTACATTGACGATCCCCGAAGCGTTTAGTTGTTGGTTTATAGCAGCTTGCTGTCCACGTGCTTGAGCTGTAACAAGTACTTCACCCATTTGCAAAGATTTATCTACTAATAAAATATTCAAATTCATGGTTTCACCTTTTTTCATTACCAACGGAATATCTTGGGTATTATACCCCATATAAGAAACTGAAAGGGTAACATTTCCAGCTGGAACACCTTGAATAATGAAATTCCCGTTCATATTGGAGATTGTACCTTGTTTTGTTTCCTTTATAATCATATTTGTTCCGATTAATAGTTCTTTTGTTTTAGAATCCATTACCGTACCTGTAATAGTTGCGTACTGAGCCCATGAAGAAATAACGCAAAATAAAAATGCAAATACTAAAAATGTGTGTTTCATGTTAAACGTAAAAATGTTTTTAATTCGATATGTTTAATTTATGATTCTGACCGACTTTTTATAAACGGCTTCATTAATACAAAAAAATATTGTTTGTTGTTATCGAAAGCAAAAGTGAGGAAATTATTTAATCTAAATAGGATATTTTTCATACAAAAAAGTGAGAAATATGTCTCAAAACTCAAAAGATATTCATGTTTATGCAAATTTGAGCACACATTTATGAGTTATTGACTTATTTTTACTTTTTTCTCTTTTAAAAAAATTATTATTATATCGTCTTTAGACGAACTATGTATCAATCTTTAAAATACATAATTAGACTTATTAGGATATTAAAATTAAAAAATCATGTTCCGTGTCCGTACACAAAGTAATAAATTAAAATTGAAATAGCACATATTTTGTAAATATAAAATTATTTGTATCTTCGTGGGCGAACACGGAACGAGTATTTTTAAATAATAATACTCATATGTATTTAATTTACAAATACTTATTAAACTACTTACAGTTTATACATTTAAATTTTTCTTGAAAAAGATATTCAAAAACATAATAACTGGTCATTAAAATGATTTTAAAATTAAAAACTTCATCTATTATGATACGGTTTTAACCACTTATTAATACTTAAACAGGTTAAATATTCATTCAAAAATAACTGCAAATAAACAAATATTGTTATGAAAAACTTTTTAGACGAAAATTTTCTATTGCAAACTGAAACAGCTCAACGCCTTTATCACGAACATGCTGCCAACCAACCAATTATTGATTATCATTGTCATTTAATTCCTTCGATGGTGGCTAACGACCATCAATTTAAAACGCTGACTGAAATTTGGTTAGGTGGCGACCATTATAAATGGCGTGCTATGCGTACAAATGGTGTTGACGAAAAATATTGCACTGGAAAAGACACTTCCGATTGGGAAAAATTTGAGAAATGGGCGGAAACAGTTCCCTACACAATGCGCAATCCATTATACCATTGGACTCATTTGGAGTTGAAAACAGGTTTTGGTGTAGAGAAACTTCTTTCTCCAAAAACAGCCCGCGAAATTTACGAAGAATGTACAGCTAAACTTCAAACACCCGAATTCTCTGCTCGCAATATGATGAGCAAATACAAAGTAGAAGCCGTTTGTACAACTGATGATCCGATTGATACGCTTGAAAACCATATTAAAACCAAACAAGATGGATTTGAAGTAAAAATGCTGCCAACCTGGAGACCGGATAAAGCAATGGCAGTAGATGATTCGGCAAATTTTCGTGCTTATGTAGAACAACTTTCGAAAGTATCAGGGGTTACAATCTCAACTTTCGACGATATGATTGTAGCTTTACGCAAACGTCAGGATTTCTTTGCCGAACAAGGTTGCAAACTATCCGACCACGGCATAGAAGAATTTTATGCTGAAGATTATACCGATGCTGAAATTAAAGCAATATTCAACAAAGTATATGGTGGATCAGAACTCACTCACAGCGAAGTGCTTAAATTCAAATCGGCCATGATGGTTATTTTTGCCGAAATGGACTGGGAAAAAGGTTGGACTCAACAATTCCATTATGGTGCTATTCGTAATAATAATACCCGTTTGTTCAATCAGTTAGGTGCAGATACCGGATTCGATTCTATAGGATCGTTCAATACCGCCAAAGCATTGTCGAAGTTTTTAAACAGACTGGATTCTCAAAATAAACTTACAAAAACTATCCTTTATAATTTAAATCCTGCCGATAACGAAATGATTGCAACCATGATTGGAAATTTTCAGGATGGGACCGTTGCCGGAAAAATTCAATTTGGATCCGGATGGTGGTTTTTGGATCAAAAAGATGGTATGGAAAAGCAAATGAATTCACTTTCGGTACTTGGATTGCTAAGTCGTTTTGTAGGTATGTTAACTGATTCACGCAGTTTCCTATCCTACCCTCGTCATGAATATTTCCGTCGTACACTTTGTAATCTTATCGGGAATGATGTTGAAAACGGATTATTACCTTATCAGGAATTAGACTTTATTGGAAAAATGGTTGAAGATATCAGCTACAACAACGCAAAAAACTTTTTTAATTTTTAAATCCCAATCAATTAGTTCACTAAAGATGTCATTTTTTGAACAATATGAGAATTAAAATGAACTAATTTTGTTTTTAATTTAAAATAAAATAGTACTTTTGGTCGACCAATTAAAAAAAACAATCAATATTACAAAACAAAAAACAATGAGTAAAAAAATTGTAACATTAGGAGAAATTATGCTCCGTCTATCAACTCCCGGCAACACACGTTTTGTTCAATCGGATGTATTTGATGTTGTATATGGAGGTGGAGAAGCAAATGTTGCTGTGAGCTGTGCAAACTACGGCCACGAAGCTTATTTTGTATCAAAATTGCCGAAGCATGAGATCGGACAGTCGGCAGTAAATGCATTGCGCAAATATGGCGTAAAAACAGATTTCATTGCCCGTGGAGGTGATCGTGTGGGTATTTATTATCTCGAAACAGGAGCATCCATGCGTCCAAGTAAGGTTATTTATGACCGTGCCCATTCATCAATTGCTGAAGCAACTGCTTCAGATTTCGATTTTGATACAATTATGAAAGGTGCTGATTGGTTTCACTGGTCAGGAATTACACCTGCCATTTCGGACAGTGCTGCTGAATTGACCAAATTAGCTTGTGAAGCAGCGAAGCGTAACGGCGTTACTGTTTCGGTAGATTTGAACTTCCGCAAGAAACTTTGGACAAAGGAAAAAGCTCAATCAATCATGCGTCCGTTGATGCAATATGTAGATGTATGTATTGGAAATGAAGAAGATGCTGAACTCTGCTTGGGCTTTAAACCCGATTCAGATGTTGAAGGCGGACATACTGACGCTGAGGGCTACAAAGGTATTTTTACTCAAATGGCTAAAGAATTTGATTTCAACTATGTAATTTCAACGTTGCGTGAATCGTTTTCGGCAACTCACAATGGTTGGAAAGCAATGATTTATGATGGAAAAGAATTTTATACCTCAAAACGCTACGATATTGATCCAATTATCGACCGTGTTGGTGGCGGCGATTCATTCTCAGGTGGTATTATTCACGGTTTGTTGACCAAACCAAATCAAGGTGAAGCATTAGAATTTGCTGTTGCAGCTTCAGCACTGAAACACACCGTAAACGGAGACTTTAATCTTGTATCAATTGAGGAAGTAGAAGCATTAGCAGGCGGTGATGCCAGCGGACGGGTTCAAAGATAAAGCAACCCCTAAGGGGAATTATAATTGTCCTTCTCAATATTTTTAGTTAAAGGACAAAATTAGAATTAATTCTTTTATGGGAAATCCGGGTAGTTGTAAATATCAAAAATACTAATATCTCTTATTCCCCTTTAGGGGTTGGGGGTAAATAATACTAACTTTTCTTCCTCCCCATTAGGGGTTGGGGGGTAATATTAAATAAAATGAGATTCAGTAAAATTCAAGTTCTTACAGCTATGAAAGAAACCGGTTTGATTCCGGTATTTTACAATAGCGACATTGAAGTATCCAAGAAAGTAGTAAAAGCCTGTTATGATGGTGGCGTTCGTGCTTTCGAATTTACCAATCGTGGCGATTTTGCTCACGAAGTATTTGGTGAGTTAGTAAAATATGCAGCGAAAGAATGTCCCGAAATGATTATGGGCATTGGTTCGGTGGTTGATGCTCCAACGGCAGCTCTATTCATCCAATTGGGTGCAAACTTTATTGTTGGTCCCCTTTTTAACTCGGAAGTAGCTAAAGTAGCTAACCGTCGTCTGATTCCTTATGCACCGGGTTGTGGATCGGTATCTGAAGTTGGTTTTGCTCAGGAAATGGGTTGTGATGTTTGCAAAGTGTTCCCCGGCGATGTATTGGGTGCAGGCTTTGTAAAAGGATTAAAAGCTCCAATGCCATGGTCGAACCTCATGGTAACAGGAGGCGTAAAACCCGAAGAAGCCAACTTGAAAACCTGGTTTGATGCAGGTGTAACGTGTGTGGGTATGGGTTCAAACCTTTTCCCTGCCGAAATGATGAAAGCTGGTGACTGGGCAGGAATAACAAAATTGTGTAGTGACGTACTCGCAATTATTCAAAAAGTACGTAAATAATTTTCAAATAAATTATCCTTAAAATTCTTCTTATGAACAAATCAACCGTAGAGAAAATTGGAAGTTACCGCTGGACAATTGTTGGGTTACTTTTCTTTGCCACTACAATTAACTACATGGATCGCCAGGTAATAGGTTATCTGAAACCATTGTTTTCAAAACCTCTTGCCGAAGGTGGCTTGGCATGGACAAACACAGACTTTTCACTTGTGACATCGTGGTTTGTTGGATTTTATGCCGTAATGACTTTTTTTGCCGGTTTTGTAATTGATAAAATTGGAACAAAACTCGGCTTGGCATTATCATTAATCATTTGGTCATTATTCGGTATTCTAAATGCATTTGCCGGAAGTTTGGCAGTGGTTCATGCCGTGATTCGTTCATTATTTGGTATTGGTGAAGCGGGGAACTTTCCGGCATCGAATAAGACCATTGCCGAATGGTTTCCAAAAAAAGAACGAGCATTAGCAATAGGTATTTTTAATTCAGGATCTAACGTTGGTGCTATGATTGCATCGTTGGCTGTTCCGGCAATTGCTTATGCAGTTTGGTTTAACGGCGCCATAAAAGGATGGCAAATGGCTTTTTTAATTACAGGAGTAATTGGTCTTATTTGGTTGGTTTTCTGGTATTGGTTATACGAAACTCCAAAAAAACAAAAGCGCCTTTTAAAACCGGAATATGATTATATACACAGCGACGATGAGGATGTTGTTGTTTCCAATGAAGATGAAATTGCAACGAAAGTTCCGTGGTACCGTTTATTTAATTATAAACAAACCTGGGCATTTGTATTTGGTAAATTTATGACCGATGGTATCTGGTGGTTCTTGTTGTTTTGGTTACCCGACTTTATGAAACAACAATTTAACATGGAAGGTCATGCCATTATGATTCCTTTGTTTGCAGTGTATGCAGTTGCAATTATCGGAAGTGTTACTGGTGGTGGATTCCCAATGTTTTTTATGAACAAAGGGATGGAAGCTTACAAAGCACGTATGACAGCAATGCTTATTATTGCCGCCCTGCCTTTTGTATTAATCCTTACTCCTTACTTTGGTAATGTTCAACATTTTGGGAGTAATGCTTATATTTATGCATTAATTGTAATTTGTATTGGAGCTGCAGCACATCAAGCATGGTCGGCTAACTTATTTACCACTGTATCAGACATGTTTCCAAAAAAATCAGTTGGTTCAGTTACTGGAATTGGAGGTCTTGCAGGTGGAATTGGTGGTGTATTGGTTCAACAGTTCGCAGGTAGACTTACCGACCACTTTAAAGCTATCGGAGATGCTGCTGTAACCGCTCAACATCTTGCAGGAAATGCTGCAGAAGCATTGGTTCAGAGTCATGTACAAACGGCTTATGGAATTATGTTTGGACTCTGTGCATTCGCTTATTTGCTTGCATGGATTGTAATGAAAATATTAGTTCCTAAGCACAAACCCATTACCGATTTATAATAGTTTGATAGTTAGATTAAATCGTAATAAGAGCCTCAATGGAAATACCCACTGAGGCTCTTTGTTTATTTCGGCATTTGATAGTCTTAATTTATATACTGTCCAGCTCTTTTGCCGCATTATGTTGGTCAATTACTTTCACATCATACAGAATCTCCATTTTATAAGGTTTTTGTTCAATTACATTGTATAGATTTTTTACACCATCATAACCCATGGAATGAAAATCCTGTTTCATTGTAGCGCAATTGGGATGTTCCATAATGTATTTTAGTAATGGTCTTGAAACATCAAAAAACACAGAAACACCTCCCCTTTTCATAAATTTCATCAATGCAGGGAAACTATCAACTCCATTCAAAGCAGGCACACCCCAAACCATTTGTACTCCGTTAATTTTATTGTTATGGTTTAATTCATAGGTTAATAATTCTTTTCCATAATCAGGCATTTCTAACGAAAAAAGTACTTTGGAGATTTTTCCGTCAGTAATCACTGATCTAAATCCGGAGATTCTTTCCGTCATGTTTTGAGCACTTACCCCGGCACTTAGAATAACAATCTGATTCGGTGTTTTATGCGCTTTATTATATAAATTCATCATTGTTTCGGCGCATACTTTTCCGGCTTTTTTATTGTCTGTTCCAATATAGAAAATCCTATCGCTGTACGGGCTGTCAGAGTCAAATGTTGCTACCTTTATTCCGGCTTTAATTGCCCTGTTGATTGGCGCTTTCAGCATTTCGGCATCATTGCAGCTAATCAAAATCCCATCCACTTTATAATGAATCAGATTTTCAATAATTTCTTTCTGTTTTCTTCCATCAATCGAAGTTGGAGCTTCCCACGTCACTACTATTCCAAGCTCTCTGGCCGCCTCCATTGCGCTTTGCTTTATCTGGTCAAAAACTGCATTATCCACTTTCGGAATAATTGCTATTACAATTTCTTTTTTCACCTGCATTTTTTTTTGGTTGCACGAAACAAAGACAACCGATAAAATGCATAACATTGTAACTAAAATCCATTCTTTTCTCATAATATAAATATTTAAAGTTATTTTTAAATCAATTATTTATATTGAAATAGTCATTTTTCAGCGACCGAAAAGATTGAAAAAGGGAAAGGGAAAAATCTACATTATTTTCTTTTTTATAAAACAATTCTAAAGAATATTTGTTTCTATTTTTCATATTTTGTTGATAAATAGGCAGAAAATTAACCTTAATAGATTTATCATATCTTAATGTATTGAAATACAATATCGGCTGAATCTTAATGTATTGAAATACAATATCGGCTGAATCTCAAAATGAAATCCAGCCGATTATTGTTAAAATGTATGAGTATTTGAATTAGTTCAATTTCTTTGAAATCAAATTATCAAACGAAAACTTACCACTTCCACCAATCAATGTGGCAATGGCCAACCCTACGGCAAGAATAAAAAACTCAATGCCTTCGCCCTTTTGCAGTCCAAACCAGTTCATAAAGAATCCGTTATGAATGTGACCGCCCAGAATAGAGGCTCCAGCCATGGTTAATCCTACCGAGAAAGCCATAAAGCGCGTTCCCAAACCCAAAATGAGGCCAATGCTTCCAACAAATTCGGCTAAAATTACAAGTGTACCAATTAAATAAGGCATTCCCATAGAGTGAAAAAATCCGAGTGTACCAGAAAACCCATAACCACCAAAAAGTCCAAGTGCTTTTTGCATGCCGTGAGGTAAAACTACCGCGCCTAAAGCAAGACGTATTACTAATAATGACCATGATTGTTGGTCTGTTCCAAAAAATTGTTTAATTGTTTTCATATTGTTTTTGTTCTAAAAGTCAAAGGACATCTTACCAATGACGGGATTATTAATTAAATTATTCTTTTATATTCTCCTTACTAAATAAACTTCTTATTTCATAGGTATTTCCATAACCAGTAATTTGGTAAGCGTTCCGGCTGCAATTTCTATCGATTCTGTTTCACTGACTCCCAATCCATCTCTTCTGGTCAATGCTTGTCCGGCAACGGTCGCATTTCCTTCAATAACAAAGAAATACACGCCATTATTCTTATCTCTCAATTCATATTTTCCTTCCCAACCTTCGGATAAATCACCTAAATGAAACCAGGCATTTTGATGAATCCATACACCCTGATCGTTGGGATTGGGCGAAAGTATCTGGTAAAACTCATTGGGTTTTTCTATTTCTGACAACGAAATCTGATCGTAACGCGGTGTTACATTCTTTTTATTAGGCAAAACCCATATTTGAAGAAAGCGGGTTTCTTTATCCTTGTTTTTATTAAACTCGCTGTGAAAAATACCTGTACCGGCACTCATTACCTGAATTTCGCCGGTACTGATTACACCGTGATTGCCCATGCTGTCTTTGTGTTCCAAATCGCCAAATAACGGAATGGAAATGATTTCCATATTATCGTGCGGATGTGTTCCAAAACCTTCGCCTGCAGCAACCCTGTCGTCGTTCAAAACACGTAATGTTCCGAAATGTACGCGTTCGGGGTTGTAGTAATTAGCAAAACTAAATGTGTGATGCGTATCGAGCCAACCGTGATTGGCATGTCCGCGCGTTTCTGATTTGTGCAATATTGTTTTCATTCCTCTGATTTTATAATTAATTTGATACGACAAAGGTACGGCAGCAAAATGCCCCGCGAAGTAACGAAATCGGGTGAATGATTGCAAAAATCAGGACTGACGCGCTAAAGCTCGAAATTCGGAGGGAGTTTGACCGGTAATTTTCTTAAAAAAGTTATTGAAATGTGCCGATTCATCAAATCCAAGTTCATAAGAAAGCTCTTTGTTGCTGATATTACTGAAAAGTAACGAACGCTTTGCCTCGGTAATCAGCTTACTTTGTATATGGTCTTTGGCCGATTTGCCTGTCAGGTTTTTTACCGTTTTATTCAGGTAATCGCTGGTTACGGCCAGTTCGTCAGCATAATCGGAAACCATGTGAGCTGTGGCGTATTTCTTATTCAGCAATTGTTTGAACGTGCGCAAAATATGATTACTGGTTTCAATTAACTGCGGATTATTACTTTTTCGCAACGAGCAATGATTATTACTCTGGATTAAAAAAAGTTTAACCAGTGAACCCACTGCTTCGAGTGTATAAGTTTCCAACGATTCGGCAAAGTAGGCCATTTGTGTAACCAGACTTTTATAAATTGGCATATCGCGCTCATTGATAGGCAATGGAGGTGATTGACCATAATCATTAAAAAGATAAATATCGTTTATCATCTTTTCGGGAATGGAGTTGGCAATCAGAAATTCTTCGGTGAATGTTATTACCCAACCAATTGGTTCGGCAGTGAGAATGAGCTGATGCATTTGACCGGGCAAAATAAAATAAATGGTGCGGTCTTCAACTTTGTATTCGGTGAAATCTACAAAGTGAATTCCTTCGCCTTTTTCAATAAAGATAATTGTATAATAATCGTGTCGATGCGGACTATCTGACTCACCATTAGCATTCCGGTAAGTATCTTCCATCCGTTTCAATGCAAAATCGGAATATTGTTGGGACATTTCCGAAAAAGCGTAGGTCTTTATATCTTTATGCAACAGATTCATGACCGCAAAGATAAAAATTTATTGTTATGGTCACAATTTTGCATCAACGGTTGTAAGTTGATTAATAAATTGTGAACTAAGTCTATATAAGGTTATAACCTTTTTATCAAAAAAGGATATTTAGATTGGAGTTTTTTTTTACTGGCTTTAATGCTTTCCATAAATTTCTGAGATGCTTCTGAATCGGGATGCAACGGACGATGTGCCAAATCTACTGCCAAGTGTTCCAGTTCTTTTTTTATTGCAAGGGTTTCTTTATCAAAATAAGTTTCAGCGAAACGCTTCCATATATAATCAACCGCCACATCGGAAGGATGCAGCATGTCGGCAGCATAAAAGCGGTAATCGCGCAATTCGTCCATCTGGATTTCGTAAGCCGGAAAGTAATGAACGTTTTCAAATTGCTCCTGTAATTCATTCACAGCAAGCAGAAGTGTACTTTTACTAATTGTATTCTCTGTGGCACCATCTTTCCAGTGACGAATAGGACTTACGCTTAAAATAATCTGTAAATCGGGATTTTTATTCAGCAAGTTACATAAAAAACCACTGTAAATGTCAACAATCTCATTCACTTCCAAGCGGCGGCGTGTAAAATTTGAAGCAGGCAATTTATGGCAATTGGAAACCACACTCCCACTCTTCTTATCTTCAAAAATCCAGGCTGAGCCAAATGTAAGTAACAAAACATTTGTTTTTGTGAAAAAATCGGCGGCTGAATTTAAAACAAGGTTTATTTTATTCAAACATCCTTCTGCCGAAATATCTGTAAACAAGGTGCTGTGTGAAAAACTTTGCCATAAAGAATTATATTCAAAAATATCGGCGTCAGCTAATTGCTTCTTTTGAAGTAACATTTCTATGCTTTTTTGAATAGAAATAGGGTTATAAAGAACTCCAAAAGGATTCACAACCGTGTCGAAATAAACTTCATTCATCTTTCGACCTATATTTTCGGCGAAACACGAACCCAATGTCATGATTCGATGCTGATATGAAATTTTAATTTCAGAGAATGGAATTTCCACTTTAGTTTGAAACATAGGGTTTTTATGAATGATTTATTTACAAAAATAGAGTGAATAGTTATACATGCAAAAAAGCCCCGGGTCTATTACAACCGGGGCAATGTTTTTACCGTACAGCTCTTTATTTATTTCTTATCAGCATTAGTTTTTTTAGCACATGCTTTTCCTGATTTTGCACAAGCTTTTGTGCAGTTTTTTTTGTCTTTAGAGCATTCACCTTTGCAGCAAGCTTTTTGTTCAGTTTTTGTAGTTGTAGTTGTAGCAGTTTGTGCACTTAATGTTGAAGCGCAAGCAAAAATCGCAATTAGCGACAAAATGGCAATATTCTTTTTCATTTTTAATTGTTTTAAATTATTTATGCGAATCAGTATTTAAAAAATCAGATAAACGAAAGCAATAGACATTTTGCCAAACAAATGAATAAGTAATCCGGCAGTTGATCTAACTTTCATCGCTCTTTGAATTTTTGTTTTTTCATTTAACCAGTTAA